>NZ_JALJWP010000001.1:2075000-2722500 GCF_024169245.1 Pseudomonas koreensis
TGCGGTGCATCATTCAGCAATCATGTTGACTGCCCGGCGCTTTCGCGAGCAGGCGCGCTCCCACAGGTCGGGTATTGGCTCAGTAACCCAGGCCAGCCGGCTTCAGGTACACGCCTTCAGCATTCATCGCCAGGCGGAACTTCAGCACATCCCCGGCATGCAGCACGACTTCCTGCGAACCCGGCGCCAGCATGCCGGGATTGCAACCCGGCGCCTGGCCCGGCAGCAGTTTCAAACGCAGCGAAACCTTGCCCGGCGGCAGGTTGAACGAAGTGCTCTGCTCCTGGAACAGGCGCGCCGAGAGCTGGTCCTCGATGTACACGCCGATCTCGCACGAAGTCGCAACTTCGAGGCGCTCGCGGGAAATGATCAGTACCGCGTAATCCTCGCCGGCGGCTTGCACCTGCGGGACGGCGGCGAAAAGGCTGAGCAAGCCAAACAGGCTCAAAGCTGACCAGCGCATGGCTGAATCTCCTGAATTCGAGTCATTGATGCACGCAGCTTGGCCGAGCGCGGCGCCGATTGCCAGCCCGGCAGTTTTTCGCAGAACTTGACCTTGCCATCGTGGCAAGCTCGAGACTGCCGGCAACCTCACTCAAGGAGTCTTTCCCATGCAAGTGTTCAACGTTCAAGGCATGTCCTGCGGTCATTGCGTCAAAGCCATCACCCAAGCGGTGCAGGCTCTGGATCCGGCGGCCAGCGTGCGCGTCGACCTGGCAGCCAAAGAAGTCGGCGTCGAGAGCGCGCTGAATGCCGATCAGGTCATCGCAGCGATTCGCGAAGAAGGTTATGAGGTGAAGCTCGTCTGAAATTGATCGTTAGCGAGCTATCGGAATGTTCAAGGCGTCCGGGCACGGCTAGACTGTCGGGCTGCGACTTGCCCACCTGGATGCCTGATGAATTTCCGCACGATTTTGATACTCGGCGCCTTGAGCGCCTTCGGTCCTTTGGCGATCGACTTCTATTTACCCGCGTTTCCGGCCATGGCGCTGGCGTTCGGCACCGATGAGCAGCATGTTCAGCTGACGCTGGCGGCGTACTTCCTCGGCCTGTCCCTGGGCCAACTGGCGTACGGGCCGATTTCCGATCGTTTCGGCCGGCGCCTTCCGCTGCTCAGCGGCGTTGCCCTGTTCACCCTGGCGTCATTCGCTTGCGCCTATGCGCCGAATCTGGAATGGCTGATCGGCGCGCGTTTCGTCCAGGCATTGGGCGGTTGCGCGGGCATGGTGATTTCCCGGGCGGTGGTTGCCGACAAGTGCGACGCGGTGGGCTCGGCGAAGGTGTTTTCCCAGCTGATGCTGGTGATGGGCCTGGCGCCGATTCTGGCGCCGATGCTCGGTGGGCTGCTGGTCAACACCACGGGTTGGCAGTCGATTTTTCTGGTGCTCACCGGCTTCAGTGCGGCGGCGGGTCTGGCGGTGGCACTGGGGCTGCCGGAAAGCATGCCGGCCCACGTGCCGCGCCAGCCGTTGTCCGGCGCATTGCGCCAGTACGCGCGACTGGTCAAGGATTCGGTCTACCTCGGCCATGCCCTGACCGGTGGCATTGCCATCGCCGGGATGTTCGCCTACATCGCCGGTTCACCGTTTGTGTTCATCAAGCTCTACGGCGTACCGGCCGAGCATTTCGGCTGGCTGTTCGGCACCAACGCGGCAGGCTTCATTCTGGTAGCGCAGGTCAATGCGCGTCTGCTCGCCAAGCGTGGCCCGGCGTTTCTGCTGGTGCGCGCGGTGTGGGTGTACTTCCTCGCCGGGCTGACGTTGCTGGCGGTGAGTGAGATGCGTCCTGATGCCCTGTGGCCGCTGCTGATTCCACTGTTCATCTGCATCGCCAGCCTCGGTTGCATCATTCCCAACGCCTCGGCCTGCGCGATGAACGGTCAGGGTGCCCGTGCTGGCAGCGCTTCGGCGATGCTCGGTTGCCTGCAATTCAGCATTGCCGCCGGGGCAGCTGCATTGGTGGGTGTGTTGCACGATGGCAGCGCCGTGCCGATGGCCATGGTCATCAGCCTGTGCGGGTTGCTGGTGGTAAGCGTCGCGCTTCTCACCCGGCGTCTGCAGAATGCCCGGGCGCTGGCGCAAGCCCGGATTTGAAGCCCTGCCTGGAAAGCTCAGCCGGCGGCGCGCTGCTGGCTGGGTTCGGGGATCCGGTGGGGCGCGCAGAGTCGCGCTTCGAGGGTGCGCGTGAAGGCCAAAGCTTCGGCTTCACTGCGAAAGGTCACGACATGCTGGTCCAGACGTACCTGCCACTGAGACTTCGCCACTTCTTTTATCAGGATCTTCATTGCTGACCTCCCTTGCGTAAAAGATGTATCGCAGAGGCTTCGATTGTAGACCCCTATCTGCGCGCAATTGTGACAAGGGTCAGGCAACTGACTGACGGCAAAAAGCCCCGTAACCGCTCTGGCATGACGAGCGACTGCGGGGCTTTTATTGTTTAGAAACCTTCTAAAACAATTTTTCCCTTGGCCTTGCCGCTTTCCAGCAGCTCATGGGCGCGCCGCAGGTTGGCCGCGTTGATCCCGCCGAAGTGCTCGCCCAGCGTGGTCTTCAAGGTACCGGCGTCAATCAGCTCGGCGACGCGGTTGAGCAGCTTGTGCTGTTCGATCATGTCCGGCGTTTCGAACAGCGAGCGGGTGTACATGAACTCCCAGTGCAGCGACAGGCTCTTGCGCTTGAGCAGGCTGATGTCGAGCGACTTCGGATCGTCGATCAGCGCCAGTTTGCCTTGCGGCGCGAGGGCTTCGACCAGTTGCACCAGATGCTGGTCGGTCTGGGTCAGGCTGGCGACGTGGGTCACGCTGTCGATGCCGGCGCGTTTCAATTCTTCGCTCAGGGGCTGGCTGTGATCGATGACCAGATCGGCACCCAGTTCACTGACCCACTCACGGGTTTGTGGGCGGGAAGCGGTGCCGATGACTTTCAGGCCGGTCAGCTGTTTGGCCAATTGGGTGAGGATCGAGCCGACGCCGCCCGCCGCACCGACGATCAGCAGGCTCTGGCCTTGATCGGTGCTGCCTTCGCTGATCTGCAGGCGCTCGAAAAGCAATTCCCAAGCGGTGATCGCGGTCAGCGGCAGCGCGGCGGCTTCGGCAAAATTCAAGGATTTGGGCATGTGGCCGACGATGCGCTCATCGACCACGTGCAGTTCGCTGTTGCCACCGGCCCGGGCAATCGAACCGGCGTAGAACACCTTGTCGCCCGCTTTGAACAGGGTTACGTCGCTGCCGACCGCCTTGACCACACCGGCAACGTCCCAGCCCAGCACTTTCGCCGCGCCGTTTTCCGGCGCCGCGTTCTGCCGCACTTTAGTGTCGACCGGGTTGACCGAGATGGCTTTGACCTCCACCAGCAGGTCGCGGGGGCCGGCGACCGGTTCCGGCAGTTCAATGTCCTGCAGCGACCTGGCGTCGCTGATCGGCAGGGACGCGTAATAGGCGATGGCTTTCATGGAGGGCTCCGTACTGTTGATAGAAGGAAATCGGGATGAATTCAATGGAGGCCATAATTGGCTATTTCTCTGCGCGATAAAACCGGCTAAAAGAGCAGTCTCTTTCAATATTTTTTTGATAATCGAGACTGAGCATGCTGCGTTTTGATGACCTGCAGTTGTTTGTCCGCGCCGCAGATCTCGGCAGCCTGTCAGCGGCAGCGCGGGGGATGGACATGTCCGCAGCCGTGGCCAGTGCGGCGTTGAAGCGCATCGAGCAGCAACTGGGCGCACGCCTGCTGGCGCGTTCGACCCGCAGCCTGCGTCTGACCGCCGAGGGTGAAGGCTTCCTCGAATATGCCCGCGCCGCCCTGAGCAACCTCGAAGAAGGCCGGCGCTTGCTGGCCAGCGGTCAGGATCAGGTCAGCGGGATTTTGCAGCTTTCAGCACCCTCTGATTTCGGGCGCAATCTGCTGCTGCCGTGGCTCGATGCATTTCAGCGGGAACACCCGAAACTGACGGTGCGCCTGCTGCTGGGTGACCGCATCGCCGACCTGTTTCGGCAACCGGTGGACATCGCCTTGCGCTATGGCGAGCCGGAAGATTCCAGCCTGATTGCCTTGCCCATCGCGCCACACAATCGCCGGGTGTTGTGCGCATCGCCCGACTATGTGGCCCGACACGGCGAGCCGCGCCAGCTCGAGCAACTGGCCCAGCACAACTGCCTGTTGTACATGCTCGGCAGCCGCGTTCACGACCACTGGAGTTTTCACGATGGCAAGCGCGAAGTCAGTCTGACCGTCAGCGGCGATCGCTTCAGCGATGACGCCGACGTGGTGCGGTTATGGGCGCTGGCCGGTGCCGGGATCGCCTATAAGTCCTGGCTCGACGTGGGTACCGATGTGCTCGCCGGGCGCCTCAAGGTACTAATGCCAGAACTGCTGTGTGAGCGCGCACCGCTGAATCTGTTGTGCGCCCATCGCGCACAATTGAGTAAGCCGGTGAACCTGCTGAGGGAGATGCTCGCCAGTCGATGCGCCGAATTGAGTAGTCAATTTCCCGCTTTCCACAAAGTTGATCATTAGTCGCAGGCAAATAGAGAAATTTCTGTCAGGAACAATCGCCACCTGCGCAGGCCCAGGCGCAGGACGTCTGGCTTAACCCGCTTATACTAGCGCCCGCCTCATGCCTGCACTGACACCCCGGCGCGCAGACCCCGTAACGCGTTGCCGGCTTTTGGTGACGGTTGCAACTTCTGCTGCCAGGTTGTGTGCCGGAGCAGCTTGTGTCGGTGGCATGCCTTGCCCCGATTCAGGGCGATTTTCGCGTGTTGGCCGATGACCCAATAGCGGCCAAGATGTCTCCGAGCGGTAGACGATACGATTCAACAGGGAGTGAACATATGGAACATGCACCGTGCATCAGCCAGATCGCTACATTGCTGGCCGACCCCAAGCGCAGCGCAATGATGTGGGCGTTGATGGATGGCTCGGCGCGGCAAGCCGAAGAGCTGGCGCTGCTGGCCGGGCTCTCGCCGTCGTCGGCCAGTGCGCATCTGGGGCGACTGTCCGCGGGTGGTCTGTTGAGCGTCGAAATGCGTGGGCGCAAACGCTTCTTTCGTCTGGCAGCCCCGGAAGTTGGCGCGGCGATCGAAGCATTGGCCAGCGCCACCATTGCCAGCGCGCCACGGCAAATCCCCGCCGCGCTGAAACGCGCCACGCCAATGGTCAGGCCGCAGGCAGCACCGTCTTCGCTGTTGCGCGCGCGGTTCTGCGACGATCATCTGGGCGGCACCCTGGCGGCCGATCTGTACCAGCGCCTGCTCGATGCCGGCTGGATCGAACAGCTTGAGCAACGGGTGGTAGTGACGCACAAAGGCTCCACTCAACTGGCCCAGCGCGGCGTATTCATTCAGGCCCTGGCGCACCGCAACGTGCAGGTCGCCTGCGCCTGCCCGGACTGGAGCGAGCGCCGTCCGCACATGGGCGGCTCACTGGGCGCGGCGTTATTGCAGTTGTTCATGCAATCCGGCTGGCTGACCTTGCCCAACGACTCTCGCGCTTTACAGTTGACTGCCACCGGCCAGCGCGAAATCCATCGCTTTGCCAAGGAAACCGAGCTGGAAACAGCGTTCTAGAGCCTTCCTTTGCGATGACCTGAGGTGCAACGTCGTCTACGACTGTGAACAGGTCGCATCCAGTACGGCCTCCGAATGACCATCACGCACACTCGATCCGGGGATTTTCCGGATGGGGGAGCACAACATGAATACACAACGCTTTAGCGCGGCAGAGCGCCTGGAACGGCTGCCGGTCAGTGGTTATCACCGCGTCATTTTCATCATCATCGCCCTGGCGTTTTTCTTCGATTCCATGGATCTGGCGATGATGACCTTCCTGCTCGGCTCGATCAAAGCCGAGTTCGGGCTGAGCAGTGCACAGGCGGGGCTGCTGGCCAGTTCGAGCTTTTTCGGCATGGTGCTCGGGGCGTCGTTGTCGGGGATGCTCGCCGACCGCTTCGGACGCAAACCGGTGTTTCAGTGGAGCATCGTGCTATGGGGCGTGGCCAGTTACCTGTGTTCAACAGCGCAGACGGTGGAGACGCTGACGCTGTTCCGCATCCTGCTGGGAATCGGCATGGGCATGGAGTTTCCCATCGCACAATCAATGTTGTCTGAGCTGATTCCGGCGCAGCGGCGCGGGCGCTACATCGCCCTGATGGACGGCTTCTGGCCGCTGGGGTTTGTCGCGGCCGGGGTGCTCTCGTACTTCCTGCTGCCGCTGATTGGCTGGCGCGATATCTTTCTGGTGCTGGCGGTGCCGGCGGTGTTCGTTCTGGCGATCCGCTTTTTCATTCCCGAGTCACCGCGCTGGCTGGAACAGGCCGGCCGCGACGCCGACGCGGACAAGGTGCTGGACGGCATCGAAGCGCGGGTGCGTGCTTCGATGGGCGGTGCAGCGTTGCCGGAACCGGTTCGTCTGCCGCGCACGGTGACGCCACCGGGCAATTTCTTCTCAGCACTCAAGCAGATCTGGTCGCCGCAATATCGCCAGCGCACGACGATGATCTGGAGCCTGTGGTTCTTTGCATTGCTGGGTTTCTATGGGCTGACATCCTGGCTCAGCGCATTGCTGCAGCAGTCGGGTTTTGCCGTGACGCAGTCGGTGTATTACACGGTGCTGATCTCGCTCGGCGGGATTCCCGGATTCCTCATGGCGGCGTGGCTGGTCGAGCGCTGGGGACGTAAACCGGTGTGCATCGTCACCTTGCTCGGCGGCGGGGTGATGGCGTTTCTCTATGGGCAGAGCGCGGTGTTCGGCGGCAACGTGGCGTTGCTGATCGGCACCGGGCTGTTGATGCAGTTTTTCCTGTTCGGCATGTGGGCGGTGCTCTACACCTACACGCCAGAGCTGTACCCGACGTCGGCACGGGCAACCGGCTCGGGATTCGCCTCGGCGATCGGCCGCGTCGGTTCGTTGCTCGGGCCACTGGTGACCGGGCTGGTATTCCCGATTACCGGGCAGGGCGGGGTGTTCGCGCTGGGCGCGGCGTGCTTTGCGATCGCGGCGGGGGTGGTGTGGCTATTCGGGATGGAGACGCGGGGCAAGACCCTGGAAGAGCTTACTGAAACCGAAGTCACGGGCTAACGCTGATCAAAACTGTGGGAGCGAGCTTGCTCGCGAAAGCGGTGTATCAAACAACATCTGCGTTGGATGACACACCGCTTTCGCGAGCAAGCTCGCTCCCACATTGGGTTATGCAGGTTATGCGGTGTTGCTTACGGTTTTACCAACCGCGCATCCAGGCTGTTCTGCGCCAGGCGCTTGGCCTGATCCTGGGTCATGCCCAGATGTTCGTGCAGCGCGTGGAAGTTTTCGGTCACGTAACCGCCGAAATACGCCGGGTCATCGGAGTTCACCGTGACCTTCACGCCGCGCTCGAGCATGTCGAGGATGTTGTGCTGCGACATGTGATCGAACACGCAGAGCTTGGTGTTCGACAGCGGGCATACGGTCAGCGGGATCTGCTCGTCAATGATCCGCTGCATCAGGCGCTCGTCTTCGATGGCGCGCACGCCATGGTCGATGCGCTGGATTTTCAGCAGATCGATGGCTTCCCAGATGTACTCCGGCGGGCCTTCTTCACCGGCGTGGGCGACGGTAAGGAAGCCTTCGTCGCGGGCGCGATCGAAGACGCGTTTGAACTTGCTCGGTGGGTGGCCCATCTCGGAACTGTCGAGACCGACCGCGACAAACGCGTCACGGAACGGCAGCGCCTGATCGAGGGTTTTCTGTGCTTCGTCTTCGCTGAGGTGGCGCAGGAAGCTGAGGATCAAACCGCTGCTGATGCCCAGTTGCGTCTCGCCATCCTTGAGGGCGGCGGCGATGCCGTTGAGCACCACCTCAAACGGGATGCCGCGATCGGTGTGGGTTTGCGGATCGAAGAACGGTTCGGTATGAATCACGTTCTGCGCCTTGCAGCGCAGCAGGTAGGCCCAGGTCAGGTCGTAGAAATCCTGCGAGGTGCGCAGCACATCGGCCCCCTGGTAATACAGGTCGAGAAATTCCTGCAGGTTGTTGAAGGCGTAAGCCTTGCGCAGGGTTTCCACGTCGCTCCACGGCAGGGCGATCTTGTTGCGCTCGGCCAAGGCGAACAGCAGTTCAGGCTCCAGCGAACCTTCCAGATGCAGGTGCAGTTCGGCTTTGGGCAGGGCGTTGAGCCAGTCGTACATAGTCTTTTCTCATCAGGTGCAATGCCGGCATTCTACAGAGGCTGGCCGCAACAATTAGCAAAACCTGACCAGGTGATCGATCAAACCGCCTCTTGCTCGCGGCGATAGGCGTAGGTATCGGCGAAGCGCGACAGCAGGAATTCGGCACAGGTGGTGGTCGGATATTTCGCCGGATGCTCTGTGTCCTGACAACCGGGCAGGCATTCGATGCGCGTGTCCGGGTGCGGTTCGGCGAAGAACGGCATCGAATAGCGATCCACACCCAGGGGGCTGATCACCCGGTGTGGCGTCGAGCGATAACGGTCGTTGCTCCAGCGCGCCATCATGTCGCCGAGGTTGACCACGAACGTGCCGTCGATCGGTGGCGCGTCGATCCATTCACCTTTGACGTTCTTCACCTGCAAACCGCCGGCGCTGTCCTGATAGAGCAGGGTGATGCAGCCGTAATCGGTATGGGCACCGGCGCCTTGCTGCTCGGCGGAACTGGCGGTGTGACGCGGCGGGTAATGGATCATGCGCAACACGCTGACCGGTTCGACAAAACGCGTATCGAAGAAATCGCGCTCGATGCCCAGCGCAATGGTCATCGCCCGCAACAGGGTTTGCGCCAGCGCCTGCATGTCGAGGTAATGCTGCTCCATCAGCGATTCCCAGCCGGGTTGCGTCGGATGGCGATTGGGGCCGCGCAAGGGTTTTTCCGCGAGCACCTCGGGATGCTCGGCCGGCAGGTGCAGGCCCATGTCGAAGGTCTCTTTGAGGTCACTGGGTTTGTACGGGTCCAGCTGCTCGGTGGCAATCGCACCGTAGCCGCGATGATGGCGGGTCTGGGTGATGTCGATTCTGAGTTTTTCTGCGGCGGGCAAGGCGAAGAAGCGCTGGGCGTGATCGAGCAGGGCGTCGATGCGCTGTGGGGAAATCGGATGGCCCTTGATATAGAAAAAGCCCCACTCGCGACAGGCTTGGTCGATCTGCTCGGCCACGGCGGGCCAGGCGTTTTCATCGGTGCTGTAGAGCGGGCTGATGTCGATGACGGGAAGCTGATTCATACACAATCCTTGAATACGCTGTGTTTCCAATGTGGGAGCGAGCCTGCTCGCGAAGAGGGAGTGTCAGACAACATTTTTGTTTAATGACACACCGCTTTCGCGAGCAGGCTCGCTCCCACAGGGTGTTGTGTGGTGAATCGGGGGACTACTTCGGCATCTCGGCCTTCATGCCCTCGACGTAATAATTCATCGACGCCAGTTCCGCGTTGGTGGCGCTCACGCCCGCCGGGATTTTTTCCACACCGGCCTGATCCTTGATCGGCCCGGTAAATGGCTGCAATGCACCGCTTTTGATGTCGGCGATCAACTGCTCGGCCTCGGCTTTCACCGGCGCCGGCACCAGATCGCTGATCGGCAGTTCAACCGTGCTTTCCTTCAGCCCGCCCCAGTAATCCTGGGATTTCCAGGTGTGATCGATCACACCTTGCGTTGCCTGAATGTAGTGCGGCGCCCAGTCGTTGACGATTGACGTCAGCACGGCTTTCGGGCCGAAGTGGGCCATGTCCGAGGCGTAACCCACGGCGTACACGCCGCGTCGTTCGGCAGCCTGGATCGGCGCCGGGCTGTCGGTGTGCTGGAACACCACGTCGACGCCCTGATCGATCAGCGCGTTGGCGGCATCGGCCTCTTTACCCGGGTCGAACCAGGAGTTGACCCACACCACTTTGATCTCGGTGCCAGGGTTGTACTTGTTCAAGGCCAGCTGGATGGCGTTGATATCGCGGATCACTTCCGGAATCGGGAACGAGGCGACGTAGCCGATCTTCCTGGTCTTGGTCATCTTCGCCGCGAGGAATCCGCTGACGTAACGGCCCTCGTAAGTGCGCGCGAGATAGGTGCCAAGATTCTTGTCCTGCTTGTAGCCGGTGGCGTGTTCGAAAATCACCTTGGGAAATTGTTTGGCGACTTTCACCGTCGGGTTCATGTAGCCGAATGACGTGGTGAAGATCAGGTCGTATTTGTCCTTGGCCATGTTGCGGATCACCCGCTCGGCGTCGGCGCCTTCGGCGACGTTTTCCACGTAGTTGGTGGTGATCTGCGGGCCGAATTTTTCCGCCAGGGCCTTGCGCCCCTGTTCATGCTGATACGTCCAGCCGTGGTCACCGATCGGGCCGATGTAGACGAAACCGACCTTCAGCGGATCGGCAGCGCTGGCGCTCAGGCTGATTCCCAGACCGATGGCGGTGTACAGCAGTTTGTGCAGCGGACGTATTGGCATGAACCCGAACCCCATTTTGTTGTGTGTGCTCAGGACCAATGCAAATTGCTGACCAACAGGACAACAAACTTTCGAGAACCGCGTGATGGCTATCGCGAGCAGGCTCACTCCTAAGGGGGAATGCATTTCAACTGTAGGAGTGAGCCTGCTCGCGATAGGGCCCTCAAGGCCAATAAAGGTGCACCTGACGAAGCACCGCCATGGGTTGGTGCGCGAAGATGTAACGAAACGTTAGCGCCGCCCGGCAGTCAGTAGCTTCATCAGCTCTTTTCGGCAGAAGGCCCGCCATGCTCTCGATCCTCAAACAAGAAAGCTTCCTGCTGCTGGCAGTCCTTGCCGCGTGCGTCGCTTATCCACTGGAACACTGGCTGCTGCACAGCGGCCAGATCGTCGCGCTGGTCGGCGGTCTGCTGCTGATCGCCTTCATCGTCGCCGCTTCGATGCGCGTCGCCCATCACGCCGAATTGCTCGCGGAGAAGGTCGGCGATCCCTACGGCACGATGATCCTCACGCTCTCGGCGGTGCTGGTCGAAGTGGTGATTCTGGCGATCATGATGAGCAACGAGGCCTCGGCGACGCTGGTGCGCGACACGATTTATTCAGCGGTGATGCTCGACATCAACGGCATCCTTGGCCTCGCCGCGCTGATGGGCGGGATCAAACACGGCGAGCAGTCCTACAACGACGATTCGGCGCGCAGCTACAGCGTGATGATCCTCACTGCGATGGGGGTGTCGATGGTGGTGCCGGAATTCATTCCCCAGGCCAACTGGAAGATTTATTCGGCGTTCACCATCGGCGCGATGGTGGTGCTTTACGCGCTGTTTCTGCGCATGCAGGTCGGCCCGCACAGTTACTTTTTCAGCTACAGCTACCCGGACAAACGCCGCCGCAAAGAACCCGTCGAGCAGGAACCGAAACCGGTCAGCCTGGCGCTGTCGATCGGCATTCTGGTGTCGGGGGTGGTGATCATCGGCGCGCTGGCCGAGGTCATGTCGAAGACGCTTGATCTGGGCCTGGAGGGCACGGGCGCGCCGCCGGTGATCACGGCGATTCTGGTGGCGGCGATTTCGGCGGCGCCGGAGATTCTGACCGCACTGCGTGCAGCACTGGCCAATCGTATGCAATCGGTGGTCAACATTGCGATGGGCGCGTCACTGTCGACGGTGATCCTCACCGTGCCGGTGATGGAGGCGATGGCGCTGTACACCGGCCAGCCGTTTCAAATGGCGATGACCCCGGTGCAGACAGTGATGATCTTCATCACCCTGATCGTCAGCGCGATCAACCTCAATGACGGCGAAACCAACGCCATCGAGGGCATGACCCACTTTGTGCTGTTTGCCACATTCATCATGTTGTCCCTGCTGGGCCTCTGAGGGCGACGCAAAAACAACTGTGGGAGCGAGCTTGCTCGCGAAAGCGGTGTATCAGTCACCACAAGTACTGACTGACACGACGCCTTCGCGAGCAAGCTCGCTCCCACAGGGATTGTTGATTGGATCAGGTACCGGCGATCAGCTGGCGAGCGGCCTGGCTGTGATCGGCAATCAGACCTTCCAGATCCAACCCTTCAACCTGGCCATCAATCACACGCCACTTGCCGCCAATCATCACCCGATCAGCCCGATCAGCGCCGCACAGCAACAATGCCGAAATCGGATCATGGCTACCGGAGAAGCGCAGTTCATCGAGCTTGAACAACGCCAGATCCGCCTGCTTGCCCACGGCAATCTCACCAATATCGGTACGCCCCAATAAGCTCGCCGAACCCTTGGTCGCCCAGCCCAGCACGCGCTCCGGGGTGATCTTTTCTGCGCCGTAACGCAGGCGCTGGATGTACAACGCCTGACGCGCTTCGAGGATCATGTTCGAAGCATCGTTGGACGCCGAACCGTCCACACCGAGACCGAACAGCGCGCCGGCGTCGGTCAGCTCGATGCTCGGGCAGATCCCGGACGCCAGGCGCATGTTCGAGCTCGGGCAATGGCAAATACCGGTGCCGGCCTGGCCGAGGCGGGCGATTTCGTCGGGGTTGAAATGGATGCCGTGGGCCAGCCAGGTACGCGGGCCGAGCCAGCCGACGCTGTCCAGATAATCCACGGTGCGCAGGCCGAAGCGTTGCAGGCAGAAATCTTCCTCATCGAGGGTTTCCGCCAGGTGCGTGTGCAGACGCACATCGAGCTGGTTGGCCAGATCAGCGCTGGCCGACATGATTTCCGGGGTCACCGAAAATGGCGAACACGGCGCCAGGGCGATCTGGATCTGCGCGCCGTCGCCACGCTCGTGGTACTCGTGAATCAGCCGCTGGCTGTCATCGAGAATCACCTGACCTTCCTGCACCGTTTGTTGCGGAGGCAGGCCGCCGTCCTTCTCGCCGAGGCTCATCGAACCGCGCGTGAGCATGGCGCGCATGCCCAGTTCCCGCACGGTTTCGACCTGCACGTCGATGGCATTTTCCAGACCGTCCGGGAACAGATAGTGATGGTCAGCGGCGGTAGTGCAGCCCGAGAGCAGCAATTCGGCGAGCGCCACTTTGGTTGCGAGGGCGAGTTTTTCCGGGGTCAGACGCGCCCACACCGGGTACAGGGTTTTCAGCCACGGAAACAACGGCTGATTGACCACCGGCGCCCAGGCGCGAGTCAGGGTTTGATAGAAGTGGTGGTGAGTGTTGATCAGGCCCGGCAGGATCACCTGTTCGCGGGCATCGAACACTTCATTGCACGGCGCCGACGGCTGCTGACCGCCAGCGAGCACTTCGACGATGACACCGTCCTGCACGACAAGGCCGCCACGGGCATCAAGCTCGTTGGAGGTGAAAATGGCGAGGGGATTTTTTAACCAGATACGGGTCGCAGGCATTGTGGCCGGCTCCTCTGAAAGTTGGGTTCAGGGTTGCCAGCTCAGTGTTGCCCTGTCTGCTGATCCAGGGTCGCCGCGAAGGACGAGGCGCGCAGTTTCAAACAAATCGCCCCATCGGGCAAGCCCAACCCGACCATTCACCACGAACCCCGTGTAGGAGCTGCCGAAGGCTGCGATCTTTTGATCTTGATCTTGAAAATCAAAAGATCGCAGCCTTCGGCAGCTCCTACACAGGAGATTCGTAGACTTACCAGGGAATGGTTTCACCCTTGTAATTGACGAAGTGATGCCCGCCCTTGCCGGTAAACGCGTTGACCTGATCGATCAGCCCGCGGGTGCTGGTCTCGACATCGAGATCGGCGCCTTCGCCGCCCATGTCGGTCTTCACCCAGCCCGGGTGCAGCGACAGCACGGTCAATTTCTGCTCGCCCAGTTGCGTGACGAAACTGTTGGTCATCGAATTGAGGGCTGCCTTGCTCGCCTTGTACAGCGCCAGTTCCGGCGCGTCGGGCATGGTCACGCTGCCGAGCACCGAACTCATGAACGCCAGCACGCCGCTGCCGTCGCGGATCTGCCCGACGAAACGCTGGGCCAGGTTGATCGGCGCCACCGCGTTGGTGAAAAACAGTTGCCCGACCTCCGCCAGGGTCGCGCCGCCCGGCGTCTGCACGTCCGGGCCTTTGACCCCGGCGTTGACGAACAACAGATCGAAGGTTTCGCCCTTGAGCTTCTGGCTCAGGGCGATCACTGCTTGCTGATCGTCCATGTCGAGCTTCTCGATGCGCACATCACCCAGCGCTTGCAGCGCCTCGGCCTTCTGCGGGTTGCGCACGGTGGCAGTTACTTGCCAGCCATCACCCAGTAAGGTCTTCACCAGCCCGAGGCCCAAGCCCCGGGAGGCGCCGATGATCAGTGCGTTTTTTGCCTGAGACATGATGGGGTTTCCTTGAAAGTCAGCGTTCAGGATTCAATGGACACGCCTGACCGAGGCGCAGTTGCAGCTCTTGACGAAAAAAGCGGCTTTGACCCCGGAGCATACTCCAGGCTTCTTGAGTTTCTCGAGGGTGTTTGATCAGAAATAGTTGTGGGTCGTGCTCCAGGTGTTGCCTGTGCGAACGCTTTCGCGAGCAGGCTCGCTCCCACATTTGCCCGCGTTCACTCAGATCCCCTGTGGGAGCGAGCCTGCTCGCGAAGAGGCCCGCTCTGACATCAACTAATGTCCCGATTGCCACGGCTGCCCCAACGAAACCGGCGCATACAACCGTGTGCGCACGGCATCGCGGGACAGTAAAACCAGCACCAAAATCGTTGCCACATACGGCAGCATCGCCAGCAGGCTCGACGGGATCGCCAGCCCCAGCCCCTGAGCCACCAGGTGCAGGATGCTGGCGAGGCCGAACAGATAGGCCCCGAGCAACAAGCGCCACACCCGCCAACTGGCAAACACCACCAGCGCCAGGGCGATCCAGCCGCGTCCGGCGGTCATGTTTTCTGCCCACATCGGCGTGTAGGCCAGCGACAGATACGCCCCGGCAAGTCCGGCCATTGCTCCGCCAAACAGCACCGCCAAAGTACGCACAGTCAGCACCGGCAAGCCCATCGCACTGGCGGCATCCGGGTTTTCACCGACGGCCTGAATGATCAGGCCGACACGGCTTTTGATGATCACCCACGCCACTAATGCAAACAGCGCGAACGACAGATACACCAGCAGATCCTGGGCAAACAGCATCCGCCCGATCAGCGGAATTTCACTCAAATACGGAATCGCCAAAGGCTCGAAACCCGCCAGCGGTTTACCGACCCAGGCCGCGCCGACAAACGTCGACAGCCCGACACCGAAGATCGTCAGGGCCAACCCGGTGGCCACCTGATTGGCGTTGAACACCAGCGCGACCAAGGCAAACAGCGACGACAGCAACATCCCGGCAAGCATCGCCAGCAACACGCCAAGCCACAGGTTGCCGCTGTTGAGGGCAACGATAAATCCGATCACCGCGCCGAACAGCATCATGCCTTCCTGGCCAAGATTGAGGACGCCGCTCTTCTCGCAGATCAATTCACCCAATGCCACCAGCAGCAGCGGCGTACCGCAGCGGACCATGGCGTAGAAAATATTGCTCAACAGATCGATATCCATCACAGCGCTCCGGCGGTTACGGCAGGGGTCGAGGCGCGCCGGGTCCAGCGCAGTTTCAGGCGTGGCCGATAGAGAATCAGCACGTCACAGGAGAGCAGGAAAAACAGCATCATGCCCTGGAACAATTGCGCGATCGCTTGCGGCAGATTGAGCGACATCTGCGCGCTCTCGCCGCCGAGGTACAGCAGTGCCATGAGCAGACTGGAGAACAGAATGCCGATTGGATTCAACCGTCCGAGAAACGCCACGGTGATCGCCGCATAGCCATAGCCCGGCGACACCTGCGGCACCAGTTGGCCGATCGGCCCGGTCACTTCGCAAACCCCGGCGAGCCCCGCCAGCCCGCCGCTGATCAACAGCGCCAGCCAGATCAGGCGCTTCTCGCGAAAGCCGACAAAGCCTGCCGCACGCTTGTCCAGCCCGAGCACTTTGATCTGGAAACCGATAAAGCTTTTCTGCAACAACACCCACACCGCGACCAGCGCGAGCAGGGCGAAATACACCCCCGCATGGACCCGGCCGTCTTCGAGCAGCAGCGGCAAACGACTGGCGTCGCCAAACATCGCCGACTCGGGGAAATTGAATCCCTCAGGATCCTTCAGAGGCCCGTGCACGCAGAACAGCAACAGGTTCAGCGCGATGTAATTGAGCATGATGCTGGTAAGGATTTCGTTGGCGTTGAAGCGCGTGCGCAGCCACGCCGTAAGCCCGGCCCATACGGCGCCGGCGAGGATGCCGGTTAGCAGAATCAGCACCAGCGCCCAGCGACTTTGCACATCGATAATGTTCACCGCCACAGCACTGCCGGCCAGCGCGCCGAGGAGCAACTGGCCTTCGGCGCCGATGTTCCAGATCCGCGCCTGATAGGCCACGGCCAGGCCCAATGCGCAGAGCAGAATCGGCAGCGCCTTGACCAGCAATTCGGACACGCCATACAGATCGCTGACCGGTGCAATCAGCAGCGTGTGCAAGGTTTGCAAGGGATCGTGGCCCAGCGCGATGAACAACAGCGAGCCACAGCCGAGGGTCAGCACCGCCGCCAGTAACGGCGAGCACCACAGCATCAGGCGCGATTGCTGACCACGGGGTTCGAGAGAAAGCAGCATGGTTGGAACTCCGTTAAACCGAGGCGGCGCCAGGTGAGTGATCGAACTGGCCGGCCATCCACGCGCCGACATCGCTCAGTTGTGTAAGGCCGGTGTCTTGAAGAGTCGACAGACGCCCGCCGCACAGCGCGCCGAGGCGATCGCTGATCTGGAACAGCTCATCGAGGTCTTCGGAAATCACCAGAATCGCCGCGCCGGCATCGCGCAGGGCAATCAACGCGCGATGGATGGTGGCGGCGGCGCCGATATCGACGCCCCAGGTCGGGTGCGCGGCGATCAGCAATTTCGGTTGCTGAAGGATCTCCCGACCAAGGATGAATTTCTGCAGGTTGCCGCCGGAGAGGCTGCGCGCGGCGGTTTGCGTGCCTGGAGTTTTAACGCCGAAACGCTGGATGATCTGTTGCGCGAGGGCTTCGACTTTGCTTCGTTGAATCAACCCGTGGCTGACCAGGCCTTGCTGGAAAGCACTGAGCAGGGCGTTATCGGCCAGACTCAATTCCGGCACCGCGCCGTGGCCGAGTCGTTCGGCGGGGACGAAGGCCAGACCCAGTTTGCGCCGCGCATCCGGGCGCAGGTCAGCGACGTTTCTATCTGCGAAGCGCAGGGTCGCCGCTTGCGCACGGGCCAAGGTTTGTTCGCCGCTGAGCAGGGCGAGCAATTCATCCTGACCATTGCCCGCGACCCCGGCGATGCCGACGATTTCACCGCTGCGCACTTGAACATTGATGTCGTGCAGCGAGCAGCCAAACGGATCCGGGTTGTGCCAGCTCAAACCCTGCACCTGCAGAAACGCCGCGCCACCGCTGACCTTCGGATACTCGCCAATCAACGCCGCCGCTTCGCCGACCATCAGTTGCGCCAGTTGCTGATCCGAACATTCGCCCGGCAGGCAATGCCCGGCTACCCGACCGCCGCGCAGCACCGTGGCGTTGTGGCACAAGGCGCGCACTTCACCGAGCTTGTGGCTGATAAACAGAATGCTGCAGCCCTCGTCGGCGAGGCGTCGCAGGGTGATGAACAAATCGTCAGCCTCTTGCGGCGTCAGCACCGAGGTCGGCTCGTCGAGAATCAACAGGCGGATGTCCTGCATCAGGCAGCGAATGATCTCCACCCGCTGCCGCTCGCCGATCGACAGGCTGTGGACAAGTCGCTCCGGCTCCAGCGCCATGCCATAACGCCGTGATACTTCGCGAATCTTTGGCTCCAGTTGCTTCGGCGTGCCAGCCTTCGCACCCATCGCCAGCGCGATGTTTTGCGCAACGCTGAGGGTTTCGAACAGCGAGAAATGCTGGAACACCATGCCGATGCCCAACTGCCGCGCCTGCGCCGGATTGCGGATCTGCACGCGCTGCCCCTGCCAGAGCATTTCCCCGCTATCGCACTGGGTGACACCGTAAATGATCTTCATCAACGTGCTTTTGCCTGCGCCGTTTTCCCCGAGCAGGGCATGGATTTCACCCGGCGCGATGCTCAGGTCGATGGCATCGTTGGCCAAGCAACCGGGGTAGCGTTTGCTGATCTGGCGCAGCTGCAGGCGCGGCGGGGAAGGGGCGATGGACATGACAGGCTCGACTGGCTTGGAGTTGTGCCTGTGGATAAAGCAATTTCCTGGCCATTGAGTCAGGAACGCTTGCGAAGCCAGTGCGCCAGCGCCGATAGCAGAGCATCAGGGGGTGTTTTGACTCGCTATCGAGCACCAATTCAGCGCAAAGCCATTGAACAGGCTCCAGTTTTGCTCGCGCTACGTTGGTTAAAAAACGAGCAATCACTTGGGGCCTAGGCAGATCCAGCGACAGCGACGGTCATGAACGGCTTATCCACAGGTTGCTCCACAGTAATTGTGCGCAAGCGTTGAGGCTGGGTATAAGCACTGCAGTGCTTTCTTCTAATGGTGATAAACGACGTTAACTATCTGTTTTTGCGCTGATTTTCCGTTTCGTCGGATCAGTTGAACGAAAAGTGAACAAATCGCGCAAAGCCGCATGACAGAAGGGTTACGGCGGTATGTACTCAGGTTATCCACAGTCGGGTGCACAGCAGGTGTGGGCAAGTCATGGTTTTATGAAAGTAGGAGTGATGCTCTAAAAGATTGCAGCCTTCGGCAGCTCCTACAGTTGGAATGCGATACCGCTGTAGGAGCTGCCGAAGGCTGCGATCTTTTGATCCTGGATCTAGCGCTGCAACAAAATCCGCCCACGACTCAGATCAGCCAACTGGCTCTGCAGCAATTCAATCTGCGCCTCACCCACCGCCAACTTCAACTCAACGCCATTGGCCGTGAAGTTTTCCTCCACCACCAATCCACCGAGTTCCGCCACGCGCAACTTCACCAGCGCCAGTTCGGCAAATCCACAGGCGCAACTCAGCGGCACGCGGCTGATCAGCTCGATTTTGTCCGCCGCTTGCAGGCACTTGTTAGCGCCGCCGCCGTAGGCCCGGGCCAAACCGCCGGTGCCCAGTTGAATGCCGCCGTACCAGCGGATCACCAGCACGGCGACCTGATCGCAGTCCTGCGCCTCGATCGCCGCCAGAATAGGGCGGCCGGCAGTGCCGCCCGGCTCGCCGTCGTCAGTGCTGCGGTATTGCGCGCCGAGTTTCCACGCCCAGCAATTGTGCGTGGCATTCAAATCGCTGTGCTGCTCGAAAAACGCCTGCGCGTCGGCGGGGCTGCTGATCGGCGTCGCCAGAGTGATGAAGCGGCTTTTGCGAATCTCTTCGCGGTATTCGCAAAAACCGCTGAGGGTGAAAGGCATAAACGTCTTATAGAGAAGGAGTGAGGCCGCAGCCTTTGAGGATGATGCGGATCAGGTTGTTGCCGGCGTCTTCCATGTCTTGCTTGGTCAACTTGCTGCGCCCGGTGACGCGGCAGATCTGCGTGGCGAAGTCGGCGTAATGCTGGGTGCTGCCCCACAGCAGGAAAATCAGGTGCACCGGATCGACCGGGTCCATTTTGCCTGCATCGATCCACGCCTGAAACACCGCCGCGCGCCCGGTGAACCAGGCGCGGTAATCCTGATTGAAATATTCGCTCAGGCATTCGCCGCCACTGATCACTTCCATGGCGAATATCCGCGAGGCCTGTGGCTGGCGCCGGGAGAACTCCATCTTCGCGCGGATGTAGCGGGTCAGTGCTTCGGCCGGATCATCCTCGGCGGTGAGGGTGTTGAAAGTGCTGTCCCACAACTCGATGATGTTGCTCAGCACTGCCACGTACAAACCGAGTTTGTTGGTGAAGTAGTAATGCAGGTTGGCCTTGGGCAATCCGGCATTCTGCGCGATGGTGTTCATGCTGGTGCCTTTGAACCCGTGACGGGCGAACTCGTCTTCGGCGGCTTTGAGAATGGTCTCTTCGTTCTTCTGACGAATGCGGCTGGCGGGTTTGCCGCCGTGGGCTGGGACTTCAAAGGTCATAGGCACTTCCGGGATTGTCTGTGGGTGCAACCAGTTGCGTTGATAGCGCACCCACAGGCATCCGACAAGTCCTTGCGCAGAAAAACCGTTACGCCTGTTCGATCTTGTTCAATGACGCGGAGCCTTGCGCCGCTGCGGTTTTGCCTTCCGGCAACAACAGACACAGGAAGATCGCGGTCAGCCCGCCGCTGGTGATCGCCGAGTCGAACAGGTTCTGCACCAGTTTCGGCAGCAGGTGCAGCAGGTTCGGTTGCGCGGCGATACCGAGGCCAACGCCGAACGAAGTGGCGATGATCAGCATGCTGCGCCGATCCAGCGGCGACTGCGCGAGAATGCGTACGCCCGCCGCCGCCACCGCGCCGAACATCACCAGCGTCGCACCGCCCAGCACCGGTTTCGGAATCTGTTGCAGCACCGCGCCGATCATCGGGAACAGGCCGAGGCAGAACAGGATTGCGCCGATGTACAGACCGACGTAGCGGCTGGCGACGCCGGTCAACTGGATCACGCCATTGTTTTGCGCGAACGTGGTGTTGGGGAAGGCGCTGAAGGTCGCCGCGATCATGCAGCTCACGCCGTCACCGAGCACGCCACCGCGCAAGCGGCTTATATAAGAAGGGCCACTGATCGGCTGGCGGGCGAGCATGCAATTGGCGGTGAGGTCGCCGACGGTTTCGAGGGTGCTGATCAGATAAATCAGCGCGACCGGCAGGAAAGCTGTCCAGTCGAAGTTGAATCCGAACTTGAACGGCGTAGGAAAACTCACCAGCGGCAAGTCAGGCAATGGCTGCGGCACCATTTTCCCACTGAACCACGCAGCGAAACTGCCGAGCACCAGTCCGATGATGATCGCCGACAGCCTTACCCACGGCGTGTTCGAGCGGTTGAGCAGGATGATCGTCAGCAGCACAAACACGCCCATGGCCAGATTGCCCGGCGCGCCGAAGTCCGGCGCATTGAAGCCGCCACCCAGATCGGTAATGCCGACCTTGATCAGGCTGATGCCGATCAGCGTGATCACAATACCGGTCACCAATGGTGTCACCACTCGGCGCAACTGGCCGATGAAACGGCTGAGCACGATTTGCACGAATGCGCCGAAAAAGCACACGCCGAAAATCATCGCCAGGATATCTTCCGGGCTGCCGCCGCGTTGCTTGACCAGAAACCCGGCGGACAGCACCGCGCCGAGAAAAGCGAAACTGGTGCCTTGAAGACAAATCATCCCCGCGCCAATGCCGAATGGCCGCCGCGCCTGGATAAAGGTGCCGACACCCGAGACCATCAGCGCCATGCTGATCAGATACGGCAGATGCGCCGTCAGCCCGAGCGCCGAGCCGATGACCAGCGGCGGGGTAATGATGCCGACGAAACTGGCGAGCACGTGTTGCAGTGCGGCGAGAATGGCGGCGAGGGGTTTGGGACGGTCGTTGAGGCCGTAGATCAGTTCACTGGACGAATCGGAGTCTGGCTGCATGGCGGTGGGCTTCTTGTTCAAGGATCGGGTTGATCCTGCTTTGCAAAAAGCTGTCCACTTGCTCAACTTATTCTCTCTGTAGGAGCTGCCGAAGGCTGCGATCCCTTGATCTTGCTGTACTTCACCAATGTTGCGGTCCCTATCAACGCGTAGCCGCCAGACTCTCCAAAAAGCTTTCCAGCACCAAATGAGGGCGCCGCCCCTTGCGCGTGACCGATGCCAGACTCAAATCGTAAAAACGTGTCCCAGCCTTGAGCGACCGCAACCGCCCTTGCTGCACCCAAAGGCTGGCGTAGTGATCCGGCAGATAACCGATGTAGCGACCGGTCAGAATCAGAAACGCCATGCCCTCGCGGTCGGAGGCACTGGCTGTGCAATTGAGCGCCTGATAGTGCGCCTGAATTTCCGCGGGCAAACGAAAGGTCGGCGCAATCGCGTCCTGGCTGTCGAGGCGTTGATCATCGAGTTGTTTGTCGTCGACATAAAACAGCGGATGACCCACCGCGCAGTAAAGCAGCGAACGCTCGCTGTACAACGGCTGATATTCCAGCCCTGACAGCGCACTAGCCTGCGGCACCACGCCAACGTGCAAACGTCCGTCGAGCACGCCTTGTTCGACTTCGTTCGGCGCAATCATGCGAATCTGGATCTGCACATCCGGCCCACGCCCCTTCAGTTGCGCGAGGGCGTGGGTGATGCGCATGTGAGGCAGGGTGACGAGGTTGTCGGTCAGGCCAATGATCAATTCACCCCGCAGGTGTTGGTGCAGGCCGTTGACCTCGGTGCGGAAACTTTCCAGCGCACTCAACAATTGCAGCGCTGATTGATACACCTCACGACCTTCCTCGGTCAGCGAAAACCCGGCCCGGCCGCGCTGGCACAAGCGCAAGCCGAGGCGCTGTTCCAGATCGCTCATCTGCTGGCTGATTGCCGAGCGGCCGATGCCGAGCACGGTTTCCGCTGCGGAGAAGCCGCCACACTCCACGACACTGCGAAAAATCCGCAGTAGGCGGATATCAAAATCACTGACCTGGGCCAGTGGGTCGGCGCGGCGGCTGCTCATTTCTTGTTCTCTTTGTTTAGCGAAGATCTAACTGAAGGTTAGAAGAGTTGAATTTCACCGACTTTATCGTCGTGGCAATTTAGCTGCAACAACGCTTTCCATCTCTCTGACGCCTATGCCCTGCGAGGTTTTGCCCGATGAACATGCCTGAAAACGCGCCGTCGCCACTGGCCAGCCAACTAAAGCTGGACGCGCACTGGATGCCGTACACCGCCAACCGCAACTTTCAGCGCGACCCGCGGCTGATCGTCGGCGCTGAAGGCAGCTGGCTGTTCGACGACAAGGGCCGCAAGATCTACGACTCGCTGTCCGGTCTGTGGACCTGCGGCGCCGGGCACACCCGCAAGGAAATTCAGGAAGCCGTTTCGAAACAGCTGGGCACTCTCGACTACTCGCCGGGTTTCCAGTATGGCCATCCGTTGTCGTTCCAGTTGGCAGAGAAAATCACCGAACTGACCCCGGGCAACCTGAACCACGTGTTCTTCACCGACTCCGGTTCCGAGTGCGCCGATACTGCGGTGAAAATGGTGCGCGCCTACTGGCGCCTGAAAGGCCAGGCGACCAAGACCAAAATGATCGGCCGTGCCCGTGGCTACCACGGCGTGAATATCGCTGGCACCAGCCTCGGCGGCGTCAACGGCAACCGCAAACTGTTTGGTCAGGCGATGATGGATGTCGATCACCTGCCGCACACGCTGCTGGCGAGCAATGCGTTTTCCCGCGGCATGCCGGAGCAGGGCGGTATTGCTTTGGCCGATGAGCTGCTGAAGTTGATCGAGCTGCACGACGCTTCCAATATCGCTGCGGTGTTCGTTGAACCGATGGCCGGGTCCGCCGGGGTACTGGTTCCGCCACAGGGTTACCTCAAGCGTCTGCGCGAAATCTGCGATCAGCACAATATCCTGCTGGTGTTCGATGAAGTGATCACTGGTTTCGGCCGCACCGGTTCGATGTTCGGCGCCGACAGCTTCGGCGTGACCCCGGACCTGATGTGCATCGCCAAGCAAGTCACCAACGGTGCGATTCCAATGGGCGCGGTGATTGCCAGCTCCGAGATCTACCAGACCTTCATGAACCAGCCGACGCCGGAATACGCGGTGGAATTTCCTCACGGTTACACCTACTCGGCACACCCGGTGGCCTGTGCCGCTGGCCTGGCGGCACTCGACCTGCTGCAAAAGGAAAACCTGGTGCAAAGCGTCGCCGAGGTCGCACCGCATTTCGAAAACGCGCTGCATGGCTTGAAAGGCTCGAAGAACGTCATCGACATTCGCAACTACGGACTGGCCGGCGCGATCCAGATTGCCGGGCGCGACGGTGACGCCATCGTGCGTCCGTTCGAAGCGGGCATGGCTTTGTGGAAGGCCGGGTTCTACGTGCGCTTTGGCGGCGACACCCTGCAGTTCGGCCCAACCTTCAACAGCAAGCCGCAAGACCTCGATCGTCTGTTCGACGCGGTCGGCGAAGTGCTGAACAAGCTCGACTGATTTTCCTTCTATATATACCTACATAATGGGGCGCTCCTTTGCGGGTGCCCGTGGACCAGAATTCAGGAGTGTTCGATGAGCGTTATCCCGCATTTGATCAATGGCGAACTGGTGACCGAAACCGGTCGCGCGGTGGATGTGTTCAACCCGTCGACCGGCCAGGCGATTCACAAACTGCCATTGGCCAGCCAGGCCACCATCCAGAAAGCCATCGATGCCGCCAAGGCAGCGTTCCCGGCCTGGCGCAACACGCCACCGGCCAAGCGCGCCCAGGTAATGTTCCGCTTCAAGCAACTGCTGGAGCAGAACGAGGCACGCATCTCGCAACTGATCAGCGAAGAGCATGGCAAGACCCTGGAAGATGCGGCCGGTGAATTGAAGCGCGGTATCGAGAATGTCGAGTTCGCCTGCGCCGCCCCGGAAATCCTCAAGGGCGAGTACAGCCGCAACGTCGGCCCGAACATCGATGCCTGGTCGGACTTCCAGCCACTGGGGATTGTCGCCGGTATCACCCCGTTCAACTTCCCGGCCATGGTCCCGCTGTGGATGTACCCGCTGGCGATCGTCTGCGGCAACTGCTTCATCCTCAAGCCTTCCGAACGCGATCCAAGCTCGACGCTGCTGATCGCTCAGCTGCTGCTGGAAGCCGGGTTGCCGAAGGGTGTGATGAGTGTGGTCCATGGTGACAAGACTGCGGTGGACGCGTTGATCGAAGCGACGGAAGTCAAAGCTCTGAGTTTCGTCGGTTCGACACCGATTGCCGAATACATCTACGCCGAAGGCACCAAGCGCGGCAAACGCGTGCAGGCACTGGGCGGTGCGAAGAACCATGCGGTGCTGATGCCCGATGCCGATCTGGACAACGCGGTCAGCGCACTGATGGGCGCGGCTTACGGTTCATGTGGCGAGCGCTGCATGGCGATCTCGGTGGCCGTGTGTGTTGGTGACCAGGTCGCGGACGCGCTGGTGGCGAAACTGGTCCCACAGATCAAGGCGCTGAAAATCGGTGCCGGTACGTCGTGCGGCCTGGACATGGGGCCGTTGGTTACCGGTCAGGCGCGTGACAAGGTCAGCGGTTATGTGGACGACGGTGTGGCGGCGGGCGCGACCCTGGTGGTCGATGGTCGTGGTCTGAGTGTGGCGGGGCATGAAGAAGGCTTCTTCCTCGGCGGCTGCCTGTTCGATAACGTCACGCCAGAGATGCGCATCTATAAAGAAGAGATCTTCGGGCCAGTGCTGTGCGTCGTGCGGGTGAACAGCCTGGAAGAGGCGATGCAACTGATCAACGATCACGAATACGGCAACGGCACCTGCATCTTCACCCGCGACGGCGAAGCGGCGCGGCTGTTCTGCGACGAGATCGAAGTCGGTATGGTCGGCGTCAACGTACCGCTGCCGGTGCCGGTGGCGTATCACAGCTTCGGCGGCTGGAAGCGTTCGCTGTTTGGCGACCTGCATGCGTATGGTCCGGATGGCGTGCGCTTTTATACCCGTCGCAAGGCGATCACCCAGCGCTGGCCACAACGTGCGAGCCATGAGGCGTCGCAGTTTGCATTCCCCTGCTTATAAGTAGCTGGATGTGCAGAAGGCCGACCTCGCAGGTCGGCCTTCGAGTTTTTGGGGCTTTTTTGACCGATATGACAGAAATATGAAAATAGGTGTTGACGGCAGATTCCAGAGGTCTATAATTCGCCCCACTTCCGGCGCAGTCGAAACGGAAAACTCCTTGAGTTTCAAAGAGTTACGCGGTTTTCGGCAGCGGCTTGCTTCAGATCATCGAAGCCTGGAAGGAGTTGAAAGAGTGGTGATGTTTAGCTCTTTTAACGGTTCGATCTTCTCGGTCGAAAGCGGAGAAAAGAGGTGTTGACAGCAGCGATTAACGCTGTAGAATTCGCCTCCCGCTAACGAGAGATCGGAAGCGCAAGTGGTTGAAGTTGTTGAAGAATTCTTCGAAAACTTCTGAAAATAATCACTTGACAGCAAATGAGGCTGCTGTAGAATGCGCGCCTCGGTTGAGACGAAAGATCTTAACCAACCGCTCTTTAACAACTGAATCAAGCAATTCGTGTGGGTGCTTGTGCAGTCAGACTGATAGTCAACAAGATTATCAGCATCACAAGTTACTCCGCGAGAAATCAAAGATGTAACCAACGATTGCTGAGCCAAGTTTAGGGTTTCTTAAAAACCCAAAGATGTTTGAACTGAAGAGTTTGATCATGGCTCAGATTGAACGCTGGCGGCAGGCCTAACACATGCAAGTCGAGCGGATGAAAGGAGCTTGCTCCTGGATTCAGCGGCGGACGGGTGAGTAATGCCTAGGAATCTGCCTGGTAGTGGGGGACAACGTTTCGAAAGGAACGCTAATACCGCATACGTCCTACGGGAGAAAGCAGGGGACCTTCGGGCCTTGCGCTATCAGATGAGCCTAGGTCGGATTAGCTAGTTGGTGAGGTAATGGCTCACCAAGGCGACGATCCGTAACTGGTCTGAGAGGATGATCAGTCACACTGGAACTGAGACACGGTCCAGACTCCTACGGGAGGCAGCAGTGGGGAATATTGGACAATGGGCGAAAGCCTGATCCAGCCATGCCGCGTGTGTGAAGAAGGTCTTCGGATTGTAAAGCACTTTAAGTTGGGAGGAAGGGTTGTAGATTAATACTCTGCAATTTTGACGTTACCGACAGAATAAGCACCGGCTAACTCTGTGCCAGCAGCCGCGGTAATACAGAGGGTGCAAGCGTTAATCGGAATTACTGGGCGTAAAGCGCGCGTAGGTGGTTTGTTAAGTTGGATGTGAAATCCCCGGGCTCAACCTGGGAACTGCATCCAAAACTGGCAAGCTAGAGTATGGTAGAGGGTGGTGGAATTTCCTGTGTAGCGGTGAAATGCGTAGATATAGGAAGGAACACCAGTGGCGAAGGCGACCACCTGGACTGATACTGACACTGAGGTGCGAAAGCGTGGGGAGCAAACAGGATTAGATACCCTGGTAGTCCACGCCGTAAACGATGTCAACTAGCCGTTGGGAGCCTTGAGCTCTTAGTGGCGCAGCTAACGCATTAAGTTGACCGCCTGGGGAGTACGGCCGCAAGGTTAAAACTCAAATGAATTGACGGGGGCCCGCACAAGCGGTGGAGCATGTGGTTTAATTCGAAGCAACGCGAAGAACCTTACCAGGCCTTGACATCCAATGAACTTTCCAGAGATGGATTGGTGCCTTCGGGAACATTGAGACAGGTGCTGCATGGCTGTCGTCAGCTCGTGTCGTGAGATGTTGGGTTAAGTCCCGTAACGAGCGCAACCCTTGTCCTTAGTTACCAGCACGTAATGGTGGGCACTCTAAGGAGACTGCCGGTGACAAACCGGAGGAAGGTGGGGATGACGTCAAGTCATCATGGCCCTTACGGCCTGGGCTACACACGTGCTACAATGGTCGGTACAAAGGGTTGCCAAGCCGCGAGGTGGAGCTAATCCCATAAAACCGATCGTAGTCCGGATCGCAGTCTGCAACTCGACTGCGTGAAGTCGGAATCGCTAGTAATCGCGAATCAGAATGTCGCGGTGAATACGTTCCCGGGCCTTGTACACACCGCCCGTCACACCATGGGAGTGGGTTGCACCAGAAGTAGCTAGTCTAACCTTCGGGGGGACGGTTACCACGGTGTGATTCATGACTGGGGTGAAGTCGTAACAAGGTAGCCGTAGGGGAACCTGCGGCTGGATCACCTCCTTAATCGACGACATCAGCTGCTGCATGAGCTCCCACACGAATTGCTTGATTCATTGAAGAAGACGATAGAAGCAGCTTTAAGCTCCAAGCTGATAGCTCTGAGCTAACAGTTACAAGCTCGAAATTGGGTCTGTAGCTCAGTTGGTTAGAGCGCACCCCTGATAAGGGTGAGGTCGGCAGTTCGAATCTGCCCAGACCCACCAATTTTGTTATGGGGCCATAGCTCAGCTGGGAGAGCGCCTGCCTTGCACGCAGGAGGTCAGCGGTTCGATCCCGCTTGGCTCCACCATAAACTGCTTCGAAGTTTGAGAGTTTAGAAATGAATATTCGCATTGAATATTGATTTCTAGTCTTTTGATTAGATCGTTCTTTAAAAATTTGGGTATGTGATAGAAAGATAGACTGAACGTTACTTTCACTGGTAACGGATCAGGCTAAGGTAAAATTTGTGAGTTCTCTTAGTTGAGAAATTCGAATTTTCGGCGAATGTCGTCTTCACAGTATAACCAGATTGCTTGGGGTTATATGGTCAAGTGAAGAAGCGCATACGGTGGATGCCTTGGCAGTCAGAGGCGATGAAAGACGTGGTAGCCTGCGAAAAGCTTCGGGGAGTCGGCAAACAGACTTTGATCCGGAGATGTCTGAATGGGGGAACCCAGCCATCATAAGATGGTTATCTTGTACTGAATACATAGGTGCAAGAGGCGAACCAGGGGAACTGAAACATCTAAGTACCCTGAGGAAAAGAAATCAACCGAGATTCCCTTAGTAGTGGCGAGCGAACGGGGACTAGCCCTTAAGTTGATTTGAGATTAGCGGAACGCTCTGGAAAGTGCGGCCATAGTGGGTGATAGCCCTGTACGCGAAAATCTCTTATCAATGAAATCGAGTAGGACGGAGCACGAGAAACTTTGTCTGAATATGGGGGGACCATCCTCCAAGGCTAAATACTACTGACTGACCGATAGTGAACTAGTACCGTGAGGGAAAGGCGAAAAGAACCCCGGAGAGGGGAGTGAAATAGATCCTGAAACCGTATGCGTACAAGCAGTGGGAGCAGACTTTGTTCTGTGACTGCGTACCTTTTGTATAATGGGTCAGCGACTTATTTTCAGTGGCGAGCTTAACCGAATAGGGGAGGCGTAGCGAAAGCGAGTCTTAATAGGGCGTCTAGTCGCTGGGAATAGACCCGAAACCGGGCGATCTATCCATGGGCAGGTTGAAGGTTAGGTAACACTGACTGGAGGACCGAACCGACTACCGTTGAAAAGTTAGCGGATGACCTGTGGATCGGAGTGAAAGGCTAATCAAGCTCGGAGATAGCTGGTTCTCCTCGAAAGCTATTTAGGTAGCGCCTCATGTATCACTGTAGGGGGTAGAGCACTGTTTCGGCTAGGGGGTCATCCCGACTTACCAAACCGATGCAAACTCCGAATACCTACAAGTGCCGAGCATGGGAGACACACGGCGGGTGCTAACGTCCGTCGTGAAAAGGGAAACAACCCAGACCGTCAGCTAAGGTCCCAAAGTTATGGTTAAGTGGGAAACGATGTGGGAAGGCTTAGACAGCTAGGAGGTTGGCTTAGAAGCAGCCACCCTTTAAAGAAAGCGTAATAGCTCACTAGTCGAGTCGGCCTGCGCGGAAGATGTAACGGGGCTCAAACCATACACCGAAGCTACGGGTATCACCTTCGGGTGATGCGGTAGAGGAGCGTTCTGTAAGCCTGTGAAGGTGAGTTGAGAAGCTTGCTGGAGGTATCAGAAGTGCGAATGCTGACATGAGTAACGACAATGGGTGTGAAAAACACCCACGCCGAAAGACCAAGGTTTCCTGCGCAACGTTAATCGACGCAGGGTTAGTCGGTCCCTAAGGCGAGGCTGAAAAGCGTAGTCGATGGAAAACAGGTTAATATTCCTGTACTTCTGGTTATTGCGATGGAGGGACGGAGAAGGCTAGGCCAGCTTGGCGTTGGTTGTCCAAGTTTAAGGTGGTAGGCTGAGATCTTAGGTAAATCCGGGATCTTAAGGCCGAGAGCTGATGACGAGTTACCCTTTGGGTGACGAAGTGGTTGATGCCATGCTTCCAAGAAAAGCTTCTAAGCTTCAGGTAACCAGGAACCGTACCCCAAACCGACACAGGTGGTTGGGTAGAGAATACCAAGGCGCTTGAGAGAACTCGGGTGAAGGAACTAGGCAAAATGGCACCGTAACTTCGGGAGAAGGTGCGCCGGTGAGGGTGAAGGACTTGCTCCGTAAGCTCATGCCGGTCGAAGATACCAGGCCGCTGCGACTGTTTATTAAAAACACAGCACTCTGCAAACACGAAAGTGGACGTATAGGGTGTGACGCCTGCCCGGTGCCGGAAGGTTAATTGATGGGGTTAGCTAACGCGAAGCTCTTGATCGAAGCCCCGGTAAACGGCGGCCGTAACTATAACGGTCCTAAGGTAGCGAAATTCCTTGTCGGGTAAGTTCCGACCTGCACGAATGGCGTAACGATGGCGGCGCTGTCTCCACCCGAGACTCAGTGAAATTGAAATCGCTGTGAAGATGCAGTGTATCCGCGGCTAGACGGAAAGACCCCGTGAACCTTTACTATAGCTTTGCACTGGACTTTGAATTTGCTTGTGTAGGATAGGTGGGAGGCTTTGAAGCGTGGACGCCAGTTCGCGTGGAGCCATCCTTGAAATACCACCCTGGCAACTTTGAGGTTCTAACTCAGGTCCGTTATCCGGATCGAGGACAGTGTATGGTGGGTAGTTTGACTGGGGCGGTCTCCTCCTAAAGAGTAACGGAGGAGTACGAAGGTGCGCTCAGACCGGTCGGAAATCGGTCGTAGAGTATAAAGGCAAAAGCGCGCTTGACTGCGAGACAGACACGTCGAGCAGGTACGAAAGTAGGTCTTAGTGATCCGGTGGTTCTGTATGGAAGGGCCATCGCTCAACGGATAAAAGGTACTCCGGGGATAACAGGCTGATACCGCCCAAGAGTTCATATCGACGGCGGTGTTTGGCACCTCGATGTCGGCTCATCACATCCTGGGGCTGAAGCCGGTCCCAAGGGTATGGCTGTTCGCCATTTAAAGTGGTACGCGAGCTGGGTTTAGAACGTCGTGAGACAGTTCGGTCCCTATCTGCCGTGGACGTTTGAGATTTGAGAGGGGCTGCTCCTAGTACGAGAGGACCGGAGTGGACGAACCTCTGGTGTTCCGGTTGTCACGCCAGTGGCATTGCCGGGTAGCTATGTTCGGGAAAGATAACCGCTGAAAGCATCTAAGCGGGAAACTTGCCTCAAGATGAGATCTCACTGGAACCTTGAGTTCCCTGAAGGGCCGTCGAAGACTACGACGTTGATAGGTTGGGTGTGTAAGCGCTGTGAGGCGTTGAGCTAACCAATACTAATTGCCCGTGAGGCTTGACCATATAACACCCAAGCAATTTGCTGACCTGAGAAGGCACCAGATTGCGGTGTGTGAAGACGAAACGAACCGAAAGTTCGAAGCGCACAAACACCGACAGCTGTCACATACCCAATTTGCTGAAGCGAGGCCATCTGGTCACGAGTCAGTACCCGAATTTCTTGACGACCATAGAGCGTTGGAACCACCTGATCCCATCCCGAACTCAGCAGTGAAACGATGCATCGCCGATGGTAGTGTGGGGTTTCCCCATGTGAGAGTAGGTCATCGTCAAGATTAAATTCCGAAACCCCAATTGCGAAAGCAGTTGGGGTTTTGTTTTGCCTGCGAGAAAGTTCTTACAGCCTTCGCAGACCTCGTCCGGCTGTCACAGCCGGCCGACAATGCTAAGGTTCTGCCTCGGCTTTAGCGATTTTCCAAGGAATCCATATGTCGGACGCCCAGTCCCTCAACGCTGCATTCATGGTGGTTCAGAGCAACAGTCTCGATGAGCTGCGCAGTCTTGTGGTCAGCATCATGCGGCGCTACCCACTGGCACCCTTGGAGAACGAAATCGCTTTGGTGCAAAGCAACGGCATCGCCCAATGGCTCAAACTGGCATTGGCCGAAGATCCTGAAGACGACGACCTTGGCGGTTGCGGGATCGCTGCGGCGATTGACGTTCAACTACCCGGCAGTTTCATGTGGCAGCTCTATCGCATGGTCTTAGGGCGAGAAGAGATTCCGGCGAAATCCCTGCTCGATAAAGCTCCGCTGACCTGGCGTCTGATGCGTCTTTTGCCACAGGTAATCGACCGCCCACATTTCGAGCCGCTGCAACGCTTCCTCACCCATGACAGCGATCTGCGCAAGCGCTATCAATTGTCAGAGCGTCTGGCCGACCTGTTTGACCAATATCAGGTGTACAGGGCCGACTGGCTGGAAGATTGGGCGGAAGGCCGCCACCAACTGCGCAATGTACGAGGTGAAATCAAGCCTCTGCCAGCGACCAGTTGCTGGCAGGCAGAGTTGTGGCGAGCGCTGCTGGATGACGTCGGCGAACAAGGCATGGCGCAGAGTCGTGCCGGCGTTCATCAACGCTTCATGGAGCGCATCAACACACTCGACAAGGCTCCCGCGGCGCTGCCACCGCGAGTGATCGTCTTTGGTATCTCTTCGTTGCCTGCGCAGGTACTTGAAGCACTCGCCGGTCTGGCTCGCTTCAGCCAGGTACTGCTTTGCGTACACAATCCTTGCCGCCATCACTGGGCGGATATCGTCGCCGACAAGGATCTGTTGCGGCATCAGTACAAACGTCAGCAGCGCAAAAGCGGCATGCCCGTCGTGCTCGATGCCGAGACTCTGCATCAGCACGCGCATCCCCTATTGGCCGCGTGGGGCAAACAAGGTCGCGACTATATCAACCTGCTCGACAGCTACGACGATCCCAACAGCTACCGCGCAGCCTTTCGTGACGGCCGCATCGACCTGTTCAGCGAAGCCCAGCCGCACAACATGCTCAACCAGCTTCAGGACGACATTCTCGAATTGCGTCCGCTCAACGAGACACGCGAACTTTGGCCAGCGGTCGATGCAACGCAAGACCATTCCATCCGTTTTCACATTGCCCACAGCGCTCAGCGCGAAGTCGAAATCCTGCACGACCAACTCCTGGCGCGTTTCAGTGCCGACCCGGATCTGCGCCCCCGAGACGTAATCGTCATGGTCCCTGATATCGATAGTTATGCGCCGCATATCCGTGCGGTTTTCGGTCAGCTCGATCGCTATGACTCACGCTTCATCCCGTTCACACTGGCGGATCAGGGCCAACGTGGACGCGACCCTTTATTGATCGCCGTCGAGCACCTGCTCAAACTTCCGGACAGTCGTTTCCCGGTCAGCGAGATCCTCGACCTGCTCGATGTCCCGGCCCTGCGTGCTCGCTTTGGCGTAGAGGAACGTGACCTGCCAACCCTGCACCGCTGGATCGAGGGTGCCGGCGTGCGTTGGGGCATGAGCGCGGAGCAACGGGCCGGTCTCGGATTGCCGGAGCAACTGGAGCAGAACAGCTGGCATTTCGGCCTGCGCCGAATGCTGCTGGGGTACGCCGTCGGCAGTGCCGACGCGTGTGCAGGTATCGAACCTTACGATGAAATTGGTGGGCTTGACGCTGCCTTGATCGGGCCGCTTGTCGCGCTGCTGGATGCCTTGGAAATCGCTCATCAGCAACTCACCCAATCGGCTCAACCGAAGGAATGGGGGTTGCGCTTGCAGGCGCTGATGCAGGTGTTTTTCCAGGCCAGCAACGAGCATGACGACTACCTGTTGGCCCAACTGGAAGAGCTTCGCGAAACCTGGCTCGAGACCTGCGAAGCAGTCGGTCTGACTGACGAGCTGCCGCTGACTGTCGTTAGAGAGGCCTGGCTCGCTGGGCTGGATCAGGGGCGTTTATCGCAACGATTCCTCGCCGGTGCGGTGAATTTCTGCACCTTGATGCCGATGCGTGCCATTCCTTTCAAACTGGTCTGTCTGCTGGGCATGAATGACGGCGATTATCCCCGCGCCCAACCGCCCCTGGATTTCGACCTGATGGGCAGCGATTACCGCCCTGGCGACCGTTCACGGCGCGAAGACGACCGCTATCTGTTACTCGAAGCGCTATTGTCTGCACGCAATCAGCTCTATATCAGTTGGGTCGGTCGCAGCATCCGCGACAACAGCGAACGACCTGCCTCGGTGCTCATCGGCCAGTTGCGCGATCACCTCGCCAGCGGCTGGCGTTCAATCGACCCAAGCCAGGATCTGTTGGAAGCGCTGACCGAAGAACACCCTCTGCAACCTTTCAGCGCCCGCTATTTTCACGAAGGCGAGCAACTGTTCAGCTACGCCAGCGAGTGGCAAGTGTTGCATCAAGAGCAAACGCATCAAAGCGAGACGCCATTACTCGTGCCGTATGTTCAGGAAGAACCGCTGACACTGGCCTTACTGCAGGATTTTCTGCGAAACCCGGTGAGGCATTTTTTCACCCAGCGACTCAAGGTTTACTTCGAGGCCGCGCAAGCGCCGTTGGCCGATGAAGAACCTTTCGTGCTGGACGCGTTGCAGCGATACACGCTCAGCGACAGTTTGCTGGAAGCCGCACTCAGCCAGCCGGAGGGTGTCGAACAGGCGCTGCAAGCCCGGGCGCTGCGCCTGCAAAACAGTGGCTTGTTGCCGATGGCTGGCTTTGGCGAATGTCTGCAGCGCGAGTTGATCGAACCGCTGCCGGATCTTCTGCAGCGTTATCGACAGTTGCTGACGTTATGGCCGACGCCGTTGACCAGCGCAATCCCGGCCAGTCTCGACTTGCAAGCTGTGCGGCTGGAAGGCTGGCTCTCAAGCCTGCACCAGCGCGCCGATGGCGGCCTGCTGTCAGTCACGACGATTCCCAACAGCATCGGCTCGATCAAAACGCGCAAGTGGCACCGGCTGACCAAACCGTGGGTCACCCATCTGGTTGCCTGCGCCAGCGGGCATGCGTTGACCACAGCATTGGTCGCGAGTGACGACACATTGTTGCTTGAGCCCATGGAGCGAGACCGAGCGCTGCGGTTCCTCGGTGACCTGCTGCTCGCCTGGCAATCCGGTATGCGCCAACCCTTGCCGATTGCGATAAAAACCGCATTCGCCTGGCTATCTCAGACTGATCCGGTCAAAGCCGAAGCCGCGGCGCGAAAAGCCTATGAGGGTGACGGCCAGACCAGCAACGGCGAGCGGCGTGAAAGCCCGGCGCTGCTCCGACAATATCCCGACCTCGATGCATTGTTGGCAGACGAAACCTTCACCGGCTGGTGTGACGCCCTGTACCGCCCATTATTCGAAGCGCCCTGGCGTTCCTTGTCCAGCGAGGGCGCACGCTCATGAGTACCAAGACACCTTTAGCGCTGGCCTTCCCGTTGCGCGGCAGTCAACTGATCGAAGCAAGCGCCGGCACCGGCAAAACCTTCACGATCTCGGCACTTTATCTGCGGCTGATTCTCGGTCATGGCGGCGAGACAAGCGGCTTCGCGCGCGAATTGCTGCCGCCGCAAATCCTCGTGGTCACGTTCACCGACGCTGCCACCAAAGAGCTGCGTGAGCGCATTCGAACCCGCCTGGCCGAGGCTGCGCGTTTTTTCCGCGACGAGATTCCCGCTCCTGACGGACTGATCGCCCAGCTGCGCGAGCAGTTCGATCCATTGCAATGGTCGGGCTGCGCCAACCGCCTCGATATCGCCGCGCAGTGGATGGACGAAGCTGCGGTCTCGACCATTCACAGCTGGTGTCAGCGCATGTTGCGTGAGCACGCGTTCGACAGCGGCAGCCTGTTCACGCAGTCGCTGGAAACCGATCACAGCGATTTGCTCGGCGAAGTGCTGCGCGATTACTGGCGTCTGTTCTGCTACCCGATGCAGGGCGACGCGCTGAATTGGGTGCGCAGTAATTGGGGTGGCCCCGCAGCGTTGTTGCCTCGGGTCCGCGGCTTGTTCGCCAGCGAGCGTGATACCGATGAAGGCAAGGTACCGGCGGACCTGATCGCTGAATGTTTGCTGGAGCGTCGAGCGGCGTTGGTCGAGCTGAAAATGCCTTGGCGTGACTGGGCAGACGAGTTGCTTGCTCTTTGCCAGGAAGGCGTGGCCAGCAAAGCCGTCGATGGCCGCAAGATGCAGGCGCGATATTTCGAACCCTGGTTCGAGAAGCTCAAGACCTGGGCCGAAGACGAGTCGCTTGAGCAACTGGACATTGGTACCGGCTTCACTCGACTGACACCTGATGGCATGGCCGAGGCCTGGAAAGGTCAGGCGCCGAGCCATCCGGGGCTGGACGCCATGTCCGGCCTCAAGTCGAGCCTCGATGCTTTGCCGACGCCGGATGCCGCTGTTCTGCAACACGCCGCCAAGTGGGTCGGTGCACGCTTTGAAGAAGAGAAGCGTCGCCGCGCGGAAATGGGCTTCGACGATATGCTGCTGCGTCTGGATGCCGCGCTGCAATCGGAGGGCGGCGAGCGTCTGGCGACGCTGATCCGCGAGCAGTTTCCGGTGGCACTGATCGACGAATTCCAGGACACCGATCCGGTGCAATATCGGATCTTCGAGAGTATCTACCGCATCGAAGACAACCATCCTGACACCGGCCTGTTCCTGATCGGCGACCCCAAGCAGGCGATCTATGCCTTTCGCGGAGCTGACATCTACACCTACCTGCGCGCACGTCAGGCCACTACCGGCCGCTTGCATACGCTCGGCACCAACTTCCGCTCCAGCCACGGTATGGTGACAGCGGTCAATCACGTATTCGAACGCGCCGAGTCCCGAGAACAGGGACGCGGCGCGTTTTTGTTTCGCGAGAAAACCGGGGAAAACCCGGTGCCGTTCCTTCCCGTCGAGTCCCAGGGACGCAAGGAAACCCTGCAGATCGCCGGGCAAGACGTCGCGGCGCTGAATGTCTGGCTATTGCCGAGCGATCAACCGCTGTCCGGCGCAGTCTATCGCCAGCAAATGGCCGCGGCCTGTGCCAGTCAAATCACCGCACTGCTCAATGGCGGGCAAACCGGCAGCGCTGGGTTCATCCAGGCAGACGACTTCAGAGGTTTGCGTCCTTCGGACATCGCGATCCTCGTCCGCGACGGTAAAGAAGCTCAAGCCGTACGCAGCGAACTCGCCGCCCGCGGGGTACGCAGTGTTTATCTCTCGGACAAGGACTCGGTCTTCGCCGCGCAAGAGGCGCATGACCTGCTGGCCTGGCTGAAGGCTTGCGCCGAACCCGATGTCGAGCGTTCGCTCAAGGCCGCGCTGGCATGCACCACGCTGAACCTGCCGCTGATCGAACTGGAGCGCCTGAACCAGGATGAAATGGTCTGGGAAGCCCGAGTCATGCAGTTCCGCGGCTATCGCGAACTCTGGCGCAAACAGGGCGTGTTGCCGATGTTGCGACGCCTGCTTCACGATTTCCACTTACCGCAGACTCTAATGCAGCGCAGTGATGGCGAGCGCGTATTGACCAATCTTTTGCACCTGTCGGAACTGATGCAGCAAGCCGCCGCGGAACTGGACGGTGAGCAAGCGTTGATCCGCCATCTGGCCGAGCTGCTGGCACTGTCAGGTCAGGCCGGAGAAGAACAGATTCTGCGGCTGGAAAGCGACGAGCAACTGGTGAAAGTGGTGACCATCCACAAATCCAAAGGCCTCGAATATCCGCTGGTATTCCTGCCATTCATTTGTTCGGCGAAACCGGTGGATGGCAGTCGCTTGCCGTTGCATTACCACGACGCTGCGGGCAAAGCGCAGATCAGCCTCAAGCCGACCGCCGAGTTGATCGCCCAGGCTGATAATGAGCGTCTGGCCGAAGATTTGCGGCTGCTTTATGTGGCGTTGACCCGTGCGCAACATGCCTGTTGGCTGGGCGTCACTGACCTGAAACGCGGCAATAACAACAGCTCGGTACTGCACCTGTCTGCGCTGGGTTACTTGTTGGGTGGCGGTGCTGCTTTGGGCGAGTCCAGCGAATTGAACCGCTGGCTGCGGGATCTGCAGCATGACTGTCCGGCCATCGACATCGGCGAAATGCCTCAGCCCACTGACGAGCATTACCAGCCGCCGCGCAATGAAGCAGTCCTGCGGGCCACGCTACGGCCCAAGCGCAAAGCCAGTGAAAACTGGTGGATCGCTTCCTACAGTGCTTTGCGTATCAGCGATGTATTAAGCGTCGGCAGCGATGAAGCACCGGACAGTCCGCAGGCGCAAAAACTGTTTGACGACGAGCGCCTCGACCCCGACGCGCCCCGAGAAATCATCAGCGGTGGCGCCGATATTCACCGTTTTCCTCGCGGACCGAATCCCGGCACGTTTCTGCATGGCTTGCTCGAGTCGGCGGGCGCTGAAGGTTTTGCGGTTACCCGCGAAGCGCTGGAAGATGCGATTGCCCGGCGCTGCAATCTGCGCGGTTGGCAAGGCTGGATCACCACGCTGACTGACTGGCTGCAACATTTGCTCAAGTCACCGGTGCCGATCGCTGGTGGGCAACCGCCGGTGGTTCTTGAGCAGCTGAAGCAATACCGCGTCGAGATGGAATTCTGGTTTGCCAGCCACAAAGTCGACGTGCTCAAACTCGACGAACAGGTGCGCCAGCACACCCACAATGGCGTCGCCCGCGTGGCGGCAGAACCGGTGCAACTCAACGGCATGTTCAAGGGTTTTATCGACCTGACCTTCGAGCACGCGGGCCGCTATTACGTCGCCGATTACAAATCCAATTGGCTCGGTGTGGATGATCAGGCCTACACCGTGCAGGCCATGGAGCAGTCGATCCTCGACAACCGCTATGACCTGCAATACGTGCTGTATCTGCTGGCATTGCATCGTCAGTTGAAAGCGCGGCTGGCGGATTACGATTACGACCGCCATGTCGGTGGGGCGCTGTATCTGTTCCTGCGCGGTACGCGTGCGGAGAGTCGCGGCGTGTACTTCGTGCGCCCGCCACGGGAATTGATCGAACGCCTCGACCGGATGTTCCAGGGCAAACCCGAACCCAAGTCTGAACCCGCCTGGGAACAGGGAGTCCTGCTATGAGCCGCACATTCGCCGATCTGCTGCCGACACCACTGGAAGCGGACAGCCTGTCGAAACTCTCGCCGCTGACCCGCGCCGATGATTTGCTGTTATTGCTGAGCCGTTGGGTCGAGCGCGGCTGGCTGCGTGCGCTTGACCGGGCCTTTGTCGCCTTTCTGCACGAACTCGAGCCCGAGACCGATCCGTTGGTGCTGCTCGCGGCCGCGCTGACCAGCCACCAGTTGGGGCATGGTCATGTGTGTCTGGACCTGTTCGAGACCCTCAAGGCGCCGGATTTTGCACTGTCGCTCCCGCCGGAAGGCGACGTGCAGGGCGGTGTTTTGTTGCTGCCTTCGCAACTTCTCGAAACGCTGGACGGGGCTCATTGGTGCAAAGTGCTCGCGGGTAGCTCACTGGTGGCCTTGGCCGCTGATGCGAGTGATACAGCGCAGACACGTCCCTTGGTGCTGTCCTCGAAACGCCTTTACTTGCGCCGGTACTGGACGTACGAGCGCCGCATTGATGCCGCGTTGCGCCAACGGCTGATGCAGCAGGAACCGACGCCGGATGACTTGCCGCAGCGTCTCAATGAACTGTTCGGCGAGGCGGAGTCCGCAGCTGTCATCGACTGGCAGAAACTCGCCTGCGCCATCGCCACGCGTAGCGCCTTCAGCATCATTACCGGCGGCCCGGGCACCGGTAAAACCACCACGGTGGTGCGCTTGCTCGCGTTGCTGCAGGCACCGGCCGTAGAGGCTGGCCATCCACTGCGCATTCGTCTGGCCGCACCGACTGGCAAAGCCGCCGCGCGCCTGACCGAGTCGATCAGCCAGCAAGTGCAATCGCTGCAAGTCGCCGAAGCGGTGCGAGCGGAGATCCCCAGTGATGTAACCACCGTGCACCGTCTGCTCGGTAGTCGACCGGGCACCCGCCACTTTCGTCACCATGCCGGTAACCGCTTGCCGCTGGATGTGCTGGTGGTCGACGAAGCCTCGATGATCGATCTGGAAATGATGGCCAACTTGCTCGACGCCATGCCAGCCCATGCTCGGCTGGTGCTGCTGGGCGACAAGGATCAGTTGGCCTCGGTCGAGGCCGGTGCGGTGTTGGGCGATCTGTGTCGTGATGCCGAGGGCGGTTGGTACAGCCCGCAGACGCGGCAATGGCTGGAGTCGGTCAGCGGCGAGTCGTTGCAGGGCGGCGGTTTGCATGAAGACCGCGACGGCACCCATCCGCTGGCGCAACAAGTGGTGATGCTGCGTCACTCGCGCCGCTTCGGCGAGGGCAGCGGCATCGGTCAGCTTGCGCGTCGGGTCAACCAGCAATCGGCCGACGAGGCGCGACAGTTGCTCGCTACCGGTGGCTATGAGGATGTGTATTCGCTGCCGCTCAAGGGTGAGCACGATCACAAGCTTGAACGGCTGTTGCTCGAAGGTCATGGCAACGGCCCGCAAGGTTACCGCCATTACCTGAGCGTCCTGCGCGATCAGCGTCCACCGCCGACGCGGCCACTTGAGCATGCGGACTGGACCGATTGGGCGCGGGAAGTTTTGCAGGCGTTCGATACGTTCCAGTTGTTGTGCGCCGTGCGCAAAGGCCCATGGGGCGTTGAAGGCCTGAACCAGCGCATCACCGCCGCGTTGCTCAAGGCGCGTCTGATCGAGAGCGATCAGCAGTGGTATGAAGGTCGGCCGGTGCTGATGACTCGCAACGACTATGGTCTGGGCCTTATGAACGGCGATATTGGCATCGCCCTGAAACTGCCGGAGTGCGAAGGGCCGGAGACCGGCAAAACGGTTCTGCGCGTGGCCTTCCCGCGTAACGATGGTCAGGGCGGCGTGCGCTTCGTGTTGCCGAGTCGGCTCAATGACGTCGAAACCGTGTATGCCATGACGGTGCACAAATCCCAGGGTTCGGAGTTTGCACACACGGCGCTGATCCTGCCGGATGCGCTGAATCCAGTGCTGACCAAAGAGCTGATTTACACCGGAATCACTCGCGCCAGAGACTGGTTCACCTTGATCGAACCGCGTGCCGGCGTGTTTGAAGAGGCGGTGCAGCGCAAGGTCAAGCGTCTGAGCGGGCTGATGCTGGAACTGGAGGAGGGCACCGAGCCTCGGGAATGAAGCGCTGAATGATTGGCAACGATTGCTGACCAACCGGTCAGGGGCAGGCGCCTCGCTGGCGTTTCGACGCTGTGCTATCGTTGCGGCATCATTTCGTTACGCTCCAAGAGAATCCCTGCATGAAGGTCGCCGTCCGGACGACAGAGCGTGTGGTTGCCTGCCAGCGCGCCTTGCTGATCGTTTTGCTCTGGTTGTTGACGGGTATTGCCATCGCACAAGCGCAAACCGGGCCGGCCGAGCAACGGGCCAAAGCGGTGACGCAAGTAGTCCTCGGTATCCTCAGTTATGCACGCTGGCCAGTGGAGCCAGCGCAGTTGCGCCTGTGCATCGTCGGCCCCACCGAATACACCGATGACCTGGTCAAAGGCACTACGCAAGCCAGTGGCCGGCCGGTGGCGGTGCGTCGTCTGCTGGCGAACAATCCGGCCATCGTCAGCGAGTGCGACGCGGTGTACATCGGCAAGCTCACCGCCGATGAACGCAGTCGCCTGTTCGCATCGTTGATCGGGCATCCGGTGCTGAGCATCAGCGAAGCGGACGATCAATGCACGGTCGGCAGTCTGTTTTGCCTGCGCGTCGGCGATGAGCAGGTGTCGTTCGAGGTCAATCTCGACTCAGTAGCTCGCAGCGGCGTGCGCATTCACCCCAGCGTGTTGCAGTTGTCCCGTCGCAAAGCGGCGGCGCCATGAAGCTGTTCAGCTGGAAGGCTCGCCCGACCCTGGGCTCGGTCATTGGCCGTGGGCATCTGATTGTCGCGCTGGTAGCGGTGGCGATGGCCAGTGTTTCGCTGACCTTGCTGGGCGTGCTGGCGCTGCGGGTGTATGCCGATCACAACCTGCACTTGATCGCCCGTTCGATCAGCTACACCGTCGAAGCAGCCGTCGTGTTCAACGACAAAGCGGCGGCAACCGAGGCGCTGGCAATTATCGCCGCCAGCGAGGAAGTGGCGGATGCCCGAGTGCTGGACGCGCAAGGCCAATTGATTGCGCAATGGCAGCGCGCTGAAACCGGCTTGTTCTCCGAGCTGGAAATGCGGATCGCCCGCACCATTCTGGAAAAACCGGTCAGCCTGCCGATCGAACATCAGGACCGTGAAATCGGTCGCGTCCTGCTCATCGGTCACGGCGGCAGCCTGATGCGTTTTCTGCTCAGCGGCCTGGCCGGGATTGTGCTGTGCACCGCGATCAGCGCCTGGGTCGCGCTCTATCTGGCGCGGCGGCAGTTGCGCGCGATCATCGGCCCGTTGCACAGCCTCGCCGCCGTCGCCCACGCCGCGCGCAGTGAGCGAGCGCTGGATCGGCGCGTGCCGCCGGCGCAAATCGCTGAACTGGATAATCTGGGCAATGACTTCAATGCCTTGCTCGGCGAACTCGAGTCGTGGCAAACCCATCTGCAAAACGAAAACGAAACTCTCGCTCACCAAGCGACCCACGACAGCCTCACCGGTTTGCCCAACCGCGCGTTTTTCGAAGGCCGATTGATCCGCGCCTTGCGCAACGGCAAAAAACACGATGAGCGGGTCGCCGTGCTGTTTCTCGACAGCGACCGCTTCAAAGGCATCAACGATAACTTCGGCCACGCCTCGGGCGACGCAGTGCTGGTGGCCATCGCCAATCGCGTGCGAGCGCAATTGCGCGAGGATGATCTGGTCGCGCGGCTGGGTGGCGACGAGTTCGCCGTGCTGCTCGCGCCGCTGCACACGGTCGAAGACGCTGAGCACATCGCTGACAAGATTCTCGCCAGCATGGACATGCCGATCACCCTGCCCGGCGACAGCAGTGTGGTGACCTCGCTCAGTATCGGCATCGCCGTCTACCCCGATCATGGTGCCACGCCGGGCACCTTGCTCAACGCAGCCGACGCGGCGATGTACCAGGCCAAGCGCCTGTCGCGCGGTGCGCAATTCACGGCCGGGTCGGAGCACCCGGTCGATTCCGTTCACACGAGGAGCTGATGTTCGTGTTCACATTTCCCGTTCGACTTTTTTCCGCATTGCTGTTGCTTGTCGCGCTGACCCTGAGCGGTTGCCAGACCGCCCCGCAAAAGGGCCTGACACCGGCGCAGGTCGCTGTGCTCAAACAGCAGGGTTTCGAGTTGACCGACGATGGCTGGGAGTTCGGCCTGTCGGGCAAAGTGTTGTTTGGCAGCGATGTCGAAAGCCTGAACGCGTCCAGTACGGAAATCGTCGAACGCATCGGCAAGGCACTGCTCGGCGTGGGTATCGAGCGGGTGCGCGTCGATGGCCACACCGATGCGTCTGGCAAGGAAACCTACAATCAGCAATTGTCCCTGCGTCGGGCCAAGAGCGTCGCCAACGTCCTCGGCACGGTCGGCATGAAGCAGGAAAACATCCAGCTGCAAGGCCTTGGCAGTAGCGAACCGGTAGCCTCCAACGACACCGCAGCGGGGCGTACGGAAAACCGCCGGGTGTCGATTGTGGTCAGCGCCGATTAATCGGCAAAGCGCATCTCCCGCGTTTCCCCCATCAACAACGCCTGATTACGCTCAGTCACCTCGCGAATGTAATCCCACAACAACGTAATCCGCTTCAACTTCCTCAGATCCTCCCGGCAGTACATCCAGAACTGCCGGGTAATGTCGACTTCCTCCGGCAACACCGGCAGCAAACGCGGGTCCTGGGCGGCGAGGAAGCACGGCAGGATCGCCAGCGAGCGACCCTGCTGCGCGGCGACGTATTGAGCGATCACGCTGGTGCTGCGCAAATGTGCGCTGGCGCCGGGCAGGACGTTGGCCAGGTAGAGCAGCTCTGAGCTGAACGCCAGGTCGTCCACGTAACTGATGAATTGATGCTTGCTCAAGTCTGCCGGGCGGCGGATCGGTGGGTGTTTGTCGAGATAATCCTGGGTTGCGTACAGCTGTAAACGGTAGTCGCAGAGTTTGCAGCAGACGTACGGCCCGTGCTCCGGCCGCTCGAGGGCAATGACGATGTCGGCCTCGCGCTTGGACAGGCTGATGAAGTGCGGCAGCGGTAGAATGTCCACCGAGATCGCCGGGTAGGCGTCGACGAAATGGCTCAGTTGCGGGGTGATGAAAAAACTGCCGAAGCCTTCAGTGCAGCCCATGCGCACGTGCCCGGAGAGGGCCACGCCCGAGCCGGAAACCTGCTCGCAAGCCATGTGCAATGTGCTTTCGATCGACTCGGCATAACCGAGCAAACGCTGGCCTTCGGTGGTCAGGACGAAGCCGCTGGTGCGGGATTTCTCGAACAGTAATGTGCCGAGCGCCGCTTCCAGCGAACTGATCCGTCGCGACACCGTGGTGTAGTCGACGGCCAGGCGTTTGGCAGCGGTGCTGGCCTTGCGGGTGCGGGCGACTTCGAGGAAAAACTTCAGGTCGTCCCAGTTCAGCGAGCCTAACGAGGTGATGTTTTTTTGCATGATGGACGGGCTTATATGTGCGTTCTTATTAGAAGTTTGCACATCTATACTCCAAAAACCGTCCGACAACCATTCTGGACACACGCCTCATCTCAAGGCGAACCTCTCGCCTTGGCTCCTACGATAAAAACAAGTTCTGGAGACCAGCATGAACGCATCGCTTACGCCCAATGACACCACGCTGCAAAAGGTCAAACTGCTGATCGATGGCGAATGGGTCGAGTCGCAGACCACCGAGTGGCACGACATCGTCAACCCGGCCACCCAGCAAGTGCTGGCCAGGGTTCCGTTCGCCACCGCCGCTGAGGTCGATGCGGCTGTCAGCGCCGCCCAGCGTGCCTTCCAGACCTGGAAACTGACCCCGATCGGCGCGCGGATGCGCATCATGCTCAAGCTGCAAGCGCTGATTCGCGAACACTCCAAACGCATCGCCGTGGTCCTCAGCGCCGAACAGGGCAAGACCATTGCTGATGCCGAGGGCGATATTTTCCGTGGCCTCGAAGTGGTCGAGCACGCTTGCTCGATCGGCACCCTGCAAATGGGCGAGTTCGCCGAAAACGTCGCCGGCGGTGTCGACACCTACACCCTGCGCCAGCCGATCGGCGTCTGCGCCGGCATCACCCCGTTCAACTTCCCGGCGATGATTCCGCTGTGGATGTTCCCGATGGCGATCGCCTGCGGCAACACCTTCGTGCTCAAGCCTTCGGAGCAGGATCCGCTGTCGACCATGTTGCTGGTGGAGCTGGCGATCGAAGCGGGCGTCCCTGCTGGCGTGCTCAACGTGGTCCACGGCGGCAAGGATGTGGTCGATGGTCTGTGCACGCACAAAGACATCAAAGCCGTGTCGTTCGTCGGTTCGACTGCTGTCGGCACCCACGTTTATGACTTGGCCGGCAAACACGGCAAGCGCGTGCAGTCGATGATGGGCGCAAAAAACCACGCCGTGGTACTGCCGGACGCCAATCGCGAGCAAGCGCTGAATGCCTTGGTCGGTGCCGGTTTCGGTGCCGCCGGGCAACGTTGCATGGCCACGTCGGTGGTGGTGCTGGTCGGTGCCGCAAAACAGTGGCTGCCAGACCTGAAAGCGCTGGCGCAGAAACTCAAGGTCAACGCCGGCAGCGAGCCGGGTACCGATGTCGGTCCGGTGATCTCGAAAAAAGCCAAGGCGCGGATCCTCGAACTGATCGAAAGCGGCATCAAGGAAGGTGCCAGGCTTGAACTCGATGGTCGCGACATCAGCGTGCCGGGTTACGAGCAAGGCAACTTTGTCGGCCCGACCCTGTTCTCGGGCGTCACCACCGACATGCAGATCTACACCCAGGAAATCTTCGGCCCGGTGCTGGTGGTGCTGGAAGTCGACACCCTCGATCAGGCGATTGCGCTGGTCAATGCCAACCCGTTCGGCAACGGCACTGGCCTGTTCACCCAGAGCGGTGCGGCGGCGCGCAAATTCCAGACTGAAATCGACGTCGGTCAGGTTGGCATCAACATTCCGATTCCGGTGCCGGTGCCGTTCTTCAGCTTCACCGGTTCGCGGGGCTCGAAACTCGGCGATCTCGGCCCGTACGGCAAGCAAGTGGTGCAGTTCTACACGCAGACCAAAACGGTCACGGCGCGCTGGTTCGATGACGACAGCGTCAATGACGGCGTGAACACCACCATCAACCTGCGCTGAGGATTCGATGATGAAAATCGCATTTATCGGGCTGGGCAACATGGGCGCACCGATGGCGCGCAACCTGATCAAGGCCGGCCACTCGCTGAACCTGGTCGACCTGAACAAAACCGTGCTGGCGGAACTGGAACAGCTCGGTGGCACCATTCGCGCTTCGGCGCGCGAGGCGGCGGAGGATGCCGAATTGGTGATCACCATGCTCCCGGCCGCTGTGCACGTGCGCAGTGTCTGGCTGGGTGAAGAGGGCGTGCTCGCCGGCATTCGCCAAGGCGTGCCGGCGGTGGATTGCAGCACGATCGATCCGCAGACCGCCCGCGACGTCGCAGCGGCTGCCGCGAAGCAAGGCGTGGCGATGGCCGATGCGCCGGTCTCCGGCGGAACTGGCGGTGCGACGGCCGGGACCCTGACCTTCATGGTCGGCGCCACCCCGGAACTGTTCGCGATCCTGCAACCGGTGCTGGCGCAGATGGGCCGCAACATCGTGCATTGCGGTGAAGTCGGCACCGGCCAGATCGCCAAGATCTGCAACAACCTGCTGCTGGCGATCTCGATGGTCGGCGTCAGTGAGGCGATGGCGTTGGGCGATGCGCTGGGGATCGACACCGGCGTGCTGGCCGGGATCATCAACAGCTCGACCGGGCGTTGCTGGAGTTCGGAGATGTACAACCCGTGGCCGGGCATCGTCGAAACGGCGCCGGCCTCGCGTGGTTACACGGGAGGTTTTGGTGCGGAACTGATGCTCAAGGATCTTGGGCTGGCGACGGAAGCGGCGCGGCAAGCGCACCAACCGGTTGTGCTCGGCGCGGTGGCGCAGCAGTTGTATCAGGCGATGAGCCAGCGCGGTGATGGCGGGAAAGATTTCTCGGCGATCATCAACAGCTATCGCAAACCGCAGTCATTGTAGGAGTGAGCCTGCTCGCGATGGCGGCTTCAGCTTCAGCACAGAAATAACTGACAGTCCGCTTCGCGAGCAAGCTCGCTCCCACAGGGGATTAGTGGTGTAACAGATCTTATTTGCCGGGAAATCACGTCGGGTGATTTCCCGGCTTTTTTGCATCAGGCGAAGACGAAATACTTGCGCACGGTCTCGACCACTTCCCAAGTGCCTTTCATGCCCGGCTCAACCACGAAGATATCGCCGGCACGCAGGTGAATCGGCGCCATGCCGTCCGGGGTGATCACGCAGTAGCCTTCCTGGAAATGGCAGTATTCCCATTTCACATACTCGACGCGCCACTTGCCCGGCGTGCAGATCCACGTGCCCATGATCTTGCTGCCGTCTTCGCTGGTGTAGGCGTTGAGGTTGACGGTGTGCGGGTCGCCTTCGAGTTTTTCCCACTTGCAGGCATCGAGCACTGGCAGCGGGTGAGTGTCGCGCAGAACGGTGATAGGGGCGGTCGCGGTCATGAGGGACTCCGGGCAAGTGGACTTGAGAATTGAAGTCGCACCCTATAGCGGCCGGTTGTCGCTCAGTTGTCTGGGGTCGACATCGGAGTGCTCAGAAACGCGCGTAGCGGTGAGCGCTTGCAACAACGCCTGGGCATAACCCGGCAGCGCGGCGAAATCTCTGGCACAAAGCAATAACCTACGGCGCGCCCACGGCTCATTCAGAGTGGCGCACTTGAACCGTTCGACTCTCGCGCGTTCGACAGCGGCCAACGGCACGATGGCCAGTCCGGCGCCTCGGGCGACCATGCGCATCGCCCCATCAAAGCCATCGGCGCGAATGCGCACCTGCATCCGTGCGCCGCTGTGCAGCGCCTGTTCTTCCAGATAGATCGCCAGTGCGCTGTCGGCACTCAGTCCGACAAAGTCATGCTGCAACGCGTCGCTGAAACTGACCTCGGCGGCGTCAGACAGCGGGTGATCGAGCGGCAGAATCAGCACCAGCGGATCGTCGCGAAAAGCCTGAGTCTGTAGGCCGTTGCTGTCGACCGCGTCGGAGACGATGCCCAGATCCGCTGCGCCTTCCCGCAAGGCATGGGTGATCCGCGCGCTAGGCAGTTCCTGCAGATCGATATCGAGATTGCGATGGTTGCGCAGAAAATCCCCGAGCACTTCCGGCAGATATTCGGTGATCGCCGTGGTGTTGCACAACAGCCGTACTTGGCCTTTGACGCCTTGCGCATAGTCGGCGAGATCCTGTTGCATGTGTTCGGCTTGTTGCAAAAGGACGCGCGCGTGGCGGGCGAGGGCTTTGCCGGCGGGCGTTGGCGTGACGCCACGCCGACCGCGCTCAAGGAATTCGGCGCCCAGCGAGGCTTCCATCGCGCGGATTCTGGCGCTGGCGGCGGCGAGGGATAAATGACTGCGCAAGGCACCGGCGGTGATGTTGCCGGTGTCGAGGATATGCAGGTAGAGGCGCAGGTCGGTGAGGTCGAAGTGCATGGGGTTTGCCTCTGCTTTTGGGGTGTCTGGGCTGGCCTCATCGCGAGCAGGCTCACTCCTACAAGGGATCTGCTGCGAACACAAAACTGTAGGAGTGAGCCTGCTCGCGATAGGGCCAGATGACCTGATAAAAATATCAGCCTCTTGTTCTGGAAGAGGCAGCCTCAGTATATGGCAGATTTTCACCCGCTCCGGATCAGCGCACATTACCCCAATGCACACGCTAACCGACTTCTACCAAACCCTCGGCCTGACCCTTTCGCTGCTGGTCGTCGCCACCTTTCTCCTCGCCGGCATGGTCAAAGGCGTCATCGGCCTCGGCCTGCCCACCGTTGCCATGGGCCTGCTCGGTCTGGCTATGGCGCCGGCGCAGGCAGCGGCGCTATTGATCATCCCCGCGACCCTGACCAATCTCTGGCAACTGGCCTTCGGCGGTCATCTGCAAGGATTGATCAAACGCCTCTGGCCCATGCTGCTAATGATCTTTCTCGGCACCGGCATCGGCACCCTGTGCATTGGCATGTCCGGTGGGCACTGGGTCGTGCGCGGACTGGGTGCGGCGCTGTTGCTGTATGCATTGAGCGGACTGTTTCTGCCGACGCTGCACGTCAACCCGCGTCATGAGCGCTGGCTCGGCACGCTGTGTGGCCTGATCACCGGCGTCATCACCTCCGCCACCGGCGTCTTCGTGATTCCGGCGGTGCCGTACCTGCAAGCACTGGGGCTGAGCCGCGATGAACTGGTGCAGGCGCTCGGTTTGTCGTTCACCGTTTCGACCCTGGCGCTGGCGCTCGGGCTGCTCTGGCACGGCGAACTTGGCGGTGGCGAATTGACCGCTTCGCTGCTGGCGCTGATCCCCGCCATGCTCGGCATGTGGCTCGGCCAATGGTTGCGTCAGCGCATCAGTGCGGCGCTGTTCAAGCGGGTGTTCTTTATCGGACTGGGCGCGCTCGGCGCCCATTTGCTGATCAGCGGCTAGCCGACGATTCGCTGAGCATGTCGATCGGGCGGATATCGAAATCGCGTTCCAGATACTCCATGCGTTTGGCGAAAAACTCTTTCATGTGCGGCAACGCCGAATGCACATCCAGATCTGCCTGGCTTGCCCAGATTTCGTAGAAGATAAACAGCGTCGGATCCTGCTTGTCGCGCAGCATGTGGTACTCGATGCAGCCCGGTTCGGCGCGGCTCGGCTCGACGTAGGCGCGAAACAGCGCTTCGAACTCGGCGGCTTTTTCCGGGCGGGTCTTGGCGTGCAGGATGAAACCCTGGCGTTCACTCATCACAACTTCCTCGAATGCAGAAAGCGCCGAATGCTACGGCAACAATTGGCTATCGATTCGTGCGTTTTGCTCAAATGTATTTTGCGCAGACATGGCTGTTTCCGCGCGAGGCCGATGGTTAATCTGCCGCCATTCCATTTCCTGTTGCCACCAGCCCCAAGGGCTGCGCCGAGGTTTTCCGATGAAAAAAGTCCTGTTGCTCAATGGCAGTAAAAAATTTGCCCACTCCGATGGCCGTTACAACACCACCCTGCACGAAACCGCGCTGAGCGTGCTTGATCGTGGCGGTGTCGACGTCAAGACCACCTTCATTGATGAGGGCTACGACGTTGCTGAAGAAGTGGCGAAATTCCTTTGGGCCGACGTGATCATTTATCAAATGCCGGGCTGGTGGATGGGCGCGCCGTGGACGGTGAAAAAGTACATCGACGAAGTCTTCACCGAAGGCCACGGCAGCCTCTACGCCAGCGACGGTCGCACCCGTTCCGATGCTTCGCAGAAGTACGGCAGCGGCGGTCTGATTCAGGGCAAGCAATACATGCTGTCGCTGACCTGGAACGCGCCGCAGCAAGCCTTCGATGACCCTTCGGATTTCTTCGAAGCCAAAGGCGTGGACGCGGTGTACTTCCCGTTCCACAAGGCCAACGAATTCCTTGGCATGACGGCGTTGCCGACCTTCCTCTGCGTCGACGTAATGAAGCGTCCGAATATCGAGAATGATGTGGTGCGCTATGAGCAGCATCTGACTGAGGTGTTTGGCCTCAAGGCTTGAGGCTTTCAGGCTAATATCGGGGTCACAGCAAAAGATCGCAGCCTTCGGCAGCTCCTACGGGGGCATGGCGACTGGCTGCGGTCGGCGATTCCAGCGAGGACACCCGTGAAAGCCAGATCCGATGAGTTGCAGATTTTCGTCTGCGTGATCGAATGCGGTTCGATTTCCGCCGCCGCCGAGCAGGTAGGGCAGACGCCGTCGGCGGTGAGTCGCACGCTGTCGAAGCTCGAAGCCAAACTCGACACCACGCTGATCAACCGCACCACGCGGCGCATGGACCTGACCGAGGAGGGCAAGTATTTCTTCGAACAGGCCAAGCTGATTCTCGATCAGATGGATCAACTCGAAGAACGCCTGTCCTCGCGCCAGCAAACCCCGTCCGGGCGCCTGCGCATCAACGCCGCCTCGCCGTTCATGCTCCACGCCATCGTCCCCTACATCGACGAATTCCGGCAGTTGTATCCGGACATCCAGCTCGAACTCAACAGCAATGACCTGATCATTGACCTGCTGGAACAAAGCACCGACGTCGCCATTCGCATCGGCACCCTCGCCGATTCGACGTTGCATGCGCGTTCGCTCGGCTGCAGTCCGTTGCTGATTGTTGCCAGCCCGGCCTATCTGAAAAAGCATGGTGCGCCACGGCAGGTCGCAGACTTGAGTGAACACACGCTGCTCGGCTTCACCCAGAACGAAGGCCTCAACCAATGGCCGCTGCGCTATGTGCACGGCGATCGCTGGCCGATCACCCCGGCGATCAGCGCCTCCAGCGGCGAGACCGTGCGTCATTTGGTGCTGGAAGGGCAGGGCATCGCTTGCCTGTCGCACTTCATGACCATCGAAGATATTCGCGCCGGACGCCTGAAAGTCCTGCTCGGCGAATTCAACAGCGGCTACCGTCAGCCGATCAACGCCGTGTACTACCGCAACTCGCAACTGGCATTGCGCATCCAGTGCTTCCTCGACTTTATCCAAGGCAAACTCGCCGCCTACGCCAGCGCCGAATTCAACGGCTGATTCGTGATCCCTGCGCAAGAGTGAATTGGCCTAGGGCGGGTTTTTCGCCGGAGTTCATCGACCGATACTCGATTCATCAATTACTCACGCAGGGAGTTACTCCATGAATGTTTTCGTTACCGGCGCGGCCGGTTTTATCGGCGGATCCATCGCCACCGGTCTGGTTCAGGCCGGGCACAAGGTTTCTGGTTTGGTGCGCAGCGCGGAGCAGGCAGACGAGCTCAAGGCGCTGGGCATGAACGCAGTAATCGGCACCCTCGATGACAGCCAATTGCTGGCGGAACAGGCCCGTGCTGCCGATGCGGTGATTAACGCTGCCAGCAGTGATCATCGCGGCGCGGTTGAAGCGTTGCTCGACGCTTTGCGCGGCTCGAATAAAGTCTTTCTGCACACCAGCGGTTCGAGCATCGTCGGCGATGCGTCCGGCGGCAAATCCAGCGACGTCATTTATTACGAAGACAACCTGCCGGAACCGACCGTCGATAAAGCCGATCGCGTGGCCATCGACAACCTGGTGCTCGCGGCGGCGAAGGATGGGGTGAACTCGGCGGTGATCTGCAACACCTTGATTTACGGCCACAGCCTGGGCGTCAAACGCGACAGCGTGCAACTGCCGCGACTGCTGAAACAGTCGCGCAAAAGCGGCGTGGTGCGCCACGTTGGCAGCGGCCAGAACATCTGGTCCAACGTGCACATCGAAGACGTCGTCGCCCTGTATCTGCTGGCGCTGACCAGGAATGTGCCGGGCACTTTCTACTTCGTTGAAAGCGGCGAAGCCTCGTTCATCGACATGACCACCGCCATGGCCGAAGCCCTGAACCTGGGCAAACCGCAAGACTGGCCACTGCAAGACGCCGAGGCCGAATGGGGCTATGAAATGGCCAACTACGGCCTCGGCTCCAACAGCCGCGTACGCGGCAAACACGCCCGCGAACTGCTGGGCTGGACGCCGAAGCGCACATCGGTGGTGGAATGGATTCGTAACGAAATGGTGTGAGTCCAGTGCACACCGAGTGAAGCCATTCGCGAGCAGGTGACCGCGTTCTGTCTGGAGGAATGCGATCAAAAACTGTGGGAGCGAGCTTGCTCGCGATAGCGCTGTGTCAGTCAAATAATCCTGTTTTGACCCACCGCAATCGCGAGCAGGCTCACTCCTACAGGTTGACCGTGTTCTGCCTGGAGGAATGCGATCAAAAACTGTGGGAGCGAGCTTGCTCGCGAATGCGGTGGGTCAGTCAATGAAGATGTTGAATGTGACGCCGCCTTCGCGAGCAGGCTCGCTCCCACAGGTTGAATTGCGATGTAGCTGGAGGAATGCGATCAAAAACTGTGGGAGCGAGCTTGCTCGCGAATCCGGTGGGTCAGTCAATGAAGATGTTGAATGTGACGCCGCCTTCGCGAGCAGGCTCGCTCCCACAGGTTGATTGCGAAGTAGCTGAAGGAATGCGATCAAAAACTGTGGGAGCGAGCTTGCTCGCGATAGCGTCGTGTCAGTCAAATGATACTGTTTTGACACACCGCAATCGCGAGCAGGCTCACTCCTACAGGTTGGCCGTGTTCTGCCTGGAGGAATGCGATCATAAACTGTGGGAGCGAGCCTGCTCGCGAATGCGGTGGGTCAATCAATGAAGATGTTGAATGTGAAGCCGTCTTCGCGAGCAAGCTCGCTCCCACAGGTTTATGTGGTGATCTGGAAAGGCATGAAAATCCCGCCCCGCAATTTTCATTAATCACGACAGCACATACCCACCAGCGACACACCTTGTCTCTCCACGAAAATTACTTTCATGCGGTTTGAAATCTCGATCTCGAAATGATTTATGAGTTTCACAACCCATTCGAACGTGACCCTTTCGAGGAGTACCGCATGACGCCTTCCTTCGGCTATTGGCTGCTGGTTTACGCCGCCGTGGCCATCATCGCGCTGATCGTGTTGATCGCCCGTTACCGGCTCAATCCGTTCATTGTCATCACCCTGATTTCCCTGGGCCTGGCGCTAGTCGCCGGGATGCCGCCGTCGGCTGTGGTCGGTGCGTATGAGGCCGGCGTCGGCAAGACGCTGGGGCATATTGCGCTGGTGGTGGCGTTGGGGACGATGCTCGGAAAGATGATGGCCGAGTCCGGTGGCGCCGAGCAGATGGCGCGGACGCTGATCGAGAGATTCGGCGAGAAGAACGCGCACTGGGCGATGGTCTGCATTGCGTTCCTGGTCGGCTTGCCGCTGTTCTTCGAGGTCGGTTTCGTCTTGCTGGTGCCAATCGCCTTCACTGTGGCGCGGCGGGTTGGCGTGTCGATTCTGATGGTCGGTCTGCCCATGGTTGCCGGGCTCTCGGTGGTGCATGCGCTGGTGCCACCGCACCCGGCGGCGATGCTCGCGGTGCAGGCCTATCAGGCCTCGGTCGGGCAGACCTTGCTGTACGCGATCGCGATCGGCATTCCGACGGCGATCATCGCCGGCCCGCTATACGCCAAATTCATCGTGCCGCGCATTCAATTGCCGGCGGACAACCCGCTGGAAAAGCAATTTCTCGACCGCGAACCGCGCGACAAACTGCCGGGTTTCGGCATCACCATGGCGACCATTCTGCTGCCGGTGGTGCTGATGCTGATCGGCGGCTGGGCCAACCTGATTTCCACTCCCGGCAGCGCGTTCAACCAGTTCCTGTTGTTCATCGGCAACTCGGTGATCGCGCTGTTGCTGGCGACCTTGCTGAGCTTCTGGACGCTGGGCATTGCTCAGGGCTTCAACCGCGAATCGATCCTCAAGTTCACTAACGAATGCCTCGCGCCCACCGCCAGCATCACCTTGCTGGTCGGCGCTGGCGGCGGCTTGAACCGGATTCTGGTGGATGCCGGCGTCACCGATCAGATCGTCGGCCTCGCTCACGAATTTCACCTGTCGCCGCTGATCATGGGCTGGCTGTTCGCCGCGCTAATGCGTGTCGCCACCGGTTCTGCAACCGTGGCGATGACCACCGCATCAGGCGTTGTCGCGCCGGTGGCCATTGGTCTGGGTTATCCCCACCCTGAGCTTTTGGTACTGGCGACTGGCGCCGGCTCGGTTATCTTTTCCCACGTCAACGACGGCGGCTTCTGGTTGATCAAGGAATACTTCAACATGACGGTCGCGCAGACGTTCAAGACCTGGACCGTGCTTGAGACATTGATCTCGCTGGTCGCTTTCGCCCTGACCGTCGGCCTTTCCTACCTGCTGTAACCGGAGCCTGCCGCCCATGGACATCCTCTACCAGATCCGCGCCCGCCAGGATTCCTTCAGCGCCGGCGAGGGCCGCATCGCCCGGCTGATGCTCGACGATGTCGGCTTTGCCGCGAGCGCCAGCCTCGAAGACCTCGCGCAACGCGCCGAAGTCAGCACCGCTACGCTGTCGCGTTTTGCCCGCACGGTTGGCTGCCGCGACCTGCGTGACCTGCGCCTGCAACTGGCCCAGGCCAGCGGCGTGGGCAGCCGTTTTCTCGACCCGGCGGGCACGCCTGAGCAGTCGGCGTTCTACGGGCAAATCGTCGGCGACATCGAAACCACGCTGCGCCAGCATCTGGCCGGTTTCGACGAATCGCGCTTCGCCGACGCAGTGAAATTGCTCGGCCAGGCGCGGATGATTCACGCGTTCGGCATGGGCGGTTGCTCGACCCTGTGCAGCGATGAGTTGCAGGTGCGCCTGGTGCGCCTCGGTTACCCGATCGCCGTGTGTCATGACGCGGTGATGATGCGCGTCACCGCCGCCAGTTTGAATGCCGAGCAAGTGCTGATCGCCTGCTCGCTCACCGGCATCACCCCGGAGCTTCTGGAAACCGTGGAGCTGGCGCGCAACTACGGCGCGCGCATCCTCGCCATCACTCGCGGCGATTCACCACTGGCGGAACTGGCCGACGTCGTGCTGCCGCTGCAAGGCGCGGAAACCTCGTTCATCTACAAACCGACGGCGGCGCGCTACGGCATGCTGTTGGCCATCGACGTGCTCGCCACCGAGCTGGCGCTGGCCAGCCCTAAAGACAATCAAGAACGTCTGCGGCGAATCAAACTCGCCCTCGACGAATACCGTGGCGGCGACGATCACCTGCCGCTGGGAGACTGACATGCAGTACGACACCCTGATCCGCAACGCGCTGGTTATCGACGGCAGCAACACGCCCGGCTATAAGGCCGACGTGGCAATTCTTAATGGCCGCATCGAGCGCATCGGCGATCTGCCCGACGCCCGCGCCACCGAAGAAATCGACGCCGCCGGCCGGGTGCTGGCGCCGGGTTTCATCGACGTGCACACCCACGACGACACCGTGGTCATCCGCCAACCTGAAATGCTGCCCAAGCTCAGCCAGGGCGTGACCACGTTGATCGTTGGCAACTGCGGGATCAGCGCTTCGCCAGTGAGTTTGAAGGGCAATCCCCCGGACCCGATGAATCTGCTCGGCAGCGCAGCGGCGTTCGTTTATCCGCGTTTCAGCGACTACCGCGCCGCCGTCGAAGCGGCCAACACCACGCTGAACGTCGCCGCGCTGGTCGGCCACACCGCGCTGCGCAGCAATCACCTCGACGACTTGTTCCGCACTGCAACGCCCGGCGAAATCACTGCCATGCGCGAGCAGTTGCGCGACAGTCTCGAGGCTGGCGCGTTGGGTTTATCCACCGGCCTGGCCTACGCCAGCGCCTTCAACGCCTCGACCGATGAAGTCATGCAACTGACCGAAGAACTGACGGCGTTCGGCGCGGTGTACACCACCCATCTGCGCAGCGAATTCGCCCCGGTGTTGGAGGCGATGGACGAGGCGTTCCAGATCGGCCGACACGCGCAATCGCCGGTGATCATTTCCCACCTCAAATGCGCCGGCGTCGGCAACTGGGGACGCAGTCCGCAATTGCTGGCAGCGCTGGAAGAGGCGGCGAAAACCCACCCGGTCGGCTGCGATTGCTACCCGTACGCGGCGAGTTCTTCGACTTTGGATTTGAAGCAAGTCACCGACGCGCACCGCATCACCATCACCTGGTCGACACCGCACCCGGAAGTCAGCGGACGCGACCTGATCGACATTGCTGGCGAATGGAAACTGTCGCTGGAAGAAGCCGCGAAACGCCTGCAACCGGCCGGCGCGGTGTACTACGGCATGGATGAGGCCGACGTCAGAAGAATCCTCGCCCATCCGCTTTCGATGGTCGGCTCTGACGGACTGCCCGAAGACCCGTTCCCGCATCCGCGCCTGTGGGGCGCTTTCCCACGGGTGCTCGGCCATTTCAGTCGCGACGTCGGCCTGTTTCCGCTGCACACCGCCGTACACAAGATGACCGGCCTGTCGGCGGCGCGTTTTGGCTTGCAGGAAAGGGGCGAGATTCGTGAAGGACACTGGGCGGATCTGGTGTTGTTCGATCCGGCGACCGTGCGTGACGTGGCCGATTTCAACGATCCGCAGCGGGCGGCGCAGGGGATTGACGGGGTTTGGGTCAACGGCGTGTTGAGCTATTGCGACGGGCAGGCGAATGGGTGCAGGGCAGGGCGGTTTCTGGCACGTAAAGGTGATTTGCGCGAAGGGTTTTATTGATGATGATGGCGCCAAAAGATCGCAGCCTTCGGCAGCTCCTACGGAGATCGCATTCCAATGCAGGAGCTGCGGAAGGCTGCGATCTTTTGATCTGTGTCTAATAGTGGCACTGTGCAATTAAAGAAAGCCATCAACAAGCCGATTTGCTGACATCCTCCCCGTCTACACTGTGGGGCCAATCAGTCAGGGAGCACCCCATGAGCTTCGGCAAAACCACCCCGATCCTGCGGATCTTCGATGAGGCCAAGGCTGTCGAGTTCTACGTCGATTTTCTCGGTTTCAAGATCGACTGGCAGCATCGCTTCGAAGCGAATTTTCCGCTGTATCTGCAGGTGTCGCGCGGTGAGTGTGTGCTGCATTTGTCCGAGCATCACGGCGATGCCTGCCCGGGTTCGGCGCTGCGTATCGAGACCGATGAGCTGGAGGCGTTTCAGCAGCAGTTGATGGCCAAGGATTACCAGTTCTCGCACCCCCAGATTCAGGCGATGCCTTGGGGGAGTCAGGACATGACGATTGCCGATCCGTTTGGCAATCGGTTGGTGTTTACCAATGCGATCAGTCTTTGAGCTTGGCGCCTGAGATCAAAAGCCCCTCACCCTAGCCCTCTCCCGGAGGGAGAGGGGACCGATTGGGGGATGCTCGGGAGTTACGGCGACCTGAATGTGCTGTGCTGAATCCAGAATCGAACAGAATGCGTGGCGTTGAATCCATAATCGACTCGGTCTTTCAGGTCGACGGACAGCGCAAAACATCTCGGTCGGCCCCCTCTCCCTCTGGGAGAGGGCTGGGGTGAGGGCAACCCCTGACACCCCATAAAACCCGCCCGCAACGCATCCCCAAAAACCCTCAATCAGTCGGCACCAACCGATCCAGCACCCGATTCACCGCCATCTCCGCAACCATCACAATCTGCGCGATGCCCTGCAACGTCTTGCGCTGCGAGCCGTTCACCAGCCCCGCCTGATCGTTGAGCATCACCGTCGCCGACCCCAGGGTTTCGCAGGCATCGGCCAGTAGCGATTCGTTGTCGGCGTCGGGATTGGCCATGTACAGCGTGTTGGGTTTGTAGGGCGGGGCCATGAATTCGGCGCTGGATGGGCCGAGGTAATGATCGAGGGCGCGGTCGGCGGCTTCGTGGAATTTCTTGGAATCGGGGGATTCGTAGGGCGATGCCGGGTCGGTGGTTGGCGGGTTTGGGGTTACTTTGAACATATCCAGATCCTCATTTTGGCTGGCCACCGCTTCCCTACTAAAGGAAGTGGAGGCAGCTGTGCGCAGGTTAGTAGACCGGGGATCTGGGAAACCGGCGCGCCCGAGAGCGCCCTGCGCACAGCCACCATAAAGCTCAGGCGAGACCTGACTGTCTGATGAACGATGCACCCCAAATACTCCGGGCTACTAAACCCGATCACTGATAGGCAGTGACGCAATCACAGTAGCGATGAGGTCTGGGGCGCACAAGCCGGCGGATTCTGGCGCAGGCGTAGGCAGCGGCGCAAGGAATTGTGGGTGGTTTCGCGGAATACCGGGTTGATTTAAACAGCTGCGGCAAAGCTTGTTTAAGCGGTGTAGCGGCTGGCCTCATCGCGAGCAGGCTCACTCCTACAGTTGATCTTCGGTGTACGCGGATTTTGCATACGCCAAAAATCCTTGTAGGAGTGAGCCTGCTCGCGATAGGGCCGGCACATTCACCGCCGATTCCGCAACCGAAACTCCCCCGGCGGCATCCCGCGCCAGCTCTTGAATGTGCGATGAAACGAGCGCGGTTCGGTAAAGCCCAGATACTGCGCAATGTCCTGAATCGGCAACGTGCTATTAAGCAAATAGTGCTCCGCCAACTCCTGACGCAGCTCATCAAGAATCTGCTGATACGACGTCCCAACCTGCTGCAACTGCCGCTGCAAGGTGCGCACCGACACGCTGAGCTGCTCCGCCACTTGCTCCTTGCGCGGCAAGCCCTCCTTGAGCAAACCGCGCAGGATGTTTTTCACCTGCTGCGCCAGCGACGCCTCTTCCAGCGTCGCCAACAAACCCATCGCGTGTTCTTCCAGGGTTCGCAGCAATTGCGCATCGGCCTGGCGCAACGGCAACTGCAAATACGCCAGCGGCACCACCAGCGCCGAATACGCCTGATCGAACCGCACCGGGCAACCGAAAAACGCCTCGTACTCGGCCTGCGTCACCCCATCCGGCCGCGCATGCTCCAGCCATACGCAGGCCGGCGACAGCTGCGTGTCGGCGATCCAGCGCGCGTAGTGCAGCCACGAACCGAGCACGTTTTCCACCAGATGCCGACGAATCCGTGGCTGCTCGTAGCGACAATTCCAGATCAGATGCACGTGCTCGCCCTGCACCTCGGCGCGGCTGACGCCCATGTCGCCGACGAGTTTTTCGAACGGCATGATCCGGCCCATCGCATCGCCCAGCGTCGCGCAATTCATGGTGATGTAACCGAGCACGCTCCATGAATTGGGCAGGACAAAATTTGCCGCGTGCAGGCCGAACAACCCATCGCCCGAGTGCTCGCAGAAATAATCCAGCAAGCGCTCGTGAACCTCACCCGGCAGGCGCAAGGTGTTGTCGCTCAACTGCTGCGCCTGCAACCCGGCCGCCGCCAATGCAGGCTCGATGGCCATGCCCAACTGTTCGGCATGGCGCAGGTATTTGAGCAGCGGCGGAACGGAAGTGAAGCCGAGCGATGGCATGGTCGCGGTCCTTTGATCGACGGCGCGTGAGCGAATGAATGGCGCAAGGTAAGTGGATTTCCCGGCGAAAGTAAATGCCCGGACGTTTGGCGCCATTCGCTACAGGTTCTGGCCGGATGCGACCGTGACAGATCTCCAGCGCTGACTAGTATGCAAGCTTGATCCAACGGCAAAAAAAGGACACACGCATGCGACGCTGGAACGGCTGGGGAGAGGCGGGCACGGTGGTCGAACTGCCGGCCCAGGGCGCGACATTTCTCCACGAACGCTTGGGCGCCGGCCGCGCGCTGCCCGATGCGACGTTGGCAGCGGCATTGGCGCAGGTGCCGACCTCGCGTCTGGTGCCGCATCGCTTGTACAGCGTCGACACTCACGATCGCCTGCTGCACGCGCGCGGCCAGAGCCTGCCGGACTGGCTGGCGTTGCGCGAAGGCGCGCTGGGCACGTATCCCGATGCCGTGGCGTTTCCGGAAACCGCCGAGCAGATCCGCCAATTGCTGGCGCTCGCCCATGATCAGGATTTATGCCTGATTCCCTACGGCGGCGGCACGTCAGTGGCCGGGCACATCAATCCACCGACGTCCACGCGCCCGGTGCTGACGGTGTCGCTGGGGCGGATGAATCGCCTGACCGACCTCGACGAACAAAGCCTGCTGGCGACATTCGGCCCCGGCGCCAGCGGGCCGCAAGTCGAAAGCCAGTTGCGTGCGCGCGGCTACACGCTGGGGCATTTTCCGCAGTCGTGGGAGCTGTCGACGCTGGGCGGTTGGGTGGCCAGTCGCTCCAGCGGCCAGCAGTCGTTGCGCTACGGGCGGATCGAGCAGTTGTTCGCTGGCGGCACCCTGGAAACCTTCGCCGGGCCTTTGCAGATTCCGACGTTCCCGGCGTCGGCCGCCGGCCCGGATCTGCGTGAAGTGGTGCTCGGGTGCGAAGGCCGTTTCGGGATCATTTCGGAGGTCAAGGTGCGGGTCAGTGCGTTGCCCGCAGACGAACGTTTTTACGGCGTGTTTCTGCCCGATTGGCCGCAGGCGCTGCAAGCGATCCGGCAACTGGCGCAGGCGCGCGTGCCGCTGTCGATGCTGCGCCTGTCCAACGCGGTGGAAACCGAAACGCAACTGGCGCTGGCCGGTCATCCGCAGCAGATCGCCTGGCTGGAGAAGTACCTCAAGCTGCGCGGTGCCGGCGACGGCAAATGCTTGCTGACTTTCGGCGTCACCGGCAATCGCCAGCAAAACGCACTGTCGCTGAAACACGCGCGCCAGCATCTGAAAGCGTTCGGCGGCGTGTTCACCGGCACGCTGCTGGGCAAGAAGTGGGCGCAGAACCGCTTTCGTTTTCCCTACTTGCGCGAGAACCTGTGGAACGCCGGTTACGTGGTCGACACCCTCGAAACCGCCACCGACTGGAGCAACGTCGACCACTTGCTCAGCCGGATCGAAACCAGCCTGCGCGACGCCTTGGCCGCCGAAGGCGAACGGGTGCATGTCTTCACTCACCTGTCCCACGTTTACGGCGAGGGCTCGAGCATCTACACCACCTACGTGTTTCGCCCGGCAGCGGACTATGCCGCGACGCTGGCGCGCTGGCGGGCGCTCAAACACGCGGCCAGCCAGACCATCGTCGACCACCACGGCACCATCAGTCATCAGCACGGCGTCGGCAAGGATCACGCGCCCTATCTGCTACGGGAAAAAGGCCCGCTGGCGCTGCAGACGTTGCAGGCGCTGAGCGAACATTTCGACCCGCAAGGGCGCCTCAATCCCGGCACGCTGTTGCCTGAGTCACGCCCATGAATTCCGACTGGAACGCGCAATGGCGCGAGCAGAGTCTGCCGACGCTGGCGGATGACACCTGGGACCTGATCGTCATCGGCGGCGGCATCAGCGGCGCCGGAATTGTCCGCGAAGCGGCGCGGCGGGGCTGGCGTTGTCTGCTGCTGGAGCAGCGGGATTTTGCCTGGGGCACGTCCAGCCGATCGTCGAAAATGGTCCACGGCGGTTTGCGTTACATCGCCAAGGGCCAGTGGCGCCTGACCCGCGATTCGGTGCGCGAGCGCCAGCGCCTGCTCGACGAGGCGCCGGGGCTGGTCGAGCCGATGAGTTTCATGATGCCGCACTATCGCGGCGGCTTTCCCGGGCCTCGGGTGTTGGGTGGTTTGCTGAGCGTTTACGACGCCTTGGCGGGACGGCGCAGCCATCGCTTTCATGATGCGCAACAGCTTCGATATCTGGCGCCGGGCGTGAGGGAAAACGGTTTGCTCGGCGGCAGCTGTTTTGTCGATGCACTGACCGATGATGCGCGGCTGGTGATGCGCGTATTGCGCGAGGCCCGGGCCGATGGCGCGGTGATAATCAATGCTGTGCGGGTCACGCAACTGCTGCGTGAAGGCGGGCGCGTGTGCGGGGTTCAGGTTGAGGATTGCGAGGGCGGCGCGACCCTGCAATTGCGCTCCGCTGTGTTGGCCGTGGCAACGGGTGCATGGGCCGAGCGTCTCCGTCCCGCTGACGCTGCGAAGCAGTTGCGACCGTTGCGCGGCAGTCATCTGTTGCTGCCGGGCTGGCGTCTGCCGGTGGCCCAGGCGTTCACTTTTCTGCATGAGCGCGACCGGCGTCCGGTGTTTGTTTTTCCCTGGGAAGGCGCGACGGTGGTCGGCACCACGGACCTCGATCATCGCGAGGACCTCGACCACAGCGCGCGCATCTCCAGCGAAGAACTCGACTATCTGCTCGCCGCATGCCAGCAGCAATTTCCCGGCGCCGAAGTGGGCGTCGACGACGTGCTGTCGACCTGGTCAGGCGTGCGCCCGGTGGTGGGCAGCGCGGCGGGTGCGCATCAACACAAGCCGTCCAATGAAACCCGCGAACATGTGTTGTGGCAGGAGCCGGGTTGCGTGACTTTGGCCGGCGGCAAACTGACCACGTTTCGCCCGCAAGCGATCGAAGTGCTCAAGGCGTGTGCGGCGATGCTTGGGCGATCCTTCGTTGACGACGGCGCGCCTGTGTTTGCCGCCGTGCCGCCACTGAGTATTCCAGGATTGAGCGGACATCAATGGCGGCGCCTGGCCGGGCGTCACGGTCGAGACCTGCCGAGGCTGGCGCAATTGCTCGGCGAACTCGGTCTGGAAACGGTCGGCGCCACCGACACGTTGTGGGCAGAACTGGCGTTCGCCTGCGAGGCGGAAATGATTCTGCACCTGGATGATTTGCTGCTGCGCCGTACCCGTTTGGGCCTGTTGCTGCCGCGCGGTGGCGAGGATTATTTGCCTGCGATTCGCACGCTGTGCCAGCCACGATTGGCCTGGGACGATGAGCGCTGGCAGGCGGAAATCCAGCGCTATCGTTTGCTTTGGCTGCGCGATCACGGCTTGCCGGAGATCACGCCATGAAATACCTATTGGCCATCGACAACGGCACCCAGAGCGTGCGCGCATTGCTCTTCGATCAGCAGGGCAATCTGCTCGGCAAAGGCAAAGTCGATCTGCAGGCGTACTACTCGACGCAGCCCGGTTGGGCTGAGCAGGATCCGGAGTATTACTGGGCGAAACTCGGCGAGGCCTGTCAGCAACTCTGGCAGCAGACCGGCATCGACCGTGCGCAGATTGCCGGCGTGTCCCTGACCACCCAGCGCGGCACCGTGATCAATGTCGATGCCAACGGCAAACCGCTGCGCCCGGCAATTGTCTGGCTCGATCAACGTCAGGCTGAGGTCGAGGGTGGCATCAAAGGGCCGTGGGGCTGGCTGTTCAAATTGGTCGGCGCCAAGGCAACGGTGGATTATTTTCGCGCCCAGGCCGAGGCCAACTGGATCGCCCGGCATCAGCCCGATGTGTGGGCGGCGACCGACAAGTATTTACTGCTTTCAGGCTTTCTCACCCATCGCTTGTGCGGGCGCTTCGTCGACTCCATCGGCTGTTGCGTCGGCTATCTGCCCTTCGACTTCAAACGACTGAAATGGGCGGCCCCGCGTGACTGGAAATGGCAGGCACTGGCGGTGCGCCCCGAGCAGTTGCCGACCCTGCACAAACCCGGCGAAACCCTCGGCTACATCACAGCCGAAGCCGCTCGCCACACGGGCATTCCCGAAGGCCTGCCGCTGATCGCCGCAGGCGCGGACAAGGCCTGCGAAGTGATCGGCTCCGGCGTGGTCGATGCGAGCACCGTGTGCCTGTCCTACGGCACCACCGCGACCATCACCAGCACCCGCTCACGCTACCTGGAAATCATCCCGCTGATCCCGCCGTACCCCTCGGCCGTGCCCGATCAGTACAACTGCGAAGTGATGATCTATCGCGGCTACTGGATGGTCAGCTGGTTCAAGAATCAGTTTGGCCTGCGCGAGATGCAACAGGCGAAAGCGCAGGGCATCGAACCGGAGCAACTGTTCGACGCACTGGTCGACGAAGTGCCGCCGGGCTCGATGGGCCTGATGCTGCAACCCTACTGGTCACCGGGGATTCGCGAACCGGGCGTGGAAGCCAAAGGCGCGATGATCGGCTTCGGCGACGTACACACCCGCGCGCACATCTACCGCGCGATTCTCGAAGGCCTGGCCTACGCGCTACGCCAAGGCATGGAGAACATCGAGCGACGCTCAAAGGTCTCGATCAAACGCCTGCGCGTCGCCGGCGGCGGCTCGCAAAGTGACGCCGCCATGCAACTGACCGCCAACATCTTCGGCCTGCCGGCAGAACGCCCGCATGTGTATGAAGCGTCCGGGTTGGGAGCGGCGATTTGTTGTGCGGTGGGGTTGGGATTGCACAGGGATTTTTCCACGGCCATTGCGGCGATGACTCGGGTTGGAGCGGTTTTTACACCACAGCCTGAGGCGCAAAAGGTTTATGAGCAGTTGTACAGTGAAGTGTATTTGCGGATGTATCGGCAGTTGAAACCGCTGTACCAGAGCATCCGCAAAATCACCGGCTACCCCGCGTAAAAAGCACACCACAAATCCCCTGTAGGAGTGAGCCTGCTCGCGATAGCGGTGTTTCAGTCAGCCTGTCTTTTACTGACACACCGCTATCGCGAGCAGGCTCACTCCTACAGGGATTTTCGGTGAGCTCAAAATCCGGTGAGTCACGCAAATCCAAAATGTGGGAGCGAGCTTGCTCGCGAAGGCGGAGTGTCAGGCGACGTGATTTGATTGACCCAACGCCTTCGCGAGCAAGCTCGCTCCCACAAGGGATCTGCGGTGTGCTGAAAATCCAGCGTGGCACACAAATCCAATGTGGGAGCGAGCTTGCTCGCGAATGCGGAGTGTCAGGCGACGTTGATTTGATTGACCCGACGCCTTCGCGAGCAAGCTCGCTCCCACAGGGATCTGCGGTGTGCTCAAAATCCGGTGAGTCACGCAAATCCAAAATGTAGGAGTGAGCCTGCTCGCGATTCGGTTTCAGCTACAGCGCAAAACCAAAATCAAACGCGGAAGTGGCTGACCATCTGCTGCAACTGACCACCCAACCGCGCCAGTTCAACACTCGACGCTGCCGTCTCATCACTCGCCGCTGCGGTCTGCTCGGACACGTCGCGTACGTTGATGATGCTGCGGCTGATCTCTTCGGCCACGGCGCTTTGCTGTTCAGCCGCCGCAGCGATCTGCTGGTTCATCGACTGGATGTTCGACACCGTGCGGGTGATGTTTTCCAGCGAGACACCGGCCTTGCGCGTCAGGGCGACGCTGCTGTCGGTCAGCGCACGGCTGTTATTCATCACCGCCGAAACCTGCTGGGTGCCGTTCTGCAGACCAGCGACCAGACCTTCGATTTCCTCGGTGGATTTCTGCGTGCGCTGAGCCAACCCACGCACCTCATCGGCGACCACGGCAAAACCGCGCCCGGCTTCACCGGCACGCGCGGCTTCGATCGCAGCGTTGAGCGCGAGCAGGTTGGTCTGTTCGGCGACCGCCTTGATCACGTCCATGACGCTGCCGATCTTGTCGCTTTCCTGTTGCAGCACGCTCATCGCTTCGGTCGAACGCACCACTTCGCTGGCCAGACGCTCGATCTGCGCGATGGCCTCACTCACCACCTTGTCGCCTTCACGAGCTTCGCCGTCAGCGGCGGCAGCGGCTTGCGACGCTTCCTCAGCATTGCGCGCAACTTCCTGTACCGTGGCAGTCATTTCGTGCATGGCGGTGGCGACCTGATCGGTCTCGACTTTCTGGCTGTTCACACCAGCACTGGTCTGTTCAGTTACCGCCGAGAGTTCTTCCGCGGCACTGGCAATCTGCGTGACGCCGTCGCGGATGCCGCTGATCAAGTCACGCAGGGTCACGCCCATGCGTGCGATGCCTTGCTGCAACACGCCGAGTTCGTCGCGGCGGGTGACGGTGACGTTCTGGGTCAGGTCGCCGCTGGCGATGCGCTCGACCACGGCCAGGGTTTCGCGCAACGGACGGGTGATCTGACGGGTGATGATTACGGCAGCAATCACGCCAACCAATAGCGCCAGCAACGTGCTGATCAACTGGAAGGTACGCGCCTGGGCGCTTTCGGCGTCACGGCGATCAAGCTGAATCTGGTACAGCTGCTCACTCAGGGCGACGATGGTGGTGCCCTGATCGGTCATTTCCTTACGCGCCTGCACGGCATCGGTGTTGGCGTTCTTGTACGCCATCAACGCGCTGCGATAGCTGGTCAGCGCGGTTTCCAATTGGCGCAAGGCATCCTGCTGAGTCGCGGCAAATTGCGCGTTCAACGGTTTGAGGCTGGCGATGGCCGCGTCGATCTGGCCGACGGCTTTCTGCTCGGTCTCGGCGTTGCTGGTCGCGGTGTAACCACGCACTTCATAGCGCGCGAGGATGAACGCTTCCTTCGCCGCAGTAACAGCCTGGAACTGCTCGAAACGCTGATCGCTCAACTCCATCTGCTGCACGCGCTGGCTGATCGATTCGATCAGGTTGTACGCGGTCTGAGCGTTGACGCTCATGGTGTCGCGGGCGCTGTTGCCGGTGCGATAAGCGTTGCGCATTTTGTTCAGCGAGGTCTGGTATTCAGCGATGGTCGCCGCCTGCTGCTTGAGCAGTTTGACGTTCTCCGGACTCTTGAATTTGCTGATCAACGCCTGCTGCTGCGCGGCGAAACTTTCCAGGGTGGTCTGCACATTCTGCGCGGCGGTTTCGTCGCCATTGGTCAGCATGTATTGCAGGCGCACCACGCGCAGTTTGGTCAGGCCGGCGTTGAGCTGGGTGATATCGCTCATCCAGTTGCTGCGGTCGATCAGGCCGCCGAGGCTGGTCCAGCCGGTCAGCGCCAGAATGCAGGTCAGGGCCAGCACGAGGCCGAAGCCCAGGCCGAGTTTCATGTTCACGCTGATGTTACCGAACCAGCTATTCATGCAAATCCTCCAGAAACGTTGGGTTTCTTGGTCGTCAGTTAAGCTGGAAGATTGTTGTTCTTTTGAGCCAGCAGGGGTGTTAGCAGGTCTGTATCGGCCGCAAACCCGAGAGCTGAAAGGATTTTTGTCTGACAGGTTCCGTGCAACTCAGCCCAGGCGCCGCGACCACCGCTGACCCGGCGCCTCGAACCCCGGATTGACCAGCGCCGTCAGCACATGATCCTGCCAACGCCCGGCAATGTTCAGATACGCCTTCGCATAGCCCTCACGCTCAAAACCCAAACGCTCAAGCAAACGCGCACTGCGCTCATTGCCCGGAATGTAATTGGCCATGATCCGATGCAAATTCTGCACATCGAACATATAACCAATCCCCGCCTCCAGCCCCTCCTGCATCAAACCCTGACCCTGATGCGCCTCATCGATGTGATAACCCAAATAACACGCCTGAAACGCCCCACGAATGATCCCGCTGAAATTGCACGCACCGAGCATCTGCTGACCGTCCGCGGACAGCAGCGCGAAATGCATCGCCAGGCCTGCTTCGAAGGCACTGGCCTGGTTCTCGAGGCGACGGCGGATGTTGGCGGTGGAGAAGTAATCGGTGGTGCGGATGGGCGACCAGCGCGCCAGGTGCCGCTGGTTGCGCTGGTAGAACGCGCTTTCGAGCTCGGCCTGATCGGGGGAGAGGATCGCCAGCGTCAGGCGCGGGCAGGGCAGGGATAACAGCGGCATCGAGCGCTCCTTGGCGAGGGATCTGCTGGCAGAGTCGCGCAATATGGTGGGGAGCGGCAAGATATGGAGAAGCTGAGGCGAAAAAAAGCCCGCTAGGAGCGCGGGCGAACCGTAGTTTCTTGAATGAGCGGGGGGACTTTACAGGCTGTCCCGGCTGGGCGCAGTGAAGAAAAATTCATGTCGCTTCTGCCAACCGGGTTGGTGTCCCGCCAGTCGATCTTCAGCGCACGATCAAAATATCAGCGCCCATACAGCACCGTGTTCATCAACGCATTGACCTGATTTGGCATCGTGTGGATCAACCAGTCGAAAGCAAGACCCGAGGTAAGCAGGTACGCGAGAACCAGCAGGATAGGCATGAAAATGATGTTTTTGCGCAGATTGGCGTACTTGCGGGTTTTTCTGGAAAGCCAAGGTTCGTGAGTGCCGTTGTTATTGGCATGTGCACCCGCGACGATGAAGTAGGTTGAAAAAAGCATCATCCGAAGGCTTGTGTAAATAAGCAGGATCACACCCGACAGGTGCAGCAAAAACCAATGCATATCTAGCAAGACGAATTTTTCCATTATCCCCGTCAGTCCCTGCTCATTGATGATTCGCTGGCCGTTTTCGAAATTTGGCGGCGCCTGTGTGGGCATGAAAGCTTCGTCGGTGACATACGTCGCGGCCACGCAAAATGCCAAGCAAAACAACAGCGCAACGACCCACTTAATACCCGCGAAAAAGCCCCGGTAAAGGCTATGCAAGGTTCCGCCGGCCCACAGTGAAATGGTGAACAGCGTGATCCAGGAAAGCAGGTTGAGTATCTCGGCCCGGAAAAACACATAAATCAGTCCGGCAATCACCATCATCATGCAGATGACTGGAGTCATATCCTGGCTTGTGCTGGCGGCGTTCACGCCCGGCGGTGGATTGACCACCGTGTTGAAGGTCAGGTTTACCGAATGGCCCGGCTGATTGGCGGATTGTGGAGAATCGCCTTTCAGTACCCGATCCAGAATGGCTCCCAGAATCAGGCCGAGGATGGTGAAGAACGCCGATATGTAGATATCGACTTCCTTGGATTGGATCGTTTCGATGAAGCTCATGGTTTATTGCCTTCCTTGTGCAGGTTGAGTTTCCACATGCGAACCGGTTTTCTCTGCGAGGCGTCCAGCCAGTCGCGGGATGTTAAAGGGATGGCTTTGGTTTTGCTATCACACAAGCGCACTCGCCTTACAGCCAAACTGGTTTCGTAAATTGGAGAATGAGCCGAAGCCGTGCCGCAGCCCCCAGCGTCTTTTAGTACGCGTCGAACATCACAGCCACCGGAGGGCTTGAGAATGTGAAGGAAATGACGGCCATTCGACTAACTCCAGATGCGAAAAGCCCGCACTGGGCGGGCTTTGTCGTTGAGAGTTGCTGGGCCGGGGTAATCTGAATTGAGTTCTTAGCTATTTGATTTAATTTATTAATGTGAGTTTTTATATTTCTTTGGGATACCAACTGGAATACCGCGAGAGCTTGGATTGAGCAATATGCTTCGTATCCGTATCTCGCAGAGGGCGGCCAGAAGGATCATCTGTTTACTCGAAACCGGGCAAGCTGAGCATGCCACCCTTGGTGCGCTTGCCAAAGCCGGTGGGCAACAGAATTTTGTGCTTCTTCATCTCTGCGAGTATCGCCAACCATTCGGTTTTGCCAAAGCGCAGCTTGGTGTCGTTCCAGCTATGCATGACTTCGTCCACGATGGATTCATCGGAAACCGGCCGGCCTTCGAGAATAAAGTCGTTCCAGACGGCATAGAGCGTCACAGTCATTTCGCAGCGATCTGTATCCCAGTCCCGCATCAGCTCAATGACTTGCTCAATAGTGGCCTGCTCAGTGGCCGACCAGGCACTGTAATACCCCTGCCGATGCTGCCCTGCTTGCGGAAGCGGGCGGTAAGCATGGCCAACAGTCTCGCGCTCTACGCGCTCATACCACTGATGGGTTTGCAGCTCCCCTTCAATCGTATTCATCAACTGGCGATCATGGGGGCCAGCAGCATCGCGTAGGTAGTCACCCTGAATAGCGGCAAGCCTGGCCGCGTGCTCGGCCAAGTAAATTACTTTCTGCAGCTTGCGTTGGCCGAAGGTGCGTTGGCTATGCAAACGATGAGTGATTTCTGCTGCGAGCAAGGTCCGGGCTGTAAGCCGATCGGTGACTATGGGGGCCTGTAAGGCATCCTTGGCAAGGGCTCGTTCGACCAGGGTGGTGGACAACTGGCCGGCCAGTTGACGGCTCTGGGTTAGGCGGGTTTTGAGTTGGTCGCAGAGGGCCATGAATTGATTGACTTTGGCGACGATGCGGTGTTGTTCGCTAAGTGGAGGAAGCGGTACCGGATACTTCGCCAACTTTTCGCCGGAGAAATGTTTAATCGTAGCCCCGGTGAAGAATTGATTCAGATACCCAGAGTTAGTTGCGGTCCTTAAGCAAAACTGAAGAAAAAAAGGCGAAATACCAAGCCAGGGCCGTGCACGGTGCAGTGCTTTCTGGATGAACATATCTTCAATATCGCCCTCCCAGACAGCACACCGTCCAGGTTCTCCTCCTTCGCAAATTACTAAGTCGCCGGGGGTAACTCGATATTCATCAAGCTCCTGTTCTTCAAATCGCATGCTTTTGAGATCGTCGATCTCAAAGTTAAACCACTGAACGTTGGTGTTGCGAAGATATGGTCGCAGTTCGCCTTTGTTCTTGGCTTTATCAAGCATCTTTCCAAGACGGGTATTTGAGATCGAGTCGAAGCGCACCCATTTCCAGCCTGAAGGCAAAGCATATGGTTTTTCTTCTTCGTCGACCTCTGGCAATGATTTCTGCTTCTTGAGCTTACCTTCCCTAACCAACCGTGACTTTTCCTCTGCGATGCGCTTGAGCAGGTCGCTTGCTGTTTCATCGTTGGGATCTTGCGGTACCAATTTGCCCATAACGGCAAGTTGCAGCAGGGTTTGTTTGAGGGGCTCGACACTGCGTTCAGTAGTGAACAAGGTGTGGAAGTGTTCAGCCAGGCGCTGCCAGTTGGTGGCGAAGTCTGTGGCGTTGCTGGCTTGGGTCAGGCTGTCGAGCAGCGTTTGTACCAGTTGAGCATGGGCGCTTTCGGCGTCGGCTTGCCTGGTTTCCAGGCGGTCGCACAGGGCCATCAGTTCATCAACTTTACGTTGTGCTGAAATTGGTAACAGAGGTACCGGAACATCACCAATTTTCGCAACAGTCAAACTGACGTTTGCAGTGCCGACCATTCGACTTACCAGCAACTCGTCCTTGAAGGTGCTGAGATATGCATGAAGATACCTAGCTGATAGTTGCTGCGTATCTTTAGGTTGCACGACCGCAAGGATACTCCCAACGGCGTACTGTCCGTCTTGAAAGTGGACACGTTTCAGGCTGGCGTCACCGTGACCGGTCGATGACACCATTGGAATCATCACCCCCGGCCCTTCAAAATCAAAATGATCCGAGCTACCTCTGGCTTCGGCAGTAACAACCAGAGGAAATGGCCCCGGCACCGCATCCTTGATCCCAGTCTTGCCTTTGGTGATTGTTGCAACGGACGCCAACAAACGAGTTGGTAGACGGGCGAGCAAAGCGTTTAACGCAAACGCCCTGTAATTTTCTTGATCGGATTGTGGTGCTGTTGAGGATTCACTTTCTAGGTAATGCCCAGCAACGGTGGCGAAGAGCGCACGCCTCAACGCGGTGAAATCTTGGCATGCAACAAGAATTTCAAGTGCTTGGTCAACTACGGAGTTACTCACTGAAAGCACTCCGCAAGAATGGACTTCAGCTTATCGCGTAGTTCGCCAATCTCGCTTTGCAGCTTGGCGTAGTTGCGCATTAGCTCGTCCGGATCATGGCTGATCTGCTCACCGATATGTGGGTTTTTGCAGTCGAGGTTCCAGTTACGCGCTTGCAGCTCCTCGATGCTGATCTTCCAGGCAAACTCGCCTTCCACCCGTGCGGCAAAGCCATCGGCCTCACAGCCCCACCAGGCTTCTTCCACTGCGAATTCTTCGATGCGCATGGGACGGGTCTTGGAGTAGTTCTTCACACCGGCCGGGTACTGATGTTCGTAGAACCACACCTGCTTGGTCGGTGTGCCTTTGGTGAAGAACAGCAGGTTGGTTTTGATACCGGTGTAGGGGTTGAACACACCGTTGGGCAGGCGAACGATGGTATGCAGGTTGCACTCGGTCAGCAGCTTTTCCTTGATGCGGCTTTTGATGCCTTCGCCAAACAGGAAGCCATCGGGTAGTACCACAGCGGCGCGGCCACCGTCTTTGAGCAATTGCATGATCAGCACCAGAAACAGGTCGGCAGTTTCGCGGGTGCGGAAGGCTGCGGGGAAGTTGTTTTCAATGCCATCTTCTTCCATGCCGCCGAACGGCGGGTTGGCAACGATGCAATGCACGCGCTCGCTCGGGCCCCAACTAATCAGCGGTTTGCGTAGGGTGTTGTCGTGGCGAATCTGATTCGGCACCTCGATGCCGTGCAGGATCATATTGGTGGTGGCCAGCAGGTGCGGCAGCGGTTTTTTTTCCACGCCGAAGATGCTGGCCTGCAGGATGCGGTCGTCTTCGGCGGTTTCTACATAGCGGCTACGCTTATGCTCAATGGCGCATGTGAGAAAGCCGCCCGTACCGCATGCCGGGTCCATAACCTTTTCGTCCAGCTTTGGGTCGACCATGCGTACCATGAACTCAGTGACCGGACGCGGGGTGTAGAACTCACCAGCGTTGCCCGCGTTCTGTAGGTCACGCAGCAGTTGCTCATAGAGGTTGCCGAACTCGTGGCGTTCCTGGGCTTTGTTGAAGTCCACGCCCTCCTGAATCTTATTGATCACCTGGCGTAGCAACTGCCCAGACTTCATGTAGTTGTAGGCGTCTTCAAACACGCTGCGCACTACGAAGGCTGACGGCGTGTTGCTGTACTCGTGCAGGTTCTGCAACTGGGGGAACAGGTTGTTGTCGATAAAGTCCTTCAGCGCATCACCGGTCATGCCTTCCGGGTCGGCGGCCCATGTACGCCAGCGGCAACTGTCGGGAATGGGCGAACGATAGCTGTCGTCCATCAGCTCCCATTCCAGCTCGCGGTCATCGAAGATCTTCAGGAACAGCAGCCAAACCAACTGGCCGATACGCTGGGCGTCGCCGTCTACGCCAACGTCTTTGCGCATGATGTCTTGAATGGACTTGATGGTGGAGCTAATGGACATGAAGTTCTCTCAACGCGTACCGCAAGGGGGGCGAAATTCTACAGGATAGTGTGGACAGCTGCTTTGACAGGTCGTCGGTGGTTGACCGTCAACTGGCGTAAAGCTCGTCTTCCAGTTCGTGGATGGCCTGGTTGTAGCCAGCCTTGCCGCCGAAGGCTTTGACCAATTCCATGGGTGCACCGAACTGGCTAAAAGGGTCAAGCTGAAGGATTTTAATGTCCTCGATATGCTCGATGCCGGTATCGGCATATTTATCCAGCAGCGCCTCCAAGACCTGGCGGGCGGCACCGGAATATTTGGCGAAATAGTTGCGCTTTTTCACCTGCTCGGCTCGCTCGCGGCGGGACAGGGCGGGCTGATCGAAGGCGACGTGGCAGATCAGATCGAACGGATCGAGCGGTTTCCCCTGCTTCTTTTCCACTTCTTCGGCCAAGGCTTCCCACATCACACCCTGAACGGCCATTTCCTCGATGATAACTTTCTTTTGCTCGGCGTCACTCCAGCGACGGAGGAAGTCATCCAGCGAGGTGAACTGCTTTTTTACACAGGTGCGGGTGTAGTCGTGGAGCGATTCGGTAATGAGACGTCCATCCGGACCGTAGTACTGCACGCGCTCGGCAACGACGTAAATCGGGACGGTATCGATCACGTACTTAATGCGTTTTTTGCCATCCTCTTCGCCGGTAAACTCCAGTCCATCACCGTCGTTGTCGCCGCCTGCGATGATGCCGTCTTCGTCTCCCTGCGGATCGTCTGGTGGCACGGGCGAGTCATTAGCGTCGGGGGCGAAGATCACCACTGGATCACCATCGAAGGCCGGGTCGGCAAACAGCTCGGTAGCCTTTTTGAAGTCCATGATGGTGAACCAGTACTTACCGTAGTCCTCGTTGATGCGAGTGCCGCGGCCGATGATTTGCTTGAACTCGGTCATTGATTTGATGTGCTGGTCGAGCACGATCAGCTTGCAGGTCTGAGCATCGACGCCGGTGGTCATCAGTTTGCTGGTGGTGGCAATCACCGGGTAGCGTTCTTCCGGGTTGATAAAGTTGTCCAGCTCGGCTTTGCCTTCCTGGTCATCACCGGTGATACGCATGACGTATTTGCGATTCTCGGCCACGCGCTCAGGGTTGAGGTTAACCAAGGCCTGGCGCATGCGCTCGGCGTGGTTGATGTCGTCGCAGAAAACGATGGTTTTCTGAAACGGATCGGTAGCCTTGAGAAGTTCGGTAACCTTCTGCGCAACCAGTTGGGTGCGCGCCTCGATAACCAGGGTGCGGTCCATGTCTTTGAGGTTGTAGATGCGGTCTTCGATCAGCTCGCCATTTTTATCGAGCATGCCTTTGGGCGGACGCCACCCTTGCAGGTCTTTGTCGAAGTCTATGCGGACTACTTTATAGGGAGCGAGGAAGCCGTCCTCGATGCCTTGCTTCAGCGTGTAGCTGTAAATCGGCTCACCAAAGTAAGTGATGCTCGATACCTCTTTGGTCTCCTTCGGTGTGGCGGTGAGGCCGACATGGGTGGCGCTGGAGAAGTAATCGAGGATTTCCCGCCAGGCGGAATCCTCGGAGGCGCTGCCACGGTGGCATTCGTCGATCACGATCAGGTCGAAGAAGTCGCGGGAGAACTGCTTGTAAATGTTCATCTCTTCATCAGTGCCGGTGACGGCCTGATAGAGCGACAGGTAGATCTCATAGGAGGTATCGATCTGGCGTTTGGCGATTTTGGTCATCGCCTGGCCGAAGGGCTTGAAGTCGTTGTTCTTGGTCTGGTCGACCAGGATGTTACGGTCGGCCAGAAACAGGATGCGTTTCTTCTGTTTCGATTTCCACAGCCGCCAGATGATTTGGAAGGCTGTGTAGGTCTTGCCGGTGCCCGTAGCCATCACCAGCAGGATACGGTTTTGACCGCGCGCCACAGCCTCGACGGTGCGGTTGATGGCATTCATCTGATAATACCGAGGCATGCGCCCGGAGCCGTCGTCGTAGTAGGGCGCTTCGATCTTGTGCTGGGCTGTCGTATCCAGCCCCTTCCACTGGCAGTAGCGGTGCCAGAGTTCGGCAGGGCTAGGGAATTGATCAAGGGTGAGTTCGGTTTCTACCTGGCTACCTGTGCCACTGCGGTCGTGAAACAAGAAGCCATCTCCGTTGCTGGAGAACACGAACGGCACGTCCAGCGCCTCTGCATAGCCCAGGGCTTGTTGCATGCCGGAGCCAACGGAGTGCTTGTTGTCCTTTGCCTCGACCACAGCGATAGGCAGGTTGGCCTGGTGGTAGAGGATGAAGTCTGCGCGGCGTGCTTCGCCACGGCTGTGAAGTTTGCCTCGGACGATAATGCGGCCTTTGGTAAAGCTGACTTCCTCGCGCACCTGCTTGTGCATGTCCCACCCGGCTTGTTGAACGGCTGGGGCGATGTACTTGCTGCAGATGTCCCGCTCGGAAAGCGACTTTTTGTCCATAACCCCAATTCCCTTTAAAGCCGGCCTGGTCGCTCCATTCCGGCACTGCTGATCGTGCTCAATGGGCGTAAATGTACCTCTTTTAATGATGGCACGGGGAGATCAGGCGTGATGATTGAGGCGGTAGGGAGATGAGCTGGGCAGCGGCGACGTGCGGCTTCTGATTGTCTACCTAGGATCGTTCACTAAGACGGACCCAAAATGACTCGGATGAATAGGCCCACAGGCGAATCGTTGGTACTGATCAGCTTTCGACGGCGTGCATCACCTACTTGGCGAAGCATGCTCGGTCGTTCTTGATTCTGATACTCGGACGGGAACAGCGCCGGATCGTCGGGGATGGCTTCCAGCATCAAGTCCGTATTCGACATATACACGCTTGCCGAGAGGTGTCAGTGCCAAAGGTTCAATTCGGCGGATATGCTAGAGCCCAAGGCACTGAAACCATTGGTTTCCTTAATCCCAGCCACAAAAAAAGACGCCCTAAGGCGTCTTCTTCATCGAGTTGGTGGAGCCGGGGGGATTTGAACCCCCGTCCGCCAGTACTCCGCTGTCGGTACTACATGCGTAGCCGTGTCTATTAAGTTAACCCTCAGCGACCCGACGGGCAGGGTGCTTTGGGCGAGTTGTGTAAGTTTTAGCCGCTTCGTCCACAACGTACTGCACGGCGATTCTGTTCTATATGACAATCATTTCGGGTTTACAGACATCCCCTGATGATTGCTGGACCCGAAGGTACCAGGAGCATTGTCAGCTGCAATTAAGCAGCGAGAGCAACACCGTATTGGTCGTCATTGGCAACTATAAGTAGTTGCAACAGTGGATTTACGACTTCTGTTACCAAGTCGGCATGCACCTAGAGTTTCGCAACCGGCGTCGAATCCTAAACGGCCCCGAACTCATTGCCCGGTGAATCTGATCGGCCAACAAGCGTGCACAGTGTACGTCAATCTGCCGACGAGGCCAACCCGCAGGTTGGCCCGTCAGCATGGATCAGTTGTTGGTGCCGGTGGCTTTGCGCAGTTCCACGATGGTTTGCGAGGTTTCCGCAACGCAGTCGTCGATTTTGCCTTCGGCTTTGAGCGATTCGGCCCTGGTTACGCTGGCTACGGCGCGCTGGCTCAACTCCGGATTAGACGACAACTGCCCTTTGGCGTTGTTGATCGTCTGGATGTTGGCATCGCACAAATCGGCAGGCTTGTCTGCGGCGAACGAAGTGGACGCCATCATCGAGGCAGTAACGAACAGACCTAACAGTACAGAACGCTTCATGTGTATCTCCTTGAACTGAGGGATCCAGGCTTCGCTGACCGCTGCGCGAGCCACCGAATGGAGGAAAAGCCCCGATTTGTCGGGGCCTGTTCTGTGGATTGCCGTCTCGCTCAAGAGTTCTATTTTTCTTCAGACGACTTTTGCCCGCGTCACCCGATCCACCAGATAAACCAGCCCGTGGTAGTCGATGCCACCGTGCTGGGTCAGGCCGATTTCGCAGGTGCGGCTGGTGGAAATCCCCTCGCTGCAGTGCTGCACGGCGTCCTTGAGCGTACGCAGTGAATGGCTGTTTAGCTCCGGGGTGGTGAAGCCTTTGTCGCCGGCAAATCCGCAGCAATGTATGCCTTCGGGAATCACCACGGTGGTGCTGCATTTGCGCGCCAGATCGATCAGCGCCTGGCTTTCGCCCAAATGTTGAGTGCTGCAGGTCACGTGGACGGCAATTGGCGCTTGCTGGGGTGTGAAGTCCAGACGATCCAGCAGATGCGTACGGATGAAGCGCACCGGATCGTACAGATCCAGTCGCGTTTCGCCGATGTCCTGAACCAGTCGCAGCGTACACGGGCTGGTGTCGCAATAGATCGGATCGAGGCCGCCGCGGCTGGCGTGGAGCAGGGCGCTGATCAGTTCCTGGCGCTTGTGCTCGGCCTGTTCGGCGTAGCCTTTGGAGGCGAACGGCTGGCCGCAGCAGAGGTTGTCCTGGTTGTCGGGAAAGACTACCTGGTAACCGGCCTTTTCCAGCAGGCCACGGGTTTTGTCGTACAGCGACATCTGTTCTTTGTCGCCCGCCGCCGGGCCCATGACCCGCGAGACGCAAGCAGCCAGATAGACCACGCGCGGGCGCTCGTCCGAAACGCTCGGGCTGAAGCGAATGGCTTTTTCCGGTTGTGGCATGGCGTTGGTCCACAACGGCACCTGGCCTTTGGACAAGCGCGTAAGCGTTGCCGACAACTTCGCCAGACGCGGCGCCCCGAGCATTATCCGCGCGCCATTGGCGACGTGCAGGGTGAAGCGCGCGCCTTGCAGGGTTTTGGCGAAGTTTCCTTCGATCCAGTCAGCGGTTTTCTGGTGTGTAGCGTGTCTGCCACGGAGCTTTTTCACCAGCTCGCCGGTATTGATGCCTACAGGACAGCGTTGCGCGCACAGGCCGGTCGCGGCACAGGTGTCGATGCCTTGGTAGTCGAAGGCTTTTTCCAGTTCGGTGGTGTCGACGCCGGCGCGTTTTTTCGCCTGGATATCGCGCCAGATGACGATGCGCTGGCGCGGGCTCAGGGTCAGGCCTTTCGATGGGCAGACCGGTTCGCAAAAACCGCACTCGATGCACTTATCCACAATCTCGTCCGCCGCCGGCAGCGGTTTCAGGTGCTTGAGATGGATCTGCGGATCTTCGCTTAGCACGACGTCCGGATTGAGAATGCCGTTGGGGTCGAGCAGGCGTTTGAGCTGCCACATCAGTTGATAGGCGTCGCTGCCCCATTCGAGTTCGACGAACGGCGCCATGTTGCGCCCTGTGCCGTGTTCGGCCTTCAGCGAGCCACCGAATTCCACCGCGACCAGTTGCGCGACGTCGTCCATGAACGCTTGGTAGCGTGCGATTTCTTCCGGGCTGTTGAAGCCTTGGGTGAAGACGAAGTGCAGATTGCCTTCCAGTGCGTGTCCGAAAAGGATCGCTTCGTCGTAGGCATGTTTGTCGAACAGTTCGATCAGGCGATTGACGCCGATCGCCAGTAGTTCGACCGGGAAGGTCACGTCTTCGATGATCACTGTGGTGCCGGTTTTGCGCACGGCGCCAACGGCGGGGAAGGTGTCTTTGCGGATGGCCCAGAGTCGGGCGTTTTCCACCGGGTCTTCGGTGAAGTCGACCTGCTTCTCTACCGGGAAAACGCGCAGCGACGCCATGATTTGCGCCAGTTGTTCCTGCAGTAATGTCGACGAGGCTGCGCGGGATTCGATGAGCAGCGCGCAGGCATTTTCCGACAGCCGCTGTACGAAAGCCGGCATGCCTTTTTTGTCCTGCACGGAACGCAGACTACGTCGGTCGAGCAGCTCCACTGCGGATACCGGTTGGCTTTTCAGCACGGTGACGGCGTTGCAGCACGTCTCGACATCGGGGAACACGATCAGCGCCGAGGCCTTGTTCGGGTGATCGATGACGGTGTCGTAAGTCACCGCACTGATAAAGCCGAGGGTGCCCTCGGAGCCGACCAGCAGGTGGCTCAAGATATCCACAGGCTCGTCGAAATCCACCAAGGCATTGAGCGACAGGCCGGTGGTATTTTTCAGACGGTATTTGTGGCGAATTCTCGCGGCCAGTTCGGCGTTGGCGCGGGTCTCACGACCTAAAGTCGCCAAGCGTTCGAGCAGTTCGCCGTGGCTTGAACGAAATGCCGCGACGCTGGCAGGGTCCTCGGTGTCGAGGCGCGTGCCGTCGGCCAGCACCAGACGAATCCCGGCCAAGGTGTGGTAGGTATTTTGCGCGGTGCCGCAGCACATGCCGCTGGCGTTGTTGGCGACAATGCCGCCGATCTTGCAGGCATTGATCGACGCCGGGTCCGGGCCGATCTTGCGCCCGAACGGTGCCAACCAAGCGTTGGCTTGCGCGCCGATTACTCCCGGTTGCAGGCGGATCTGCGTGCCCTGGCCGCGAATCTCGCGAGCGTTCCAGTTATCCCCGAGCACGATCAGCACGGAATCGCTGATCGCCTGCCCGGACAGGCTGGTGCCGGCGGCGCGGAAGGTCACCGGCACGTTGTCACGCTGGGCCAGTTGCAGCAGCGCCACCACTTCGTCCTCGGATTCGACGCGGATCACCAGTTTCGGGATCAGTCGATAGAAACTGGCGTCGGTACCAAAGGCCAGGGTCGACAGCGGATCGTCGAAGCGCCGCTCTGGCGGAATCAGTCGCTCGGCATCACGCAGGAAAGCGGCAGGAAGACTCATTGATCCTCCAGAATCAGCACGACCAGATCTTTCGGGCCATGCGCGCCGTAGGCGAGGACTTGTTCAATATCGGCGGTTTTCGACGGGCCGGAGACCAGCAGCGCGTTGGTCGGCATGCCTTGCGCCCATTCGAATTCCTCTTGCACCTGATAGAAGTTGTCGCGGATTTCGCTGGCCTTGAGCAGGGCGAAATGTACCGGGGGCACCAGGCTCATCAAGCGTGGTTCTTCACGGGTTGGCCAGATGATCAGGCTGCCGGTCGCGGCGATCGCACCGAGGGTGCCGGTGAGGCTGGCCGGGGTGTCGTTGAACAACTCGGCTTTCCATTCTTCCATCCGCCGGTCGTAGGATTTCAGTGCTGGCAGCTCGGGATTATTCGCCCAGTGCTGTGTGATGCGCTGCCCGTGCGGTGTAGTCGGAGCGATCAGCAGGCTCGGCAACTGGCGGTCGCGCAGCAGTTGCGCCAGTAATGACGGCCACTCGGCACCCGAGGTCAGGTGGATTTCGGTGTGCACCGCTTCCATCAGTTTGCGCAGTTGCGGGATGCGTTGCTCGGCGCTGTAGGTGTAGGGCTGGGTGACCAGATCGACGTCGAAGTTATCGGCGATTGGCGTGGTGCCGGTCAGACTTTTCCGCAGTTTGCCGAGGATATTTTGCTTGGCGCTCATCGACGCTCTCCCTGTTTGCCCAGATGCTCGCGGGCCATGTCATGCAACGAACGCGCGGCGGGTTTTGGTGCGCTGTGATTTTGCGTCCATGGGCCGACGTTGCTGGGTGTCAACGCGCGCAGGCGCGTGGCAAAGAAAGCGAAGATTCGGTACAGGGTCGGCGAGCTATTGAGCCTGGCCCAGGCGTTCCAGATAAAACGCTCCTTGCGCGAATATTTGCTGCCCTGGCCGCGCATCACCTGATTCGGCGCGTCCGGGGCTTTGACGTTTTCTTCGCGCAGACGGCGCAGGATCGCCGGGATCGGAATTTTCACCGGGCAGACTTCACCGCAGGCGCCGCACAATGAGGACGCGCTCGGGTGGTCCGGAACCTTGGCCAGGCCGACCATGTGTGGGGTGATGATTTTGCCGATCGGCCCGGGGTAGACCTCGCCATAGGTGTGGCCGCCGACGCGGGTGTACACCGGGCAATGATTCATGCAGGCGCCGCAGCGGATGCAGTTCAGGGTCTGGCGCAATTCACTGTCGGCGAAGGCCTGGCTGCGACCGTTGTCGAGCAGCACCAGATGCACTTCCTGCGGGCCGTCGAGTTCGTGTTCCTTGCGCGGGCCGGAGATCATGTTGACGTAAGTGGTGATCGGAATGCCCAGCGCCGAGCGCGTCAGCAGTGACAGCAGCGGCACCACGTCGCGCAGGTTTTCCACGACTTTTTCAATGCCGGTCACGGCGATGTGCACCGGCGGCACGGTGGTGGTCATGCGCCCGTTGCCTTCGTTTTCCACCAGCAGCAGGGTGCCGGTTTCGGCCACGGCGAAGTTGACGCCGGAGACGCCGATGTCGGCTTCGAAGAATTTCTGCCGCAGGACCCTGCGACCGATCTGAATGAGTTGGTCAACGTCCTTGGTGTACTCCACGCCAAGTTTGTCGTGGAACAAGGACGCGACCTGACCGGCATTCTTGTGGATCGCCGGCATAATGATGTGTGAAGGCTTCTCGTGGTCGAGCTGGACGATGTACTCCCCCATGTCGGACTCCAGGCATTCAATGTCCCGAGCCTCGAGGAAATGGTTCATCTCCATCTCTTCGCTGACCATCGATTTGCCCTTGATCACTTGCCGCGCCTCGTGAGCGCGGATGATCGATAAGACGATGCCATTGGCTTCGTCCACCGTTTCCGCCCAGTGCACTGTCACACCGTTGCGGGTCAGGTTCTGTTCCAGTTGCTCAAGCAGGTCGGGCAACCTGGACAGCGCGCGGGCCTTGATCGAATTGCCCAGTGCGCGCAAGTGTTCTCTTTCGTGGGCATCGCTGAAAGCCGCTGCCCGCTTGGTCATCAGTGAATCCATGGCAGTGCGGAAGTTGTTCCGCAGCTGCTGATCACCCAAAGCGTTGTGCGCCCGGGTGCGGAAATCTTCTTCTACGGCGACCGTAGGAATAATCGTCGAGGTGCTCATTGCGCACCTCCGGTTCGCTGCCATAAGAAGCTGGCGAGATGTTGCCCGCGCAGCGCTTCTTTTTGTTTCTCCAATGCGCCGTTGATGTTCATCAAACAGCCACAGTCGGCGCTCAACACCTGATGCGCGCCGGAATCCTTCAGCGCTTTGGTCTTGTCAGCCACCATCGCCCCGGAAATGTCTGGCATACGGACGCTGAATGTCCCACCAAAGCCACAGCATTCGCTTTCGTGGTCGTGATTGACCCGCTCCACGTTGCTCAACTGCGCCAGCAACTCGCGACCGTGCAGGTGGGTGTTCATTTCGCGGCGTGCCGAACACGATGTGTGCAGCGCGACTTTCACCGGCTCGCCGCTGTCCTTGAGCTGCACCTTGCAGACAAACAGCAGAAACTCGGCCAGTTCATAAGTGCGAGCCGCAAGGGCCTGCACCTGTTTCAACGTCTCCGGCTCGTCCTTGAACAAGTCGGCGTAATGCTCGCGCAGCATGCCGGCGCAGGAACCCGACGGCACCACCACCGGATAATCCCCGGCAAACAGCGCCAGTTGCGAGCGCGCTACCGTCCGCGCCTGCTCGGTGTAACCCGAGGTGTAGGCCGGTTGGCCGCAGCAACTCTGCCCTTGCGGATACTCGACCCGGATCCCTTCGCGCTCCAGCAGATGGATCGCGTCCATCCCGGCTTCGGGGTAGAACAGGTCGACCACACACGTGCCGAACAGGTAGACCCGCGACGGTTTCTCGCTGGGGTATTGCCGAGGTTCGGGCAGTGGCGGTGCCACGCGGGTCGCGTTCGGCACAGCGTTGTAAAAAAGCTCGCTCATCAGGCGTGTCTCCGGGTGGGCCCGGTTATCCGTCTGCTGCGGCTGCCGAATATAAAGCGCGTTGCTTTCAGCAGCCTTACAGACCCGGTGGTGAATTGCTGACGCCGGATCACGGGCCGGCGTCGGTTATTTCCGTCTTTCTTGTAGGCGTCTTGTAGGTTTTAGTGCACCAGCATGCCGGTGAACCAGTAGGCCTGAGCCAGGGTGATCAAACCGACAATCGTTGCAAAGAATAGGCTGTGCTTGAGGGTGAAGCGGAACAGATCCGATTCCTTGCCGACCAGACCGGTCGCGGCGCAGGCCACGGCGATCGATTGCGGCGAGATCATCTTGCCGGTCACGCCGCCGCTGGTATTGGCCGCCACCAGCAAGGTGTCGTTGACGCCGATCTGGTGCGCCGTGGTCGCTTGCAACGAACTGAACAGCGCGTTCGACGAAGTATCCGAGCCGGTGAGGAACACGCCCAGCCAGCCGAGGAATGGCGAGAAGAACGGGAACGCCGCGCCTGTACCGGCCAGCACCAGGGCCATGGTCGAAGACATGCCGGAGTAGTTGGTGACAAAGGCGAACGCCAGCACCATGCCGATCGACAGGATCGGCCAGCGCAGTTCATAGAAGGTTTCTTTCAAAGTGGTCAGACCAGTTTTGAAATCGATCTTCAGCACCAGCATCGAGATCAGCGCGGAGAAGAAAATCGCCGTGCCGGTGGCAGAAATCGGGTCGAGTTTGAACACCGCAGGAATCGCGGTCGGGTTGGCTACGATCGGCGCAGTCTTGATCACCAGTTGATCAAGGTGCGGAATGGCGAAGTTGAACACCCAGCTGTACATCGAGCCGCCGGCGGCGAACATCGCTTTGAAGGGCTTCAGCGTCCAGATCGTCACCAGTATGGTGAGGATCAGGAACGGCGACCAGGCTTTGAAAATTTCCCCGAGGCTGTAAGGCGAAGCCACGGTGGTGCGCTTCTGGCCGAAGCCACCAACGCTCGCGGTCACCACCGAAGCAGAAACAGCACCAGCGATATGTTGGCCGGCGGCGCGTTTTGGCTGCCAGACTTTCAGGAACAGGGTCAGCGAAATCAGGCTGGCCAGCGCCGAGGTGATGTCCGGCAGTTCCGGGCCGATGAAGTTCGAAGTGAAGTACTGGGTGATAGCGAAGCTCAAACCTGCCACCAGCGCGGCCGGCCAGGTTTCGCGCACACCGCGCAGGCCGTCCATCATGAACACCAGCCAGAACGGCACGAACAGCGACAGCAGCGGCAGTTGGCGACCGGTCATGGCGCCGATCTTGAAGGCGTCAATGCCAGTGACCTGACCCGCAACGATGATCGGAATACCCAGCGCGCCGAACGCCACCGGCGCGGTGTTGGCGATCAGGCACAGGCCGGCGGCGTACAGCGGATTGAAGCCCAGGCCTACAAGTAGTGCGGCAGTAATCGCGACCGGCGCGCCGAAACCGGCGGCACCTTCCAGAAATGCGCCGAAGCAGAAACCGATCAGCAGCACCTGCAGGCGCTGGTCATCGGTGATCGACAGAACCGAGCTGCGGATCACCTCGAACTGACCGCTCTCCACCGTCAGCTTGTAGAGGAACACTGCCGCGACAATGATCCAGGCAATCGGCCACAGACCATAAGCGAAGCCATAACCGGCGGCGGCGAACGCCATGTCCACCGGCATCTGGAAGGCGAAAATCGCCACGGCAATCGAAAGCGCAAGGGTGATGCTGCCGGCCACATGGCCTTTGAGGCGGAACACCGCCAGGGCGAGAAAGAAGAACACGATGGGAATGACGGCCGCGAGTGCGGAAACGCCGAGACTGCCGAGCGGGCTGTAGAGCTGTTGCCAGGTTTGCATAGTGGGGTGGCCCCTAATTGTTGTTGGTCAGGCACTGTCAGCGTATTTGGATAATTGGTAAGACCAATTTACAAGCGCTGTTGGCTAGGGTAAAAGCCTTGGCGTAGGTGTGTCAATTTGCCGCCCTGAAACTTTCGTCGAAGATACGGTGCAGGGGGCAACTGATCCGCTTTGGCGAAGTAGCCTCTGGCAGGTGTCGGCGGCGCGCGGATAGGCCAGAATAGACAGCCCGGCGAGCGGTCGGGATCGTGGAGAAATGAGTTATGGGCTTTGATCAGATACGTCAGCGCCGTTTGTCTGACGATATTGTCGAGCGCCTCGAAGGGATGATCCTTGAGGGCACGCTGAAGTCAGGCGAGCGGCTGCCGGCCGAGCGCACCCTGGCCGAACAATTTGGCGTATCACGCCCGTCGTTGCGCGAGGCGATTCAGAAGCTCGCGGCCAAAGGCTTGCTGGTCAGCCGCCAGGGCGGCGGCAATTATGTGGTGGAGGGCCTTGGTTCGACGTTCAGCGATCCGCTGTTGCAATTGCTTGAAAGCAATCCCGAAGCGCAGCGCGATTTGCTCGAGTTTCGCCACACCCTGGAAGCATCGTGCGCCTATTACGCCGCGCTGCGTGCGACCGATGTCGACCGTGAGCGCCTGACCGCCGCGTTCGAAGAGCTGCAGGACTGCTACTCGCGCCACGACGAAGTCAGCCGGGCGGAAGAGGGCGCGGCGGATGCTAAATTTCATCTGGCGATTGCCGAGGCCAGCCACAACGCGGTGTTGTTGCATACGATTCGTGGTTTGTTCAATCTGCTCAAGCGCAACGTCGTGACCAACATTGGCGGCATGTACAAACAGCGCACGGAAACCCGCGACATGCTGATCGCGCAGCACCGGGAATTGTATCTGGCGATTATCGAAGGGCGTGCCGAGCAGGCGCGCGAGGTGTCCAGCCGACATATTCTGTATGTGCAGGAAGTGCTGGAAGAGGTGCGTCAGGAGGTGCAGCGCATGGCTCGGGCGGAGCGGCGCAAGGGGATGTGATCAGGCGTGTTTGTGTTGATGCTGAAATAGCTTTCGCGAGCAGGCTCGCTCCCACATGGAAATGCATTCCTGATGTGGGAGCGAGCCTGCTCGCGAATTGGCGCTAAAGGGGAAAGATCAGTCTTCCTTGCCCTTGTTGCGCACCGCACGCTGCAATTCACGACCGGCGTCGCGCTCGCGCTCGGTGTCACGCTTGTCGTATTCCTTCTTGCCCTTGCCCAGAGCGATCTCGCACTTGACCATGTGCTTGCTCCAGTACCAGGACAGGCAGACGCAGGCGTAACCCTTTTGCTGCACGGCGGCGGCGAGCTTGTCCAGCTCGCGGCGGTTGAGCAGCAGTTTGCGTGTGCGCACCGGGTCGGCGATGACGTGAGTGCTCGCGGTCATCAGCGGCGTGATGTGGCTGCCGAGCAACCACGCTTCGCCATCCTTGAGCAGGACATAGCTGTCGACCAGCTGCAACTTGCTCGCCCGCAGACTTTTTACTTCCCAGCCGGCCAGGACCAGACCAGCCTCGAACTTGTGCTCGATGAAGTAATCGTGTCGCGCCTTTTTGTTCTGCGCGATGGTCCCTGTTGGGTGTTTCTTCTGTTTAGCCATAGGGGCGGCATTATATGGAGTTGTTCGGCTGTCGGCTACGGTGTTGCTGCGTGCTTGAGCAGGTTGAGTGAATCCCGGACAATGCGGCCTCTTTTTCTAACGCTTGGGCGTGATAAACGATGTCGACAGACAAGGTTTCTGTCCACGGCAGTTGGGCTAGCCGCTGGGTATTCATACTCGCCGCGACCGGTTCGGCCGTGGGACTGGGTAGTATCTGGAAGTTCCCCTACATGGTCGGGGTCTACGGTGGCGGCGCCTTCGTGCTGATGTTCCTGGCCTGCATCGCGCTCATCGGTGTCCCGGTCATGCTCGCGGAAACCCTGATCGGCCGGCGCGCCCGGCAGAGTCCGGCGAACGCCCTGAAGGTGCTGGCGCTGGAGGCGGGGCACTCGGCCAAATGGTCATGGGGCGCATTTGCCGGGATGATCACGGCCCTGCTGATTCTGTCTTTCTATAGCGTGGTCGGCGGCTGGTCGCTGGACTACATCGTCGACATGGGCCGGGGCGATTTCCAGGGCGCGACGGCCGATCAGGTCGGCGCCTATTTCGGCAATGTGATCTCCAATCCATGGCGCCTGACACTTTGGCACACGATTTTCATGCTGCTGTCGGCCTACGTGATCGCCAAAGGTGTGGTCGCCGGGCTTGAGCGCAGCTTGCGTATCATGATGCCGCTGCTGTTCGTGATGGTGTTGGTGTTGCTGGGTTACAGCATGACCACCGGGCATTTCATGGAAGGCGTGCATTTCATGTTCGACTTCCACCCGGAAAAGGTCCTCGACGGCCTGCTGCCAGCGATGGGCCACGCGTTCTTTTCGCTGAGCGTTGGCGTCGGCTCGATCATGATCTACGGCGCCTACATGCCGAAGAACACCTCGCTGTCGGGCACGGTGGTCGGCGTTGCGCTGCTGGATACTTTCGTATCGCTGGTAGCCGGTCTGGCGTTGTTTCCGATTGTGTTCGCCGCGGGCCTGAACCCGAGCGAAGGCCCGGGCCTGATGTTCGTCAGCCTGCCATTTGCTTTTGGTAACGTATTTCTCGGCCAGTTGATGGGCGTGGTGTTCTTTGTGCTGGTCGCGGTGGCGGCCTGGAGTTCGGCGATTTCCCTGCTCGAACCGATGGTGGCGTACCTCGTTGAACGCACCAAAGTCAGCCGCGCGTGGGTGACTTTCTGGCTGGCGTTCACCTGCTGGTTTGTCGGTCTGGGCACGGTGTTCTCCTTCAATATCTGGAAGGAAGCCAAGTTTTTCGTGAACGAAGGCGGGGTGTTCAGCCTCTACCAATGGGGTGCGCAGAGCGGTCTCGACTTCTTCGGTGTGATCGATTTCTTCACCTCGCGGATCATGTTGCCCCTCGGTGGCTTGTGTTTCGTGCTGTTCGCGGGATGGGTGATGGGGCGTGAAGCGGTGCGGGATGAATTGTCCATCCGTAACCCGGTTCTGTTTGCCCTGTCCCTGTTCTTGATGCGCTACGTGGCGCCTATCGGCATTCTTGTAGTCTTTGCCGCTCAGCTCTGGAAGTAACGCTTACATGACGACACATATCCAACGATCCGCGCTTCTGCCGTACCCGGCGCAATTTCTCTACGACCTGGTCAACGACGTCGCGCGGTACCCGGAGTTTCTGCCGTGGTGCTCGGAGGCCGAAGTGCTGGAAAGCTCCCCGGAACACATGCGTGCCAGTGTCGGCGTGGCCAAGGGCGGGCTCAGCCAGCATTTCGTCACACGCAATACGCTGGTGCCGGGGCAATCGATCGAGATGAACCTTGAAGAAGGTCCGTTCACTCAGTTGCACGGCATCTGGGTATTCAAGGCGCTGAACGAGAAGGCCTGCAAGATCAGTCTGGATCTGTCGTTCGATTATGCCGGGCCGCTCGTGCGCGCAACTCTGGGGCCGTTGTTCAATCAGGCGGCTAACCAGCTGGTGGATGCTTTCTGCCAGCGCGCCAAGCAGATGCATGGTTGAGCCGGTGATCGAGATAGAAGTCGTCTACGCGGCGGTTGATCGGCAGGTTCTTCGTGCGATCAGGGTCGCTGAAGGCGTTAGCGTTAGGGCGGCGGTGCAGGAATCGGGCATCGCAGCCGAGTTTCCTGAGCTGAATCTGGCGGAGTGCCCGCTGGGGATTTTTGGCAAGGTCGTGACTGACGCGGATTCTCGCCCTGTTAAGGCGGGCGATCGCATCGAAATTTACCGGCCGCTGCTGGCCGATCCCAAGGAAGTGCGACGCCTGCGCGCGGCGAAAGCGGCTGAGGCGAAAGCACGCAATTCTTGATCAAGCCAAACGGCAGGCAATAAAAAACCCGGAATGTCCGGGTTTTTTATTGCCTCGCGAATTACTGCGGCGAGGTGTCCAGCGGTTCTGGCGTCGGAACCGGTACGGTTTCCACACCATCGACGTCCTTCTGGATCTGATCCAGCAAGGAGCCTGGTTTGGCTGGCTTCTCACCTTCTGGCTTCTCGGCGTTTTCAGCAGGCGCGGTAACGTTCGTGCCGCTGTCCTTGCCGAGAATGGCTTCGTCACGGCTCACGCCCGGCATGAAGTCACCCGACAGGCTGACAAGCTGGTCGTTGGAATTGAAGATAACGCTGATTCGTTCCTGCTGGCGTTCACCGCCACCCGGTTGCAGGCTGTACAGATAATCCCAGCGATCGGCATGGAACGTGTCGGCAAGCAGAGGGTTGCCCATGATAAACCGTACTTGCGGCCGGGTCATTCCCGGGCGTAACTGGTCTATCATGTCCTGCGTGACGACATTGCCCTGCTGGATGTCGATTTTGTAAACCCCGGGGAATGAACAACCGGCGAGTGCGAGCAGTCCCACAAAGGTGAAACTGGTTAGCAAGAGCTTGGTGTTTTGCATCGGTGGGCGACTTCCACTATCTTGGCTGGGACAACGTAAACGCCGATCATACCCGCATTAAGAGAAGCTGCGAAGCAGCATCGCGAGAAAGCTGACCATGGTTGAAAATAGCGAACTACGCAAAGCCGGCCTCAAAGTGACCCTGCCACGGGTCAAGATCCTGCAAATGCTCGACTCTACCGAGCAGCGCCACATGAGTGCCGAGGACGTCTACAAGGCGTTGATGGAAGCTGGTGAGGACGTTGGTCTGGCCACGGTTTACCGTGTACTGACCCAGTTCGAAGCGGCCGGCCTCGTGGTCCGCCACAACTTCGACGGCGGCCACGCGGTCTTCGAACTGGCTGACGGTGGTCACCACGACCACATGGTCAACGTGGAATCGGGTGAAGTGATCGAATTCTTCGACGAAGAAATCGAAAAGCTTCAGAAATCGATCGTCGAGAAGCATGGCTTCGAGATGGTCGATCACAATCTCGTACTGTACGTACGCAAGAAAAAGTAAGCATGTCGCGCGAATTTCACATTCGCGAAACGAACGAAGGCGACCCAAGGGTCGCCTTCGTGCTTTCTACCGTTTGTCAGGCCTTGGCGGTCACCACCATTTTTTTCGCGTGAGCCAGGGATTCTTTGGTCAGATCGATGCCACCGAGCATGCGCGCGACTTCTTCGATACGTTCGTTCTTGCTCAGCTTGGCGACGGCGGTGTGAGTCGCCTTCTCGTCGCGGACCTTGTGCACGAACAGATGTTGATGACCCTGCGCCGCCACTTGCGGCAAGTGGGTCACGGTCAAGACCTGGCCGCGATCACCGAGACGCCGCAATAGCTGCCCGACAATCTCCGCAGTCGGCCCACCGATACCCACATCCACTTCGTCGAATACCAGCGTTGGCACGCGGGAGGTCTGAGCGGTGATTACCTGAATCGCCAGACTGATCCGCGACAGCTCACCGCCGGACGCGACTTTTGCCAGCGCCTTGAGTGGTTGCCCAGGGTTGGCGCTGACCAGTAATTCGACCTGTTCCAGCCCGTTCGGCAGCAACTCGTCGCTGCTGTTGGCTTTCAGTTCGATGGTGAAGCGGCCACCGGGCATGCCCAGGCGCTGGATTTCCTGCTCCACTGCACTGGCGAGACTGCCGGCCGCCTGATGACGAAGATCGCTCAGCTCGCGGGCTTTCTCTTGATAGTGACGGGCGTAGGAGGCCAGTTCTTCGCCCAGGCGCTCGATGGACTCATCGTTGGCGTTCAGGGTTTCGATTTCATCGAGCAGCTTCTGCTGCATTTCGCCGACTTCGGTCGGCTGGATCCGGTGTTTACGCGCCAGGGTGTAGATCGCGTCGAGGCGCTCTTCCAGGTATTGCAGGCGAGCCGGGTCGGCATCGAAGTTGTCGAGAAAGCGGTTGAGCTCGCCGACCGCTTCTTCCACCTGAATCTGCGCGCTGGTCAGCAGACTGCTGGCTTCACCCAGGGCGCCGACAGAATTGTTCACGCTGGCCAGGCGGTTGAGGCTGGCGGTCAGCGCATTGAGTACGTTGCCGGAATCGCTTTCGCTGCACTGCTCGACCACTTGCCGGCAAATGCCCAGCAAGGTTTCGGCGTTGGTCAGGTTCTTGTGTTCCTGCTCCAGCTGTTCGAGTTCGTTTTCGCCGAGGCCGAGGTTTTCCAGTTCTTCGAGCTGGTAGCTGAGCAGTTGATGACGTGCGCGTTGTTCATCGCCGGAGTTGGAGAGGCGCTCCAGTTCCTGGCGGGTCTGGCGCCAGCGCTGTGCGGCAAGTTGCACCTGACGCGCCAGATCGGTGGCCCCGGCGTACTCGTCAAGCAGGCGGCGATGGGTGTCGGTTTTCAGCAGTGATTGATGTTCGTGCTGGCTGTGGATATCGATCAGCAGCTCGCCAAGGGCTTTGAGGTCGCCAAGCGGGCAGGGCGTGCCGTTGATATAGCCGCGCGAACGACCTTCGGAGGTGATGACCCGGCGCAGGATGCATGGCCCGTCGTTTTCCAGGTCGCGTTCGGCTAGCCAAGCGCTGGCTTCTGGGATATCAGCCAGGTCGAACGTCGCGAGAATGTCGGCTTTATCGGCTCCCGGGCGGACCACGCCGCTGTCGGCGCGATCGCCCAGGGTGAGGCCCAGGGCGTCGAGCATGATCGACTTGCCGGCGCCGGTTTCCCCTGTGATCACGCTCATCCCGCGATCGAGTTCGAGATCGAGATGTTCGACGATGGCGTAGTTGTGTACGGACAGGTGCACCAGCATAAGGGCCGCTCCCAGGCTTGAGGTCTGGTTATTTATACAGTGTTTCGTTCAGGCCTGACAATGCCCTCGCTTAGCTCGATTTGCTTGATCGAAAAGTTTTCTTAGCGCATTCGAGAATGACTATTCAGCACTTTTTTGTAGGGACAATCGATTGCAGCCCTTGAAGCCTGATTTTGCGGCCCCATATATCGGGGCAGAAGCGCGAGTCAGGCTCGCGGAAGAAATTGAAAGGAGAATTCTATGGCTGACGAACAGACAGTAGATACGCAAAACCCAGATGCCAATCAGGCGCCCGAAGGTTCGGGTGACGACCTGGCGACCCGTGTGCAAGTGCTCGAAGAGCAATTGGCCGCCGCGCAGGATCAGTCTCTGCGTGTTGCTGCCGATCTGCAGAACGTTCGCCGCCGTGCCGAGCAGGACGTCGAGAAGGCGCACAAGTTTGCCCTGGAAAAATTCGCCAGCGACCTGCTGCCGATCGTCGACAGCCTGGAGCGCGGCCTCGAGCTGTCGAGCCCGGACGACGAAAGCATCCGTCCGATGCGCGAAGGCATCGAGCTGACCCTGAAAATGTTCCACGACACCCTCAAGCGCTATCAGCTTGAAGCGATCGATCCGCATGGCGAACCGTTCAACGCCGTTCACCATCAGGCGATGGCCATGCAGGAAAGCGCCGACGTCGAGCCGAACAGCGTGCTTAAGGTTTTCCAGAAGGGCTACCAGCTCAATGGTCGCCTGTTGCGCCCGGCGATGGTCGTGGTCAGCAAGGCGCCGGCACCGGTTTCGCCTTCGATTGACGAGCAGGCTTGAAATTAGCCGCAAGGCCCCCATTTAGAAGTCAAGCGTTTAAGTGCTACCGCAGTCAGCCACCACTGCTGCGGCAACAAAATCCAAAGTTTCGGGAGAGTGAACATGGGCAAGATTATCGGTATCGACCTGGGGACTACCAACTCCTGCGTCTCCGTGCTGGAAAACGGCAAAGCCAAAGTTATTGAAAACGCTGAAGGCGCGCGTACCACGCCGTCGATCATCGCTTACGCCAACGATGGCGAAATTCTGGTAGGTCAGTCGGCCAAGCGTCAGGCTGTCACCAACCCGCACAACACCCTGTACGCAGTAAAGCGTCTGATCGGTCGTCGTTTCGACGAAGAAGTTGTGCAGAAAGACATCCAGATGGTCCCTTACAAGATCGTCAAGGCTGACAACAACGACGCCTGGGTTGAAGTGAACGGCCAGAAAATGGCTCCGCCACAAATCTCGGCTGAAATTCTGAAGAAGATGAAGAAGACCGCCGAAGACTACCTCGGCGAGGCAGTGACCGAAGCGGTGATCACCGTTCCGGCCTACTTCAACGACAGCCAGCGTCAGGCCACCAAAGACGCCGGCCGCATCGCTGGTCTGGACGTAAAACGTATCATCAACGAACCAACCGCAGCCGCTCTGGCTTACGGTATGGACAAGGCCAAGGGCGACCACACCGTGATCGTTTATGACCTGGGTGGCGGTACCTTCGACGTTTCCGTAATCGAGATCGCTGAAGTTGACGGTGAGCACCAGTTCGAAGTGTTGGCCACCAACGGCGATACCTTCCTTGGCGGTGAAGACTTCGACATTCGTCTGATCGACTACCTCGTTGACGAATTCAAGAAAGAAAGCGGCATGAACCTCAAAGGTGACCCGCTGGCCATGCAGCGCCTGAAAGAAGCCGCTGAGAAAGCCAAGATCGAGCTGTCGTCCGCTCAGTCGACCGACGTCAACCTGCCGTACATCACTGCAGACGCGACCGGTCCTAAGCACCTGAACGTGAAGATCTCGCGTGCCAAGCTCGAAGCACTGGTTGAAGACCTGGTTCAGCGCACCATCGAACCTTGCCGCATTGCCATGAAAGACGCCGGTATCGACGTCAGCGCGATCAACGACGTGATTCTGGTCGGTGGTCAGACTCGTATGCCGCTGGTACAGAAGCTGGTTACCGATTTCTTCGGTAAAGAAGCGCGTAAAGACGTCAACCCGGACGAAGCCGTTGCCATGGGTGCTGCGATTCAGGGCGCTGTTCTGGCCGGTGACGTGAAAGACGTGCTGCTGCTCGACGTCAGCCCGCTGACCCTGGGTATCGAAACCATGGGTGGCGTGATGACCGCGCTGATCGAGAAAAACACCACGATTCCTACCAAGAAATCGCAAGTGTTCTCGACTGCCGACGACAACCAGGGCGCTGTGACCATTCACGTTCTGCAGGGCGAGCGCAAGCAAGCCGCACAGAACAAATCGCTGGGCAAGTTCGACCTGGCCGACATTCCACCAGCTCCACGTGGTGTGCCGCAGATCGAAGTGACCTTCGACATCGACGCCAACGGCATCCTGCACGTCGGCGCGAAAGACAAGGCTACCGGCAAGACCCAGTCGATCGTGATCAAGGCCAACTCCGGTCTGTCCGACGAAGAAATCGAGCGCATGGTGCGTGACGCCGAGGCGAATGCCGAGGAAGACCGCAAGTTCGAAGAACTGGCCGCTGCCCGTAACCAGGGTGATGCACTGGTACACTCGACTCGCAAGATGGTCGCTGACGCGGGCGACAAGGTCACCGCCGAAGAGAAGACTGCAATCGAAGCTGCAGTGGTTGCTCTGGAAGCCGCCGTCAAAGGCGACGACAAGGCTGCCATCGAAGCCAAGGTTGAAGAGCTGTCGAAGGTCTCCGCTCCGGTTGCTCAGAAGATGTACGCCGAACAGGCTCAGCCAGCTGATGGCGCAGCCCCGCAAGGCGAATCGGCTGAGAAGGCTGACGACGTTGTCGACGCCGAGTTCGAAGAAGTCAAAGACCACAAGTAAGTTGTTGGTCGCCCGGTTGACTGCCTTGCGGCGGTGACTGGTAGGATGTCGCCGCGCGGGAGCTTGCCTCCCGCGTTGGCGTATCTGGAATACGTGAATTTTTACAGCATGCGACAACGCTCGCGTGTTGGTGGTATGGCTGAAAATGCTCCTGCTTTTCGCGCCGCAGATACCGCATCAATCAAGACCAGGATCGTTGAATTGACGTGAGTTGGGTCCGGCCCTTAATGGGGGCTCAACGAGTTTGGCGAGGCTCAGGAGGGGTTTGCCGAACGTCCTTAAGAGTGCAAAGAACTTATGGCAAAGCGTGACTATTACGAAGTATTGGGTGTCGAGCGGGGCACGAGCGAAGCGGACCTGAAGAAGGCCTATCGCCGCCTGGCCATGAAGCACCACCCCGACCGTAATCCCGGCGACAAAGCTTCCGAAGAAGCATTCAAAGAGGCCAACGAGGCCTATGAAGTGTTGTCCGACGCCAGCAAGCGCGCGGCATACGATCAGTACGGTCATGCCGGCGTCGATCCGAGCATGGGTGGCGGCGGTGCCGGTTTCGGTGGCCAGAACTTCTCGGACATCTTCGGCGATGTCTTCAGTGATTTCTTCGGTGGCGGTCGCGGCGGTGCCCGTGGCGGCGCTCAGCGTGGCAGCGATCTGCGCTACACCCTGGAACTGAATCTGGAAGAAGCGGTGCGCGGTACGTCGGTGAATATCCGCGTTCCGACACTGGTCAACTGCAAGCCGTGCGATGGTTCGGGGGCCAAGAAAGGCTCGTCGCCGACGACGTGCCCGACCTGCGGCGGCATCGGCCAGGTGCGCATGCAACAGGGCTTCTTCTCGGTGCAGCAGACCTGCCCGCGCTGCCATGGTCAGGGCAAGATCATTTCCGATCCGTGCGACTCCTGCCACGGCGACGGTCGCGTCGAAGAGTACAAAACCCTGTCGGTCAAAGTGCCTGCCGGTGTTGATACTGGCGACCGCATTCGTCTGTCCGGCGAAGGCGAGGCGGGTACCCAGGGCGGGCCGACTGGCGACCTGTACGTTGTGATCAATGTGCGCGAACACGACATCTTTCAGCGTGACGGCAAGCATCTGTTCTGCGAAGTGCCAATCAGCTTCGTCGACGCAGCACTGGGCGGCGAGCTGGAAATTCCGACCCTCGACGGTCGCGTCAAACTGAAAATCCCCGAAGGCACGCAGACCGGCAAGCAGTTCCGCGTACGCGGTAAAGGCGTGGCGCCAGTGCGTGGCGGCGGTGCCGGCGACCTGATGTGTCGTGTGGCTGTGGAAACGCCGGTCAACCTCAACCGTCGTCAGCGTGAACTGCTGGAAGAATTCCGCAGCTCCCTGGCCGACGACAACAGCCACTCGCCGAAAACCACCGGTTGGTTCGACGGTGTGAAGCGTTTCTTCGGCGATTTGTAAGGAGTCGGCATGCGACGTATTGCAGTGATGGGCGCCGCCGGGCGCATGGGCAAGACCCTGATTGAAGCAGTGCAGCAGACGCCGGGCGCCGGTCTGACCGCGGCGGTCGATCGTCCCGACAGCACGCTGGTTGGCGCGGATGCCGGTGAGCTGGCAGCGCTGGGCCGTATCGGCGTGCCGCTGTCCGGTGATCTGGATCGAGTGGTCGAAGAGTTCGATGTGCTGATCGACTTCACTCACCCGACCGTGACCCTGAAGAATCTCGCGTTCTGCCGCAAACACGGCAAAGCGATGATCATCGGTACCACCGGTTTCAGTGTTGAAGAGAAGCAATTGCTGGCCGAGGCGGGCAAGGACATTCCGATCGTCTTCGCCGCCAACTTCAGCGTCGGCGTCAACCTGTGCCTGAAGTTGCTCGACACCGCTGCGCGCGTGCTGGGCGACGATGTCGATATCGAGATCATGGAAGCCCATCACCGGCACAAGGTTGATGCTCCGTCGGGCACGGCAGTGCGCATGGGTGAAGTGATTGCCGATGCGCTGGGGCGTGATCTGAAGAAGGTCGCGGTCTACGGTCGCGAAGGTCAGACCGGTGCGCGTGAGCGTGAAACCATTGGTTTCGCCACCGTGCGTGCTGGCGATATCGTCGGTGATCACACCGTGCTGTTCGCTGCCGATGGCGAGCGCGTCGAGATCACCCACAAGGCTTCGAGCCGCATGACCTTCGCCAAGGGCGCGGTGCGTGCGGCGCTGTGGCTGGATGGTCGCGAGCCGGGCCTGTACGACATGCAAGACGTGCTCGACCTGCGTTGAGTCGTTGCTGAACCCGGCGCAAACGTCCCGTTTTGCGCCGGTTTTTACCGCTTGGCGACGACCTGTCGCATTCTCCGGCCTTTAAGGCTCTTTAGCGGTGGACCAAAAACGCCCTTTTCTGTAAGCTACAGCTTTAGTGTGTCCACTAAAAGCGCGCAGAATAATTTCAGTGAAGAAGCGGGGTGACGTGTCCATACGTCACTCCGCTTTTTTACAACCTGCGATTGCCCTTTCATGCGTTATTTACGGGAGGTCTTCTTGACTAAGCCAGCCATACTCGCCCTTGCTGATGGCAGCATTTTTCGCGGCGAAGCCATTGGAGCCGACGGTCAGACCGTTGGTGAGGTGGTGTTCAACACCGCAATGACCGGCTATCAGGAAATCCTTACCGATCCTTCCTACGCCCAACAGATCGTTACCCTGACTTACCCGCACATCGGCAACACCGGTACCACACCGGAAGATGCCGAGTCCGATCGCGTCTGGTCCGCTGGCCTGGTCATCCGTGACCTGCCGCTGGTAGCGAGCAACTGGCGTAACACGATGTCCCTGTCCGACTACCTGAAAGCCAACAATGTAGTGGCAATCGCTGGTATCGACACCCGTCGCCTGACCCGCATCCTGCGTGAAAAAGGCGCACAGAACGGCTGCATCATGGCCGGCGACAACATTTCCGAAGAAGCAGCTATCGCTGCTGCGCAAGGCTTCCCGGGCCTGAAGGGCATGGATCTGGCGAAAGTCGTCAGCACCAAGACTCAATACGAATGGCGCTCGACTGTCTGGGATCTGAAAACCGACAGCCACGCGACCATCGAAGCCTCCGAACTGCCATACCACGTGGTCGCCTACGACTACGGCGTCAAGGTCAACATCCTGCGCATGCTGGTCGAGCGCGGCTGCCGCGTCACCGTGGTGCCGGCTCAGACGCCAGCCGCCGATGTGCTGGCGCTCAAGCCGGACGGCGTGTTCCTGTCCAACGGCCCTGGTGATCCGGAGCCATGCGACTACGCGATCCAGGCGATCAAGCAAGTGCTGGAAACCGAGACGCCGGTGTTCGGCATCTGCCTCGGCCACCAGCTGCTGGCTCTGGCCTCCGGCGCCAAGACCCTGAAAATGGGCCACGGCCACCACGGTGCCAACCACCCGGTGCAGGATCTGGACACAGGTGTGGTGATGATCACCAGCCAGAACCACGGTTTTGCGGTAGACGAAGCCACCCTGCCAGCCAACGTACGCGCGATCCACAAGTCGCTGTTCGACGGCACCCTGCAAGGCATCGAGCGCACCGACAAGAGCGCGTTCAGCTTCCAGGGTCACCCTGAAGCGAGCCCGGGCCCGAACGATGTCGCGCCACTGTTCGACCGCTTCATCAACGAGATGGCCAAGCGACGCTAAGCGTTCGCCTTGAGACTGTAGAGAGAAGCCTTGAGGGCGGCCCCGGCACCCGGCGGCCCCTTCGGGACTTCAGAAATCGATCAAGACGGCTTGCCGACTGACCTGCGGATTTGAGTGACAAACCATGCCAAAACGTACAGACATTAAAAGCATCCTGATTCTCGGCGCTGGCCCGATCGTGATCGGCCAGGCCTGCGAATTCGACTACTCCGGCGCCCAGGCCTGCAAAGCCCTGCGCGAAGAGGGTTACCGCGTCATCCTGGTGAACTCCAACCCGGCCACCATCATGACCGACCCGGACATGGCCGATGCCACCTACATCGAGCCGATCAAGTGGCAGACCGTTGCCAAGATCATCGAGAAGGAGCGTCCGGACGCCGTCCTGCCGACCATGGGCGGCCAGACTGCACTGAACTGCGCCCTGGACCTGGAGCGCGAAGGCGTTCTGGAGAAGTTCGGCGTAGAGATGATCGGTGCCAACGCCGACACCATCGACAAGGCTGAAGACCGTTCGCGTTTCGACAAGGCGATGAAATCCATCGGCCTGGCGTGCCCGCGTTCCGGCATCGCCCACAGCATGGAAGAGGCCAACGCGGTTCTCGAAACCCTCGGTTTCCCGTGCATCATCCGTCCGTCCTTCACCATGGGCGGCACCGGTGGCGGTATCGCCTACAACCGTGAAGAGTTCGAAGAAATCTGCGCCCGTGGTCTGGACCTGTCGCCGACCAAAGAGCTGCTGATCGACGAATCGCTGATCGGCTGGAAAGAATATGAAATGGAAGTTGTCCGCGACAAAAAGGACAACTGCATCATCGTCTGCTCGATCGAAAACTTCGACCCGATGGGCGTGCACACCGGTGACTCGATCACCGTGGCTCCAGCCCAGACCCTGACCGACAAGGAATACCAGATCCTGCGTAACGCCTCGCTGGCGGTACTGCGCGAGATCGGCGTCGAGACCGGCGGTTCCAACGTTCAATTCGGTATCTGCCCGAACACTGGCCGCATGGTCGTGATCGAAATGAACCCGCGTGTATCGCGTTCCTCGGCACTGGCTTCGAAAGCCACCGGTTTCCCGATCGCGAAAGTCGCGGCCAAACTGGCTGTGGGTTACACCCTCGACGAGCTGTCGAACGACATCACCGGCGGCAAGACCCCGGCGTCCTTCGAACCGTCGATCGACTACGTCGTGACCAAGCTGCCACGCTTTGCCTTCGAGAAATTCGCCAAGGCTGACGCGCGCCTGACCACGCAAATGAAGTCGGTCGGTGAAGTCATGGCCATTGGCCGCACCTTCCAGGAATCCCTGCAGAAAGCCCTGCGTGGTCTGGAAGTCGGCGTTTGCGGTCTGGACGAGAAGCTTGATCTGAGCAACCCGGAAAGCATGAGCGTGCTCAAGCGCGAACTGACCGTGCCGGGCGCCGAGCGTATCTGGTACGTGGCGGACGCCTTCCGCGCCGGTCTGTCGGTCGAAGACATCTTTGGCATGAACATGATCGATCCATGGTTCCTGGTGCAGATCGAAGATCTGATCAAGGACGAAGAGAAGGTCAAGACCCTCGGTCTGTCCTCGATCGACCGCGACCTGATGTTCAAGCTCAAGCGCAAAGGCTTCTCCGATCAGCGTCTGGCCAAGCTGCTGGGCGTCACCGAGAAAAACCTGCGCACGCACCGTCAGAAGCTGGAAGTGTTCCCGGTCTACAAGCGCGTTGACACCTGCGCCGCCGAGTTCGCCACCGACACCGCTTATCTCTACTCGACCTACGAGGAAGAGTGCGAAGCCGCGCCGTCGGGTCGCGACAAAATCATGATTCTGGGGGGCGGTCCGAACCGTATCGGCCAGGGCATCGAGTTCGACTACTGCTGCGTTCACGCTGCTCTCGCCCTGCGCGAAGACGGCTACGAAACCATCATGGTCAACTGCAACCCGGAAACCGTTTCCACCGACTACGACACTTCCGACCGTCTGTACTTCGAACCGGTAACTCTGGAAGACGTGCTGGAAATCTGCCGCGTCGAGAAGCCGAAAGGCGTGATCGTCCAGTACGGCGGCCAGACTCCGTTGAAACTGGCTCGCGCTCTGGAAGCTGCTGGCGTGCCGATCATCGGCACCAGCCCTGACGCCATCGACCGTGCTGAAGACCGCGAGCGCTTCCAGCAAATGGTCGAGCGCCTGAACCTGCGTCAGCCGCCAAACGCCACCGTGCGCAGCGAAGACGAAGCCGTTCGCGCTGCCGCGAAAATCGGTTATCCGCTGGTGGTGCGCCCGTCCTACGTACTGGGCGGCCGTGCGATGGAAATCGTTTATAAGGAAGACGAGCTCAAGCGTTACCTGCGTGACGCGGTGCAAGTGTCCAACGACAGCCCGGTGCTGCTCGACCACTTCCTCAACTGCGCCATCGAAATGGACGTGGACGCGGTTTGCGACGGCAAAGATGTGGTAATCGGCGCGATCATGCAGCACATCGAGCAGGCGGGCGTTCACTCCGGTGACTCCGCGTGCTCGCTGCCGCCTTACTCGCTGCCGGCGCACATCCAGGACGAGATGCGCGAACAGGTCAAGAAAATGGCCCTTGAACTCGGCGTTGTCGGCCTGATGAACGTGCAATTGGCTTTGCAGGGCGAAGACATCTACGTCATCGAAGTCAACCCGCGCGCCTCGCGTACCGTGCCGTTCGTATCCAAGTGCATCGGTGTTTCCCTGGCGATGATCGCTGCCCGCGTGATGGCCGGTAAGACCCTGAAGGAAATCGGCTTCACAAAGGAAATCATCCCGAATTTCTACAGCGTGAAAGAGGCGGTATTCCCATTCGCCAAGTTCCCTGGCGTCGACCCGATCCTCGGCCCAGAGATGAAGTCGACCGGTGAAGTGATGGGCGTCGGCGACACCTTCGGTGAAGCTTTCGCCAAAGCGCAGATGGGCGCCAGCGAAGTGCTGCCGACCGGCGGTACCGCGTTCATCAGTGTGCGCGATGACGACAAGCCACTGGTTGCAGGCGTGGCCCGAGATCTGATCAACTTGGGCTTCGAAGTGGTCGCCACTGCCGGCACTGCCAAGCTGATCGAAGCGGCAGGCCTGAAAGTGCGCCGCGTGAACAAGGTGACCGAGGGTCGTCCGCACGTGGTCGACATGATCAAGAATGACGAAGTCACCCTGATCATCAACACCACCGAAGGTCGTCAGTCGATCGCCGATTCGTACTCCATTCGTCGCAACGCCCTGCAGCACAAGATCTACTGCACCACCACCATCGCTGCGGGCGAAGCGATCTGCGAAGCGCTGAAGTTCGGTCCGGAAAAAACCGTGCGCCGCTTGCAGGATCTACACGCAGGATTGAAGGCATGAGCATAACCAAGTACCCCATGACTGTTCAGGGCGCCAAAGCTCTGGAAGAAGAACATGCTCACCTGACCAAGGTCGTTCGTCCGAAGCTCAGCCAGGACATCGGTACGGCCCGCGAGTTGGGTGACTTGAAGGAAAACGCTGAATACCATGCCGCGCGCGAACAGCAGGGCATGGTCGAGGCGCGGATTCGTGACATCGAAGGCCGGATTCAGAATCAGGTCATCATCGATGTCACGACCATCCCGCATACCGGCAAAGTGATTTTCGGTACCACCGTCGAAATCGCCAACGTCGAGACTGATGAAAGCGTCACATACCACATCGTGGGTGAGGATGAGGCTGACTTCAAACTCGGCAAGATTTCCGTCGGTTCGCCGCTGGCCCGCGCCTTGATTGGCAAGGAAGAGGGCGACGTGGTCGCCGTCAAAACGCCAGGCGGCGTGATCGAGTATGAGATTGTCGAAGTTCGTCACATCTGAAAGAAGGCGCCCGCTGCATGCGGGCGCCATGCTTTGGCAACTGACCCAGATGCTTTGGGTCGGTGGTCTATGGTTGATTCACATTGGTTTGCAGCCGGCGTTAGGCCAGATCGGTCTGGCGCCGCTGTTGATCGACGAAGTTGCCAGTGCATTCGAAGTGCTGGTGGTGGGATTCGCCGCTCTGTGCGTGATTTTTCAGGCTTTGGTGCTGGTGCAGGCCGAAGGCCTTGGCAGTCTATGGCGGGATTTTCGCGGGCAGGTGCTGTTGATGGCGTTGTACGCGTGCGCGATGTATGTCGCCGTGCGTGTCGGCTGGCCGGATGCGCAGCGCTGGCAGGTATTCAGTTATCTGGTGCTGGGGTTTTCCGGGCTGGTGCTGGTCATGCAGCCGGTGCCTGGATGGAGTGGCAGGGTGTGCGAAGCACACCCTTGACCCTGCGCATCACTTGAAGCGATGAACGTTCGACAGCTGCTTGTTGACGCTGAAGTTCTTGCGGTAGACCAGAGCCATCTTGCCGATGACCTGAACCAGGTCCGCTTTGCCGACTTTGCACAGTTCGGCGATGTGCGCCAGGCGCGACTCGCGGTCGAGGATGTTGAGCTTGATCTTGATCAGCTCGTGATCCGCCAGGGCGCGTTCAAGTTCGGCTAAAACACCTTCAGTCAAACCGTTGTCCGCCACCGTCAACACTGGTTTGAGGTGGTGGCCGATGGATTTGTACTGTTTCTTCTGCTCTGGAGTGAGCGGCATAATCTGACCCTTTCGTCTGGATTCTGTAAAATGGCGGCCATTTTACCCGAGGGTTCGTGGATCCGCCCAACTAATCACGACCCTAATCATCGAGGTGCCCAATGGCGCGTTCCAAGACAAGCCTTGGTTGGCTGAAAAGACATGTCAACGATCCTTATGTGAAGCAGGCGCAGAAGGATGGCTACCGTTCGCGTGCAAGTTACAAGCTTCTGGAGATCCAGGAAAAATACAAATTGATCCGTCCGGGCATGAGCGTGGTCGACCTCGGCGCGGCCCCGGGCGGCTGGTCGCAGGTCACCAGCCGGCTGATCGGTGGTCAGGGGCGTCTGATCGCTTCTGACATCCTTGAGATGGACGGCATTCCGGACGTGACCTTCATTCAAGGTGACTTCACTGAAGACTCGGTGCTTGCCGAAATCCTTGAGGCCGTCGGTAATTCGCAGGTGGACCTTGTGATTTCCGATATGGCCCCCAATATGAGTGGTACGCCCGAAGTGGATATGCCCAAGGCCATGTTCCTTTGTGAGCTGGCGCTGGATCTGGCGGAGCGGATCCTCAAGCCCGGTGGCAATTTCGTCATCAAGATTTTTCAGGGCGAAGGGTTCGATGTTTATCTGAAGGATGCTCGCAAGAAATTCGACAAGATCCAGATGATCAAGCCAGACTCTTCCCGTGGCAGCTCCCGTGAGCAGTACATGCTGGCCTGGGGTTATCGCGGCGGTGATGCGTAAAACGAGGTTTTTCGGCAGGGCGATAGGTTTTTCATATTTCGCTCTGCGGCCATAAGCGAATATTGTGTAGAAAGTGTTTCACAAAGGGTTACAGACGGCGCCTGCCAGAGTTGTAGGTAATGTAGTAAGTTAGGCCGGTGAATATCATGCGAAGCGCGCGCCAGTAGCGGAGCTTGCTTCAGAGGGTAGTTAATTGAACGATATGGCAAAGAATCTGATCCTGTGGTTGATCATCGCGGCTGTCCTGGTGACGGTGATGAACAACTTCTCCAGCCCTAACGAGCCGCAGACCCTCAACTATTCCGACTTCATCCAGCAGGTCAAGGATGGCAAGGTCGAGCGCGTAGCCGTCGATGGCTATGTGATTACCGGCAAGCGCACCGATGGCGACAGCTTCAAGACCATTCGTCCGGCAATCCAGGACAATGGCCTGATCGGCGATCTGGTCGACAACCACGTTGTGGTTGAAGGCAAGCAGCCTGAACAGCAAAGCATCTGGACCCAGCTTCTGGTGGCCAGCTTCCCGATCCTGGTGATCATCGCGGTGTTCATGTTCTTCATGCGCCAGATGCAGGGCGGTGCCGGTGGCAAGGGCGGGCCGATGAGCTTCGGCAAGAGCAAGGCGCGCCTGCTCTCCGAAGATCAGGTGAAAACCACGTTGGCTGACGTTGCCGGTTGCGACGAAGCCAAGGAAGAAGTCGGCGAACTGGTCGAGTTCTTGCGTGATCCGGGCAAGTTCCAGCGTCTGGGCGGCCGCATTCCACGCGGTGTGCTGATGGTCGGCCCGCCAGGTACCGGTAAAACCTTGCTGGCGAAGGCGATTGCTGGCGAAGCGAAAGTGCCGTTCTTCACCATTTCCGGTTCCGACTTTGTCGAAATGTTCGTCGGTGTCGGCGCCAGCCGTGTCCGCGACATGTTCGAGCAGGCCAAGAAGCACGCACCGTGCATCATCTTCATCGACGAAATCGATGCCGTGGGCCGCCATCGTGGTGCCGGTATGGGTGGTGGTCACGATGAGCGTGAGCAGACTCTCAACCAGTTGCTGGTAGAGATGGACGGCTTCGAAATGAACGACGGCATCATCGTGATCGCCGCAACCAACCGTCCCGACGTGCTCGACCCTGCGCTGTTGCGTCCTGGCCGTTTCGACCGTCAGGTGGTGGTTGGCTTGCCGGACATTCGTGGTCGCGAGCAGATTCTCAAAGTGCACATGCGCAAAGTGCCAATGGGCGACGACGTTGCGCCGGCAGTCATTGCGCGCGGTACGCCGGGCTTCTCCGGTGCGGACCTGGCCAACCTGGTCAACGAGGCGTCACTGTTCGCGGCACGTAGCGGCAAGCGTATCGTCGAGATGAAAGAGTTCGAGCTAGCCAAAGACAAGATCATGATGGGCGCCGAGCGCAAATCCATGGTCATGTCCGAGAAAGAAAAACAGAACACTGCTTATCACGAAGCGGGCCACGCCATTGTTGGTCGCGTCGTACCTGAGCATGATCCGGTCTACAAGGTCTCGATCATCCCGCGCGGTCGTGCGCTGGGTGTGACCATGTTCCTGCCGGAAGAAGATCGCTACAGCCTGTCCAAGCGTGCGTTGATCAGCCAGATCTGCTCGCTGTACGGTGGCCGTATCGCTGAAGAAATGACCCTGGGCTTTGATGGTGTGACCACTGGTGCCTCCAACGACATCATGCGTGCAAGTCAGATTGCCCGGAACATGGTGACCAAGTGGGGTCTGTCGGAAAAACTCGGTCCGCTGATGTACGCCGAAGAAGAGGGCGAAGTGTTCCTCGGTCGCGGCGGTGGCGGTCAGGCTGCCAGCTTCTCCGGTGAGACGGCCAAGCTGATCGACTCCGAAGTGCGCAGCATCATCGATCAGTGCTACGGCACCGCCAAGCAGATCCTTACGGATAATCGTGACAAGCTGGATGCCATGGCTGATGCGCTGATGAAGTACGAAACCATTGATGCCGAGCAGATTGACGACATCATGGCAGGGCGTACACCTCGTGAGCCGCGTGATTGGTCCGGTGGCGCCGGTACACCTCCGCCACCTGTGGTGCAGGACGAGCGTCCGGAAAAACCGATTGGCGGTCCGGCTGCTGACGTTTAAGGTTTGAAATGACTTCTGTTCAGTCCCTGACCCGGTTGCCTTGCGGCAACCGGGTTCTTGATTTGGCCCAGACGCATGTCATGGGCATTCTCAATGTCACCCCTGATTCTTTTTCTGATGGCGGCCGCTACAGCCAGCTCGACGCGGCTCTGCGCCATGCCGAAGCGATGGTGCTTGCCGGTGCGACGCTGATCGATGTCGGCGGCGAATCGACCCGGCCGGGTGCGCGAGCGGTTTCTCCTCTGGAAGAGCTTGAGCGCATCGCACCGATTGTCGAGCTGATCAATCGCGAGCTGGATGTCATCATTTCGGTTGATACTTCCACACCGGCAGTCATGCGCGAAACCGCACGGCTTGGCGCTGGATTGATCAACGACGTGCGTTCGCTGCGTCGCGATGGTGCGCTGGATGCGGCAGCGGCGACCGGGTTGCCGGTCTGCCTCATGCATATGCTCGGCGAGCCGGGCGATATGCAGGATAATCCGCAGTATCAGGATGTCACTCGCGAGGTGGGCGAATTTCTGGCCGAGCGCATGGATCAGTGCGCGCAGGCGGGCATTCCTGCCGAGCGGATCATTCTTGATCCCGGCTTCGGCTTCGCCAAAACCCTGCAGCACAATCTAAGCTTGTTCAAGCACATGGAGGCCCTGCATGCACTGGGTCGCCCTCTGCTGGTAGGTGTTTCGCGCAAGAGTATGATTGGCCACGCCTTGAACCGTCCCGTAGGCGAGCGTCTGCCTGGCGGTCTGGCGCTGGCGGCGCTGGCGTCGGTAAAGGGCGCGCGGATATTGCGCGTCCACGATGTGGCGGAAACTGTCGATGTAGTGGCAATGATCGCGGCCGTAGAATCAGCCGAATAAGAATGATGGAGCACTTATGAGCAAGAAATATTTTGGTACCGACGGCATTCGCGGTCGCGTTGGTGAATACCCGATCACGCCTGATTTCATGCTCAAGCTTGGCTGGGCCGCTGGCATGGCGTTCCGCAAGATGGGGGCGTGCAAGGTGCTGGTCGGTAAGGACACGCGGATCTCCGGCTATATGTTCGAATCCGCGCTCGAAGCGGGGCTGACCTCGGCGGGTGCCGATGTGATGCTGCTCGGCCCGATGCCGACGCCAGCCATCGCCTACCTGTCGCGCACTTTCCAGGCTGAAGCCGGGATCGTGATCAGTGCATCGCACAACCCGCATGACGACAACGGCATCAAGTTCTTTTCCGGCAAAGGCACTAAGCTGCCGGATGAGCTGGAGTTGATGATCGAAGAGTTGCTGGATACGCCGATGACCGTTGTCGAATCGAGCAAGATCGGCAAAGTCTCGCGAATCAATGACGCATCGGGCCGCTATATCGAGTTCTGTAAAAGCAGCGTGCCTACCGGGACCAATTTTTCCGGCCTGAAGATCGTCATCGACTGTGCCCACGGTGCTACCTATAAGGTCGCGCCAAGCGTCTTTCGTGAGTTGGGCGCCGAAGTTGTCGTATTGTCTGCCCAGCCGAACGGGCTGAACATCAACGACAACTGCGGTTCCACGCACATGGGGCCCTTACAGGCTGCGGTGCTGGCCGAGCATGCCGACCTGGGCATCGCCTTCGATGGTGACGGCGATCGGGTGTTGATGGTTGATCATACTGGCACCATCGTTGATGGTGACGATTTGCTGTTTATCATTGCTCGCGATCTGCATGAGCGCGGCAAGTTGCAGGGTGGTGTCGTCGGTACGTTGATGAGCAACCTCGGCCTCGAGCTGGCGTTGGCGGATCTTTCTATTCCTTTCGTTCGTGCCAATGTCGGTGACCGTTACGTCATCGCCGAACTGCAGGCGCGTAATTGGCTGGTGGGTGGCGAAAACTCCGGGCATGTCGTCTGCTTCAATCACACCACTACGGGCGACGCGATCATCGCAGCGTTGCAAGTGTTGATGGCTTTGAAATCCCGCAATGAAGGGCTTGCGCAAACCCGGCAGGCGCTGCGCAAGTGCCCTCAGGTGCTGATCAACGTTCGGTTCGGTGGCGGCGAAAGCCCGCTGGAGCATCCAGCTGTCAAGGAGGCCAGTGCCCGTGTAACCCAGGCGATGGCGGGGCGCGGTCGCGTGCTTCTGCGCAAGTCCGGCACAGAGCCTCTGGTGCGCGTAATGGTCGAAGGCGAGGACGAAAACCAGGTTCGCGGCTATGCCGAAGAGCTGGCAAAACTGGTAACCGAAGTTTCTGCCTGATACGGCTTGCAAGCCATGATTGTGTTGGGTAACATCTGCGCCCACTTTGACCGACGAGGTACAGCATGCGTCGCCCTATGGTAGCTGGTAACTGGAAGATGCACGGTACCCGCGCCAGCGTCGCTGAGCTGATCAACGGCCTTCGTCATCTGGCCTTGCCTAGCGGTGTTGATGTCGCGGTGTTCCCGCCTTGCTTGTATATCAATCAAGTGATTGATGGCTTGAAAGGCAAGTCGATTTCGGTCGGCGCGCAGAATTCTGCGGTGGAAGCCATGCAAGGTGCGCTGACCGGTGAGATTGCTCCCAGTCAGTTGGTGGATGCAGGTTGTTCCCTGGTGCTTGTCGGGCACTCCGAACGCCGCCAGATTCTGGGCGAGCGAGACGGGATGCTGAATCGCAAGTTCGCAGCGGCACAGGCATGTGGCTTGATCCCGGTGTTGTGTGTAGGGGAAACCCTCGAGCAGCGCGAAGCCGGGAAAACTCTTGAAGTTGTCGGGCGTCAGCTGGGCAGCATCATCGAGGAGCTGGGTGTCGGCGCTTTTGCCAAGGCAGTCATTGCTTACGAGCCGGTCTGGGCCATTGGTACCGGGCTGACTGCAACGCCGCAACAGGCTCAGGATGTGCATAAAGCCATTCGCGAGCAGTTGGCGGCAGAGAATTCTGAAGTCGCACGAAATGTGCGGCTTCTATACGGCGGCAGCGTGAAGGCGGCCAATGCGGTCGAACTGTTCGGCATGCCGGATATCGATGGGGGGCTCATTGGTGGAGCCTCCCTGAATGCAGATGAGTTCGGTGCGATCTGTCGCGCCGCGGGAAACTGAAAAAATGCTGGAAACAGTCGTAGTCGTTTTTCATCTGCTGGGTGCATTGGGCGTAGTTGCTCTGGTTTTGCTGCAGCAGGGTAAGGGTGCGGACGCTGGCGCGTCTTTCGGAGCAGGTGCTTCAAATACTGTGTTCGGAAGCCAAGGTTCCTCTACCTTTCTTAGTAAGTTTACTGCTATACTTGCCGCCGGTTTCTTCATAACCAGCTTGGGGTTAGGTTACTTTGCTAAAGAGAAAGCTCATCAGCTGACTCAAGCAGGTCTGCCAGATCCAGCGGTGTTGGAAGTACCTAAGCAACAACCGGCTTCTGATGATGTCCCGGTGCTTCAAGAGCAAAAGTCGGCTTCTCCAGCGACTGACGTGCCTCCAGCTCAAGAGCAGAAGTAAGAAGGGTTTCAAACGTAGTATTGCCGAGGTGGTGGAATTGGTAGACACGCAACCTTGAGGTGGTTGTGCCCATAGGGTGTAGGGGTTCGAGTCCCCTTCTCGGTACCAATTAGTCAAGAAAGCCCGCTGTTGCGGGCTTTCTTGCAGGTGGAAGGTTACATTGACCCTAAAAGGGATCGGTCGTATACTTCCGCCCCAGCTTTGTCGCGGGGTGGAGCAGTCTGGTAGCTCGTCGGGCTCATAACCCGAAGGTCGTCGGTTCAAATCCGGCCCCCGCAACCAGTTTAAGGAGCCCCTTTTAAGGGGCTTTTTGTTAGCTGGATACTTCCAACGCCGCTGTTCGACGGCGTTTCAAGGATGGGCGTTATGCCCATTTTTTTATTTTGCAAAGCATGCACATATCATGCACTAGGGGGTTCAGGTGTCGAGCAAGCTAGAAGAGTTGCAGGCCTTGCTGGCCCCGGTGGTCGTGGCCCTGGGCTATGAATGCTGGGGTATCGAGTTTTCGGCTCAGGGTCGTCACTCGATGTTGCGCGTTTATATCGATAAAGAGGGTGGCGTGCTGGTGGACGATTGCGCCATTGTCAGCCGTCAGATCAGCGGCGTTCTGGATGTTGAAGATCCGATCTCCGTTGAATACACCCTTGAAGTTTCCTCGCCTGGCATGGAGCGCCCGCTGTTCACTCTTGAGCAGTTTGCCAAATTTGCCGGTGAACAAGTGAAGATCAAGCTGCGCTCGCCTTTCGAAGGTCGACGCAACTTTCAGGGCCTTCTGCGCGGTGTAGAAGAGCAGGACGTCGTGGTGCAGGTAGAAGACCACGAGTTCCTGTTGCCGATCGATATGATCGACAAGGCCAACATTATTCCCAGTTTTGACTGAGACGCGGATCCCGCGGATCCAATGGCTTGCGAAAGGCGAGGCGTACGATGAGCAAAGAAGTACTGCTGGTTGTTGAGTCGGTATCCAATGAAAAGGGTGTACCGGCAAGCGTAATTTTTGAAGCGCTGGAGCTGGCTCTGGCCACTGCTACCAAAAAGCGTTTTGAAGACGAAGTGGACCTGCGTGTGGAAATCAACCGCCACACCGGTTCCTACGAAACCTTCCGTCGCTGGACGGTCGTCGAAGAGAATGATCTCGACGATCCGGCCATCGAGACCTGGCCAAGCAAGGTTGCCGAAACGCATCCTGGCGCCAAGGTCGGTGACGTCGTCGAAGAGAAAATCGAATCCATCGAGTTCGGCCGCATCGCTGCACAGACTGCCAAGCAGGTCATCGTGCAGAAAGTTCGCGAAGCCGAGCGCGCTCAAGTGGTCGACGCCTATCGCGAGCGCCTGGGAGAAATCATCTCCGGCACCGTGAAAAAAGTCACCCGCGACAACGTGATCGTCGATCTGGGCAACAACGCTGAAGCGTTGCTGGCCCGCGAAGACATCATTTCTCGCGAAACCTTCCGTGTCGGCGTGCGTCTGCGTGCGCTGCTCAAGGAAATCCGCACCGAGAACCGCGGCCCGCAGCTGATCCTGTCGCGTACCGCGCCGGAAATGCTGATCGAGCTGTTCCGTATCGAAGTGCCGGAAATTGCTGAGGGCCTCATCGAGGTCATGGCCGCCTCCCGTGATCCGGGTTCGCGTGCCAAGATCGCCGTCCGCTCCAAGGACAAGCGCATTGATCCACAAGGTGCCTGCATCGGTATGCGCGGTTCGCGTGTCCAGGCGGTGTCGGGTGAGTTGGGCGGCGAGCGTGTTGATATCGTGCTGTGGGACGACAACCCGGCCCAGTTCGTGATCAACGCCATGTCCCCGGCCGAGGTTGCGGCAATTATCGTTGACGAAGATGCCCATGCAATGGACATCGCCGTTGGCGCAGACAATCTGGCTCAGGCCATCGGTCGTGGTGGTCAGAACGTGCGTCTGGCCAGCCAATTGACTGGCTGGACCCTGAACGTGATGACCGAATCGGACATCCAGGCTAAGCAGCAAGCAGAAACCGGCGACATCCTGCGCAACTTCATCGACGAGCTGGAAGTCGACGAAGAACTGGCTCAGGTGCTGGTAGATGAAGGCTTCACCAGCCTGGAAGAGATTGCCTACGTACCGGTGGAGGAAATGCTCAACATCGACGGCTTTGACGAGGAAATCGTCAACGAGCTTCGTGCTCGCGCCAAGGATCGCTTGTTGACCAAAGCCATCGCTACTGAGGAAAAGCTGGCAGACGCCCATCCGGCCGAAGACCTGCTCTCGCTTGAGGGTATGGACAAGGATTTGGCGATGGAACTGGCGGTGCGCGGCGTAATTACCCGCGAAGACCTGGCCGAGCAGTCTATTGACGACCTGCTCGACATCGACGGCATTGACGATGATCGTGCCGGCAAGTTGATCATGGCCGCCCGAGCCCACTGGTTCGAGTAATTAGGCGCGGCCTGAGGAGAGAAGTGCATGACGCAAGTCACGGTGAAACAACTGGCCGATGAGGTCAAAACACCGGTAGAGCGCCTGTTGCAGCAGATGCGTGAGGCAGGTCTGCCGCACACCGCCGCCGACGAAAATGTGACTGACAGTGAGAAGCAATCCCTGCTGACTCACTTGAAGAGCAGTCACAAGGCGAAAGTGGAAGAACCACGCAAGATCACGCTGCAGCGTAAAACCACCAGCACCCTGCGTGTGGCTGGTAGCAAGAGCATCAGCGTTGAAGTTCGCAAGAAGAAAGTTTTCGTACAGCGCAGCCCGGAAGAAATCGAAGCCGAGCGCAAGCGTGAACTGGATGAGCGTCGCGCAGTAGAAAATGCTGCCCGTCAGAAGGCTGAAGAAGAAGCCAAGCAACGCGCCGAAGAAGAAGCGCGTCGCCAGCCTGCTGCTGCGCAAACCGCTGCCAGCGATGCCGTTGCGGCACCGGCAGCCGCTGCCGAACCTGTTCGTGAAAGCGCACCGGTGGTGGCTGCTGCTCCTGCTCCATCGGCTGACGTTCGCAACAAGCAGAACGAACAGCGCCGTCCGGACAAGCCACGTGCCGATGACAACAATCGTCGCAGCGGCGGCGGTGATGGCGAGCGCAAAAACGCTCCGCATCGCGCATCGGTCAAGGAAAAAGCTCCGGCGCCACGTGTCGCGCCACGCACTACCGACGAAGAAAGCGATGGCTTCCGTCGTGGTGGTCGCGGCAAGGCCAAGCTGAAGAAGCGCAACGCCCACGGTTTCCAGAGCCCGACCGGCCCTGTCGTGCGTGACGTGCAGATCGGCGAGACCATCACGGTTGGCGATCTGGCCAACCAGATGTCGGTCAAGGCTGCTGAAATCATCAAGTTCATGTTCAAACTGGGTACCCCAGCGACCATCAACCAGGTGCTTGATCAGGAAACTGCTCAACTGGTAGCCGAAGAACTGGGCCACAAAGTGACCCTGGTCAGCGACACCGCCCTGGAAGATTCCCTGGCCGAGTCCCTGAAGTTTGAAGGTGAGTCGTTCTCCCGTGCACCAGTCGTGACCGTAATGGGCCATGTTGACCACGGTAAGACTTCCCTGCTCGACTACATCCGTCGTGCCAAGGTAGCTGCTGGCGAAGCCGGCGGTATCACCCAGCACATCGGTGCATACCACGTTGAGACTGATCGCGGTATGGTCACTTTCCTCGACACCCCGGGTCACGCTGCGTTTACCGCAATGCGTGCCCGTGGTGCCAAGGCGACCGACATCGTGATCCTTGTGGTTGCAGCGGACGACGGCGTGATGCCGCAAACCATCGAAGCCGTTCAGCATGCTCAGGCAGCTGGCGTACCGCTGGTGGTTGCAGTGAACAAGATCGACAAGCCGGGCGCCGATCTCGATCGCATCCGCAGCGAACTGTCAGTTCACGGCGTGACTTCCGAAGACTGGGGTGGCGACACGCCATTCGTACCGGTTTCGGCGAAGATGGGTACTGGCGTGGACGAGCTGCTTGAAGCCGTTCTGCTGCAGGCCGAAGTTCTCGAACTGAAAGCTACTCCGTCGGCTCCGGGCCGTGGTGTGGTGGTTGAATCGCGTCTCGACAAGGGTCGTGGCCCGGTGGCAACCGTGCTGGTTCAGGACGGTACTCTGCGTCAAGGCGACATGGTCCTGGTCGGTTCGAACTACGGCCGCGTACGTGCCATGCTCGACGAGAACGGCAAGCCAATCAAGGAAGCCGGTCCATCCATCCCTGTCGAGATCCTCGGCCTGGACGGTACCCCGGACGCTGGCGACGAGATGAGCGTGGTTGCCGACGAGAAGAAAGCCCGTGAAGTGGCTCTGTTCCGTCAAGGCAAGTTCCGCGAAGTCAAACTGGCTCGCGCTCACGCCGGCAAGCTGGAAAACATCTTCGAAAACATGGGTCAGGCCGAGAAGAAGACGCTCAACATCGTCCTCAAGTCCGACGTCCGTGGTTCGCTGGAAGCGTTGAACGGTGCCTTGAATGGCCTGGGCAACGACGAAGTACAAGTGCGCGTCGTGGGTGGCGGTGTCGGTGGTATCACCGAATCCGACGCCAACCTGGCACTGGCTTCCAACGCTGTACTGTTCGGCTTCAACGTGCGTGCCGATGCTGGCGCTCGCAAGATCGTCGAGCAGGAAGGTCTGGATATGCGTTACTACAACGTGATCTACGACATCATCGAAGACGTCAAGAAAGCCCTGACCGGCATGCTCGGCAGCGATGTTCGCGAGAACATCCTGGGTGTGGCCGAAGTGCGTGACGTGTTCCGTTCGCCGAAGTTTGGCGCGATCGCCGGTTGCATGGTGATCGAAGGTGTCGTGCACCGTAACCGTCCGATCCGTGTACTGCGTGAAGACATCGTTATCTTCGAAGGCGAGCTGGAATCCCTGCGCCGCTTCAAGGATGACGCTTCCGAAGTACGTGCCGGCATGGAATGCGGTATCGGCGTGAAGAGCTACAACGACGTCAAAGTCGGCGACAAGATCGAAGTCTTCGAGAAGGTTCAGGTTGCTCGCAGCCTCTGACTCGCGCACTTCAAGGGCCACGATGGGCCGTAGCATACAAATGCACGGCCCAGCGTCCGGACTCTAAACGCAACGCCCGGTCTGGCTTTTGTCAGGCCGGGCGTTTGCCGCTTTCAGACCTTGCGGGTTTCACCGCTGGGCAGTAACAGGTAACAAATCATGGCAAAAGAATACAGCCGTACCCAACGTATCGGCGATCAGATGCAGCGCGAGCTGGCGCAACTGATCCGTCGCGAAGTCAAAGACCCGCGCGTCGGCCTGGTCACCATCACCGCTGTGGAAGTGTCCCGTGACGTCGGTCATGCGAAGATTTTCATCACCGTGATGGGCCAGGACAACGCTGAAGACATCGCGCAAAGCATCAAGGTGCTCAATGCCGCCGCAGGTTTCCTGCGTATGCAATTGGCCCGCGAAATGAAGCTGCGCAGCGTGCCGCAATTGCACTTCCACTACGACGAATCCGTCGTGCGTGGTGCGCACCTGTCGGCACTGATCGAGCGCGCCGTGGCTGAAGACAATCAGCACGTTGCCGCTCCAGCACCTGAAGACACCAAGGAGTAATTCGGTGGCTCAGGTCAAACGTATCCGTCGTAACGTCAGCGGCATCATCCTGCTCGACAAGCCGTTGGGTTTCACTTCCAACGCCGCGTTGCAGAAGGTGCGCTGGCTGCTCAATGCCGAGAAGGCCGGCCACACCGGCAGCCTCGACCCGCTGGCCACCGGCGTGTTGCCGCTGTGCTTCGGCGAGGCGACCAAGTTCTCGCAGTACCTGCTCGATTCCGACAAGGGCTATGAAACCCTGGCGCAACTGGGCAAGACCACCACCACGGCCGATGCCGAAGGCGAGGTTTTGCAGGAGCGTCCGGTGACCGTTGGTCGCGCCGATGTCGAAGCGGTTCTGCCGAAATTTCGTGGGCAAATCAGTCAGATACCGCCGATGTACTCGGCACTCAAGCGTGATGGCCAGCCGCTGTACAAACTGGCACGTGCAGGCGAAGTAGTGGAGCGCGAACCGCGTTCTGTTACTATTGCGCGCTTGGAATTGCTGGCCTTCGAAGGCGATACTGCGCGGCTTGCGGTGGACTGCAGCAAGGGCACCTATATTCGTACCCTGGTGGAGGATATCGGTGAGCAACTCGGTTGTGGTGCGTACGTCGCAGAATTGCGTCGGACCCAGGCCGGGCCTTTCACCCTCGCGCAGACCGTGACCCTCGAAGAGCTGGAAGCGGTACATGCCGAAGGCGGCAATGAAGCGGTCGACCGCTTCCTGATGCCATCGGACAGCGGCCTGCAGGATTGGCCGTTGCTGCACTTCTCGGAAGCGAGCGCGTTCTACTGGCTCAACGGCCAGCCGGTACGTGCCCCGGATGCACCGAAGTTCGGCATGGTACGAGTACAGGATCACAATGGTCGCTTCATCGGTATCGGTGAAGTGAGCGAAGACGCGCGCATCGCGCCGCGTCGCTTGATTCGGTCAGAATGACCGGAACCGGTCTGCGTAAGCGGGCCGGCGAGTGTGGCTGTTAACAGGCATGGTCACTACTCATTTATAGATACAGGGATTTGTCCCTGGCCTGTTGAAGCTGTTTCCCTGAAACAGTTTCCTGATAAGGAAGGATTGCCTCATGGCTCTCGACGTTCAAGAAAAAGCTCAAATCGTTGCTGACTACCAGCAAGCTGTTGGTGACACTGGTTCGCCAGAAGTGCAGGTTGCACTGCTGACCGCCAACATCAACAAACTGCAAGGTCACTTCAAGGCCAACGGTAAAGATCACCACTCCCGTCGTGGTCTGATCCGCATGGTTAACCAGCGTCGCAAGCTGCTGGACTACCTGAAAGGCAAGGACGTAAGCCGGTACGCCGCGCTGATCGCTCGCCTGGGTCTGCGTCGCTAATCAGCGATTGCGCTATGAGGTTGGTGGTCTGTCGGGCGTCAGCGGTTTTCCGCTGACGTCTTGCAGGCTCCCAGCCTCAAGTTTTATCTGCAGCATGGCTTTACCTGTAACACCCGGACAATTGCCATCGGGCCGATTCCCGAGATTGCCCAAGAATTCGCAAGAAACCGTTTCCCCCAAGAGCCACAAAGAAGGTAGGACACCGTGAACCCGGTAATCAAAAAATTCCAGTTCGGTCAATCGACCGTTACCCTCGAGACAGGCCGTATCGCCCGTCAGGCCTCCGGCGCAGTATTGGTCACCGTTGACGACGACGTCAGCGTGTTGGTGACTGTCGTCGGTGCAAAGCAAGCCGATCCGGGCAAGGGCTTCTTCCCTCTGTCCGTTCACTACCAGGAAAAGACTTACGCTGCCGGTAAGATCCCTGGCGGTTTCTTCAAGCGTGAAGGCCGTCCCTCCGAGAAAGAAACCCTGACTTCCCGACTGATCGACCGTCCGATCCGTCCGCTGTTCCCAGAAGGCTTCATGAACGAAGTGCAGGTTGTCTGCACCGTCGTTTCCACCAGCAAGAAGACCGATCCGGACATCGCTGCGATGATCGGTACCTCGGCGGCCCTGGCCATTTCCGGCATTCCGTTCGACGGCCCGATCGGCGCCGCTCGCGTGGCGTTCCACGAAAGCACCGGCTACCTGCTGAACCCGACTTACGAACAGCAGGCCGCTTCGAGCCTGGACATGGTCGTTGCCGGTACTTCCGACGCCGTGCTGATGGTTGAATCCGAAGCCAAAGAGCTGACCGAAGACCAGATGCTGGGCGCGGTACTGTTCGCTCACGACGAATTCCAGGTTGTGATCAACGCTGTAAAAGAACTGGCTGCCGAAGCCGCCAAGCCAACCTGGAACTGGGCTCCACAGCCTGAAGCCACCGAGCTGCTGGGCGCGATCCGTGCCGAGTTCGGCGAAGCGATCTCCCAGGCTTACACCATCACCATCAAGGCCGACCGCTACGCGCGTCTGGGCGAGTTGCGTGACCAGGTGGTTGCCAAGCTGTCCGGTGAAGAAGGCCAGCCTAGCGCTGCTGAAGTCAAAGCGGCCTTCGGCGAAATCGAATACCGCACCGTTCGCGAAAACATCGTCAACGGCAAGCCTCGTATCGACGGTCGCGACACCCGCACCGTACGTCCGCTGAACATCGAAGTCGGCGTTCTGCCGAAGACTCACGGTTCGGCGCTGTTCACCCGTGGCGAAACCCAGGCACTGGTTGTGGCAACACTGGGCACCGCCCGTGACGCGCAGCTGCTGGACACCCTGGAAGGCGAAAAGAAAGACCCGTTCATGCTGCACTACAACTTCCCGCCGTTCTCGGTCGGCGAGTGTGGTCGCATGGGTGGCGCCGGTCGTCGCGAAATCGGTCACGGCCGTCTGGCCCGTCGTTCGGTTTCGGCCATGCTGCCAGCCGCTGACGTGTTCCCGTACACCATCCGCGTAGTGTCGGAAATTACCGAATCCAACGGTTCGAGCTCGATGGCTTCCGTGTGCGGCGCTTCCCTCGCACTGATGGATGCTGGTGTGCCGATGAAAGCACCGGTGGCCGGTATCGCCATGGGTCTGGTTAAAGAAGGCGAGAAGTTCGCCGTCCTGACCGACATCCTCGGCGACGAAGATCACCTGGGCGACATGGACTTCAAGGTAGCCGGTACCGCCAAAGGCGTTACCGCGCTGCAGATGGACATCAAGATCAAGGGCATCACCGAAGAGATCATGGAAATCGCTCTGGGCCAGGCCCTTGAAGCGCGCCTGAACATCCTCGGCCAGATGAACCAGATCATTGGCCAGTCGCGTACCGAACTGTCGGCCAACGCTCCGACCATGATCGCGATGAAGATCGACACCGACAAGATCCGTGACGTTATCGGTAAAGGTGGCGCGACCATCCGTGCGATCTGCGAAGAAACCAAGGCTTCGATCGATATCGAAGACGACGGCTCGATCAAGATCTTCGGCGAAACCAAGGATGCCGCAGAAGCAGCGCGTCAGCGCGTTCTGAGCATCACTGCAGAAGCCGAGATCGGCAAGATCTACGTCGGCAAGGTTGAGCGCATCGTCGACTTCGGCGCGTTCGTCAACATCCTGCCGGGCAAGGACGGTCTGGTGCACATCTCGATGCTGAGCGACGCTCGCGTAGAGAAAGTCACCGACATCCTCAAAGAAGGCCAGGAAGTCGAAGTGCTGGTACTGGACGTGGACAACCGCGGCCGTATCAAGCTGTCCATCAAAGACGTGGCAGCTGCCAAGGCTTCGGGCGTTTAATCAGCCCAAGGTTTTAGCGCAATGAAGATGCCCCCGCCGTGAAAACGGCGGGGGCATTTTTTTGCCTTGAATAAAGAGCAAAAGATCGCAGCCTGCGGCAGCTCCTACAGAAGCGGTTTGATAATCCGATCATGTGGGAGCTGCCGCAGGCTGCGATCTTTGCTTTTGTGAAAACCGGTGCTAGGTTTAGCCCACCGCCCGTGTAGCTCAGCCGGTAGAGCAGCGCACTCGTAACGCGAAGGTCGCAGGTTCGATTCCTGTCTCGGGCACCATCTCCTCATCGCGTCACGTCGTTTAATGTTCCGCAGGTCAGCTTTTTGTGCAAGAGATGTAAAGACCCGTGTAATTCGTCATGCAAACGTCCTATATTCGGTGCGTGCATGAGCATTGCTTAGCAGTTTTCAGATGATCCCGAATGGTTCCGAAGGCCGGCCAGTCCGCGTCAGAGAGATCCTTGATGATCCAGATCCATCCTCCATTCTCAAGATCAGCGAGAACCCCATGACTGAATTGACCCAAGAGCAACGCCACGAACAAGCGCTGGAAAAATACCTTCTGGATGTGCCGGACCTGAAGGAAGAGATCAAGGACCTGAGTCCCGATGATCAGAAAGACCAGATCCAGTGGGCCTTCGAAGACGAAGCCGAAGCGCAGGGCTTGCAGCCGTGGGAGCTGACCCTCAAGTACACGAGCACGCCGGAGGAGTTCGAGGCGCAGCGCCTCGTGCTGCACAAGGAAGCGGCTGAAGTCTTGGGTGTCGAGTGGGACGAGTACTGCGAGATGAATAATCTGGTGGTCTGAAACAGAAACGCCAGCCTCAACAGGCTGGCGTTTTTTCTTGCGCGAATGCTCAGAGGCTCAAGCGCATCGACAGATCCACCGCTTTGACATCCTTGGTCATCGCGCCGATGGAAATGTAATCCACGCCCGTTTCGGCGATCGGCAGCAGCGTGCTTTCGTTGATGCCGCCGCTGGCTTCCAGTTTCGCTTTGCCGGCGGTCAGGCGTACCGCTTCGCGCATGTCGTCCAGGCTCAGTTCGTCGAGCATGATGATGTCGGCGCCGGCTTCCAGCGCTTGCTTCAATTCCTCAAGACTTTCCACTTCGATTTCCACCGGTTTGCCCGGGGCGATCTTGTGCGCGGCGGCCACGGCTTCGGCGATGCCACCGCTGGCGGCAATGTGGTTTTCCTTGATCAGGAAGGCGTCGTACAGACCGATCCGGTGGTTGTGGCAGCCGCCGCAGGTCACCGCGTATTTCTGCGCCAGGCGCAGGCCGGGCAAGGTCTTGCGGGTGTCGAGCAACTTGACCTGCGTTTCGCCGACGAAGTCCGCCATGTACTGCGCGCGCGTCGCCACGCCAGACAGCAACTGCAGGAAGTTCAACGCGCTGCGTTCACCCGTCAGCAATGAGCGAGCCGGGCCTTCCAAGTGAAACAGCGGCTGATTGGCTTTGACCCGCTGGCCGTCGACCACTTGCCAATGCACCGCCACACGCGGATCGAGCTGGCGAAACACCGCATCGACCCACGCGGTGCCGCAGATGACGGCGTCGTCACGGGTGATGATGGTGGCTTTGGCCAGGCGTTCGGCCGGGATCAGTTGCGCGGTGATGTCGCCGCTGCCGACGTCTTCGAGCAACGCACGGCGCACGTTGTTTTCGATTTCGGCGGTCAGATCGGCGAGACGTAGATTCAGCATAACGGACTCCACAAACAAAGTGGTTCGATTATAGGGGCAGGGCGCGAGCCAACCCAAGGCGAGAACGCGCGCGCCTGACGCATCTGGTCGATTTTCCTGACCTGAGTGCCCGGCGCGTGGCGTATAGGGGAAACCCTGAGGCCTATAGCATCGTCGCCATCTTTTACCAGATAATCCGCCTTGTATTTGACGTCATGGCTTTGACGAACGACTCCGCTGGAGCAGTGTCAAAGCGACGAACCGAATCACCGTTCCAGGAGGCTTGGATGCGCAACGACGGGAAAGTGGTGCCTCTGCACCGGGCGACTGCCGATCTGGCGGACCACTCGCCGCTTGCCCGCTTGCCGGTGATTCTGCTGCAAGTCCGCGACAAGGCTGCGCAGCAGTTGCGCCACGATTTGCAGGAGCTGTTCGATAACGCCGACGACACGCTGTTCGAAATGGCCGACCGGGCGCGCAACGATGTCGATCAGAACATCTTTTTCGAAGCCATGCGCGACCTGCGCCTCAAGCGCAAGAACATCGAGCGTGGCTTTCTCGAATTGTTTTTCGAAGCCTTCGCCGGCCTTACCCAATACGACCCCGCCGCCAACACCCTGCCACGCACGCCGGTGGTCGAAGAGTCGGCGCCGCGCACCGATGCCATGGAGCGCACCGTGGCCGTGCAGACCATGGTCAGCCGCGTGCTCAAGCGCGACGGCTTTGCCCTCGATCAACTGACCGCGCGGTTCAGCTCGATGCTCGGCAAGCGTCTCGACGATCAGCACAATCCGCTGAGTCCGGCGATGCTCTGCGAATATTTCCTGCAGGCCGGGCGTAATCTTGGCGTCGAGATCAAGGTCAAGCTGATCCTGCTCAAACTGTTCGAACGCTACGTGCTGGCCGACACCGAGCAGCTGTATGCCGAGGCCAATCAGTTGCTGCTCGCCACCGGCGTATTGCCGCATCTGAAACCGGCCATACCCCGTCGCATGGTCGAGCCTGCGGACAGCGAGACGTTGATTGAGGACCTCGACGAGCTGCCGCCAGCGGACGAGGGCGTGGAAGAGGTGTTTGCGGCGCTGCAGCAATTGCTCGCCCACGTGCGCGGCCGAGTCACACCGACACTGGAACCCGGCGCCCCGGCGCATCCGATCAACACCCGCGATCTGCTGCGTTTGTTGTCGCACTTGCAGCAGTACGTACCGGCGCTCGAGGCCCAGGAAGATTTCGATCTGCGCCACCAGCTCGAACAGCTGCTGACCCGGGTCAGCGTCAGAAGTGGCCGCTCCCGCGTTGTCGCGACCGCCGACGAAGATGTGATCAACCTGATCGCCATGGTCTTCGACTGCATCCTCGACGATCGCAACGTGCCAGACGCGCTCAAGGCGCTGATCGCCCGATTGCAGATCCCGATGCTCAAAATCGCTGTGCTGGACAAGAGTTTCTTCAGCCGCAGCACACACCCGGCGCGGCGCCTGCTCAACGAAATCGCCGAAGCTGCCATGGGCTGGAGCGATTGCGACGGTGCTGAGCGCGACAGCCTCTACGTGCGCATCGAGCAAGTGGTGCAGCGCTTGCTGAGCGAGTTTGTCGACGACCCGGCGATCTTCTCCGAACTGCTCGCCGACTTTCTCACCTTCACTCAGGAAGAACGTCGCCGCACCGAACTGCTCGAACAACGCTTGCGTGATGCCGAGGAAGGCCGGGCAAAAGCCGAACTGGCTCAGCATCGCGTTGCACAGGCGTTGCAGCAGGCGTTGCTGGGCAAAGCGCTGCCGGCCTCGGTGGTCAGTTTCGTCCAGCAGGCCTGGAGCAACGTGCTGTTGCTGACCTGTCTCAAGCATGGCGATCAGTCCGCTGAGTGGCACGCCGATGTGCAGACCATGGAGCAGTTGATCTGGAGTGTGCAACGCCATGACGACGGCGAATCCAGCCTGCGCCTGCTGGCACTGGTACCGGGTTTGCTCAAGTCGCTGCGCGATGGCCTGAGCAGCACCGCGTTCGACCCGTTTGCCACCAGCGAATTCTTCAGTGAACTGGAGGCGCTGCACGTGCGCGTGCTGGAGCGCTCCGACGACGCCGATCACGGCGTTACGCCGCTGATCGAAGTCACGCCCCAGGTCTTGCAGCACAGCACCGACCAAACTGCAGCCACGCCATCGCCGCGCCCTGCGCAAGACGATGCCGCTCTGTCTGAGATCGAGCAGTTGCGTGTGGGTAACTGGGTGGTGTTCGACGAGGACGACGAACAGACCTTGCGTTGCAAGCTCGCGGCGATCATCGAGGAGACCGGCAAATATGTCTTCGTCGACCGTACTGGCATGAAAGTGCTGGAGCGCAGCCGCACCGATCTGGCCCTGGCATTGAGCCGTGGCGTCGCGCGCGTGCTGGATGACACCTTGTTGTTCGACCGCGCACTGGAAACGGTGCTGGGCGACCTGCGGCGACTCAATCGCGGCAACTGATCGCACGGTGAGGGCGGATCGCGGCATACTGGGCGCCCAAATGGTCGGCGTTGAAGGAATCGGTATGCAGTTGGATCCCGCGAGCGGGTGGTGTCATGGCGTGCAGATCTGCCCGTCGCCCAACTTCAATGAGCGCCCGGCGGGCGAAGTGTCCCTGTTGGTCATCCACAACATCAGCCTGCCGCCGGCGCAATTCGCCACGGGCAAGGTGCAGGAATTTTTCCAGAATCGTCTGGATGTCACCGAACACCCGTACTTTGCAGGCATCGCTGACCTGCGCGTCTCGGCGCATTTTCTGATCGAACGTGACGGCAAGGTCACCCAGTTTGTCTCTTGTCTTGCGCGGGCGTGGCATGCCGGCGTTTCTGTGTTCGAAGGTCGTGAAACCTGTAACGATTTTTCCGTGGGCATCGAGCTGGAAGGCACCGATGATCTGCCGTTCACCGACGAACAATATTGCTCGTTGACGGCGCTGACCCGGCAGTTGCAGCAACGTTTTCCGGCGATCACCGATCAGCGCATCTGCGGCCACAGCGATATCGCGCCGGGGCGCAAGACCGATCCGGGACCGGCATTCGACTGGGCACGCTACCGCGCGGCCCTGGCAAAAGAGGAAGGACAATGAGTTTTCTGGTGTTACTGCTGGCGCTGTGGATCGAGAAGTTTTCGGCCCTGCGCCATCGGCTTCAACGCGATGGCGGATGGATCCGCGAGCTGCACAAACTCGAAAGCAGCGAACGATTGGCGAAACAACCGTGGCTGGTGCTGACGATTCTGGTGCTGTTCCCGGTGGCGTTGCTGGCGCTGTTGCTGTTGGTACTGGAACCGGTGGCGTACGGTTTGCTGGCGCTGCCGGTGCATTTGCTGGTGGTCATTTACAGCCTCGGGCGTGGCGATCTGCTCGGCGGCCTCGGGCCGTTCCGCGATGCCTGGCGCCGTGAGGATCTGCAAGCGGCGGCCCACGTGGCCAAGCGCGACCTGGACATCTGCGCCGACAGCGGCGAGCAATTGCTTGAGCAAGTGCAGGGGCATCTGCTGTGGCAGGCGTATCAGAGTTTCTTCGCGGTGATCTTCTGGTACTTCCTCCTCGGTCCGGTAGCGGCACTGGCCTATCGTTTGCTGGCGTTGGCCGAAGAGCACGGTACAAACCCGGCGCTGGTCGAGCGCGCTGCGCAGTTGCGTCATGCCTTCGATTGGGTGCCGGTGCGTTTGCTGGCGGCGAGTCTGGCCCTGGTTGGCAACTTCGTCGCGGTCAGCCGCGTGATGCTGCACGAGCTGCTGAACTGGAACATCAGCGCTGCGCAGTTGATCAACAAGGTCGGCCTCGCCGCTGGAGAGATCCCGCCGCCAGCGGTCGGCCCGGATGGCATCAACACCCTCGACTGCCTGTGGGAACTGCTGCTGCGCGCGGCGGTGCTGTGGTATGCCGGGTTTGCCTTGTGGACTGTTCTGGTTCACTGATTAGAGCAAGAGCAAAAGATCGCAGCCTTCGGCAGCTCCTACACGGGATCGCATTTCCCTGTAGGAGCTGCCGAAGGCTGCGATCTTTTCGCTTTTGATTTTGGCGATTACTGCATCGCCCATTAACCTTAAGTTACAAAACCCCCCGCCGATTTGCGCTATACAGAGTTAGCGCCCGATAGTGGCTATCTGCTGTCGCCCCGCGCCTGCCAATAAAAACAAGAAAAACCAAGGGAGACTTCCAGTGAAGAGCTTGCTCTATCCCGCCGTCTCGCTGATGAACCGTCTGAGCTTCGGCATGAAGTTCAGCCTGATCAGCGTGCTGTTCCTGGTGCCGATGCTGGTGACCAATTTCTATCTGGTACGCGACTCCTATCGCGAATTTCAGGGCACCCGTGTCGAACTGCAAAGCCTCGACCTGCTGGGCAGCAGCCTGAGCCTGCGCCGCGATCTGGAAACCCTGAACAATCTGGTGCAGATCGACGTCACCCTCGGCCAGTCCGGCAAGGCCGGCAATGTCGAAGCGCAGATCCAGACGCTGGAGCAAGCCGTGCTCGCGCGCCTCGAAGGGCTGACGGCGATGACCGAAGATCCCGAGCAGATCAGGCAATTCGAAGCCAAACGCGATGAAATGATCGCCGCGTTCAAGGCCCAGCAAGCGGAGAGCTCGCTGCAAAGCAAAAGCGCATTGATTGGCAAATTGCTGGCCAGTGCGCAGATTTTCAGCCAGATCATCACCAGTCAGGCCGGGTTGAGCCGCGACAACCAGAGCGACATTCGCCAGCTCAGCGAACTGGTCACGCTGATCACCCCGAGCGTCACGCAAACCCTCGGCGAAGGCCGGGCAATGGGTTCGTATTCGTTGGGCCAAGGCTTTCTCAACAGTTCTTCCAGCACACGTTTTGACGAATTGCTGGTGCAGATCGAAAAACTCCAGGCCGAGTACGCACTGAAGCTGCAGGACGCCCTCGGTTCCAGCAACGCCGCGCGCGAATCCCTTAGCGCGCAGGCTGAGAACAGCAAGGCGTCGCTGAAGCAGGCCAGCGAACTGTTCGAAGAGCAAGTGGTGATGGCCGACACCCTCGATGCGCCGTGGCAGGCATTTTACGATCAGGTCACCGGGCTGATGGAACACACCTACCAGCTCAATCAGGCCACGCTGAAATTTCTCGACAGCCAGTTGCAGCAGCGTCTGGCGCAGAACCGCACGCACATGATCCTGCAGGCCTCTGCGCTGTCGGTGGTGTTCGTGCTGATTTTCTATCTTTATGGCGGTTTCTACGCCTCGACCCGCACCACCCTGAAAAGCCTGGGGGCGATGATGGACAAGGTCGCGGCCGGTGACATGACCGTCAACTTCAAGGCCAGCAGCCGCGATGAGCTGGGCGAGTTGGGCGAGGTGTTCAACGGCACGGTGAAGAAGATTCACGACTTGATCGAACGCGTCGGCCACACCGTCGGCGAGGTCGAGCGTCAGGCTGGGCAGGTGGAAAGCGTGTCGGCACAGAGCAATCAGGCTGTCGCCGGGCAGCGTACGCAAATCGAACAAGTGGCGACGGCGATGAACCAGATGTCGGCGACTTCAATGGAAGTTGCCCGCAGTGCCGCCGCTGCGGTGAGCAGCGCCCACAGCGTCAACGACGAAACCCTCAGCGGGCGTGGTCTGGTGGAATCGCAGCAGGGCAGCATTGCCGCGCTGGCCAGCGAGATTGATCAGTCGGTGCTGGTGATCAATCAACTGGCCAGCGACAGCCAGTCGATCAGCCGTGTGCTGGAAGTGATCAAGAGCATCGCCGAACAGACCAACCTGCTGGCGCTCAACGCCGCGATCGAAGCGGCGCGGGCCGGCGAGCAGGGCCGCGGCTTTGCCGTGGTCGCCGATGAAGTGCGCACACTGGCCAAGCGCACCCAGCAATCGACCGAAGAGATCGAGCAGACGATCGCCAAACTGCATGGCGGCGTTGGCGCGGCGGTGAAGGCCATGGGCGTCAGCCATCAGATGGCCAATGGCACTGTTGGCCAGTCGGAGAAGGTCCAGCAAGCGCTGGAAAATATTCTTGGCGCGGTGGGCATGATTGTCGACCAGAACCAGCAGATCGCCGCTGCCGTCGAACAGCAGACCGCCGTGGCGCATGACATCGACCAGAACATCGTCGAGATCAACCGCGCCGGCGAACGCACGGCGCAAGGCGCACACCAAACCGAAGATGCCAGCCGCGCACTGTCCGCGCAGGTGGTTGAACTCAAACAACTGATCAGCGCTTTCCGAGTCTGAGCCATACACCGTCCCCCTGTAGGAGCTGACGAGTGCAACGAGGCTGCGATCTTTTGACTTTGCATTTGAAGATCAAAAGATCGCAGCCTCGTTGCACTCGTCAGCTCCTACCCGGGTAGGTCCTACCAGCCGAAGACTTCGCAGCAGTTGGCGGTACTGACGTTGGCGAGTTGTTCTGGAGTGATATTCATCAGCTCGGCCAGCGCCGCGCAAATCGCCGGCAAATGCGCCGGGCTGTTGCGCTGGCCGGGGAACATGGCGGGGGCCATGTCCGGTGAGTCGGTTTCCAGCACCACCGAGTGCAGTGGCAGTTCCGGCAGGACCCGATGCATGCGCAATGCCTGCGGCCAGGTCGGTGCACCGCCAAGACCCAGTTTGTAACCGAGCTTGATGTATTCCCGCGCTTCTTCGCGGCTGCCGGCGAAGGCGTGGATGATACCGGCGCGTTTGAGCTTGAAGCGTTTTAGCGTGGCGATTACCGCCGCATGGCTGCGGCGAACGTGGATCAGCGCCGGCAAGTCGAAATCCGCCGCCAGCTGCAGCTGCGCTTCGAACAACGCCTGCTGGCGCTCGCGATCCAGGGTTTCGATGAAATGATCCAGGCCTATCTCGCCCACCGCGCACAATTGCCGATGCCCGCGCAAACGCGTCAGCCAGTCACCCAGTGCGAGCAAATCCTCGGGGCGATGCTGATCGAGGAACACCGGATGCAGACCGAACGCCGCATACAGGTCGGCATCGCTCTGCACCAGATCCCAGACCCGTTGCCAGTTGCCCTGATGCACGCCGAGCACGACGATGCGCCGCACGCCGAGGGCGCGGCTTTCGGCCAGCAGCGCCGCGCGATCGGCGTCGAAGTCGGGGAAGTCGAGGTGGGTGTGACTGTCGATCAGCTCCACGCTTCAGTCCCGGTGAATCCGCTGCTTGAAGGTCCGCGCAATGGCTTGCACGCCCGGTTGGTAATCGTCCTGCTCGACCGCGGCCAGCGCCAGTTGCAGCGCCTTGTCGGCGATCAACTGGTGTTGCTGGGACATGGCGTTGACCGGCAGCGGCAGGAAATCCAGCAACTGCGTGTCGCCGAACGTGCCGAGGCGCAGCGGCCGTGATTTCAGCGGGAAATCATGCAACGCATCGAACACGCCTTGCAGCAGTACGTAGGAAGTGGTCACCAGCGCGTCAGGCAAATGCCCCAGACGCTGCAGGAGTTCTTCCATCAATTGCTTGCCGCACTCGCGGCTGAACGACTCGGCGTGCTCGACCAGCACCTCGCCTTTGAAATCGTTGAGCGCTTCGCGGAAACCGGCAGCACGTTCCTGGCTGATGCTTAATTCCGGGCGGGCGCCGAGCAGCACGATCTGCTTGGGCTGCGGATCGAGCAGGCTCTGGGTCAGGTGCAGGCTGGCCTCGCGGTCGTCGCTGATCACCGAGCAGAAATGCTCCGGCTCCATGACCCGGTCGATGGCGATGATCGGCAGACCCTTGGCCTGCAACTGCCGATAGCTGTCATCACCGGCGGGCAGGCAACTGGCAACGATCAGCGCATCGCAACGCCGGGCGCGGAACAGCTGCAGGAGCTGACGTTCGCTGTCCGGCGCATCGTCGGAGCTGGCGATCAGCAATTGATAACCGCGCGCCCGCGCGCCTTGTTCGAGCAACTTGGCGATCCGCGCGTAACTGGGGTTTTCCAGATCCGGCAGGATAAAACCCAGGGTGCGCGTGTGCCGACTGCGCAGGCCGGCCGCCTGCGGATTGGGCGTAAAGCCATACAGATCGACCACCGCGCGCACGCGCTCGACGGTCGCGTTGCTGATGCGTTGCTGTTCGGCCTTGCCGTTGATGACGTAGCTGGCGGTGGTGACGGAGACGCCGGCCAACCGCGCGATATCACTGAGTTTCAACCCGGTATTTCCTTGTTTTTTCGAGCATGCCGCGACATTTTCGCCAATCCTACCCGATAAGGGCAGCCGACTTGTTGCCTGGGCAGATCCGACCAGTTGGACTTCAAGGATGAGACATTATCGAGTAACGTGCCGATCAATCTAGATTAAACGTTTCAGCAAGCGTATTTTCTACGTTTTAGACGCCTTTGGCCGGTCCTGCCGTGAAACCGCCAAAACTGCCGCTGAAAAGCGCGGCAGAGCGCCTAAGCTGTGAACCATTCAAAACAATACCTGGCGTTGAACTGCGCCAAAAAGGAGATCGCATGCTCGAGCTCACTATAGAGCAGATATCCATGGGCCAGTCGGCCGTGGATAAACCCGCCGCCCTGCAATTGCTGGCCAGTCATCTGGTCGCCGACGGTCTGGTGGCCGACGGTTACCTCGCCGGCCTGCAGGCCCGGGAAGCCCAGGGCTCGACCTTTCTCGGTCAAGGCATCGCCATTCCCCACGGCACCCCGGAAACCCGCGATCAGGTATTCGCGACCGGCGTGCGCCTGATGCAGTTTCCCGATGGTGTCGACTGGGGCGATGGCCAGATCGTTTATCTGGCGATCGGCATCGCGGCGAAATCCGATGAACACCTGCGCCTGCTGCAACTGCTGACCCGCGCCCTCGGCGAGACCGATCTGGGCCAGGCCCTGCGTCGCGCCAGCTCGCCCGAAGCGTTGTTGAAACTGCTGCAAGGCGCGCCGCAGGAATTGGCGCTGGACGCACAGATGATTGGTCTCGGTGTGTCGGCCGACGACTTCGAAGAGCTGGTCTGGCGCGGCGCGCGTCTGCTGCGTCAGGCCGACTGCGTGAGCAACGGCTTTGCCGGCGTGTTGCAGCAAGTTGAAGCGCTGCCATTGGGCGATGGCCTGTGGTGGCTGCACAGCGAGCAAACCGTGAAGCGTCCGGGACTGGCGTTCGTCACCCCGGACAAACCGATGCGCTATCTCGGCCAGCCGCTCAGCGGTCTGTTCTGCCTCGCCAGTCTGGGCGAAGCGCATCAGGCCCTGCTCGAGCGTTTGTGCGCGTTGCTGATCGAAGGTCGCGGTCACGAACTGGGCCGCGCCACCAGCAGCCGCAAAGTCCTCGAAGTGCTCGGCGGTGAACTGCCCGCCGATTGGCCGAGTGCACGTATTGCCCTGGCCAATGCCCACGGTCTGCACGCGCGCCCGGCGAAAATTCTCGCGCAACTGGCGAAAAGCTTTGATGGCGAAATTCGCGTGCGCATCGTCGACAGCACTGACAGTGCCGTGTCGGTGAAGAGCCTGAGCAAACTGCTGAGTCTTGGCGCCCGACGCGGTCAGGTGCTGGAGCTTATCGCCGAACCGAGCATCGCCGCCGATGCCTTGCCGGCTCTGCTTGCGGCGATTGAAGAAGGCCTCGGTGAAGAAGTCGAGCCGCTGCCGCCCGTCAGTCAGCAGCGCGAAGTGATCGCCGACATCGCCGAAGTGCTGGTCGCTCCGGCCTCCGGCAGCCTGTTGCGGGCGATTCCTGCCGCACCGGGCATCGCCATCGGCCCGGCGCACATTCAGGTGCTGCAGGCCATCGATTACCCGTTGCGCGGCGAGTCGGCGGCGATCGAGCGCGAGCGCCTCAACCAAGCGCTGAGCGACGTGCGGCGTGATATTCAGGGCTTGATCGAGCGCAGCAAGGCCAAAGCGATCCGGGAGATTTTCATCACCCACCAGGAAATGCTCGACGACCCGGATCTGACCGACGAAGTCGACACCCGCCTCAAGCAAGGCGAAAGCGCCGAAGCGGCGTGGATGGCGGTGATCGAAGCGGCGGCCAAACAGCAGGAATTGCTGCAGGACGCTTTGCTTGCCGAACGTGCCGCGGATCTGCGTGACATCGGTCGCCGGGTTCTGGCGCAGTTGTGTGGCGTGCAGACCGCGAACGAGCCGGAGCAACCGTACATTCTGGTGATGGACGAAGTCGGCCCATCCGATGTGGCGCGGCTGGATCCTGCGCGAGTGGCGGGGATCCTCACCGCGCGCGGTGGCGCTACCGCGCACAGCGCCATCGTTGCCCGTGCCCTCGGTATTCCGGCGTTGGTTGGCGCCGGCGCGGCGGTGTTGTTGCTCGAGCCTGGCACGCCGCTGTTGCTCGACGGTCAACGCGGGCGCCTGCATGTCGACGCCGATGCCGTGACGCTGCAACGCGCCGCTGAAGAACGCGACACCCGCGAGCAACGCCTGAAGATTGCCGCCGAACAACGCCATCAACCGGCGCACACCTCCGATGGTCATGCGGTCGAAGTGTTCGCCAACATCGGCGAAAGCGCAGGCGTGACCAGCGCGGTGGAGCAGGGCGCCGAAGGCATCGGCCTGCTGCGCACCGAACTGATTTTCATGGCCCACCCGCAGGCACCGGACGAGGCAACGCAAGAGGCCGAGTACCGTCGCGTCCTCGATGGTCTCGCCGGGCGGCCGCTGGTGGTGCGTACGCTCGATGTCGGCGGCGACAAACCGTTGCCGTATTGGCCGATCGCCAAGGAAGAAAACCCGTTCCTCGGCGTGCGCGGCATTCGCCTGACCTTGCAGCGTCCGCAGATCATGGAAGCGCAACTGCGTGCCTTGCTGCGCTCGGCGGACAACCGTCCGCTGCGGATCATGTTCCCGATGGTTGGCAGCGTCGAAGAGTGGCGTCAGGCCCGCGACATGACCGAGCGTCTGCGCAAGGAAATTCCGGTCGCCGATCTGCAACTGGGGATCATGATCGAGGTGCCGTCCGCCGCATTGCTCGCGCCGGTGCTGGCCAAGGAAGTCGACTTCTTCAGTGTCGGCACCAACGACCTTACGCAATACACCCTGGCCATCGACCGTGGTCATCCGACCCTGTCCGCACAAGCGGACGGCTTGCACCCGGCGGTGCTGCAACTGATCGACATCACCGTGCGCGCCGCCCATGCCCATGGCAAATGGGTCGGTGTCTGCGGCGAGCTGGCGGCCGATCCGCTGGCGGTGCCGGTGCTGGTCGGCCTCGGCGTCGATGAGCTCAGTGTGTCCGGTCGCAGCATTGCCGAAGTCAAGGCGCGCATCCGTGAACTCAGCCTGACCCAGGCGCAAACCCTCGCTCAACAGGCCCTGGCCGTGGGCAGCGCGAATGAAGTGCGCGCATTAGTGGAGGCCCTGTAATGGCCAAGATTCTCACCCTGACCCTCAACCCGGCACTCGACCTCACCGTTGAGCTGTCGCGGCTGGAAGCCGGTCAGGTCAATCGCAGCGACGAGATGCACACCCACGCTGCGGGCAAGGGCGTCAACGTCGCCCAGGTGCTGGCGGACCTTGGCCATCAGGTCACCGTCAGCGGCTTTCTCGGCGAAGACAATCTGCAAGCATTCGAAACCCTGTTCGCCAAGCGCGGTTTCGTCGACGCGTTCATCCGCGTGCCCGGCGAGACGCGTAGCAACATCAAAGTCGCCGAACAGGACGGGCGCATCACCGACATCAACGGCCCGGGGCCAGTGGTCGATGCAACAGCGCAGCAAGCTCTGCTTGATCGACTGTTGCAGATCGCACCGGGGCACGATGCGGTGGTGGTCGCCGGCAGCTTGCCGCGCGGCGTCACTGCGCAGTGGTTGCGCGAGCTGATCGAAAAGCTCAATGCCCTCGGCCTGAAAGTTGCCCTCGATTCCAGCGGCGAGGCCTTGCGCGCCGCGTTGCAGGCCAGCCCCTGGCTGATCAAACCGAACACCGAAGAACTGGCCCACGCCCTCGGCTGCGAAGTGGTCTCGCCGATCGCCGAAGCACAAGCCGCCGCACGTTTGCATGGGCAAGGCATCGAGCACGTGGTGATCTCCCACGGCGCCGATGGGGTGAACTGGTTCAGTGTCGGCTCGGCGCTGCATGCCTCGCCGCCGAAGGTCAGCGTGGCCAGCACGGTCGGTGCCGGCGATTCATTGCTGGCTGGCATGCTCCACGGTCTGCTCAGTGCTGATACGCCGGAGCAAACCCTGCGCACCGCCACCGCGATTGCGGCGATGGCGGTGACCCAGATCGGTTTTGGCATCAACGACGCTGCGCAACTGGCGCAGCTCGAACAGGGCGTGCGCGTGCGCCCCCTGACAGAACAATAAGAGGGTTTGTCATGAAGTTAGCCATTGTTACGGCTTGCCCGAACGGCATGGTCACCAGTGTGCTGTGCGCGCGTCTGCTCGATGCAGCGGCGCAGCGTCAGGGCTGGAGCACCAGCGTCGAAGTGGTCGATCCGGCGCACCCGGAACGCAAGTTGTCGGCGGCGACCATCGAAGCCGCCGAATGGGTGTTGCTGGTCAGCACCGGCGCGGTGGACATGCGCCGGTTTGTCGGCAAGCGCGTGTTCCAGATTGCTCCGGCGCAAGCCTTGCAGGATGTCGAAGCGGTGCTGCGTCGCGGTGCTGACGAAGCCGAAGTCTACGTGGCCAGCGAGGTCGAATCGGCGAGTGACGCGCCCCGTGCGCCGCGCATCGTCGCCATCACTGCCTGCCCGACCGGCGTTGCCCACACCTTCATGGCCGCCGAAGCGTTGCAGCAGACCGCCAAGCGTCTGGGCTATGAATTGCAGGTCGAAACTCAAGGCTCGGTGGGCGCGAAAACCCCACTCAGCGCAACGGCCATTGCCGAAGCCGACGTGGTGTTGCTGGCGGCAGATATCGACGTCGCCACCGAGCGTTTCGCCGGCAAGAAAATCTATCGCTGCGGCACTGGCGTTGCGCTGAAGCAGTCCGAAGCGACCCTGAAAAAAGCCCTGGCCGAAGGCGCTGTAGAAAGTGCGGCAAGCGACGGCAAGGCTGCGGCCAAGTCCGAGAAAACCGGCGTCTACAAGCACCTGCTCACGGGTGTGTCGTACATGCTGCCGATGGTGGTGGCGGGTGGTTTGCTGATCGCATTGTCGTTCGTGTTCGGCATCACCGCGTACAAGGAAGAAGGCACGCTGGCGGCGGCGCTGATGCAGATCGGCGGCGAAACCGCGTTCAAGCTGATGGTGCCGCTGCTGGCCGGTTACATCGCCTACTCGATTGCCGACCGTCCGGGCCTCGCGCCGGGGATGATCGGCGGTTTGCTCGCAGGCACCTTGGGCGCCGGGTTTATTGGCGGGATCATTGCCGGTTTCATCGCCGGTTACGCCGCCAAAGCCATCGCCCGCTATGTGAAATTGCCGCAGAGTCTGGAGGCGTTGAAGCCGATTCTGATCATCCCGTTGCTGGCCAGTCTGGTCACCGGTCTGGTGATGATTTACGTGGTCGGCAAACCGGTCGCCGGCATGCTCGCGGCGCTGACGCAGTTCCTCGACAGCATGGGTACGACCAACGCGATTCTGCTCGGCGTGTTGCTCGGCGGCATGATGTGCGTCGACCTCGGCGGGCCGATCAACAAGGCTGCGTATGCGTTTTCGGTGGGGCTGCTGGCCTCGCAGAGTTACGCACCGATGGCCGCGACCATGGCCGCCGGCATGGTGCCGCCGATTGGCCTGGGCATCGCCACCTTCATTGCCCGGCGCAAGTTCGCGCAGACCGAGCGCGAGGCCGGCAAAGCAGCGTTCGTGCTGGGCCTGTGCTTTATCTCCGAAGGGGCGATTCCGTTTGCCGCGAAAGACCCGCTGCGGGTGATCCCGGCGAGCATCGCCGGCGGCGCGCTGACCGGTGCGCTGTCGATGTATTTCGGCTGCAAGCTGATGGCGCCGCACGGTGGCTTGTTCGTGCTGGCGATTCCCAACGCGATCAACCATGCGTTGTTGTATCTGCTGGCGATTGTTGCGGGGAGTCTGGTCACGGCGGTGGTGTATGCGCTGCTCAAAAGGCCTGAGGCTGTCGAGCTGGCAGTCGAACCCGTCAACGCCTGACACCCGCCAAACCCTGTGGGAGCGAGCCTGCTCGCGAAGGCGGTCTGCCAGCGACGTCCAGGTTGACTGACACATCGCTTTCGCGAGCAGGCTCGCTCCCACAGGAGTCTGCGTTGTCATAGCGGATTCATACAGCCGTGCTTAAGTTTTCCCTTTTGCAGGGAGAACACCATGAGCGATTTCAACCTCGGCCGGCGTCGCGTCATGCAGGCGGTGGGCGCCGGGCTGTTGCTGCCGGGGCTGGCGCCGGCGGTGATTGCCTCGGTCAAGGATCGTCCGCAGCTCACCGACGGCGTGCAGTCCGGCGACCTGCTCGGCGACCGCGCGATGATCTGGAGCCGCAGCGATCGCCCGGCGCGCATGGTGGTCGAGTGGGATACCGGCAGCCTGTTCGGCAACCCGCGCAAATTCGTCTCGCCACTGGCCGATGCGCGCAGCGATTTCACCGCCCGCGTCGAACTCACCGGCCTGCCGGCCAACCAGGCAATCTTCTATCGCGTGCACTTCGAAGACGCCCAGAGCGGCGTTGCCAGCGAACCGTGGTTCGGCCATCTGCGCAGCGTGCCGACGGCCAGGCGTGACCTCCGTTTTGTCTGGAGCGGGGATACCGTCGGCCAGGGTTTCGGCATCAACCCGGACATCGGCGGCATGCGCATTTACGAAGCCATGCGCCTGCGCCTGCCGGACTTCTTTATCCACAGCGGCGACACCATCTACGCCGACGGCCCGGTGCCTGCGCAACTGACCACCGAAAGTGGGCGCATCTGGCGCAATGTCACCACCGAAGCCAAGAGCAAAGTCGCGCAGACTCTCGACGACTATCGCGGCAACTATCGCTACAACCTGATGGACGAAAACATCCGCCGCTTCAACGCCGAAGTGCCGCAGATCTGGCAGTGGGACGACCACGAAGTGGTCAACAACTGGTCACCGGGCAAACAGCTGGATGAGCGTTATCAGGAGAAAGATATCCACAAACTGGTCGGCCGCGCGCGGCAGGCGTGGCTCGAATATGCGCCGATGCGTTTGCAAGCGGCGGACGGTGGCGGGCGGATTTATCGCAAGCTCAGCTACGGACCAATGCTCGATGTGTTCGTGCTGGATATGCGCAGCTATCGCGAAGCCAACGATGCCAACCTCGGCGCGGCAAAACCGTTTCTCGGCCGCGAGCAACTGGACTGGCTCAAGCGCGAATTGCAGGCGTCGAAGGCGCAGTGGAAGGTCATCGCCGCCGACATGCCCATCGGCCTTGGCGTCCCGGACGGCGAGGTCAGCCCGGGCGTTGCACGTTGGGAAGCGGTGGCCAATGGCGACCCTGGACCTGCACAGGGGCGCGAGCTGGAAATTGCCGAATTGCTCGGATTCCTGCGCGCGCGGCAGGTGCGCAATTTCGTGTTTTTGACGGCGGATGTGCATTACTGCGCGGCGCATCACTATCACCCGGATCGCGCCGCGTTTCAGGATTTCGAGCCGTTCTGGGAATTCGTCGCCGGGCCGCTGAATGCCGGCAGTTTCGGGCCGAATCCGTTGGACAAGACGTTCGGGCCTGAGGTCGTTTTCGAGAAGGCGCCGCCCGCGCAAAACACCTCGCCGTTTGCCGGGTTTCAGTTTTTCGGTGAGGTGAATATCGAAGCGCAGAGTGGCGAGATGAGTGTGGTGTTGCGGGATCTGGATGGGGTGGCGGTGTTTGAACAGAAGTTGCAGCCTGTTTAATTATTCCAGATCAAAAGCCCCTCACCCCAGCCCTCTCCCGGAGGGAGAGGGGGCCGACCGAGGTGTCTTGTGTCATGCATCGACCTGGGAGACCGCGGGGATTATGGCTTTGGATTCGGCGAAGAACGCTCAGGTCGGCGTCGATCTCCAGCATCCCCCAATCGGTCCCCTCTCCCTCTGGGAGAGGGTTAGGGTGAGGGCATTCTCCGGTCTGCCGCAACTCTGATGATCTGCTCCAACACATCGTCCATCTGCTGAAGCACCTCAAGATTACTGAATCGCACGACTTCAATGCCTTGTAGATACAGGAAGTTCGACCGGCGCCGGTCGTGAATCATCCCGGCCGTTTCATAGTGTTGCCCCCCATCCAGCTCGATCGCCAACCTCAACTCCACACAATAAAAATCCAGCACATACGGCGGACATGCAAACTGTCGACGAAACTTCAGGTTGGCGATCTGCCGGGAACGCAGACGCTGCCAGAGCAGGTGTTCGCAATCTGTCTGGTTGGTGCGTAACTGGCGGGCGAATTGGGCGAGGGTGGGGCGGCTTGGCATGGCTTCACGGTCCTTGTGAAGTTGACTGGAGATTTAACCGTAGCCCATTTCCCTCATCGGAACGCCGCCCGCCCAGCCCTCTCCCAGAGGGAGAGGGAGCTGACCGATGTGTCTTGCGTCATGCATCGACCTGGAAGACCGAGGTGATTATGGCTTTGGATTCGGCGAAGAGCGCTCAGGTCGGCGTCGATCTCGCGCATCCCCCAATCGGTCCCCTCTCCCTCCGGGAGAGGGCTAGGGTGAGGGGCTTCTCGCAGGCGTCAGTAAACGTCGCGGCGATAGCGGCCCTGTTCGATCAGGCGTTCGACTTCGGCGCTGCCGAGGATATCGTTGAGAGCCTGGTCTACGCCTGAGGCCATCCCTTGAAGGCTGCCGCAGATATAGATGACGGCACCATCAGCCAACCATTTCTTCAATTCATCCGCTGACTCACGCAAGCGATCCTGCACATAAATCTTCTCGGCCTGATCCCGGGAGAACGCCAGATCCAGGCGCGCCAGATCACCATTGACCAGCCACTCTTCCAGCTCGGCGCGGCAGAGGAAGTCGTGCTCGCGGTTGCGCTCGCCGAACAGCAGCCACTGCCGTTGCTGGCCGTCGGCAATGCGTGCCTTGAGCAAGCTGCGCAGGCCGGCGAGGCCGGTGCCGTTGCCCAGCAGGATCATCGGCACCGGCTCGTTCGGCAGATGGAAACCACTGTTGCGTCGCACCCGCAAAGTGATGCTGCCGCCCACAGGCGCATGCTCGGTGAGCCAGCCGGAGCCGATGCCGAGGCTGCCGTCGTTGTGCTGTTCCTGACGCACGATCAGCTCCAGCACGCCGTCGGCGGCGATCGAGGCGATGGAGTATTCGCGCAGGGCTAGCGGCACCATCGCATCGACCAGCGATTGCGCGTGCAGGCCGACCAGATGCGCGCGGTGCTCGGGCAACTGGCGTGAGGCGAGTGCCACTTCCAGCGGCTCGTCGATGCCGTTGACCTTGACCGGAGTTTCGCCACGAATACCGAGGCCGTCGAGAAAATGTTCGATGGCCCACGGGCAATTGCGCGGCAGCACTTCGACCAGGTCACCGGCCAGCCAGCTTCGGGTGTCCGGGGCCTTGAGGCCGAGCAGATAGACCGGCGCACCGCTGCTGTCGGGGTTCATCAGTTCGCGGCGGACCAGTGTCCAGTTGTCGTAGCTGGGCGCTTGCCAGGTTTCGCTCGGCGCCTGTCCGGTCAGCTGGCCGAGTTGCGTTTGCCAGTGGCGCAGCGCGTAAGGATCGCCGCTGTCGACTTCCACCGGGGCGAACATGGTTTTGCCGCCGTGTTCGCCGAGCCATTGATGCAAGCGTTTGGCGAAGCCGCAGAAGTGCGCGTACTGCCGATCGCCGAGGCCGAGCACGGCGTAGTTGAGGCCGTCGAGCGTCGAGGCCTTGGCCAGCACTTTGCGTTCGAAACCACGGGCGCTGTCCGGTGCTTCGCCGTCGCCGAAGGTGCTGACCACGAACAACGCATTGTTCGAATCGCGCAGATCCTGTTCGCTGAGATTGGCCAGGGGCTGCACGTTGACCGGCAGTCCGGCGGCCTGCAATTGCCCGGCGGTCTGCCACGCCAGTTGCTCGGCGAAACCGCTCTGGCTGGCGAAGCCGATCAGCCATGCCGACGCATCAGCGGTCGGTTGTGCGAGGCCTTGGCGGGCATCCTTGATCTGCTTTTTCTTGCGCCGGCGATCCAGATACAGCAGCCAGCCAGTGATGAAAAACAGCGGCATGCACACCGCCGCCATCGTCACGATGATCCGCCCGACGAGGCCAAAATAGCTGCCGACGTGCAGCGCGTAAATGCTGGTCAGCAGTTGTGCCTTGAAGCTCTTGTCGGCATAGCGGTCGACGCGTTTGACCACGCCGGTGGCCGGGTCGAGAGTGATCTGGTTCAGCGCGCGGTCATGGGGCGAGCTGTCGAGCAGGTAGAACACCGTCGCCGGCTGGCCGGCCACCGCTGGCATGCGGATGTTGTACGCCGCCAGACCCGGGCCGGCAGCGCTGTAGATGCTGCTCCACATCGCCGCGTAGTCGGCCGTCGATGCCGGGCCTTCTGGCGCCGGTCCGCGACCGCCGCGCACGCGCTCGTTTTGCGGCGCGTCGGAAAGCAGTCGGGTCAGGCCTTTGTTGTACCACTCGTACGACCAGGACAATCCGGTCAATGCCAGCAGCAGATACACCAGCAAACACCAGGTGCCGGCCACCGAGTGCAGATCCCAATTGAACGCGCGGCCCTTCTTTTTCCAGTCTAGCGTCAACCACACGCGCCAGCTGTTCCACTGGCGTGGCCAGCGCAGATAAAGGCCGGAGAGGCAGAAGAACAGCAGCATCAAGGTGCAGGCGCCGGTAATGTTGCGCCCGGTGTCGCCCATGGCGAGGAAGCGGTGCAGTTGCAGCATCAGGCCGAAGAAGTCCTGACCGGTGGCGTCGCCCTGGAACTCGGCGGTGTACGGATCGAAGTAGCGCATCTCGCCACGCCGTTCGCCTTTGGGTGGGGTGAAGTAGGCCCGTGCGGCGTGGCCGCTGTCGGTTTCGACCCAGAGCATGGCGACTTTCTTGCCGGACGCGGCTTCGATGCGCTCGACCAATTCAACTGGCGGCAACACGCCGGCGGCCTGCTTTTCCACCTGCAGAACGGACGGATTCAGCGCGCGCAGGATCTCGTCCTGAAACGAATAGGCCGCGCCGGTGATGCCCATCAGGGCCAGCACCAGCCCCGCGGTGATGCCAAAAAACCAGTGCAACTGGAACAGGGTTTTCTTCAACACGTCACTCGCCGTCCATTCGGAAATTGTCATCACGGCGCGCATTATGCCGTGGGTTATCAAGAAGCGTTTTGCGTAACACACAAAAGCCCCGTTCAACTGAATGAACGGGGCCGAGCCTCGCGGCACATTCCCTGTGGGAGCGAGCCTGCTCGCGAAAGCGGTGTGTCAGTCAGCATCGATGTTGCTGAAAGATTGCTTCGCGAGCAGGCTCGCTCCCACAGGTTCCAAATCGTCAGAAGTGGAAATTGGTGCTCAACAGCGCCGTCCGTCCCGCCGCCTGATTGGCGAAGTGGGTCGAGAAGGCTTTGTCGTAATAGGTTTCGTCGGTCAGGTTCTGCACGTTGAGTTGCAGGTCGACATTCTTGGTCAGCTTGTAGGCTGCCATCGCGTCGTAACGCACATAGGAATCGACCATTGTCGTGTTAGCCACACTGCCATAGACGTCGTCGACGTAGAACGCGCCACCACCGATGGTCAGCTTTGGTGTGACCTGATACGTGGTCCACAGGCTGGCGCTGTTTTTCGGTGTGTTCGGCAGGTCGTTGCCGTCGTTGGCGCGACCCAGCGGGCCACCGTCAACCTGTTCGCTATCCATGAACGCGTAACCGGCAAACAACTGCCACTTGTCGGTGATCTTGCCGCTGGCCGACAGTTCGAAGCCTTGTACGCGGGTCTTGCCGGCGTTCTCGTAGGAACTGGTATCGACTTGCACGCGAGCGTTTTCCTTCTCGGTGCGGAAGATGTCGGCGGTCAGCGACAGGCGATCATTGAGCAGATCCCACTTGGTGCCGATTTCGTAGTTCTTGGTGGTCTCCGGCTCCATGTCGCTGCTCAGCAGATTGCCGCTGCGATCCGGCGTGCCGCCCAGCGGGTTACCTTCCTGACCTTCGCCCAAGGTGTTGCCCGGCGGCGTCGCCGAGGTCGCATAGGAGGCGTAGATGCTGCCGTTTTCCGCCGGCTTGTAGACCACGCCGAACTGGCCGGTGACGAACTCGCTGGTGTCATCGCCCTTGGAGGTGGTGCGGCCAGCGGCGTTGTAGGTCTTGTAATCGGTGTCGAAGTGGTCGTAACGCAGGCCCATGTTCACCAGCCACTGCTCGGACAACTCCAGCGTGTCGAACACGTACAGCGCGTAGGTGTCGGCCTGGGTGTCAGTGCCGGCGTAGTTGCGCGAGATTGCGCCGTTCCACGGGTCGTTCGGATTCGGGTTCGACAGCGAGGTGCAGTTGTAACCGCTGGCCGCGCCGATCAGGCCCGGGTTGCAGTTGGTGGTGACGGCGCTGGTGCGCGGCGTGGTGTCGGTGTTGACGTTGTACGAGGATTTCTCGCTCTGCTCACGGGTGTATTCGACACCGGTGGAGAAACTGTTCTTGAAACCGGCCACGTAAAAGGTGCCGAACAGGTCTGTCTGGTTGGTGGTGGTTTCGGTGTTGCTCACCCGCGTGTTGACGCGACGCCAGACGCTGCCATTGTTGACGTTGCCCTTGCTGTCGTCCGGCTGGGTGAGGATGTAATCCTGCATGCTGCTGCCGTGGCGCAGGGTGTTCTTGATGGTCAGCGCATCGTTCAGGTCGTGCTCGATGGCGAAGGTCGCGGTGTCGGTGCGGCCCTTGCGGAAATCGCGATCCAGACCGTAGAAGTTGTCGTGATCGCCACCGGCGTACGGCTTGTCCGGATTGGACTTGGTGCGTGCGCCGGAACCACCGGCTGGGATGGTGTACGGGATGCCCGAATCCGGGGTGTCGTTGCTTTCCAGATGGTAGTAGTCGAGGTTGACGCGGGTATCGGTGCCCAGGCCAAAGGCCAGGGACGGCGCGATGCCCCAACGGTCGTAATCGACCTTGTCGCGACTGGCGACGTTGCTCTCATGGCTCATCAGGTTGAGACGACCGGCAGCGCTGTCGCTGAACTGGTAGTTGCCGTCGAGGGTGTAGCGCTGGGTCTGGTCGGAGCCGTAGGTGAAGCCGCCGTCGAACGAGTTGCCCAGGTGCGCTTTCTTGCTCACCAGGTTGATGCTGCCACCGGCTGCGCCACGACCGCCAATCGCCGAGTTCGGGCCTTTGCTGACTTCGATGTTTTCCACGGCGAAGATCTCGCGGCTCTGCGAACCGGTGTCACGCACGCCGTCGAGGTAGGTATCGCCCTGAGCGTCGAAGCCACGAATGAACGGACGATCGCCCTGGGGGTTGCCACCTTCACCGGCACCGAAGGTGATGCCCGGCACGGTACGCAAGGCGTCCTGCATATTCAGCGCGCCGGTGTCCTTGAGCACTTGTTGCGGAATCACCGTGACCGAGCGCGGCGTGTCGACCAGCGGCGCGGTGTACTTGGGTGAGGAGGCTTTTTCGACCTGGTAGGAGGTCGAATCCTGGGCTTCGCCGGTGATGGCGGTGGCGTCCAGGGCAATGGCATTGCCGGAAGCTTTGCTCTCGGTCTTTTCCACTGCGAAGACCATTTGGCCAGCGGAGCCGGCGCTGATGGCGACACCGATTGCCGAGGCGAGCAGACGTGGTGAACTGACCGGTAGTTGTGCGTGTTGACGTGCCATTTTTATTCCCCTCCCCAAGGATTTGAGGCGGCGGAATATAGGGTAAACAGGTATTCGTATCAATTGCGAAACATTGTTATTCGCATTGAATTTACATTCTTTACAATTTGCCCTTACGGTTTTTGCCTGTTCGTTCGTCTCGCGGGTTTTACACGGTCAATAAGAATCAATACCATTGCCGCCTTCTTGCCATCAGGTGACATCGCCATGCTGCTGCACATTCCCGGGCTGTTCGCAAAAGACGAAGTGCAGCGCATCCGCCAGGCTCTGGAGCAGGCGGACTGGGCCGATGGCAAGATCACTGCCGGCTTCCAGTCGGCCAAGGCCAAGCACAACCTGCAATTGCCCGAAGGCCATCCGCTGGCCAAGGAAATCGGCGCGGCGATGCTTGAGCGGCTGTGGAAAAATCCGCTGTTCATGTCCGCCGCATTGCCGCACAAAGTCTTTCCACCCTTGGTGAACTGTTACACCGCCGGCGGCAGTTTCGATTTCCATATCGACAATGCCGTACGCCAGCCCAAGGGCAGCATCGAGCGGGTGCGTACCGATCTGTCGGCGACGCTGTTTTTCAGCGAGCCGGAAGATTACGACGGCGGCGAGCTGGAGATTCAGGACACCTACGGCAGCCAGCGAGTGAAGTTGCCGGCCGGCGACATGGTGTTGTATCCGGGCACCAGTTTGCACAAGGTCAATGCGGTCACTCGCGGCGCGCGTTATGCGTCGTTTTTCTGGACGCAAAGCCTGGTGCGCGAAGACAGTCAGCGCGCGTTGTTGTTCGAGATGGACGCGGCGATTCAGCAGCTCACTCAGGACGTTCCCGATCACCCTTCGCTGATCCGCCTCACCGGCACGTATCACAACCTGCTGCGGCGTTGGGTCGAGGTATGAGTTTCCTGCTACGCCGCGAGGAAGTCCTCGATGCCGCCGGGTTGGCGGCGATGCTTGAAGAAAGCCCGGCTCGAGCGGCGCAGGCGATTTTGCTGGCGGCGGGTGAGGGCGAGGTTGAAGCGCAGGCGCTGCTCGGGCAGATCCTGCTCGATGGCCAGGGCATCGCGCAGGATCAAGCGCTGGCGCTGCGCTGGTTCGGCATCGCCGCCGGGCGCGGGCATCTGATGGCGCGCAACATGCTCGGGCGTTGCCATGAGCATGGTTGGGGTTGTGCGGCGGATGCCTCGATCGCGGCGCAGCATTATCGGATCGCCGCAGAAGCCGGGCTGGATTGGGCGATGTACAACCTTGCCAATCTGCTAGCGACCGGTCGCGGGGTGACGGTTGATCATCGGCAGGCGTTGGCGTTGTATCGGCGCGCGGCTGAGTTGGGCCATGCCAAATCGATGAATCTGCTGGGGCGCTATCTGGAGGAAGGGCAGGTGTGTCCGGCGGATCCGCTGGCGGCGCGCGAGTGGTATCGGCGCTCGGCTGAGGGTGGGGATTTTCGTGGGCAATTCAGTTATGCGGCGGTGCTGGCGGCTGAGGGGCGGGTTGAGGAGGCGGTGGATTGGCTTGAAAAAGCCTTGGCCGGGGGGAGTCCGCATTTTCTACGGGTGGCTGGAAATGAACTATGCCGAATTTCCTGCCCGCAATTCAAGACGATGGCCCAAGCGTTCCTAAAAAAAGCAGAAGCTTTGACTCGAGTAACATAAAGGTACATCACGTGAGCTGGGGTTAAACAAATCGGGGTGTCCGGCAAATCGCTAGGCTGTGCGTGCAAAAGGCAGTACATTTGCGCTACATGATTTAAGCTTAGGCACTCGCATGTCTCGTATAAAAAACGAAACAATTTCAATTCGAACTTCTTCCGAAATCAAGTATTTGCTTAAAATGGCGGCTGATCAGGAGCGGCGATCTGTTGCGTCAATGATGGAGATTTTAATAGTCGAATATGCAAGGAAGTATAATTTGAGAATCATTTCCGAGGTTTAAGAAATGATTTTTCGTATTTGACGTGGTATGTGGTTAAAGGGTGGCCGATTAATGAAAATTCGTGAGATTCATATATCAAGGCTTGGCGTGCTAGGTACCCAGTCTTTTGATTTTTCAGATGAGTGGAGTGGCGAAACGGCTAGTCGTATACTGATTAGTGGTCCGAATGGTTGCGGTAAGACAACGCTTATCAGTGTAGTCGCAATTATGTGGAATATGTTTGGCTTCTGGCTGAATAAGCGAGCCAAATCAACTGCTGCGCAAACCGAGGCGATGTTGAAAGCTTTTGGTTATGGAAGCGTAGTGTTAGTTCTAGAGGATTTGCCGTACTTGAAGGAAAAGCTTCTATTGGTGAACGGCGATGAAAACTCTATAGGGCAAATAAAAAAAGCTTGGCCCGGCGCAGCGGTTGTCGGCGAATTAATGCAATTTGATAAAAAGAAAATAGTTTCTCATGTGTTGGAGCTTCCTCAGGAGGAAGAATGGTTTACTCAATGGACGCTTGAACGACAAAGAATGTTGGTTTCTCCAGAACCCAGCAGGATACCAAATCTGATTTTCTTGGATGCGGATAGTCGTAGGTGGGTTGTAGCGAAGGGGAAGCGTGGTGAAATAAAACCTGAGGTCCTACAGCAGCGTTGGATATCCCGTTATAGACCTACCGAAAGAGGTGATGGCCAACTGGAGGAATCTTTGCTCTCAGTGAAGACAGCATCCAATGCGATGTTTGAACGAATTGTTGATGCAATGAATGGATTTCTAGTCGGGAAATTGATACTGAAAACCGTGGTCCTAGGTGAAAATAGAATTCAGGTACTTACAGAAGACGGAGAAATAATAACTCTAGATGATTTGAGCTCTGGAGAACACCAGGTATTAATTTTGCTTTTTCAGTTGGGTCGCTGGATGGAGAAAGGCGGAATTGTACTGATAGATGAGCCTGATCTGTATTTGCATCCTTCTTTGGCAATAAGTTTGCTCGCCCGGATTGAACAGATTGTCGATGATAACGGTGGTCAGTTAATTATAACTTCACACATGCCTGATGTGTGGAGTCGTTATGAAACCGTTGGTCATCGTGTTCTGCTCGGAGGTACTGATGAGTCCTGAGGAGCAGAGAAAAAAAATAATTGAGCGTTACGCGCCAAACCATAGTAAATCCATTTTTCTAGTAGAGGGCGTCGATGATGTTGAGGCGATGTCTTTATTGTTGAATGCTTTTCATGTTCAGGATTGGGAGCGCAACTGGGTAGTGGTTTCTGCCGGAAATAAGCGGCGTGTTCGGGAGTTGCTGTCTCTGGAGCGAAGCTGGTTAGGCCTTGTCGATAGAGATGAGTGGGACTCTGTCATGCTGGCGAGATATTCGCTTGAATTGCCGAATCTTATTATACTCCCACGATTTTGTATTGAAAATTATCTAATTGTTCCTGACGAGATTTGGCTGGCTTTACCAGAGAGGCAGCGAGCAAAAATTGGCGGTGATAAACAGTTATTTGATAACAGGATCTTGAGTGCTTTGCCCTCATATGTCAGACATGGCGTTGCATGGAAAGTTGTAACTCCCCTTTGGGAGGGGCTGCGAGCCAGGGGCTTCAAAGAAAGCTTGGCATCATTTGAAAGCTTGGCCACCGTCCAAAATGATGGTGATATTTTAAATATACTGAATCAATGGGATGCTTATCTAGAACCACAGAGAATCATGTCTGATTTTCAGACGATGCTTACGACAGCTCTGCAGTCCTCAGTTACAATGCAATTGAAGGACTATGTCCACGGAAAACTTTTCTGGGAACGTCAAGTTAACGAGGCAATGAATCAATTTTTCGGTCAAATGAGTGCAAAAGAACGCCGCACCAAAATTCTCGCGCATATTCCCACGTTGCCGGAAGATTTGCTTCCTATATTGAGTCGGCTTGAGTAGCTGGATTTAAAGCTGGATATAAAATAACCCTTAAGTACGCCCATGACTCATCATGGGCGTTTTGCGTTGCGGCTTAGGTTCTTACACGTAAAACGACTTCAACGGCGGAAACCCGTTGAACTCAACCGCGCTGTAACTGGTTGTATAAGCACCGGTCGACAACCAGTACAGACGATCACCAATCGCCAGGTTCAGCGGCAGACCGTACTTGTAGTTCTCATACATGATGTCGGCGCTGTCGCAGGTCGGGCCGGCGATGACGACTTCTTCCATCTCGCCTTTCTTCTCGGTCCAGATCGGGAACTTGATCGCTTCGTCCATGGTTTCGATCAGGCCGGAGAACTTGCCCACATCGGTGTACACCCAGCGCTCGACAGCGGTGCGCGATTTGCGCGCAACCAGCACCACTTCGCTGACCAGGATGCCGGCGTTGGCGATCAGCGAACGGCCCGGCTCGAGGATGATTTCCGGCAGATCATCACCGAAGTCTTCCTTGAGGAAGCGGATGATTTCTTCGGCGTAGGTTTCCAGGCTGTTGGTGCGGGTGATGTAGTTGGCCGGGAAGCCACCGCCCATGTTGATCAGCTTCAGATGAATGCCGTCTTCTTCTTTCAGGCGCTCGAAGATCACTTTGACCTTGGCGATCGCCGCGTCCCAGACGCTGATGTCGCGCTGTTGCGAGCCGACGTGGAAGGAGATGCCGTACGGCACCAGACCGAGGTCACGGGCGAGGATCAGCAGGTCCATGGCCATGTCGGTCTGGCAGCCGAACTTGCGCGACAGCGGCCAGTCAGCCGTGGTCGAGCCTTCAGTCAGAATACGTACATAGACTTTCGAACCCGGTGCAGCCTTGGCGATGTTGCGCAGGTCGGCTTCGGAGTCGGTGGAGAACAGACGCACACCCTTATCAAAGAAGTAGCGGATGTCCTTGGATTTCTTGATGGTGTTGCCGTAGCTGATGCGGTCCGGGCTGACGCCGCGATCCATCACTTTGTCCAGCTCGTAGATCGAGGCGATGTCGAAGCTCGAACCCTTGTCTTTGAGCAGGTCGATGATCTCGACGGCAGGGTTGGCCTTGACCGCATAGTAGACCTTGGCGAATTCGAAACCGGCGCGCAGGTCATCGTAGGCCTGGGCGATCATCGCGGTGTCGATCACCACGAACGGGGTTTCCTGTTTGTCGGCGAACGCCTTCATTTTGTCGAATGTAGCGCGCGCGAAATAGTCTTCGACCTGGATCGACATGCTGGGTGCTCCTATGGGCAAACTCGTAAAAACAATGGGTGCATGAACGCCCTCCGTATCCCCACTTTGGTTCGCCTACTTCCCAAGGCATGTCGCCGAAAGCAAAAAGGCCCAGAGATGTGCCGCTATCCCTTGGCCTTGCTGTCTCGTCGTCAGTACTTGAGCCGGATGGATCGTTTCCAGCATGGACGTTCGGCGCGAACTTTAGGGCGTGAGGGGCGTGAGATCAACTAAAAATGTCGCGTTTTTGCACGCTTCTGACGTGCGTCGCGTTCATCACTCCTTGTACCCGACCGAGATGACGGACAGATGTTCCCGGCGAATTTTCGAGTGTTAAACATATCTGCACGTTCGAGGTTTTTGTCAGCCAAGTTGTCGATAAGTCTGATAACTGCAACATCGGCGACGTTGGCAGCGAGGGAGTGTCAGGAGCGGGATTTTGGAGAGGGGAAGTCGTGAATCTGCGCGGCTTTTGCAGGTTTGCTTGTTGAGATTCTTTGCCGCCCTGTGAACATCGGTAATTCACACCGATCCCTGTAGGAGTGAGCCTGCTCGCGATAGCTTTTTCCCAGACAATATATTTGTCGACCGGGATGACGCCATCGCGAGCAGGCTCACTCCTACAAGGGACTGCATTTGCGCAGGCTAATCGGAGATCAAGCCACTACTGTCTCAGCCGGCGAGACGATATTGGTCTTCATCCCTCGCGAACGTCCCGAGCTCAGGTATGCCGCAATCGACTCCTGCGTCACCTCGCCGAGGAACACCCGTTCGGCGTCCATCACCGGCAACCAGGCGCGGTTGAACTCATACATGCGCGACAGCAGGATGCGCAGGTGCTCGTCGTACGCCGCCGTGGCGTTGAATTCACGGAGGAATTGCGCGCAGGTGCCGGTCTGGCGGTGCAGGTCGCGACGGCGCACATAACCCAGTGCCTTGTTCTCGGCACAAGTGACCACGACATAGCGACGGTCGTGCTCGTCCATCAATTCCAGCGCATCGGCCACTGGCGTCTCAGGGCTCACCGACGGCGCGTTGTCCGCCGCATCTTCCGCCTTCACCAACAACAGACGTTTGAGCGTGCTGTCCTGGCCGACGAAACTGCTGACAAAGTCGTCTGCCGGATGCGCGAGCAGGGTGTCCGGATGATCGATCTGCAGTAGCTTGCCGGCGCGGAAGATGGCGATCTTGTCGCCCAGCTTGATGGCTTCGTCGATATCGTGGCTGACCATGATCACGGTCTTGTTCAGCGCGCGCTGCATCTCGAAGAACTCGTTCTGAATCATCTCGCGGTTGATCGGGTCGACCGCGCCGAACGGTTCGTCCATCAACAGCAGCGGGGCATCTGCCGCCAATGCACGGATCACGCCGATCCGCTGTTGCTGACCACCGGACAGTTCCCGCGGATAACGATGCAGATACTGCTTGGGCTCGAGCTTGATCATGCTCATCAGTTCGCGAGCGCGGTCGTGGCATTTCTGTTTGTCCCAGCCGAGCAGCTTCGGCACGACGACGATGTTCTCTTCGATGGTCATGTTCGGGAACAGACCGATCTGCTGGATCACATAGCCGATGTTGCGGCGCAGGGTCACTTCGTCGAGATCGGTGGTGTCTTCGCCGTTGATGAGGATCTTGCCCGAAGTCGGTTTGATCAGGCGGTTGATCATTTTCAGCGTGGTGCTTTTGCCGCAACCCGATGGCCCGAGGAACACGCAGATCTCGCCTTCATTGACGGTCAGGCTTACCGAGTCCACGGCTTTGACATCTTTGCCGTTGCTTTGGAAGGTCTTGCTGAGGTTTTGAAGTTCGATCATTTCAGGAGTCCTTTTGGAGTCAGCGAGCGTTGCAGCCACTGCAAAACGAGATCGGCGAAAATCGCCAGAAGACTGACCAGCAGCGCGCCGACGATAAGCATCGACATGTCACTGCGGCTGATGGAGGCGAGGATCAACACACCGAGGCCGCCGGCGCCGATGGTCGCGGCGATGGTCATTACGCCGATGTTCATCACCACGGCGGTACGCACACCGGCGAGGATCACCGGCACCGCAATCGGCAGTTCAACCATGCGCAGGCGCTGGCCGAAGGTCATGCCGATACCCCGTGCAGCTTCACGGATGCCCGGTTCAACGCCAGTCAGGGCGAGATAGGTGTTGCGCATGATCGGCAGCAACGAATAAAGGAACACTGCGGTGATCGCCGGCAGCGGCCCCAGGCCCTGGCCGAACTTGGAGTAGAACGGCAGCAGCAGGCCGAACAGGGCAATCGACGGCACGGTCAGCAGCACCGTGGCGCTGGCCTGCAAGGGGCCGGCGAGGCTCGGAAAGCGCGTCATCAGAATGCCCAGCGGCACGCCGATGACGATCGCCAGGGTCACGGCGATGCCGACCAGGGTGATGTGCTGCCAGGTCAGGTGCATCACCTGCTGCCAGTCGAGATGGGAAAAGGCGTTCAGAAATTCCATGACTTCTCCTCTCTTAATTCAGTGGATGCTGGCGCAGGAAATCGGCGGCAACGGACGATGGGCTTTCGTGATCGACATCCACCCGCGCGTTGAGCTGGCGCATGGTTTCGTCATCGAACAGTTCAGCCAGCGGCTTGAGTTGCTCGGCCAGTTTCGGATTGGCGTCCAGCGTGGCCTGACGCACTACGGGAGCTGCGGTGTAGTCGGGGAAGTAATGCTTGTCGTCTTCCAGCAACTTCAGGCCGAACGCATTGAGCCGGCCATCGGTGGTGTAGACCAGACCGGCAAACACCTGACCGTTGCGCAGCGCGGTGTAGACCAGGCCGGCGTCCATCTGACGGATGTTCTTGCGGGTCAGGTTCATGTCGTAGAGCTTGACCATGCCGTCGAGACCGTCCGAGCGGTTGGCGAACTCGGTATCCAGCGCCACCAGATGATTGGTCTTGGCCTCGGCGCGCAGCACTTCGTTGAGCTGGCTGATGTTGCCGATCTGCGGATATTCCTCAGCCACTTTCTTGGGGAGGGCGAGGGCGTAGGTGTTGCTGAATTTCGACGGCGTCAGCCAGATCAGGCCTTTTTTTGCGTCGAGTTCTTTGACCCGGGCGTAGGACTGCGCGCTGTCGAGTTTTTCCGTGACGTGGTTGTAGGCTACCAGCGACACGCCGGTGTATTCCCAGAGCAGGTCCAACTGGCCGCTTTCGTGGGCGCTGCGAGCGAGGTTGCTGCCCAGACCGCCAGTGATCTGCGCGTCGTAGCCTTTGCTGCGCAGGTATTGCGCGGTGATTTCGGCGAGCAGGGTCTGCTCGGTGAATACGCGCGCGCCGAGGCGGATGAGCGGTTTTTCAGCGGCTTGCGCGATTCCTGCGAACAGCATGAGGCAGCCTACGATCAAGCTAAGTCGTTTCATAAATATTCCTTCGCAGAGCCTTAAGACGGGCGCAAACCGCGTTCCAGCCAGAGACGGCTGGCGAGGGTGACCACGCCATCGAGCAGCAGCGCCAGCAGCGCGGTGCACGCGGCGCCGAGCAGCAGTTGCGGCTGATTGTTCAGGGCGATGCCGGGGAAGATCAGGCTGCCGAGGCTGTTGGCGCCGATCAGGAACGCCAGCGGCGCGGTGCCGACGTTGATGGCCAGAGCGACACGCACGCCACCGACGATGATCGGCACGGCGTTGGGCAATTCGACTTTCCACAGCACTTGGCGCGGGGTCATGCCGATGCCGACTGCGGCTTCTTTCAGCGAGCCCTGCACATTTTTCAGGCCTTCGTAGGTGTTGCGCACGATCGGCAACAGGGAGGCGAGGAACAGCGCAAAGATTGCCGGGCCACTGCCGATGCCGAGGATGCCCAGCGCGATCGCGAGCACGGCCAGCGGTGGCACGGTGTTGCCGATATTGAAGATCTGCATGAAGCGTTCGGCGCGGCCGACCATGGTCGGGCGGCTGAGGAAGATGCCGGCGGGGATGCCCACGACAAGGGCGGCCAGCATGGAAGCGAGGACAAGAATCAGATGAGCTTGCAGGTAAAACAACAAATCGTCGCGGTAGTGTTCGATCGTGTTGATGCCGATCCAGTGGACCAGCAGGGCCAGGAGCGCGATCACCACCGCACCTCCCATCAGCCCTTTGCCATAGCGGATAGCCACAGGCGGACTCCTTTTTTTGTAGTCGGCGAGCGCTGCTCCGCGTGGCAGGACCATTTCTGGTTGCCGAAGTCAGCGTTCGCGAAAAGTAGCCGTTTTCCAGCACCGGCCAAGCGGCGTGAAAGCGAGCCATGAGCGCAGCCTCGTCAGGCTAACTTGCTGATTTTTCAGCCCCTGACGAAAATTCGTAACAGGGGATGGACGTCTCCGAGCTTTAAAAGGTTCCCACATAAGATGCCATCTGGCCACCTGTAGGAGCTGTCGAAGGCTGCGATCTTTTGACTTTGCTGGTAAAAAACACGATCAAAAGATCGCAGCCTGCGGCAGCTCCTACGGGTTTCGCGCGGCCGAGGGACGGTGGTTTGGCGATCACTTTTTAAGCTATACTCGCCGCCCTTTTTTGAATCACCGCCAGGCGATTTCCCATGACCCAACAGGCCGCCGAAGTCGCGAAACGCCGCACTTTCGCCATTATTTCCCACCCCGATGCCGGTAAAACCACGATCACCGAAAAGCTCCTGTTGATGGGCAAGGCGATCGCAGTGGCCGGTACGGTGAAATCCCGCAAATCCGATCGCCATGCGACATCCGACTGGATGGAGATGGAGAAGCAGCGGGGTATTTCCATTACCACGTCGGTCATGCAGTTCCCCTATCGCGAACACATGATCAACCTGCTCGACACCCCGGGCCACGAAGACTTCTCCGAAGATACCTACCGCACCCTGACAGCGGTGGACTCGGCGTTGATGGTTCTCGACGGCGGTAAAGGTGTCGAGCCACGGACCATTGCGCTGATGGACGTCTGCCGTCTGCGTGATACGCCGATCGTCAGCTTCATCAACAAACTCGACCGTGACATCCGCGACCCGATCGAACTGCTCGACGAAATCGAAGCCGTTCTGAAGATCAAGGCTGCGCCGATCACCTGGCCGATCGGTTGCTATCGCGACTTCAAGGGCGTGTACCACCTGGCTGACGACTACATCATCGTCTACACCGCCGGTCATGGCCACGAACGCACCGAAACCAAGATCATCGAAAAACTCGACTCCGACGAGGCGCGCGCGCACTTGGGCGATGAGTACGAGCGCTTCATCGAACAGCTGGAACTGGTGCAGGGCGCCTGCCACGAATTCAACCAGCAGGAATTCCTCGACGGTCAACTGACCCCGGTGTTCTTCGGTACCGCGCTGGGCAATTTTGGTGTCGACCACGTGCTCGATGCTGTCGTCGATTGGGCGCCGCGTCCGCTGGCCCGGGTGGCCAACGAACGCACCGTCGAGCCGGTGGAAGAGAAGTTCTCGGGCTTCATCTTCAAGATCCAGGCGAACATGGACCCGAAACACCGCGACCGCATCGCCTTCATGCGTATCTGCTCCGGCAAGTACGAAAAAGGCATGAAGATGCGCCACGTACGCACCGGCAAGGACGTGCGCATCGGCGACGCCCTGACGTTCTTCTCCTCCGAGCGTGAACAGCTCGAAGAGGCCTACGCCGGCGACATCATCGGTCTGCACAACCACGGCACGATCCAGATCGGCGACACCTTCAGCGAAGGCGAAGTCCTCGGTTTCACCGGTATTCCGCACTTCGCCCCGGAACTGTTCCGTCGCGTGCGTCTGCGTGATCCGCTGAAATCCAAGCAGTTGCGTCAGGGCCTGCAGCAGTTGGCGGAAGAGGGCGCGACCCAGGTGTTCTTCCCCGAGCGCAGCAACGACATCATTCTTGGCGCCGTCGGTGTGCTGCAGTTCGATGTGGTCGCCAGCCGCTTGAAAGAGGAATACAAGGTCGAGTGCTCGTATGAGCCGATCACTGTGTATTCGGCGCGCTGGATCGAGTGCGATGACAAGAAGAAGCTTGAGGAGTTTTCCAACAAGGCGGTGGAGAACCTCGCGCTGGATGGCGGTGGGCATCTGACCTATCTGGCGCCGACGCGGGTGAATCTGGCGTTGATGGAAGAGCGCTGGCCGGATGTGAAATTCCGCGCGACGCGGGAGCATCATTAAGCGTTGAGCTGAGTTGTGCGAAAGCCCCTGAGGTGAAGACTTGGGGGCTTTTTTTTGCCGGGTGTATATCCGTTTCTGCGGGTGTTGCGGCAGGCGGTTTCGCCCTTACGGCGAGTCACCTTTTTCAGACGCCAAAAAGGTAACCCAAAAGGCTTGCTCCTGCGTTCGGCCCTCGCAGGCTCGGGTTCCTTCGCTCCGGGACTGATCCGGGCGCAGCGGCTCCGGTTTGCTTCGCTGCACCTCCTTCCGCTGTGTCTGGCTGCGCCAGACGGTCGCTGCGCTCCCACGCCCGGATCAATCCCTCCGCTCAGCCTTCCGACGTCGCCGGTGGATCAAGATCAAGAGCAGGCGAGCTGACACTCGGCCTATTGAGTGGAGAAAAGCGTGGGTGTTCGGCTTTTGATTTGCATTGTTGCTGCCCCTCACCCCAGCCCTCTCCCGAGGGAGAGGGAGCCGATTGATGAGCTGTTCAAATCCTGAGTTCGGCTCGGTATTTCAGGTCGGCGTACCTTGCCCGAACAACCCGGACAGTCCCCTCTCCCTCCGGGAGAGGGCTAGGGTGAGGGGCTTTTGATCTTCAGCGCCGCGTGAAAAACGGAGTTGCATCCAGGTCAGGTGATTTCTCTGTAAGGCATTTTCCTTCAGCGTCGTAGCCATACTCTGCTTTTACGTCGCCTGACCTCACCCCCACGACATTCCAATCCAACCCGTCTACTGTTCAGCAAACCCTCGCGCCCATCGGACGTTACATGCTCAAAGGACTGACCCACTTCCTGCACCCCACCGGCTATTTCACCCCCATGGCCTGGGTCCTCGCAGCGCTTTTATTCATCAATCGCCTAAGCGCCATGGTCAAGCTGTTCATGGCGTTGTACCTGCGTCAGGAGTTGGGGCTGGCGATTGAAACCGTCGGCTGGTTGCTCTCGGCGTATGGCGCTGGCTTGCTGGTTGGTTCGATGCTCGGTGGCTGGCTCAGTGATCATGTGCGTACGGCGCGGCTGACGGCGGCGCTGTTTTTCGTTTCGGTGTGGGTGCTGATGCTGTTGGGGCTGGTGACGCAGGTGCCGTGGTTGGCCGGTTTGCTGTTGCTCAGCGGTGTCATCGACGGGGCGATTCGGACGTTGCACCAGCGGCTGATCATGGAGTATTGCGAAGTTGCGCAGCGCTCGCGGGCGCAAGCATTGAGTCGGGTTGCGCGCAATCTGGGCATGGCCGCTGCCGGGGTGGCGGGTGGAGTGTTGGCGCAGGCTGACTTTCGGTGGGTGTTTTTTGTCAGTGCGGCGATGACGATGCTGGCGTTGCTGTGGTTCGTGCGCACGACGTGGCGGCGACCGGTGCTGGTGCTTGAAGACAACTCCTCCGATGGCTCAAGCGTGCCGTATCGGGACAAGCCGTTCCTCTGGCTGCTGGCGGCGACGGCCGTGCTCGGCATTGCATTCGACACGGTGTACAGCACGCTGGGCAATTATCTGCGGGATTATTACCACCTGAGCACGGAAGCGATCGGCTGGCAGTTCGGGCTCAATGCGCTGTTGGTGATCGCTTTGCAAATCCCGCTATCGCACTCGGTGGAGCGTTGGGGCTGGCGTTGGCAGATGCTGGTTGGCAGTGTGCTGTTGGCCTGTGGATTGGGGATGTTGCCGTTCGGTTCCGGCTTGGCTTTTGTCTGTCTGTCGACGCTGATCTGGACGCTGGGCGAGGCGCTGTTCATGCCGCCGTTGAATGTACTGGCAATGCTCTTTGCCCAGAGCGGCAAGAGCGGTCAGTACTTCGGCTTGTTCTTTATGAGCTGGAGCGCCAGCGCGTTGTTGTCGCCGGTGCTCAGCGGTCAGCTCTACGGCCAGTATGGCGGGCACAGCGTGTGGCTGATGAGTGCGCTGCTGGTGTTGATCTCTATTCCGCTGACCTGGCAGGCCACGCGCGCCGCTTAGCTGTTTCAGTTATTGGCTTTATTCGAAAGCAATCTGTCCGCCGATAGCATTTCTCCGCTAGCTGCCGCGTCCTAAGTGGTGAGCCGGGCGGATCGCGACTAGATTTCACACGGAGCCAGTCCGGCAAGCATGTCTTAGCGCAACAGGATGGAGTCGGCCATGAAAAGCAGATTGCTACGGATTTTGATGTTGTTGAAAGTGATGGTGATGCTGTCCCTCGGTACCGCAACGGCGTGGGCCGAGTGCGAGGATCACGATTCGCAGGCGTTTAACGGCCAGGTCGGGCATAGCGGGCTGATGCTTGCCAAGTCCGACTCGGAGCCGGGTGATCAGGGGCAGGGCGGCAGCGCCGATGATGACGACTCGACCACTGACGAGCCGGACACCGATGATCCGGATGACGAAGGCGACAGCCAGACATAGATCGAAGGCAAAAGAAAACCCCTTCTGCCTCGACTGATGCGCAATCGAGGTGGAAGGGGTTTTTGTTAACTCTGGTTCGACGCAAATCCCCTGTAGGAGCTGCGGAACGCTGCGATCTTTTGATCTTGCTTCTGAAAATCAAAAGATCGCAACCTCGTTGCACTCGTCAGCTCCTACAGGTTGCTGTGGCTTACGCCGCGCCGTCGAGGAACTGCTCGGCGTAGTGGCAGGCCACCTGGCGATTATCCAGTTCCCTCAACAACGGCTCTTCCTTGCTGCAACGCTCGGTCGCGTACGGGCAGCGCTTGTGGAAGGCGCAGCCTGATGGCGGGTTGAGCGGGTTAGGCAGTTCGCCGACGATCTTGATTTTCGGCTTGTTCGGGTCCGGGTGAATGGTCGGGGTCGCCGACAGCAGCGCTTGGGTGTACGGATGCAGCGGGCGCTCGTAGATGTCGTTCTTCGGGCCCAGTTCCACCGGGCGGCCGAGGTACATCACCATCACGTCATCGGCCACGTGCTGCACCACCGCGAGGTTGTGCGAGATGAACACGTAGGCGGTGTTGAACTCCTGCTGCAGGTCCATGAACAGGTTGAGCACCTGGGCCTGGATCGACACGTCCAGCGCCGAGGTCGGTTCGTCCGCCACCAGCACTTTCGGTTGCAGCATCATCGCCCGCGCGAGGGCGATACGCTGGCGCTGACCACCGGAGAACATGTGCGGATAGCGCTGGTAATGCTCGGGACGCAAGCCGACCTGCTTCATCATCGCCTGGACTTTCTCGCGACGTTCAGTGGCCGACAGCTTGGTGTTGATCAGCAGCGGCTCGGCCAGTTGATCACCGATTTTCTGCCGGGGATTCAATGACGCATACGGGCTCTGGAACACCATCTGCACGTCTTTGCGCAGTTGCTTGCGCTCAGCCTTGTCGGCGCCGGCAACTTCCTGGCCGGCGATCTGCAGCGAGCCCGACGACGGCTCTTCAATCAGCGTCAGGGCGCGGGCGAGGGTGGATTTGCCGCAGCCCGACTCACCCACCACGGCGAGGGTCTTGCCGGCTTCCAGTTCGAACGACACGCCGTTGAGCGCGCGCACGGTGGCGTGGCCCTTGAACAGGCCACGGGAGACTTCATAGTGACGGGTCAGGTCGCGGGCGGTAAGTACGACGGCCATTACGCCACCTCCTGATTCAGCGGGTAGAAGCAGCGGGCGAGGCTGTTGGCTTTCGGATCGAGGCCCGGACGCTGGGTACGGCAGTTGTCCTGCACGTACGGGCAGCGCGGCGACAACAGGCAACCCTGCGGACGGTCGTAGCGGCCCGGGACGATGCCCGGCAGGGTCGACAGACGTGTGGCGCCGAGGCTGTGCTCGGGAATCGCCTTGAGCAGCGCTTCGCTGTACGGGTGCGCCGGGATATCGAACAGTTGCGGCACCTGACCGACTTCTACGGCCTGGCCTGCGTACATTACGCAGACACGCTGTGCGGTTTCCGCAACGACCGCGAGGTCGTGGGTGATCAGCACCAGACCCATGTTCTGCTCTTTCTGCAACGCCAGCAGCAGATCCATGATCTGCGCCTGAATCGTCACGTCGAGGGCCGTGGTCGGTTCGTCGGCGATCAGCAATTTCGGCTCGCCGGCAATCGCCATGGCGATCGCGACGCGCTGGCTCATACCGCCAGACAGTTGATGCGGGTAGGCGTCCATACGGCTGGCGGCGCCCGGGATTTCAACTTTTTCCAGCAGTTCGATGGCACGCTTGCGCGCTTGCTTGCCGGACATTTTCAGGTGCAGGCGCAGCACTTCTTCGATCTGGAAACCGACGGTGTAGCTCGGGTTCAGCGCGGTCATCGGGTCCTGGAAAACCATCGACAGGTCTTTGCCGACGATCTGCCGACGCTGACGATTGCTCAGCTTGAGCATGTCCTTGCCGTCGAAACTGAGCGAGTCAGCGGTGACGATGCCGGGATGCTCGATCAGGCCCATCAGCGCCATCATGGTCACGGATTTACCCGAACCCGACTCGCCAACGATGGCCAGTACTTCGCCTTTGTCGACCTTGAGGTCGAGGCCGTCGACCACCGGCGTGGCGGTCTTGTCGCCGAAGCGGACGTTGAGATTCTTGATTTCTAGCAGTGACATTTGAATCTCCTCAGGCGGCGTTCTTGAGTTTCGGGTCCAGCGCATCGCGCAGGCCGTCGCCCATCAAGTTGATTGCCAGCACGCTGAGCAAAATGGTCAGGCCAGGCAGACTTACCACCCACCAGGCGCGTTCGATGTAGTCGCGGGCCGAAGCCAGCATGGTGCCCCACTCAGGGGTTGGCGGTTGTACGCCGAGGCCGAGGAAGCCCAGTGCGGCGGCATCGAGAATCGCCGAAGAAAAGCTCAGGGTCGCCTGCACGATCAGCGGCGCCATGCAGTTGGGCAGCACGGTGATGAACATCAGACGCGGCAGACCGGCTCCGGCCAGACGCGCGGCGGTAACGTAGTCGCGGTTCAGTTCGCCCATCACGGCGGCACGTGTCAGACGCACGTAGGACGGCAGGGAAACCACGGCAATCGCGATCACGGTGTTGATCAGGCCAGGGCCGAGGATGGCCACGATCGCCACGGCCAGCAGCAGCGACGGCAGGGCCAGCATGATGTCCATCAGACGCATGATGGTCGGGCCGACCACTTTCGGGAAGAAACCGGCGAACAGACCCAGCAGGATCCCCGGAATCAACGACATCACCACCGACGACAAGCCGATCAGCAGCGACAGGCGCGAACCCTGGATCAGACGCGACAGCAGGTCACGACCAAGTTCGTCGGTGCCGAGCAGGAACTGCATTTGCCCGCCTTCCAGCCACGCCGGTGGCGTCAGCAGGAAGTCACGGTATTGCTCGCTCGGGTTATGCGGCGCGACCCACGGCGCGAAGATCGCGCAGAAAATGATCAGCAGCATGAACAGCAGGCCGGCAACCGCGCCCTTGTTTTTCGAGAACGCTTGCCAGAATTCTTTGTACGGCGAGGGGTACAGCAGGCTTTGATCCACGGCGGACGTGGCGGTGGCTACTGAGGAAGTTGGAGTGCTCATGGGTATTGACCTCAGCGCTGATGACGGATGCGTGGGTTGGCAAAGCCGTAGAGGATGTCCACCACGAAGTTGACCAGAATCACCAGGCAGGCGATTAACAGGATGCCGTTTTGCACCACCGGGTAGTCCCGGGCGCCGATGGCTTCGATCAGCCATTTACCGATGCCGGGCCAGGAGAAGATGGTTTCGGTCAGGACCGCACCGGCCAGCAACGTGCCGACTTGCAGGCCGACCACGGTCAGCACCGGAATCAGTGCGTTACGCAGACCATGCACGAACACCACGCGCGACGGCGACAGGCCTTTGGCCTTGGCGGTGCGGATGTAATCCTCGCGCAGCACTTCGAGCATCGACGAACGGGTCATCCGCGCGATCACCGCCAGCGGAATGGTGCCAAGGACGATGGCCGGCAGGATCAGGTGATGCAGGGCGTCGAAGAACGCGCCGACGTCATCGGCCAGCAGCGTGTCGATCAGCATGAAGCCGGTGCGCGGCTCGATGTCATACAGCAGGTCGATGCGCCCGGAAACCGGAGTCCAGCCCAGGCTCACCGAGAAGAACATGATCAGGATCAGGCCCCACCAGAAGATCGGCATCGAATACCCCGCCAGGGAGATGCCCATCACCCCGTGGTCGAACAGCGATCCTCGTTTGAGTGCCGCGATCACCCCGGCCAAGAGCCCCAGGATGCCAGCGAACAGCAGGGCGGCCATGGACAGTTCCAGGGTCGCCGGGAAAAGAGAGGTGAACTCGGTCCACACACTTTCACGGGTTCGCAACGACTCACCGAGATCGCCCTGGGCCAATTTGCCGATGTAGTCCAGATACTGGGCATACAGCGGCTTGTTCAGCCCCAGGCGTTCCATTGCCTGAGCGTGCATTTCGGGGTCGACCCGACGTTCGCCCATCATCACTTCCACGGGGTCGCCCGGAATCATGCGAATCAACGCGAAAGTCAGCAAGGTGATGCCGAAAAACGTGGGGATCAACAACCCCAGTCGGCGGGCAATAAAACTAAACATCTTGTGTGGTACCTCATCAGCCGGTTAGGCGTGTCCGGCGTCCCTCAGGTCAGGGACGCCGGGCGTTTCTTATCTACTTCACCTGGGTGGTGGCGAAGTTATTAGTGGTGAGAGGGCTGATGTGGTAGCCCTCTACATTTTTGCGCATTGCAGTGAACATCCGAGTATGGGCCATGCTGATCCATGGCTGGTCCTGATTAAACAGCACTTGAGCCTGTTCGTAGAGCGCGGCGCGTTCGGCCGGATCTACTTTAGCCCGTGCTTCATCCAGCAGTGCCTGGAATTTTTCGTTGCACCAGCGTGCGTAGTTTTCGCCGTTCTTGGCGGCCTCGCAACTGAGCATAGGCGTCAGGAAGTTATCCGGGTCGCCGTTGTCGCCCGCCCATCCGGCCGAGACCATGTCGTGCTCGCCGGCTTTGGCGCGCTTGAGCATCTCGCCCCATTCCATCACGCGGATGTCGATCTTGATCCCGACTTTCGCCAGGTCAGCCTGCATCATCTGCGCGCCGAGCATCGGGTTGGGGTTGGTCGGACCGCCGCCGTTACGGGTGAACAGGGTAAACGTGGTGCCTTCCGGAACCCCGGCTTCCTTGAGCAGCTTGCGCGCTGCGTCGAGGTCGCGTGGCGGGTTCTTCAGGTCATGGTTGTAACCGAGCAGGGTCGGCGGGTACGGGTTGACCGCCACCGACGCGTTGCCCTTGCCGAACAACGCGTTGACGTAGGCTTCCTTGTCGAACGCGATGTCGATGGCTTTGCGCACGCGCACGTCGCTCATGTACTTGTGCTGGGTGTTCATGGCGATGTACGAAACGGTCATCGCGTCCAGCTCGTCGACTTTCAGGTTGCTGTCTTTCTTGATGCTCGGAATGTCATCCGGTTTCGGATACAAGGCGACCTGGCATTCGTTGGCCTTGAGCTTCTGCAGGCGCACGTTGTTGTCGGTGGCGATTGCCAGGATCAACGCGTCGGCCGGTGGCTTGCCACGGAAATAATCCGGGTTGGCCTTGAAGCGTACCTGGGCATCCTTGGCGTAGCGCTGGAAGATGAACGGGCCGGTGCCGATCGGCTTGTTGTTGAGATCGCCGGCCTTGTTGGCCTTGAGCAACTGGTCGGCGTATTCGGCCGGGTAGATCGACGAGAAGGCCATGGCGATGTCGGCGAGGAACGGCGCTTCGCGGCGGGTCAGGGTGAACCTGACCGTGTTGTCGTCGACTTTCTCGACGCTTTTCAGCAGTTCCTTGAAGCCCATGCTTTCAAAGTACGGGAAGCCCACGCTCGACAGTTTGTGCCACGGGTGATTCGGGTCCAGCTGGCGCTGGAAGCTCCAGACCACGTCGTCGGCGTTCATGTCGCGGGTCGGCTTGAAATATTCGGTGGTGTGAAACTTGACGCCTTTGCGCAGGTGGAACGTGTAGCTCAGGCCGTCTTCGCTGATGTCCCAGGACTCGGCGAGCGCCGGGATCACTTCGGTGGTGCCGGGCTTGAAATCGGCGAGCCGGTTGAAGATGGTTTCGGCCACAGCGTCCGCCGTGACTGCAGTTGTGTACTGGACCATATCGAAGCCTTCCGGGCTGGCTTCGGTGCAGACCACCAAGGGTTTGGCCGAGGCGCCGACAGCGACACTCAGCAACGCAGCCGCGATGGCCGCACGTAGGGGAAGCATTTTCATCGATAACCCTCTGCAATCGGTTGAAGACAGAAAACCGAACGGCCGACTCATCATGAGTCAGCCGTCGGTTGCGTTTTTACAGAATGTTGAACGGGATGGTGGTCACGAGACGGAACTCGTTGATGCTGCCGTCAGCCTGGTTTTCGCTGGCACGGTGCGCGGTGTAGGTGCCGCGAATCGTCGTGGCTTTGAGCGGACCGCTTTGGACTGCATAGGCTGCACCGACGCCGTATTCATAGTGGTGCTCGCCGTCCATCGCCTGCACGCCATCGTAGCCGCCACCCTTGTAGTGAGTGCCGTCGATGCCCCAGCCGCGTGCCTGGTAGATGTTGAATTTCAGGCCCGGCACGCCGTATTCGGCCATGTTGATGCCGTAGGAAACCTGGAAGGATTTCTCGTTCGGGCCGTTGAAGTCCGAGAGCAGGGAGTTGGCCAGGTAGATACCGTTGGTTTCGTGCAGGTAATCGAAGTACTCGTTACCGTTCACTTCCTGATAGGAGAAGGTTACGGTGTGCGCCTGATGCGTCAGGCCGAACGACAGCGAGTAGGTGTCGTTGTCGATGTCACCGAGCAGTTTTTTGCCTTCGTCGACCGTCTTGTAGTAGTTCAGGCCGGTGGTCAGGCTCAGGATCGAGCTGTCGCCCAACACATGGGTGGCGCCGAAGTAGTACTGGTTCCACAGGTCTTCGGCCTGAGTGCCCCACAGGCTGGTGGTCAGGCTGGCGAACGGCTGGTAGGAAATACCGGCAGTGTTGACGTGATCGGCTTCGGCGTTGATGTCGCCGTATTCGGAGCGGAATTTGCTCAGGCTTTCTTCGGTACGCGGCGAAACGCGGTCGAAGGTCGCGAGGTCGAACGCCAGGTTGTTCAGCTCTTCGCTGTGGATCGCGATACCTTCGAAGCTCGATGGCAACGGACGGTTACCGATCACATCGACTTGCGGGCTGCTGAAGTTCATGCGGCCGGCGGTCAGGGTGGTGTTGGAGATGCGCGCCTTGACGTTGGCCAGGCCCAGCTTGCTCCACTGACCTACCGCATCACCGCCTTCACGGGTCAGGGTACGGTTGTTGCCCGCGCCTGGGCGGGTGCCCGGAGCGCCGCCGTTGTTCGCGGCGAGGTTCTCGCGGTCGCGCTCAAGAGCGATTGCGTTGTAGGCAGCCACTTCGGTGCTGAAGCCGACAGTACCTTCGGTGAAGCCCGAGTTGTACTTGATGATCGTGCCTTGCACCCAGTTGATCCGGCGATCGGTTTCGGTGGACTGGCCGTTCTTGCGGTAAGCGAACTTGCCGCCACGCTTGAGTTGTTCGTTGGCGTACCAGTTACGGGTCGAACCGCTGATCGATTGCCCTTCGACGAAGCCGGTGGCTTCGGCCTGGGCGCTCTTCTCGTTGACCGTTACCGGCGTAAATGCCTGGCTCTGGGTTTCCGCATAAGCCGTGGCGGTGATGCTGCTGATGGCCAAGGCCAGTATCGCGGTGCTGCTCAGTTTCATGGGTGAAGCTCCTTTACTTTCTTTTTATCCCGGCTTTTTTTGGTATGCCGGTTATTGGTTTAGAACTCGTTCACACATCGCAAACGTTTGCAAAAGGCCGGATTGGCGAATTTCGGCAAAGCGCTTGCGTGAGGGGAGTAGACGGCTCCCCTCAGCATTGCGGCTAATCGGTTGGTTTAATCGATACTGACACCCGAGAACACGTTGCGGCCGAACGGGCTGACTTTGAACCCTTCGACCCGGGTGCTTAACGGCTGGTTGACCGTCGAGTGGGCGACAGGCGTGATCGGCACTTGTTGTTTAAGCAATTGCTGGGCCTGTTTATAAAGCTCGGTGCGCTGGTCACGATCGGTGACGACTTTGGCCTGTTTGATCAGCTTGTCGTACGCCGGATCGCACCACATGGAGTAGTTGTTGCCACCGATCGCGTCGCAGCTGTACAGCGTGCCCAGCCAGTTGTCCGGGTCACCGTTGTCACCGGTCCAGCCGATCAGGCTGATGTCATGCTCGCCGTTCTTGGTGCGCTTGATGTATTCGCCCCATTCGTAGCTGACGATCTTCACTTTCAGACCGATCTTGGCCCAGTCGGACTGGAGCATCTCGGCCATCAGTTTGGCGTTCGGGTTGTACGGGCGCTGCACCGGCATTGCCCACAGGGTGATCTCGGTGCCTTCTTTCACACCGGCAGCCTTGAGCAGCTCTTTGGCTTTTTCCGGGTTGTAGGCGGCGTCTTTGATGGACTCGTCGTAGGACCACTGGGTCGGTGGCATGGCATTGACGGCCAGTTGACCGGCGCCTTGATAAACAGCGTTGAGAATTCCCTGTTTATTCACCGCCATGTCCAGTGCCTGACGCACTTCCAGTTGATCGAACGGCTTGTGGCGCACGTTGTAGGCGATGTAGCCGAGGTTGAAGCCTGGCTTGGAAATCAGTTGCAGCTTCGGATCGGTTTTCAGCGCTTCGACGTCGGCAGGGCGCGGGTGCAGGGTGATCTGGCACTCGTTGGCCTTGAGCTTCTGCACGCGTACTGACGCATCGGTGTTGATCGCGAAAATCAGGTTCTTCAGTTTGACCCGGCTCGGATCCCAGTACTGCGGGTTGCCGGTGTAGCGAATGTTCGAGTCTTTCTGGTAGCTCTTGAACACGAACGGCCCGGTGCCGATCGGCTTCTGGTTGATGTCGCTCGGCTTGCCGTCGGCCAGCAACTTGTCGGCGTATTCGGCGGACAGAATCGAGGCGAAACTCATGGCGATGTTCTGGATGAACGCGGCGTCGACGCTGTTGAGCGTGAACTCCACGGTCAGCGGCCCGGTCTTTTCGACCTTGGCGATGTTCTTGTTCAGGCTCATCCCGTTGAAGTACGGGAACTCGGTGGGGTAGGCCTTACGGAACGGCTGTTGCGCGTCGAGCATGCGATTGAACGTGAACAACACGTCGTCAGCGTTGAAATCGCGGCTCGGCTTGAAGTAAGGGGTTGTATGAAATTTCACGCCTTCACGCAGGTGAAAGGTGTATTTCAGGCCATCTTCGGAAATGTCCCATTGGGTCGCCAGACCCGGTACGACGTTGGTCGCGCCCTTTTCGAACTCGACCAGACGGTTGTACAGCGGCTCGGCGGCGTCGTTGTCGGTGGCCGTCGTGTATTGCGCGGTATCGAAACCCGCCGGACTGCCTTCCGAGCAAAACACCAGGCTGTCGCTGGCGGCGTAGCTTGCAGACGTGGCGGCCAACAGGCCGGCGCCCAACAGTGCGGAAAAAACCAAGGTATGGCGCATGACGCTCCCTCTTTTTTAGTGTTGTGCAATGCGCCTCGGTCCCGATCCCGGGACTTTTTGGCCGCATTGAGCTCAATCCAATACGTACGGCAAAACCGGTGGCCCACGCAGACACTGGTCAGTACGCGACGGTAGGCACCGTGCTGCTGGCAGTAAATACGTAATTGCCTTAATGCTCGTAGGAAAAGTCGACGCGCCTATACCGAAGCAATCATCTGCGGCGGATTTGGGTGTAGGCCTTTTCCTTTTTCCCCGGTAGATAAAGCAACGGCGACGTCAGAAACGCCGCCGCTGCAATGTCTTACTTGCTGACGCTGACGCCGTAGAAGGAATTCAGGCCAAATGGGCTGATCTTGAAATCCTGCACGTTGGCGCGCATGGGTTGATACACCGTCGAGTGAGCGATAGGTGTCATTGGAACTGCATCTTTGAGGACGTGTTGCGCCTGTTTGTACAGCTCGGTGCGCTTGCCCTGGTCGGTGGTACGTTTGGCTTCTTTCACCAGGCCGTCGAACTTCTTGTCGCACCACTTGGAGAAGTTGTTACCGCTCAGCGAGTCGCAGCCAAACAGCACGTTGAGCCAGTTGTCCGGATCACCATTGTCACCGCTCCAGCCAATGATCATGGCCTGGTTCTCGCCACCTTTGGAACGCTTGATGTACTCGCCCCATTCGTAGCTGGTGATCTTCACTTTCAAGCCGATCTTGGCCCAGTCGGACTGGAGCATCTCAGCCATCAGTTTGGCGTTCGGGTTGTACGGACGCTGCACCGGCATCGCCCACAGAACGATTTCGGTACCTTCCTTGACGCCGGCTTCCTTGAGCAGCTGCTTGGCTTTCTCAGGATCGTACTTGGTGTCTTTGATGGTGGTGTCGTAGGACCACTGGGTCGGCGGCATGGCGTTGACGGCCAGCTGGCCGGCGCCCTGGTAAACCGAATCGATGATCTGCGGCTTGTTCACGGCCATGTCCAGCGCCTGGCGCACGCGCAGGTCAGCCAGCGGGTTGGCCTCGTTGCTGCCCTTGACCTTGTCCATCACGTTGTAGGCGATGTAGCCCAGGTTGAAGCCGGCCTGATCCGGCATCTTCAGCGACTTGTCTTCTTTCAGCGCTTTCAGATCGGCCGGACGCGGGAACAGAGTGACCTGGCACTCATTCTTTTTCAGCTTCTGGATACGCACCGACGGGTCGGTGGTGATGGCGAAGATCAGGTTGTCGATCTTCACGTCTTCAGGCTTCCAGTAATCCTTGTTGCCGGTGTAACGGATGTTCGAGTCTTTCTGGTAGCTCTTGAATACGAACGGGCCAGTGCCGATCGGCTTCTGGTTGATGTCGGCGGCTTTGCCATCCTTGAGCAGCTGGGCGGCGTATTCGGCGGACTGTACCGAAGCGAAGCTCATGGCCAGGTTCTGGATGAACGCAGCGTCGACTTCTTTCAGAGTGAACTTGACGGTGTGGTCGTCGACTTTATCGATCTTGGTGATGTTGGTGTCCATCCCCATGTCGGTGAAGTACGGGAATTCGGTCGGGTACGCCTTACGGAACGGGTCGTCCTTGTTGATCATGCGGTTGAACGTAAACAGCACGTCGTCGGCGTTGAATTCACGAGTCGGCTTGAAATACGGGGTGGTGTGGAACTTGACGCCTTCGCGCAGGTGGAAGGTGTAAGTCAGGCCATCGTCGGAAATGTCCCACTTGGTCGCCAGACCAGGAATCACGGCGGTGCCGCCGCGCTCGAACTGGGTCAGGCGGTTGAACATGGTTTCGGCTGAGGCGTCGAAGTCGGTTCCGGTGGTGTACTGGCCTGGATCAAAACCGGCCGGGCTCCCTTCGGAGCAGAACACCAGGTTAGTCGCAGCGGTGGCGAAAGGTGCGGAGGCTAACAAGCCTGCGCCGACTAGAAACGGAATGACCGCGTGTTTAAGCATGTTGGCCTCATGATTTGTTGTCATTTTTTAGTTGTGAGGTACGACCTCGTGAGTCGTGCCTGCGGATACTTATGCAGGGCCCATACCCAATGCAAGATCCAGAGCGGTTGGCGGCGTTAAACGGTGGCACGAACGTACCTTAATGTCGCATCCGTATAACTTTTGACGCATTTAACCGTTTGCGAGTGGTTTTTAAGGTGCAAATGGAGCCCCAAAACGGTGCGGTGGTCACCTGCAGCGCGCCGCCTTGGGGCTGGGTGTTACTTATTTATACCCACGCCATAAAAAGGGGTTAGACCGAAAGGACTGATACGGAAGTCAGTGACCTCTTTGCGCAACGGCTGGAAGACCGTGGAGTTGGCGATCGGCGTGATCGGCACTTGCTGTTTAAGGATCAGTTGCGCCTGTTGATACAGTTTTACCCGTTGCGCTTTATCCGTGGCCACTTTGGCCTGCTGCACCAGTTTGTCGTAGGCGGGGTCGCACCATTTCGCATAGTTGCTACCTTTGACGGCCGCGCAGCTGTAAAGCACGCCGAGCCAGTTGTCCGGGTCGCCGTTGTCGCCGGTCCAGCCGTAGATCATGGTGTCATGTTCGCCATTCTTGGCGCGCTTGATGTACTCGCCCCATTCATAGCTGACGATGTTGGCCTTGATGCCGATCTTGTCCCAGTCCTGCTGGATCATCTGCGCCGACATTCGCGCATTCGGGTTCGAGGCGCGCTGCACTGTCATCGCCCAGAGGTTGATGGTTGTACCGGGTGCAACCCCGGCTTCCTTGAGTAGCGCCTTGGCTTTGACCGGGTCGTAAGGCGCATCTTTGATGTTCGGGTCGTAGGACCATTGCGCGGGTGGCAAAGCGTTCTGCGCCAGTTGGCCGGCGCTCTGGTAAACCGCCTTGATGATCGCCGGTTTGTCGATCGCCATGTCCAGCGCCTGACGGACCTTGAGCTGATCAAGCGGCGCGTGGGTGGTGTTGTAGGCGAGGAAGCCAAGGTTGAACCCGGCCTGTTTAAGCACGCGCAGGTTCGGGTCTTTTTCCATCACCTCGATATCGGCCGGGCGCGGGTAGCCGCTGACCTGGCATTCCCCGGCCTTGAGCTTCTGCAGGCGCACGGCGGCATCGGGTGTGATCGAGAAAATCAGATTGTCGATTTTCACGTCTTCGGGTTTCCAGTAGGCCTTGTTCGCTGCGTAGCGGATCTGTGAATCCTTCTGATAGCGCTTGAACACGAACGGGCCGGTGCCGACCGGTTTCTGGTTGAGGTCGGCAGCTTTGCCTTCCTTCAACAGTTGTGCGGCGTATTCGGCCGACTGCACCGAGGCGAAGCTCATGGCGAGGTTCTGTACGAACGCTGCGTCAACGTTGTTGAGGTTGAAGCGCACGGTGTGGTCGTCGAGTTTTTCCACCGATTGGATCGTGGTGTTCAGGCCCATGTCGGTGAAGTATGGGGATTCGGCGGGGTAGGCCTTGCGGAAGGCGTTGTCCGGGTCGAGCAGTCGCTGGAAGGTGAACAGGACGTCGTCAGCGTTGAAGTCGCGGGTCGGGGTGAAGTAGTCGGTGGTGTGGAATTTCACGCCTTCGCGCAGGTGGAAGGTGTAGTGCAGGCCGTCGCTGGAGACGTCCCATTTGGTCGCCAGGCCGGGTTCGATGTCGGTGCCGCCGCGCTGGAATTGGGTGAGGCGGTTGAAGACGGTTTCGGCGGAGGCGTCGAAGTCGGTGCCGCTGGTGTATTGGCTCGGGTCGAAGCCGGCGGGGCTGGCTTCGGAGCAGTAGACGAGGGTTGTGGCGGCGTTGGCGATCGGTGCGGTGGCGGCAAGGGCCAGGGAGATCAAGAGCGGTCTGAGGGTGGATCTTGGCATGGAGTCCCCGGGGAATTGGCGGTGGTGGTGGATTGAGATTAGCGGGGATTCGGGGGCGTCCGGAAATATCGTTTTTCTCGTGGGAGTGTCTATCTCGGTATATGTGGCTGTGTTTTGGGGGCATATCCGTTGCTTCGGGTGCTGCGGCTGGCGGTTTCGCCTGACGGCGACTTACTTTTTTACAAGCGCCAAAAAAAGTAAGCAAAAAACGCTAGCTCCTGCGTTCGGCCCTCGCAGGCTCGGGTTCCTTCGCTCCGGGACTGATCCGGGCGCAGCGGCTCCGGTTTGCTTCGCTGCACCTCCTTCCGCTGTGTTCGACTTCGTCGAACGGTCGCTGCGCTCCCACCCCCGGATCAATCCCTCCGCTCAGCCTTCCGACGTCGCTGGTGGATCAAGATCAAAAGCAGGCGAGCTGACACTCGGCCTATTGAGTGGTGAGGAGCGGGTGTTCGGCTTTGGTTTTGTGGTGGGTTTGCCCCTCACCCCAGCCCTCTCCCGAGGGAGAGGGAGCCGATTTGTGTGTTTTTCAAAGTCTGAGTTCAACTCGGTAGCGCACGTCGGCGTAGGTCTGCCAAACACCTCGGTCAGTCCCCTCTCCCTCGGGGAGAGGGCTAGGGTGAGGGGCTTTTGATCTTCTGCATATTTGCATTCAGCTCGGTATTCCACGTCGGCGTAGGTCTGCCAAACACCTCGGTCAGTCCCCTCTCCCTCTGGGAGAGGGTTAGGGTGAGGGTTTGCTTTTGGCTGTTTAAATCCGATGCCAAATAACCCGAACCTTCCCACAAGGTTTTCAGGTTGTCCGTCGGACGTCCGCTCTCTAGTCTGGGGCGTCGCTGGTTGTTCAGCGATCGGGTGTGAGAACCCGACATTCATAGTCATTCAGTGCCCAGATCCGCATAATTGCCGCCAGCAAGTCTGCTGCCTGCAAAGTGCGTTATGGCGGCTCTGTGCGGGCGGACGTATGTCCGGCCGGGTGCCTATGACCGGTTTTCTCACCCCGCACAAAGCTGCCACCTCTTCGCCATGTGAGAAATGGCATCGAGATGGCTCAACCTCATAGGTGAAGCGTATGACCAAGCCAGTCCCCGACCCACCCGAAGAAACCCCAACCCCCCTCGAAGCCGCGCTGCGCGCCGACGATCTCGCAAAAAACCGCGAAGCCATCAAGCGTGCCCTCGATTTCTATCTCTGCCCTGCACCCAGCAAACCCCATCCACCCAGCACGATGTTTCTGATCCAGCCCGACATCGACACCGAAAGTCTGCTGGCTCATGCCTGTGAATCCCTCGCGTCAGCCAACACGCTGGCCAGCGATTTCGCCGATCAGCTCGGTCGGCCGCAGCGCAATACGGCGCTGGCGATTCAGCAGATCATCATGCTGGCGGAGCTGGCAGTGAATCGGGCGCTGGATCGGGTTGATCCGCATACCTGATCGGATGCCGCGTCATCGTTCTTCGCGAGCAGGCTCGCTCCCACATCCAAATGCGTTCAACCTGTGGGAGCGAGCCTGCTCGCGAAAGCGCTGGAACATTCACCACAAATCCCGGGCATAAAAAAACCGCCGATCATTCACCGATCGGCGGTCCTTCATTCAGCCAAACTCAAATCACTGCATCAACACTTCAATCGAGCCATCCGCGGTCATGCTGACCTGGCTGGTGCCGGCTTCGACTTCCGGGGTCACCGGCGCGGAATCCATCGCCGCTGCCTTCATCATTATCGGGGCGCGCAGGTAAGGTTGTGGATAACCGTTGCTGTTTAAATTCAGGTTGACGATTTTATAGCCCTTGCCGCCCAAGGCGTCGGTGGCCAGTTGCGCGCGGGTCTTGAAGGCGGTGACGGCTTCTTTTAGCAACTGGTCTTCGCTGGCCTTGCGGGTCGGGTCGGCGATGGCGAAGTCCATGCCGCCCATTTTCAGGTCGGTCAGCAGTTCGCCGGTGAGTTTGGACAGGGCAGCGAAGTCGGTGCTTTCCAGGCGCAGTTCGGCGCGTTCGCGCCAGCCGGTGATCTTCTGGCCTTTGGTGTCGTAGATCGGATAACTGTTGCGGCTGCCCGTGCGCAGGGTGATGTCTTTGACCTGTTTGGCCTGGGCGGTGGCCTTGTTCATGGTGGTGCTGATGGCGGCGGCGAGTTTGGCCGGGTCGGTGTTTTGCTCTTCGGTGTAGAGCGTCACGATCATCTGGTCGCGGGCGACTTCCTGGCTGACTTCGGCGCGCAGGGAAATCTGGTTGTAGTGCAGCTCATCGGCGGCCAGCGCCGGAAGGCTGGCGACGCTGCCGACGGTCAGGGCGAGGAGGGCGGCGCTGCGGCGAAATGTGTGCATGAAGGCTCCTTGAATGAGGCGCAGGTGCTGGGTCTCGGCCTGCGTGAACCATCAGACTCTAACTTCTATGATCCGGTTCGCCCAGTTACAACTTCTATACACATGCCCGGGGCAGCTGCGCAGCCCTTCGCGAGCAGGCTCGCTCCCACAGAGGAATGCATTTCAAAAGTGGGAGCGAGCCTGCTCGCGAAGAGGTTTTCACAGTCGCCGAAAATCTTTTTGCCATGTGGTCGTTTGCCGCACTTTCGCCTCTGAACCCCGCGCGTTGGTTATACTCCGTGCGATCCGCCTGGAGCGCTCATCAGGAGAGCTCATGCTCGCCCCCGTACAACTGACTTCCGCCACTCGCCAGAACCTCTGGCGGCTGACTTTCATCCGCACCCTGGTGCTGGCCGCGCAGGCCGGGTCCGTGGGCCTGGCGTACTGGCTGCAATTGTTGCCGTTGCCTTGGGTGCAACTGGCGATGACCCTGGGCTGTTCGATTCTGCTCTGCGTGTTCACTGCCGTGCGCCTGCGTACATCGTGGCCGGTGACCGAGCTTGAATACGCGCTGCAACTGGCCTGCGATCTGGTCATCCACAGTGCGCTGCTGTATTTCTCCGGCGGCTCGACCAACCCGTTCGTTTCCTATTATCTGGTGCCGTTGACCATCGCGGCGGTGACGTTGCCGTGGCGTTATTCGGTGATTCTGTCGGGCATCGCGCTGGCGTTGTATACGGTGATGCTGACGCGTTTCTATCCGTTGGAAACCTTGCCGGTCGCCCGTGAGAATCTGCAGATCTACGGCATGTGGCTGAGCTTCGCCCTCGCCGCTGCGGTGATCACCTTCTTCGCTGCGCGCATGGCTGAAGAGCTGCGCCGGCAGGAAGAGTTGCGGGCGATTCGTCGCGAAGAAGGCCTGCGCGATCAGCAGTTGCTTGCCGTCGCCACGCAAGCAGCCGGTGCCGCGCATGAGCTGGGTACGCCACTGGCGACCATGAGCGTGCTGCTCAAAGAGATGCAGCAAGACCACCCCGATGCGCTGTTGCAGGATGATCTGAAAGTGCTGCAGGATCAGGTCAAGCTGTGCAAGGAAACCTTGCAGCAACTGGTCCGCGCCGCTGAGGCCAACCGGCGTCTGGCCGTGGAAATGCAGGACGTCACCGACTGGCTCGACGAAGCGCTGAACCGCTGGCACCTGATGCGCCCGGAGGCCAGTTATCGCTTCCAGCGTCTCGGCCAAGGCACCGTGCCACGCATGGCGCCGCCGCCGGATCTGACCCAGGCGCTGCTCAATTTGCTGAACAACGCTGCTGACGCCTGCCCGGAAAATCTCCAGGTGACGCTGGATTGGGATGCGGAAACCCTGACCATCAGCATTCGCGACCACGGCGCCGGTGTGCCGCTGGCCATCGCCGAGCAGATCGGCAAACCGTTTTTTACCACCAAGGGCAAAGGTTTCGGCCTGGGCCTGTTTTTGAGCAAGGCCAGCGTGACACGCGCCGGCGGCTCAGTGAAACTCTATAGTCATGAGGAAGGCGGCACGCTCACCGAGCTGCGCCTGCCCCATGGCGCCCGAGGAGACCAACATGAGTGACGAAATCCAAGTCGAAGGCGAAGAGCTGCCGCATCTGCTGCTGGTCGACGACGACGCGACCTTCACCCGCGTCATGGCCCGTGCCATGGCCCGACGCGGCTTTCGCGTCAGCACTGCCGGTTCCGCTGAAGAAGGCCTGACCATCGCCCAGGCCGATCTGCCGGATTACGCCGCGCTGGACCTGAAAATGGACGGCGACTCCGGACTTGTCCTGCTGCCCAAGCTGCTGGAGCTGGACCCGGAAATGCGCGTGGTGATCCTCACCGGTTATTCGAGCATCGCTACCGCCGTCGAGGCGATCAAGCGCGGCGCCTGCAACTACCTGTGCAAACCCGCCGATGCCGATGACGTACTCGCCGCGTTGCTGTCCGAGCACGCCGACCTCGACAGTCTGGTGCCGGAAAACCCGATGTCGGTCGACCGCCTGCAGTGGGAACACATCCAGCGCGTGCTCACCGAGCACGAAGGCAACATCTCCGCCACGGCCCGCGCGCTAGGCATGCACCGCCGCACTCTGCAGCGCAAACTGCAGAAGCGTCCGGTGCGTCGCTGAACCTGCGCTGAACGACTATCGCCTGCCCTCGCGATAAATCGCGCCGATCATCTATGATCGGCGCGTGTCTGTTGTTTTTTCTATCGAGCCTTATCCATGAATCAGAACGCTGAATATTCCGCGGTCAACGATGCCGTGCGCGGGCAGTTTTTTCGCAAAGTCTGGGCGATGACCACGCCTTACTGGCGCAGCGAAGAGAAGGGCAAGGCCTGGACGTTGCTGATTGCCGTGATCGTGCTGACGCTGTTCAGCGTGGCAATTTCGGTGTGGATCAACAGTTGGTACAAGGATTTCTATAACGCCCTGCAGAAAAAGGATGAAGCGGCGTTCTGGCAGTTGATTCTGTACTTCTGCGGCATCGCCACGGTGGCAATCCTCGGCGCGGTGTATCGCCTGTACCTGACGCAGATGCTGACCATCCGCTGGCGGGCGTGGCTGACCGAGAAACACTTCAAACGCTGGCTCGACCACAAGAATTACTACCAGTTGGAGCAGGGCGGTTACACCGATAACCCTGATCAGCGCATTTCCGAAGACCTCAATACCTACACCGCCAATACCCTGAGCCTGGGCCTCGGGTTGCTGCGCACGATTGTCAGTCTGGTGTCGTTCTCGATCATTCTGTGGGGCGTGTCGGGCAGTATCGAGGTGTTCGGCATCGAGATTCCCGGCTACATGTTCTGGTGCGCGCTGTTGTATGCGGCGGTCGGCAGTTGGCTGACGCACCTGATCGGGCGCCGTCTGATTGGCCTGAACAACCAGCAGCAACGCTTTGAAGCGGACCTGCGTTTTTCCATGGTGCGGGTCCGGGAGAACGCTGAAAGTATCGCGTTGTACAACGGCGAACCCAATGAAAACCGCCGCTTGAGCAACCGCTTCGGGCTGGTCTGGCATAACTTCTGGGACATCATGCGCGTGTCCAAGCGCCTGACGTTCTTCACCTCCGGCTACGGCCAGATCGCAATCATTTTCCCGTTCATCGTCGCCGCGCCGCGTTACCTGTCCGGCAAGATCGAACTGGGCGAGCTGATGCAAATCAACTCGGCGTTCGGCAACGTGCAGGAGAATTTCAGCTGGTTCATCACTGCTTATTCGGACCTGGCCGCGTGGCGGGCCACCTGTGATCGTCTGCTGAGTTTCCGTCAGGCCATGACTGACAACGAGGAGCGCACACCGGCCATCGATGTGCAGAATCAGGGCAGCGAATTGCAGGTGCACAGCCTCGGCCTGGATCTGGCCGATGGTCGCCATCTGCTGACCAACGCCGACATGACCGTGGAGCCGGGTGAGCGGGTGATGCTCAGCGGCCGCTCCGGCAGTGGCAAGTCCACATTGCTGCGGGCGATGGGGCATTTGTGGCCGGCGGGCCACGGCAATATCCGTTTGCCGGCAGCGCGTTATCTGTTCCTGCCGCAGAAGCCCTATCTGCCGATCGGCACATTGCGTGAAGCGCTGAGTTATCCACAGCCGGGCGACACCTACGCGCCAGAGCGTTATGCACAAGTACTGGAAACCTGCCGTCTGCCGCACCTGGTTGGACGTCTGGATGAGGCCAATCACTGGCAGCGCATGCTCTCGCCGGGGGAGCAGCAACGCTTGGCTTTCGCCCGCGCACTTCTCTATGCACCGCAATGGCTGTACATGGACGAAGCCACTTCGGCGATGGATGAAGAGGACGAAGCGACGCTTTATCAGGCGTTGATCGATGAGATCCCGGGGTTGAGCATTGTCAGCGTCGGCCATCGAAGCAGTTTGAAACGATTCCATCCACGGCATGTGCGGATCGACAGCGGGCGTCTGGTCGAACAACCCGTGACTGCCTGACGCCCACACAACCCCTGTAGGAGTGAGCCTGCTCGCGATAGCGTCGATAAATTCAACATGGATGTGGCTGATAGAACGCTATCGCGAGCAGGCTCACTCCTACAAAGGGTATGTGATCTGGGCGGTGATCGTACAACTCGCTTGAGCTATGATGGCCGCAAGCCGAACTTTCGAGACAAGATACAAATCATGGAAAAGCTGATCGACACCCCGCGCCTCCCCCGCAAGCGCCGCAGCCTCGCCCAGGAACTGGTGACGGTGTTGAGCGAGCAGATCCGCGATGGCCTGCTCAAGCGTGGCGACAAGTTGCCCACCGAGTCGGCGATCATGGAAGCCCATGGTGTCAGCCGCACTGTGGTGCGCGAAGCGATTTCCCGTTTGCAGGCTGCCGGTCAGGTGGAAACCCGCCACGGCATCGGCACCTTTGTTCTCGACACACCGAGCCCGAGCGGTTTCCGCATCGACCCGGCCACTGTCGTCACTCTGCGTGACGTCCTGGCGATTCTCGAATTGCGTATCAGCCTCGAAGTCGAATCCGCCGGCCTCGCCGCGCAACGTCGCAGTGCCGAGCAACTGGCAACCATGCGCGCCGCCCTCGACGCCCTGAACGAAAGCGCCTCGCATGCCAGCGATGCGGTGTCTTCGGACTTCGCTTTCCACCTGGAAATCGCCCTGTCCACTGGCAACCGCTACTTCACCGACATCATGACCCACCTGGGCACCAGCATCATTCCGCGTACGCGGCTGAACTCGGCGCGCCTGGCCCACGATGATCAACAGCATTACATGAGCCGCCTGAGCCGCGAGCACGAGGAAATCTACGACGCGATTGCCCGTCAGGACTCCGATGCCGCGCGTGCGGCGATGCGTCTGCACCTGACTAACAGCCGCGAAAGGCTGCGCCAGGCCCATGAAGAGGCGCAGGCGCAGGGGTGAGGTTGGGTCAGTCTTTAAGCTCGATCAGCTGTTCGATTGAGAGCTTTTGAACGCCCTCCATTGTTTGGAGGGAGTACTGCAAGACTGCGTTCTTCTTAGCCGTCAGCATTTCTTCAAAATGCGTTTTCGAAATTGCGAACGGAATGGGCTTTCCAACGGAGATTGCAGTCAGTGCAACGGAGTCTGACCATTTCCTGGTCTTGTCTGAGTCATACAGTATCAGCGTGATTGTGTCCCCTGGGGCCGCTTCTTGAACCGCAGGCACTACTCCGTGAAAATTTTTCACGTGCAGAACGTTATTGTCGGCTTCCTTCACTACAGGTGCTGGCAGCATTTGGATAGCGAAACGTTTATCTGTCATGTTCAAAATCCTTTTAGTTGTCGAAACGAGCCGTTGGCAGCTCAAGCTAATTAACGTATGGATCGCGAAAGCCTGGCACCTGTAAGAAATACCAGTCCCGACCAACGGTCATTCCTCAAACACCCAATCTCTCACGCCTCAACCCGCAACCTCAACGCCTGCGAATACGGTTCCATACTCGACTCATCCCGAAATTTGTACCTCAGCTCCACCTCGCGGTATAGATACGGTTGCAGCGCCTCTTTCGGCAGTTGCACCTCGATGTCGAACAGCTTTTCCATTTCATCCTCGGCGTCGTCCCAGGCGCCAGTGTCCACTTCATCGCCTTCCCATTCAGGATCCTCGGCGTCGCTGCCGAGGATCGCGTAAACGCTCCAGTTGGCTGCGAAATCGCTGGAATCCGGCACCTGCACGGTGAGGATGTCCGGCAGTTGCGACAGCTGAACCGTGACGCAGTCTTCCTGCGCGGGGGCAACGTGGGTGAGGGTGGGGGCAGCAAAATGCATCGACATAACGGCTTCCTTTGAATGGTCCGCCACGATCCTTCGTGGCAGTCGACGTACTTTACGAGCCGCTGGTCCCTCAGGAATTAAACGAATCCAGACCAGATATTTCTGCCAGCAAATCCTTCAAGCACGGGCCTTCCAGCAATTTCCGCAAGCGCAAAAAGCGATCTTGTCGGACAAAAAAGTGCGGCCAACGATGAAATGGTGTTGACGGTTGTTTTTTAAGTTGTACGATGACCTACAACTTCGGCGAAGGCTGAACGGTCCACTCACAATAAAACGTTGCTACCAGGGTGTTCGAATAATGAATCCACAAGAACTGAAGTCCATCCTCTCTGCCGGCCTGCTGTCTTTCCCGGTGACCGATTTCAACGCGCAAGGCGATTTCAATCGCGCGGGCTACATCAAACGCCTGGAATGGCTGGCTCCGTATGGTGCTTCGGCTCTATTCGCCGCCGGCGGCACCGGTGAGTTTTTCTCCCTGGCCGCCAGCGAATACTCGGAAATCATCAAGACCGCCGTCGACACCTGCGCCACCAGCGTGCCAATCCTCGCCGGCGTCGGTGGTTCGACCCGCCAGGCCATCGAATACGCTCAGGAAGCCGAGCGTCTGGGCGCCAAAGGTCTGTTGCTGCTGCCGCACTACCTGACCGAAGCGAGCCAGGACGGTGTTGCCGCGCACGTTGAAGCCGTGTGCAAATCGGTGAAGATCGGCGTGGTCGTCTACAACCGCAACGTTTGCCGCCTCACCGCGCCGTTGCTGGAACGTCTGGCCGAGCGCTGCCCGAACCTGATCGGCTACAAGGATGGCCTGGGCGATATCGAGTTGATGGTGTCGATCCGCCGCCGCCTCGGTGATCGCTTCAGCTACCTGGGTGGGCTGCCGACCGCTGAAGTCTACGCCGCGGCCTACAAGGCTTTGGGCGTGCCGGTTTACTCCTCGGCGGTGTTCAACTTCATCCCGAAAACCGCGATGGACTTCTACCACGCGATCGCTCGCGAAGATCACGCTACCGTCGGCAAGATCATCGACGACTTCTTCCTGCCATACCTGGACATCCGCAACCGCAAGGCCGGTTACGCCGTGAGCATCGTCAAGGCCGGTGCAAAAATCGCCGGCTATGACGCAGGCCCGGTGCGTGCGCCGCTGACCGACCTGACCGGCGAAGAATACGAAATGCTCGCCGCGCTGATCGACAAGCAAGGCGCGCAATAAACCAGAGAAGCGAAGCCGCTGAGCAATCAGCGGCTTTTTGCGTGAAGGCTTTTAGAGTTGAGGGCTGCCCTGTGACAACTGCAAAACGCTACGACAACTACATCAATGGCGAATGGGTCGCCGGTGCCGATTACTCGGCCAACATCAACCCGTCGGAACTCAGCGACACCATCGGCGACTACGCCAAGGCCGACCTGACCCAAGTCAACGCCGCCATCGACGCCGCCCGCGCTGCGTTCCCGGCGTATTCCACATCGGGCATCCAGGCCCGTCACGATTCGCTGGATAAAGTCGGCACTGAGATCCTGGCTCGTCGCGAAGAGCTCGGCACCCTACTGGCCCGTGAAGAAGGCAAGACCCTGCCGGAAGCGATCGGTGAAGTGACTCGCGCCGGCAACATATTCAAGTTCTTCGCCGGTGAATGCCTGCGTCTGTCCGGCGATTACGTGCCATCGGTACGCCCGGGCGTCAACGTTGAAGTCACTCGCGAAGCGCTGGGCGTGGTCGGTCTGATCACCCCGTGGAACTTCCCGATCGCCATCCCGGCGTGGAAAATCGCCCCGGCCCTGGCCTACGGCAACTGCGTCGTGCTCAAGCCTGCGGATCTGGTTCCGGGCTGCGCCTGGGCACTGGCCGAAATCATCTCCCGCGCGGGCTTCCCGGCCGGTGTGTTCAACCTGGTAATGGGCAGCGGTCGCGTGGTTGGCGAGGCGTTGGTCAACAGCCCGAAAGTCGACGGCATCAGCTTCACCGGTTCGGTAGGCGTTGGCCGGCAGATCGCGGTCAACTGCGTTTCGCGCCAGGCCAAGGTTCAGCTGGAAATGGGTGGCAAGAACCCGCAGATCATTCTCGACGACGCCGACCTCAAGCAAGCGGTCGAGCTGTCGGTGCAGAGCGCGTTCTACTCCACCGGCCAGCGTTGCACCGCGTCGAGCCGTCTGATCGTTACTGCCGGTATCCACGACAAGTTCGTCGAAGCCATGGCTGAGCGCATGAAGTCGATCAAGGTCGGTCACGCCCTGAAAGCCGGCACTGACATCGGTCCGGTGGTGTCCCAGGCGCAGCTTGAACAGGACATGAAGTACATCGATATCGGCCAGTCCGAAGGTGCACGGCTGGTCAGCGGTGGTGGTGTGGTGACCTGCGATACCGAAGGCTACTTCCTCGCCCCAACGCTGTTCGCCGACAGTGAAGCGTCGATGCGCATCAGCCGCGAAGAGATCTTCGGCCCGGTGGCCAACATTGTGCGCGTGGCCGATTACGAAGCCGCGCTGGCGATGGCCAACGACACCGAGTTCGGCCTTTCGGCCGGCATCGCGACCACCTCGCTGAAGTACGCCAACCACTTCAAACGCCACTCCCAGGCCGGGATGGTGATGGTCAACCTGCCGACCGCCGGCGTGGATTACCACGTACCGTTCGGTGGCCGTAAAGGCTCGTCCTACGGCTCCCGCGAGCAAGGCCGCTATGCGCAAGAGTTCTACACGGTCGTGAAGACCAGTTACATCGGCTCCTGATACAGCAATATCCCTGTAGGAGCTGCCGAAGGCTGCGATCTTTGCTTTGAAGATCAAAAGATCGTCCGATCGCGGCCCGAGCCTTCGGCAGCTCCTACAGGGAATAAATGCAAGACCAAAGAAGCTTCACCCCGCATAAAAATAATCAGTGGGAGTACATCTGCATGCAATCCTCCAAGCCGACTCACGTCCGCTATTTGATCCTGCTCATGCTGTTTCTGGTGACCACGATCAACTACGCCGACCGTGCCACGATCGCCATTGCCGGCTCCAGCCTGCAAAAGGATCTGGGCATTGACGCCGTTACCCTCGGCTACATCTTCTCCGCATTCGGTTGGGCCTACGTCGCCGGGCAAATTCCCGGTGGCTGGCTGCTCGATCGCTTCGGCTCGAAAAAAGTCTATGCCCTGAGCATTTTCACCTGGTCGCTGTTCACCGTGCTGCAAGGCTTTGTCGGTGAATTCGGCATGTCCACGGCAGTGGTCGCGCTGTTCATGCTGCGCTTCCTCGTGGGCCTGGCCGAAGCGCCATCGTTCCCTGGCAACGCGCGCATCGTCGCCGCGTGGTTCCCGACCGCTGAACGCGGCACCGCTTCGGCGATCTTCAACTCGGCGCAGTACTTTGCCACCGTGTTGTTCGCGCCGCTGATGGGCTGGATCGTCTACAGCTTCGGCTGGGAGCACGTGTTCATCGTCATGGGTATCCTCGGCATCGTGTTCTCGCTGGTGTGGCTGAAAGTCATCTACAGCCCGCGCGAGCACCCACGCGTCAACGAGGCCGAGTTCAAGCACATCGCTGACAACGGCGGCATGGTCGACATGGATCAGAAGGGCAAGAAGTCCGACGGTCCGAAGTGGGATTACATCCGTCAGTTGCTGACCAATCGCATGATGCTCGGTGTGTATCTGGGCCAGTACTGCATCAACGGCATCACCTATTTCTTCCTGACCTGGTTCCCGGTGTATCTGGTGCAAGAGCGTGGCATGACCATTCTCAAGGCCGGTTTCATCGCCTCGTTGCCGGCCATCTGCGGCTTTATCGGCGGCGTGCTTGGCGGGGTGATTTCCGACTACCTGCTGCGCAAGGGCCACTCGCTGACCTTCGCCCGCAAGGCGCCGATCATCGCCGGTCTGCTGGTTTCGAGCAGCATCGTTGCGTGCAACTATGTCGAAGTGGAATGGATGGTCGTGGGCTTCATGGCGCTGGCATTCTTCGGCAAAGGTGTTGGCGCACTGGGCTGGGCGGTGGTCTCCGACACTTCACCTAAACAGATCGCCGGTCTGAGCGGTGGCCTGTTCAACACCTTCGGCAACATCGCTTCGATCACCACACCAATCGTGATTGGCTACATCATCAGCTCCACCGGTTCGTTCAAATGGGCGCTGGTGTTTGTCGGTGCCAACGCCCTGGTCGCGGTGTTCAGCTACCTGGTGATCGTCGGCCCGATCAAGCGTGTGGTCTTGAAAGAGCCGCCAGCCAAGGGCGGTAATGAAGCCACCGGCAATTTGTCTCAAGCGCATTCCTGAGGAGCGGCGTCATGCAGTTGATTGAACATTCCGACTCGCCGCGCTACATCCGCCTGCACGAGCGGGACAACGTGGTAGTGGTGGTCAACGATCAGGGCGTACCGGCCGGTACCGAGTTTGCCGATGGCCTGGTCACCGTGGATTTCGTGCCGCAGAGCCACAAGGTCACCCTGGAGGACATTCCCGAAGGCGGCCCGGTGATTCGTTACGGGCAGATCATTGGCTATGCGTTGCAGCCGATTCGTCGTGGCAGTTGGGTCAAGGAAGATCAACTGCGCATGCCGACCGCGCCGCCGCTGGACAGCCTGCCGCTGTCCACCGATGTGCCGGCCGCGCAGGCACCGCTGGAAGGCTTCACCTTCGAGGGTTATCGCAACGCTGACGGTACCGTCGGCACACGCAATATTCTCGGTATCACTACGACCGTGCAGTGCGTCACCGGCGTGCTCGATCACGCGGTAAAACGCATCAAGGAAGAGCTGCTGCCGAAGTACCCGCACGTCGATGACGTGGTGGCGCTGACTCACAGTTATGGCTGCGGCGTGGCGATCACCGCCACCGACGCCTATATCCCGATTCGTACCGTGCGCAATCTGGCGCGCAACCCGAACCTGGGCGGCGAGGCGCTGGTGATCAGTCTGGGCTGCGAAAAATTGCAGGCCGGGCAGGTGATGCACGAGGACGATGCGTCTGTGGATCTCAGCGATCCGTGGTTGTACCGCTTGCAGGACTCCAGTCACGGTTTCACCGAAATGATCGAGCAGATCATGCAACTGGCTGAAGTCCGCTTGAAGAAGCTCGACCAGCGCCGCCGCGAAACCGTGCCGGCCTCCGAGCTGATTCTCGGCATGCAGTGCGGCGGCAGTGATGCCTTCTCCGGCATCACCGCCAACCCGGCACTGGGTTATGCCTCGGACCTGCTGTTGCGTGCGGGGGCGACGGTGATGTTTTCCGAAGTCACCGAAGTGCGCGATGCGATCTACCTGCTGACTTCACGGGCGCAGACGCAGACCGTCGCCGAAGAGCTGGTGCGCGAGATGGACTGGTACGACCGTTACCTGGCCAAGGGCGAGGCTGATCGCAGTGCCAACACCACGCCAGGCAACAAGAAGGGCGGGTTGTCGAACATTGTCGAGAAGTCGCTGGGCTCGATCGTCAAGTCCGGCAGCAGCGCGATCAATGGCGTGCTCGGCCCGGGCGAGCGTTTCAAGCGCAAGGGCCTGATTTTCTGTGCGACGCCGGCGAGTGATTTTGTCTGCGGTACGCTGCAACTGGCGGCGGGGATGAACCTGCACGTGTTCACTACGGGGCGCGGCACGCCTTACGGGCTGGCCATGGCGCCGGTGGTCAAGGTGTCGACACGGACTGAATTGGCGCAGCGCTGGCCGGACCTGATCGACATCGATGCCGGCCGCATTGCTACCGGGCGAGCGACCATCGAAGAACTCGGCTGGGAGTTGTTTCACTACTACCTGGATGTGGCCAGTGGCAAGCAACAGACCTGGGCGGAGAAGCACAAGCTGCACAACGACATCACCTTGTTCAACCCGGCGCCGATTACCTGATCGTTGCAGGGAAGATCAAACCCCCCCTCACCCCAGCCCTCTCCCGGAGGGAGAGGGGGCCAACCGGGTTGTCTTGCGTGGTACATCGACCTGAGAGATCGAGTCGATTATGGATTTGACCAGCACTGCTCGATTCAGTGATGTGTTTTCAGGTCGGTGAATGTCTTGAATATCCCCCGATCAGTCCCCTCTCCCTCTGGGAGAGGGAGCCGACCGGGTTGTCTTGCGTGGTACATCGACCTGGAAGATCGAGTCGATTATGGCTTTGACCAGCACTGCTCGATTCAGTGATGTGTTTTCAGGTCGGTGAATGTCTTGAATATCCCCCGATCAGTCCCCTCTCCCTCTGGGAGAGGGTTAGGGTGAGGGGCTTTTCCAGCTTTTGGCTTATCATTAGCCCCCTATCGACGCTCACCCAAGGCTCCCCGGCATGCTGGCAATCTTTCTTGAAACCCTGAACATCACCGCGCCGGTGTTTGCCATGCTGTTTCTCGGTGTGCTGCTCAAACGCATCGACTGGATCAACGACAACTTCATTCACACCGCCTCGTCGCTGGTGTTCAACGTGACCATGCCGGCGCTGCTGTTTCTCGGCATCCTCCACGCTGACCTGCACGCCGCTCTGCAACCGTCGCTACTTATCTATTTTTCTCTCGCCACGTTGGTGAGTTTCGCCGTGGCCTGGGGCTGGGCGATTTTCAAGTGTCCGCGTGAAGATCGCGGTATCTACACCCAGGGCGCGTTTCGCGGTAACAACGGCGTGATCGGTCTGGCGCTCGCCGCGAGCATGTACGGCGATTACGGTATCTCCCTCGGGGCGATTCTCGCGGCGCTGGTGATCCTGTTCTACAACACGCTGTCGACCATCGTGCTGGCGGTGTACAGCCCGGTGATCAAGTCCGATCCGTGGAGCATCTGCAAAAGCGTGTTCAGCAACCCGCTGATCATCAGCGTGATTTCCGCGGCGCCGTTCGCCTATTTCAAGATCGGACTGCCGGGCTGGCTGGAAACCTCTGGCCAGTATCTGGCGCAGACCACATTGCCGCTGGCGCTGATTTGTATCGGTGGCACGCTGTCGCTGGCGGCGTTGCGCAAGAGCGGCAAGATGGCGCTCAGCTCCAGCCTGGTGAAGATGGTCGGTTTGCCGGTGCTGGCGACACTGGGGGCATGGCTGTGGGGCTTTCGCGGGGCGGAACTGGGGATTCTGTTTCTCTACTTCGGCAGCCCGACGGCAGCGGCGAGTTTCGTCATGGCCCGGGCAGCGCAGGGCAATCATGAGCTGGCAGCGGCGATTATCGTGATGACCACGTTGATGGCGGCGATCACCACCAATGTCGGGATCTTTGTGTTGCAGTGGGGTGGGTGGATCTGATCTGGATTCTGCGGTGTTGCTTATGGCCTAATCGCGAGCAGGCTCACTCCTACATTAGGAATGCGTTTCCCTTGTAGGAGTGAGCCTGCTCGCGATAGCTGTTTCAGCCGCGGCGGGTCACTGCGGCTTCTGGTAGGTATCAATCACTTCCTGCGCCGCGCGAAACGCATCGATCGCCGCCGGCACGCCGGCATACACCGCGCAATGCAGCAGCGCCTCGCGAATCTCCTCCACTGTGCAGCCATTGTTCAGCGCGCCGCGCACGTGGCCCTTCAACTCCTGCGGGCACTTCAATGCAGTCAGCGCTGCGAGGGTGATCAGGCTGCGGGTTTTCAGCGACAGACCATCGCGATTCCACACCCCGCCCCACGCATGTTCATTGACGAAATCCTGCAACGGCTGGGTAAATTCGCTGGCATTGCCCAGCGCGCGATCAACGAAGGCATCGCCCATGACCTGGCGACGGATTTCAACCCCGGACTGCTTCGACTCGCTCATGGCACATCTCTCTTGTGGTGTTGGCGACGCCAGGCGCGGATCGACGTGAACAGCAGAAACGTCAGCAGCGCCGGCAGGACATAAAACAGCATCAAGCGCTCGAGTTTGCCGGCCAATGGCATGCCGGTGGTGAACGACACCACGTGCAGCCCGTAGACCAGATACAAACCCAGCAGCAGCAAGCCTTCAGCCCGGGTCACGCGGTAGCCGGAATAGAACACCGGCAGACACAGCGCAGCGACGCCGAGCATCACCGGCAGGTCGAAATCCAGCGCATTGGGGGAAACGGACAGTGGCGTCGGTGCGAGCAGCGCGGTCAGCCCGAGCACGCCGAGCAGGTTGAACAGATTGGCGCCGATCACGTTGCCCACGGCAATGTCGCGCTGCCCGCGCAGGGCGGCGATCAGCGAGGTCGCCAGTTCCGGCAGCGAGGTGCCGACCGCGACGACTGTCAGGCCGATGACCCGTTCCGACAGGCCAAGATCGGTGGCCACGACCACGGCGGCGCCGAGCAGCAAGCGGCCGGCGAACACCAGCATGGCCAGGCCAGCGACAATCATCAGCACACTGATCAGCCAGGATTGCTGCGTGTCCTCCGGTCTCGTGCTGTGTGGTCGGGTCGAATGCCGCGACTGGCGGAACAGCAAACCGAGGTACAGCGCCAGAGCCCCGAGCAGCAAGACGCCATCGAAGCGGCCGAGGTCTTTATTCCAGGAAAGGATGAACACCAGCAGGCTGGCGCCGATCATCAGCGGGATATCGAGTCGCACCAGTTGTCGCGATACGCGCAGCGGGATGATCAGCGCCGACAGGCCAAGGGTCACCAGAATGTTGAAGATGCCACTGCCGACCACGCTGCCGACGGCAATGTCCGGGTTGTCGGTCAGCGCCGCTTGCAGGCTGACAGTCATTTGCGGCGCGCTGCTGCCGAGGGCGACGATGGTCAGGCCGATGATCAGCGGGCGCACATGCAGGCGCTCGGCCAGACGCACGGCAGCGCGCACCATCAGCTCGGCGCCGATGATCAAAAGAACCAGGCCGCTGAGCAATTCGATGACGTTGATCAGCGGCAGATCGGCTAGTCCGAAAATGGTCGGCGCTCCATCAGTCGAGGGCCTGTACGCGGACCCGTGCGGTGCCGCTGCGCAGCATGCCGATTTCGTCGGCAGCCTCGCGCGACAGATCAATCAGCCGGCCACGGGTGTGCGGCCCACGGTCATTGATACGGACCACGACCGATTCATCGTTTTTCAGGTTGGTGACCTTCACCCGCGTGCCGAACGGCAACTGGCGGTGGGCGGCGGTCAGGGAATGCTGGTTGAACGCTTCGCCGCTGGCGGTGCGTTTGCCGTGGTGTCTGGCTCCGTAATAGGAGGCGACGCCGGTCTGGTCGTAACCGTGCGGGTCGATGGTGTCAGTACTGGCGCAACCGGCCAGCAGGGAGAGCAGGGCGCTGCTCAAAAACAGACGCTTCATTCAAGGTTTCCCGGATACAAATGTGGGAGCGAGCCTGCTCGCGAAGAGGCCATTTCATTCAACATCCATGTTGGATGTCAGGGCGCCTTCGCGAGCAGGCTCGCTCCCACAGGGATCGGAGCCAGTCATGACTGCGGCTGGCTCCATTGTGGTCAGCCTTCGAGCTTGCTTTTCAGCAGTTCGTTCACCTGCTGCGGGTTGGCCTTGCCTTTGGAGGCTTTCATGGCCTGGCCGACGAAGAAGCCGAACATCTTGCCGCGTTTGGCTTCGTCTGCCGCGCGGTACTGTTCGACCTGTTCGGCGTTGGCTGCGAGCATTTCGTCGAGCACGGCGGAGATTGCGCCAGTGTCGGTGACCTGCTTGAGGCCGCGCTTTTCGATGATCTCGTCAGCACTGCCTTCGCCATTGGCCATCGCTTCGAACACCACCTTGGCGATCTTGCCGGAGATGGTGTTGTCCTTGATGCGCTGGAGCATGCCGCCCAGTTGCTCGGCGGAGACTGGCGAATCCTCGATGTCCAGGCCCTGCTTGTTGAGCAGGCTGCCCAACTCGACCATCACCCAGTTCGCCGCCAGTTTCGCGTCGCCACCGATGGCCGCGACTTTTTCGAAGTAGTCCGCCTGCTCACGGCTGGTGGCCAGCACGTTGGCGTCGTAAGCCGACAGACCGAACTGGCTCTGGAAGCGCTCGCGTTTTTGCGGTGGCAGTTCCGGCAGGGTCGCACGCACTTCACCGAGGAACGACTCTTCGATGACCACCGGCAGCAAGTCCGGATCGGGGAAGTAACGGTAGTCGTTGGCTTCCTCTTTCGAACGCATCGGACGGGTCTCGTCCTTGTTCGGATCGTACAGGCGAGTCTGCTGAATCACTTTGCCGCCGTCTTCGATCAGTTCGATCTGGCGCTGGATTTCGGAGTTGATCGCCTTCTCGATGAAGCGGAACGAGTTGACGTTCTTGATCTCGCAGCGGGTGCCGAATTCGACCTGGCCTTTCGGGCGCACCGAGACGTTGCAGTCGCAACGCAGCGAGCCTTCGGCCATGTTGCCGTCGCAGATGCCCAGGTAACGCACCAGCGCGTGGATCGCCTTGACGTAAGCCACGGCTTCCTTGGCGCTGCGCATGTCCGGCTCGGAGACGATTTCCAGCAGCGGCGTGCCGGCACGGTTGAGGTCGATGCCGGTGGCGCCGTTGAACTCTTCGTGCAGGCTCTTGCCGGCGTCTTCTTCCAGATGCGCACGGGTGATGCCGACGCGTTTGACCGTGCCGTCTTCCAGGGCGATGTCCAGGTGGCCCTTGCCGACGATCGGCAATTCCATCTGGCTGATCTGGTAGCCCTTCGGCAGGTCCGGATAGAAGTAGTTCTTACGGGCGAACACGTTGTGCTGGCCGATCTCGGCGTCAATCGCCAGACCGAACATCACCGCCATGCGCACCGCTTCCTGGTTGAGCACCGGCAGCACGCCGGGCATGCCCAGGTCGATCAGGCTGGCCTGGGTGTTCGGCTCGGAACCGAAGGTGGTGGAACTACCGGAAAAGATTTTCGACCGGGTGGTGAGCTGAGTGTGAATCTCCAGCCCGATCACGACTTCCCATTGCATGTGTGTCTCCTCAGAAGCCGGTTGGGGTGCGGGTGTGCCAGTCAGTGTTGAGCTGATACTGGTGGGCAACGTTCAACAGGCGGCCTTCCTGGAAATACGGCGCGAGCAACTGCACGCCCACCGGCAGACCGTCGACAAAACCGGCCGGCATCGACAGGCCCGGCAGGCCGGCGAGGTTGGCGGTGATGGTGTAGACGTCTTCCAGATAGGCAGCGACCGGGTCGCTGTTCTTCGCGCCGAGTTTCCACGCCGGGTTCGGTGTGGTCGGGCCGAGGATGATGTCGACTTCATTGAAGGCAGCCATGAAATCGTTTTTCACCAGACGACGGATCTTCTGCGCTTTCAGGTAGTAGGCGTCGTAGTAACCGGCGGACAGCGCATAAGCACCGACCATGATCCGGCGCTGTACTTCCGCGCCGAAGCCTTCGCCACGGGAGCGCTTGTACAGGTCGATGAGGTTTTCCGGGTTTTCGCAGCGGTGGCCGAAACGCACGCCGTCGAAACGCGACAGGTTGGAGGAGGCTTCTGCCGGGGCGATCACGTAGTACGCGGGAATCGCGTGCTGCATGTTCGGCAGGCTGATTTCCTTGATCACCGCACCGAGCTTCTGCAACTGCTGGATGCTGTTCTGGATCAGCTCGGCGATGCGCGGGTCGAGACCGGCGCTGAAGTATTCCTTCGGCACGCCGATGCGCAGGCCTTGCAGCGAATCACCGAGGCTGGCGGAGTAATCCGGCACCGGCTCATCGATGCTGGTGGAGTCGTTCGGATCGAAGCCGGCCATGCCTTGCAGCAGGATCGCGCAGTCTTCGGCCGTGCGCGCCAACGGACCGCCCTGATCGAGGCTGGACGCGTAGGCGATCATGCCCCAGCGCGAAACGCGACCGTAGGTCGGCTTCAGACCGGTGAGGTTGGTGAACGCCGCCGGCTGACGGATCGAGCCGCCGGTGTCGGTTGCGGTGGCCGCCGGCAACAGACGAGCAGCAACCGCCGCCGCCGAACCACCGGACGAACCGCCCGGTACGTGTTCCAGGTTCCACGGGTTTTTCACCGCGCCGTACCAGCTCGACTCGTTGGCCGAACCCATGGCGAACTCGTCCATGTTGGTCTTGCCCAGGGTCACGGCGCCGGCAGCGGCCAGTTTCGCGACCACGGTGGCGTCGTAGGGCGCCTTGAAGTTGTCGAGCATCTTCGAGCCGCAGCTGGTGCGGATGCCCAGGGTGCAGAACAGGTCCTTGTGGGCGATCGGCGCGCCGAGCAGGGCGCCGCTCTCACCATTGGCCCGGCGTGCATCGGCGGCTTTCGCCTGCTCGATGGCCAGATCCTCGGTGAGGCTGATGAAACTGTTGAGCTGCGGGTCGAGCTGGGTAATACGCGCCAGCAGGACTTTGGTCAGCTCTTCGGAGGAAAACTTTTTATCGGCGAGACCGCGGGCGATCTCGGCCAGAGTCATTTGATGCATTGCAGGCTCTTTCCCTTTAGTCGATGACTTTCGGAACCAGATACAGGCCGTTTTCGACCGCTGGTGCGATGGACTGGTAGGCCTCGCGATTATTCGTCTCGGTCACCACGTCGGCGCGCAGGCGCTGACTGGCTTCCAGGGGGTGGGCCAGCGGCTCGATACCGTCGGTATCAACGGCCTGCATTTCGTCGACCAGCCCGAGAATGCTGTTGAGGGCGGAAGTAATGTGCGGAAGATCGGCATCGTTGAGGCCAAGGCAGGCCAGGTGCGCGATTTTTTCCACGTCGGAGCGTTCTAGCGCCATCGGGATTCTCCAGTGGAAAACAGAACGGACGGCGTCCGTGTGTTAGATTGTCGGAACACTACCGCACTTCTACGGTCATAAGGCCGCGATTGTGGGGCTTGGTGCACAGAAAAGCGGCCAATTTAACATATTGGCGCCTTGCCCAAAATCCCTGTCGTTGTTAGAGTTTGCCGCACTTTTTTACCCACGCGTTGCCTAGGGTCCCTTTCCCATGTTCAAGAAACTGCGTGGCATGTTTTCCAGCGATCTTTCCATTGACCTGGGCACTGCCAACACCCTTATTTACGTGCGCGAGCGCGGTATCGTCCTGAATGAGCCATCGGTTGTGGCCATTCGGACACACGGTAACCAGAAAAGTGTCGTCGCTGTCGGCACCGAGGCCAAGCGCATGCTCGGCCGTACGCCGGGCAACATTGCTGCCATTCGTCCGATGAAGGATGGCGTGATCGCCGACTTCAGCGTCTGCGAAAAGATGCTGCAGTACTTTATCAACAAGGTTCACGAAAACAGTTTCCTGCAGCCCAGCCCTCGCGTGCTGATCTGCGTTCCATGCAAGTCCACCCAGGTTGAGCGTCGTGCCATCCGTGAGTCGGCCCTTGGCGCCGGTGCCCGTGAAGTGTTCCTGATCGAAGAGCCGATGGCCGCTGCGATCGGTGCCGGTCTGCCGGTTGAAGAAGCGCGCGGCTCGATGGTCGTGGACATCGGTGGTGGTACTACCGAAATCGCCCTGATCTCCCTCAACGGTGTGGTTTACGCCGAATCCGTCCGTGTCGGCGGCGACCGTTTCGACGAAGCGATCATCACCTACGTGCGCCGCAACTACGGCAGCCTGATCGGTGAATCCACCGCCGAGCGCATCAAGCAGGAAATCGGTACCGCCTACCCGGGCGGCGAAGTGCGCGAAGTCGATGTTCGCGGTCGCAACCTGGCCGAAGGCGTTCCACGCGCATTCACCCTGAACTCCAACGAAGTGCTCGAGGCTCTGCAAGAGTCGCTGGCGACCATCGTTCAGGCCGTGAAAAGCGCTCTGGAGCAATCGCCGCCTGAACTGGCTTCCGACATCGCCGAGCGTGGCCTGGTGCTGACCGGTGGTGGCGCGCTGCTGCGTGACCTCGACAAGTTGCTGGCCCAGGAAACCGGTCTGCCAGTGATCGTTGCCGAAGATCCGTTGACTTGCGTTGCTCGCGGCGGTGGCCGTGCGCTGGAAATGATGGATAAGCACACCATGGACCTGCTTTCGAGCGAATAATCAAACGGCGTGAAAGCTACTCAGGGCTGGGAGCCTTCGGCTTTACGCGCGCAATACTGCGTTAAAAACAGGCTCGGAATGCTCATTTACAACCCGTAAACTCCGCTTCCTCGCCTGTTTTTGCCTTGTCTTGCCGTCGCTCGCTACGCTTTCACACCATTTGATGCTTCGAATGCAATACGTGGGTGAGCGCACAGGCAGCACTTTGCAGTGCTGCCTGTTGGCGTTTATCTTCTGTCAGTCTTCATCCAGGCCGGTTTGATGCCGTATGAATAAACAGAACATTTGCCTGGGAGGAGCGGCTTATTAAACCGCTTTTCACCAAAGGCCCTTCGTTGGGCGTGCGCCTGTTGGTGCTGGCCGTGCTCGCGGTCGCGCTGATGGTGGTCGATGCGCGTTTCGACCTGCTCAAGCCCGCGCGCAAACAAGCGTCGCTGGTGCTCATGGACGCCTACTGGATCACTGACCTGCCCGGCCGCTTGTGGGAAGGGGTCGCCAGCCAGTTCGGCAGCCGCACCGAGCTCGTCGCCGAAAACGAAAAACTCAAGACCGAAAACCTGCTGTTGCAGGGACGCATGCAAAAGCTCGCGGCCCTGACCGAGCAGAACGTTCGTCTGCGCGAGTTGCTCAATTCCTCGGCACTGGTCAACGAAAAGGTCGAAGTGGCCGAGTTGATCGGCATGGACCCCAACCCCTTCACCCATCGCATCATCATCAACAAAGGCGAGCGCGACGGCGTGGTGCTCGGCCAGCCGGTGCTCGATGCCCGCGGGCTGATGGGCCAGGTGGTTGAATTGATGCCTTACACCTCGCGTGTCCTGCTGCTGACCGACACCACCCACAGCATTCCGGTGCAGGTGAACCGCAACGGTCTGCGCGCGATTGCCAGTGGCACCGGTAACCCGGAGCGCCTGGAGTTGCGTCATGTCGCCGACACGGCGGACATCAAGGAAGGTGATCTGCTGGTCAGTTCCGGTCTCGGCCAGCGTTTCCCGGCCGGTTATCCGGTGGCCACGGTCAAGGAAGTCATCCACGATTCCGGCCAACCGTTTGCCATTGTCCGCGCCGTGCCGACCGCCGCCCTGAACCGCAGCCGTTACCTGCTGCTGGTGTTCAGTGACAGCCGCACCGCCGAGGAACGCGCCAATGACGCCGCCCAGGCCCAGGAACAGCTCGACGCCCACGGTGGCGGCCCGATGTTGCCGGCCAGCGTGCCGAAACCGTTGATCATGCCTGCCACGCCTTCCACTGCTACCGCCGCGCCGGCCGCCGAAGCCGCAGCGCCTGCCGCCACGCCAGCCAAGCCCGCCGCGAGCAAACCGCCCGCTGCTGCGCCGGCCGCGGCCAAGCCACCGGCCGCCAGCAAACCACCGGCGAAACCGCCAGCGACTACCGGGGGACGAGAATAATGGTCGGCGCGAAAAAATCCGCAAACGGCTGGATGATCTGGCTGACCTTCTTCGTCGGCATCCTGCTCAGCGTTTCACCGTTGCCGATCTTCATGGAAATCCTCCGCCCGCTGTGGCTGGCCTTGCTCGTGACCTTTTGGGCGCTGTACATGCCGCACACGGTCGGCATGGTCACCGCGTTCTGTCTGGGGCTGGCCGAAGATGTCCTGCAGGGCGACCTGCTTGGGCAGAACGCGCTGATCCTGACCCTGATTACCTTCCTGGTATTGTCGTTGCAGCAGCGTCTGCGCATGTTCCCGATGTGGCAGCAGTGCCTGGTGATCCTGGTGATCTTCGGCCTCGCACAATTGGCGCAACTGTGGCTGAGTGCTCTGACCGGCAACCGCCAGCCGACCCTGGCGTTGGTCTTGCCGGCGCTGGTCAGTGCCTTGCTCTGGCCGTGGGTCAGCTTCGCCCTGCGCGGGATGTGCCGACGCTACAGAATCTATTGAGCCGGTGAAGCAGGGCACTGAACAGGGAGATGTTTTGATGAAACTGCTTTACCTCGCCTCCGGCTCACCGCGTCGCCGCGAATTGCTCACGCAGATCGGCGTGCAATTCTCCGCCATCAGTGCGGATATCGACGAAACCCCGCTTCCTGATGAATCCCCTTCGGCCTATGTCGAACGCCTCGCGCGCGGCAAGGCTGAGGCCGGTCGCCGCTCGGTCGTCTCTGACCAGCCGTTCTGCGTGCTTGGCGCCGACACCGCTGTGGTGCTCGACGGCAAAATTCTTGGCAAACCGGTGGACGAAGCCGATGCATGCGCCATGCTGATGATGTTGTCCGGCAACGAACACGAAGTGCTGACCGCCATCGCCGTGCTTGAAGGTGAGCGCTGCGAGTCGCGGGTGGTGCGCAGTCGGGTGCGCTTCCGCGCGATCAGCCGCGATGAGGCCGGCGCCTACTGGGCCAGTGGCGAGCCGCGTGACAAGGCCGGCGGTTACGGCATTCAGGGTCTTGGTGCGGTGTTTGTCGCCGGGCTCGAAGGCAGCTATTCGGCGGTGGTCGGCCTGCCGCTGTGCGAAACCTGCGAGGTGTTGGGCCATTTCGGCATACCCTGTTGGCAAAACCTGAACACGCCCTGAGCGTCGTACGAATCCAGATGCGGCCACTATCGTGAACATGCCTGAACGAGATCCTGCCATGAGTGAAGAGATTCTGATCAACATCACGCCGATGGAGTCGCGCGTGGCGGTGGTCGAAAACGGTGTGCTGCAAGAAGTCCACGTCGAGCGCACGCAGAAACGCGGGATCGTCGGCAACATCTATAAAGGCAAGATCGTCCGCGTCCTGCCGGGCATGCAGGCGGCATTCGTCGACATCGGTCTCGATCGCGCCGCCTTCATTCACGCCGCTGAAATCTCCCTGCGCGAAGGCCCGGCGGTAGAAAGCATCAGCTCGCTTGTGCATGAAGGCCAGAGTCTGGTGGTGCAGGTCACCAAGGACCCGATCGGTTCCAAAGGCGCACGCCTGACCACGCAACTGTCGATCCCTTCGCGCTATCTGGTGTACATGCCACGCACCGCCCACGTCGGCATTTCCCTGAAGATCGAAGACGAAGCCGAGCGCGAGCGCCTCAAGCAGGTGGTCAGTGATTGCGTGGCCAAAGAAGGCATCAAGGAAGCCGGCGGCTTCATTCTGCGCACCGCCGCTGAAGGCGCGGGCGCTGACGAAATCCTCATGGACATCCGTTACCTGCGCCGCCTCTGGGACCAGATCAACGAGCAGATCAAGACCATCGCCGCACCGAGCGTGATCTACGAAGACCTCGGCCTGGCCCTGCGTACCCTGCGCGATCTGGTCAATCCGAAGATCGAGAAAATCCGCATCGATTCCCGGGAAACCTTCCAGAAAACCACGCAGTTCGTCGCCGAACTGATGCCGGAAATCGCTGATCGTCTGGAACACTATCCGGGTGAGCGGCCGATTTTCGATCTTTACGGTGTCGAAGACGAAATCCAGCGTGCGCTGGAGCGCAAGGTGCCGCTGAAGTCTGGCGGCTATCTGGTGATCGATCCGGCGGAAGCCATGACCACCATCGACGTCAACACCGGGGCGTTCGTCGGTCACCGCAACCTCGAAGAAACCATTTTCAAGACCAATCTCGAAGCGGCCACCGCGATTGCCCGGCAGATGCGCCTGCGCAATCTCGGCGGGATCATCATCATCGACTTCATCGACATGGAAGATGAAGAGCACCAGCGTCAGGTCCTGCGCACTCTGGAGAAACAGCTGGAGCGCGATCACGCCAAGACCAACATCATCGGCATCACCGAGTTGGGCCTGGTGCAGATGACCCGCAAGCGCACCCGCGAAAGCCTTGAACAAGTGCTGTGCGAACCGTGCAGCAGTTGCCAGGGACGCGGCAAACTGAAAACTGCCGAAACCATCTGTTACGAGATCTTCCGCGAGATTCTGCGCGAGGCCCGGGCATACCAGGCCGAGGGTTACCGAGTGCTGGCCAACCAGAAAGTGGTCGACCGTCTGCTCGACGAAGAGTCCGGTAACGTCGCCGAGCTTGAAGGCTTTATCGGTCGCACCATACGCTTCCAGGTGGAAACCATGTATTCCCAGGAACAATATGACGTGGTGCTGCTCTGAAGCCCTGCAACACCTTTCATTCAACGCGGCTGGCCTCAGCTTTTCGCAGTTTTTTTGCCATGGGAGCCAACTGACATGGAGCGTCTGACACGCATACTGGCCGCACTCACCCGCTGGGGGCTGGGCCTGTGCGCGTTGGTTCTGGTGTTGATGGCGTTGTACGTCAGCCTCGGCCGCGAGCTGACCCCTTTGGTGGCGGAATACCGCGCCGACATCGAAGACAAGGCCAGCGCCGCCCTCGGCATGCCCTTGCAGATCGGTGAGCTGGAAGGCAACTGGAGCGGTTTCGCGCCGATCCTGCTGGCCCATGACGTGATGGTCGGCGACGGTGCCAACGCACTGCGCCTTGATCGCGTGCGGGTGGTGCCGGATTTGTGGGCCAGCGTGCTCGCCCGCGAAGTGCGCCTCGCGCATATCGAACTCAACGGTCTGAAGATCAGCCTAAAGGAAGCCGAAGACGGCACCTGGGCGCTGGAAGGCTTGCCGGTGCAGAAGGATCAACCGTTTGATGCGGCGCAACTGTTCCAGCGCTCGCAGATGATCAGGCAACTGTCGGTGCTCGACAGCCAAGTGACCCTGCAACCGCTTGATCACCCGCCCATGACACTCACCTATGTCGGCCTCAATCTGCGCACCGGCGCCAGCCGTCAGCGGCTCGACGCGCGTCTGACCTTGCCTGATGGCCAGCCCGTTGCGCTGAGCCTGCGCAGCCAGCTGCGTCCCGATCAATGGCAGAACAGCGCCCTCGAGGGCTATGCCAGCCTGCCACAAAGCGACTGGTCGAAATGGCTGCCCGAACGGCTGACCCAGCAATGGAATTTTTCCGAGATCAAGGCCGGCGGCGAACTCTGGATCGATTGGGCCGAAGGCGCATTGCAGAGCGCCGCGTTGCGCTTGAATGCGCCGCAAGTGACGGGGGCCTACGCCGAGCGCAAGCCAATCCAGATCAATAATCTGGCGCTCAACGCCTATTACCGCAACACAGCCGAAGGGGTGAAAGTCACCCTCGATTCACTGGCGATGAGCTTTGGCGAGACTCGCTGGGAATCCCGCGTGCAGATACAGCAGACCCGCGCCAGCGCCAAGGCTGAAGAGCTCTGGCATTTGCAGGCGGATCGCCTCGATCTGACCCCGATCACGCCGCTGCTCAATGCGTTGGGGCCGTTGCCGCAGAGTCTTGCCACGGTGGTCGAACGCTTGAAAGTGACCGGCGGCTTGCGCAACGTTCTGCTGGATTTCCGTCCGACTGCCACCGATGGCAACAAATTCGGCTTTGCCGCCAACCTCGACAACGTCGGTTTTGACGCCTACCACGGTGCTCCGGCGGCGCGAAATGTCAGCGGCAGCCTCAGCGGCAATCTCGACGGCGGCGAGTTGCGCCTCGACAGCAAGGATTTCGTCCTGCACCTCGATCCGATTTTCGCCAAGCCGTGGCAATACCTGCAGGCCAATGCCCGGCTGACGTGGAAGCTCGACAAGGATGGCTTCACCCTGATTGCGCCGTATCTGAAGGTGTTGGGCGAGGAGGGCAAGATTGCCGGCGACTTCCTCATCCGTTTGCACTTCGACCATAGCCAGGAAGATTACATGGACCTGCGCGTCGGTCTGGTCGACGGCGACGGTCGCTATACCGCTAAATACCTGCCGGCCGTGTTGAGCCCCGCGCTTGATGAATGGCTGCGCACGGCGATCCTCAAAGGTGCGGTGGATCAGGGCTTCTTCCAGTACCAGGGTTCGCTGAACAAGAACGCCGGTGAGGCTGACCGCAGCATCAGTCTGTTCTTCAAAGTGCACGACGCCGAACTGGCCTTTCAGCCGGGGTGGCCGCATGTGAGCAAGGTCAGCGGTGACGTGTTCATCGAGGACAGCGGCGTGCGCATCTGGGCCAGCAAAGGCCAGTTGCTCGACACGCAAGTCAGCGATGTCTTCGTCAATATTCCTCATGTACCGGCCGGGCAGAACACCCATCTGTTCCTCGATGGTGCGTTTGCCGGCGGCCTCGGCGATGGCTTGAAGATTCTTCAGGATGCGCCGATCGGCACCGGTGAAACCTTTGCCGGCTGGGAGGGCGCCGGTGATCTGAATGGCAAGCTCAAGCTGGATATTCCGCTGGCCAAGGGCGAGCAGCCGAAAATCCTCGTCGACTTCAAAACCGCCAATGCGCGACTGAAACTGGCCGAACCGAAACTGGAACTGAGCCAGCTCAAGGGCGATTTCCGCTTTGACAGTAACAAAGGCCTCAGCGGTCAGAACATTTCTGCGCGGGCCTTCGACAAACCGGTCACTGCGCAGATCTTCGCCGATGGCAGCCCCAACCAGATCAAGACTCGGGTGGCTGCGTCGGGACAGGTCGAAGTCAAAAAGCTCACCGACTGGCTGGGCGTCACCCAACCGTTGCCGGTGTCCGGGATCATTCCTTATCAGTTGCAGCTGAATCTCTCCGGGGCCGATAGCCAGTTGATGGTCAGCTCCAGCCTCAAAGGCGTGGCAGTGGATCTGCCGGCGCCGTTCGGCATGGCCGCCGATGTCGGGCGCGACACGGTGTTCCGCATGACCCTGCAAGGGCAGGAGCGGCGTTACTGGGTCAATTACGATCAACTGGCCAATTTCACCTTCGCCGCGCCACCGAGCAATTTCGCCGATGGCCGTGGCGAGCTGTTTCTCGGCACGGGCGAAGCGGTCCTGCCGGGTGCCAAAGGCCTGCGGATTCGCGGCGTGCTGTCGGAGCTGGACGTCGCGCCGTGGCAGGATCTGGCCAATAAATACGCCGGCCAGGATCCGGGCGGCAGCGCCAAGCAATTGCTCAGCAGCGCTGACATCAAGGTCGGCAAACTGACTGCGTTCGGCACCACACTGGATCAGGCCTCGGTGCAGATCAATCGCAAGCCCGGCGCATGGAATCTCGCTCTCGACAGCCAGCAGGCCAAGGGCAGCGCCAGTCTGCCGGACGCCAAAGGCGTGCCGATCGCGGTGAATCTGCAATACGTGAAACTGCCGGCGCCGGACCCGGCTGTTCAGGCTGACGAGAATGCGCCTGATCCACTGGCCTCTGTCGACCCGACAAAAATCCCGGCGCTGGATATCACCCTCAATCAATTGTTCCTCGGTCCCGATCTGGTCGGTGGCTGGTCGCTGAAAGTAAGGCCGACCGCCAAAGGCATCGCCCTGAACAACCTCGACATGGGTCTCAAAGGCATCCTCCTGCAAGGCAACGGCGGCTGGGAAGGCACGCCGGGTTCGACCAGCAGTTGGTACAAGGGCCGCATTGGCGGCAAGAATCTGGCTGACGTGCTCAAGGGCTGGGGCTTCGCGCCGAGCGTGACCAGTGAAGAATTCCACATGGACGTCGACGGCCGCTGGCCGGGTTCGCCGGCGTGGCTGGCGACCAAGCGTTTCTCCGGCACTCTCGACGCTTCGCTGAACAAGGGCCAGTTCGTTGAAGTGGAGGGCGGCGCCCAGGCGTTGCGGGTGTTCGGCCTGCTCAACTTCAATTCGATCGGCCGGCGCCTGCGTCTGGATTTCTCCGACCTGTTCGGTAAAGGCTTGAGCTACGACCGGGTCAAAGGTTTGCTGGTGGCGAACAACGGCGTCTACGTTACCCGTGAGCCGATTCGCCTGACCGGGCCTTCGAGCAACCTTGAGCTGGACGGCACGCTGGACCTGGTTGACGACAAGGTCGATGCGAAATTGCTGGTGACCTTGCCGGTGACCAACAACCTGCCGATTGCTGCGCTGATCGTCGGCGCACCGGCGGTTGGCGGCGCGCTATTCCTCATCGACAAGCTGATCGGTGACCGCGTGGCGCGCTTCGCCAGCGTCAAGTACACCGTCAAAGGCCCATGGAAAGAGCCGAAAATCACCTTCGACAAGCCTTTTTAACTAGCAGACACTACCCCGGTAGGAGCTGCCGAAGGCTCGGGCCGCGATCGGACGATCTTTTGATTTTGTTTTTAAGAGCCAGATCAAAAGATCGCAGCCTTCGGCAGCTCCTACACAGTCATATGCAAATCCCGAGGAGCGGCCATGTCTTTAGCGGTGATTCAAATGGTCAGCCAGAGTGACGTGCTGGCCAATCTGGCCCAAGCCCGACGCCTGCTTGAACAGGCCGCCGCCGGCGGTGCGAAACTCGCGGTGCTGCCGGAAAACTTCGCCGCCATGGGCCGTCGCGACGTTGCCGATATCGGCCGCGCTGAGGCTTTGGGCGAAGGGCCGATCCTGCCCTGGTTGAAACAGACCGCCCGCGACCTCACCTTATGGATAGTCGCCGGTACATTGCCGTTGCCACCGCTGGGTCAACCCTCGGCCAAAGCCAATGCCTGCTCGCTGTTGGTCAATGAACACGGCGAAATCGTCGCGCGCTATGACAAGCTGCATCTGTTCGATGTCGACGTGGCGGATAATCGCGGCCGGTACCGCGAATCCGATGACTATGCTTATGGCGGTAATGTAGTGGTGGCCGACACCCCGGTAGGTCGCGTTGGTCTGAGCGTGTGTTATGACTTGCGCTTCCCGGAGCTGTACAGCGAATTGCGCGCCGCCGGTGCCGAGTTGATTACCGCACCGTCGGCGTTCACTGCCGTGACCGGCGCCGCGCATTGGGATGTGCTGATCCGTGCACGGGCCATCGAAACACAGTGTTATGTGCTGGCGGCAGCACAGGGCGGCACCCATCCGGGGCCGCGCGAAACCTTCGGGCATGCGGCGATTGTCGACCCGTGGGGACGCGTGCTGGCCCAGCAGGATCAAGGCGAGGCGGTGTTGCTGGCCGCACGCGACAGCGATGAACAAGCGTCCATCCGGGCGCGCATGCCGGTGACGCGTCATCGGCGGTTTTTCTCGCAGGGCGCCCAGCGGCCTGCTTCAGAACACGAATTTAAGGCGTAAACCTATGAGCGAGTTGTTGTCCTCAGTCAGTGATCACCTGTTGGCACCCGGCGGTGTCACGATCGAGAGCCTGCAAGGCGTCCTCGGCGATCTGGCCGGGCCCGGCATCGATGCCGCCGACCTGTATTTCCAGGGCCAGATTTCCGAGTCGTGGGCGCTGGAAGACGGCATCGTCAAGGAAGGCAGCTTCAACCTCGATCAGGGTGTCGGCGTGCGCGCGCAGTCCGGTGAGAAAACCGGTTTTGCCTACAGCAACGCGATCACCCTCGAGGCCCTCGGTGCAGCGGCCCGTGCGGCGCGTTCGATCTCCCGCGCCGGGCAGAACGGCACCGTGCAGGCGTTCAGCACTCAGGACGTGGCGCAACTGTACGCGCCGGATAATCCGCTGGAAGTGCTCAGCCGCGCCGAAAAAGTTGAATTGCTCAAGCGCATCGACGTCGCCACCCGTGCGCTAGATCCACGGATCCAGCAGGTCAGCGTGAGCATGGCCGGGGTCTGGGAGCGAATCCTTGTCGCGTCCACCGATGGCGGTCTGGCCGCCGATGTGCGACCACTGGTGCGCTTCAATGTCAGCGTCATCGTTGAGCAGAATGGCCGGCGCGAACGCGGCGGGCATGGCGGCGGCGGGCGTACCGATTACCGCTACTTCCTCGCCGAAGACCGCGCCATGGGCTATGCCCGCGAGGCGCTGCGTCAGGCACTGGTCAATCTGGAAGCGATTCCGGCGCCGGCCGGTACCCTGCCGGTGGTGCTGGGTTCCGGCTGGTCCGGCGTGCTGCTGCACGAAGCGGTCGGCCATGGTCTGGAAGGCGATTTCAACCGCAAGGGCAGTTCGGCCTACAGCGGACGCATGGGCGAAATGGTTGCATCGAAACTCTGCACCATTGTCGATGACGGCACCCTGAGCGGTCGTCGCGGTTCGCTAAGCGTCGACGACGAAGGCACGCCAACCGAGTGCACCACGCTGATCGAAAACGGCGTACTCAAGGGCTACATGCAGGACAAGCTCAACGCGCGGCTGATGGGCGTGGCGCGTACCGGTAACGGTCGCCGCGAATCCTATGCGCATCTGCCGATGCCGCGCATGACCAACACCTACATGCTCGGCGGCGAAAGCGATCCGGCGGAAATCATCGCCTCGGTGAAGAAGGGCATCTACTGCGCCAACCTCGGCGGCGGTCAGGTCGACATCACCAGTGGCAAGTTCGTGTTTTCCACCAGCGAGGCCTATCTGATCGAGGACGGCAAGATCACCGCGCCGGTCAAAGGCGCGACGTTGATCGGCAACGGCCCCGAGGCGATGAGCCGGGTGTCGATGGTCGGTAACGATCTGGCGCTGGACAGCGGTGTGGGCACGTGCGGCAAGGATGGGCAGTCGGTGCCGGTGGGTGTCGGCCAGCCAACGCTGAAAATCGATGCGATCACCGTGGGTGGCACGGGCGCATAAGGAGATGTATGTAGGAGCTGCCGAAGGCTGCGATCTGTTGATCTTGCTTTTAACAATCAACGTCAAAAGATCGCAGCCTTCGGCAGCTCCTACAGGGGCGAGAATATCAACGCAGGCCGCGTTGAGTCTCGTCCAGCTCCCGAATGTATTTGAAGATCTTGCGGCTCGAAGCAGGCGGTTTGTTTTGCGCAACCTCATGCTGGGCCTGACGGATCAGGGAACGCAATTGCTGGCGATCGGCGTCCGGGTACTCGACGACGAATTTCTCCAGCACGGCGTCATCGCCCGCGATCAGGCGGTCACGCCAACGTTCCAGATTATGGAAACGCTCGTTGTACTGGCGAGTGGAGGCATCGAGTTGATCGAGCAGAGTCAGAATCGCGTCAGTGTCCTGATCGCGCATCAGTTTGCCGATGAACTGCAAATGCCGTTTACGCGCGATGTTCGCGGTGTGCTTGGGCGCATCGGCCAGTGCCCGGCGCAGAGCGTCGGTCAAGGGCAGTTTGGCGACCAGATCAGGCTTGAGTGTGGTCAGGCGCTCGCCGAGGTCAACCAGCGCATGCAACTCGCGTTTGACCTGAGATTTGCTTTTTTCTCCCGTATCGAGGGAGTCGTCGTAAGAATCAACCATGGTGGCAGTCCGCAAAGAAACGCCGCCATGATAACCAGTCGGGGGCCGCTTGTCCGGCCCGGTCGCTCGATGACCCCAGCCGAAAGCAGAATTTGAGTGGAGATGAGCATGAGTGCAGTTCAAAGCGTCGGCCCGCAGGCATTGCCGGCACTGCAAGAACAGGTCGAGCAGATCATCGCCGAAGCCAAGCGCCAGGGCGCCAGCGCCTGTGAAGTGGCGGTGTCGCTGGAGCAGGGCCTGTCGACCTCGGTGCGTCAGCGCGAGGTCGAAACCGTTGAATTCAATCGTGATCAGGGCTTTGGCATCACCCTGTACGTCGGCCAGCGCAAAGGCTCGGCCAGCACCTCGGCCACTGGCCCTGAAGCGATTCGTGAAACGGTCGCAGCAGCGCTGGCCATCGCCAGACACACTTCCGAGGATGAAGCCTCGGGCCTCGCCGATGCGGCACTGATGGCCAGGGATGTGCAGGATTTCGACCTGTTCCACGAGTGGGACATCACCCCGGAGCAAGCCATCGAGAAGGCCCTGCTCTGCGAGGCCGCGGCGTTCGACGCCGATGCGCGGATCAAGAACGCCGACGGCACCACCCTCAGCACCCATCAGGGCTGCCGGGTTTATGGCAACAGCCACGGTTTTATCGGTGGTTACGCGTCGACCCGGCACAGCCTGAGTTGCGTGATGATCGCTGAAGCCGATGGCCAAATGCAGCGTGATTACTGGTATGACGTCAATCGCCAGGGCAGTCTGCTCGCCGATCCGGTGAGCATCGGTCAGCGAGCTGCGCAGCGGGCGGCCAGCCGTCTGGGCGCGCGTCCGGTGCCGACCTGCGAAGTGCCGGTGCTGTTTTCCGCGGAACTGGCGGGCGGCCTGTTCGGCAGCTTCCTCTCGGCAGTGTCCGGTGGCAGCCTGTATCGCAAATCGTCGTTTCTCGAAGGCACCCTGGGGCAGAAACTGTTTCCGGAATGGCTGACCATCGATGAGCGTCCGCATCTGATGCGCGCCATGGGCAGTGCTTCCTACGACGGTGACGGCCTGGCCACCTACGCAAAACCGTTCGTCGAGAAGGGCGAGTTGGTCTCGTACATCCTCGGTACTTACTCGGGGCGCAAACTGGGCATGCCAAGCACCGCCAATGCGGGCGGTGTGCACAATCTTTTCGTCACCCATGGCGATGAGGATCAGGCAGCGCTGTTGAAACGCATGGGCCGAGGCCTGCTGGTTACCGAGTTGATGGGCCATGGCTTGAACATGGTGACTGGCGACTACTCGCGCGGGGCGGCGGGTTTCTGGGTCGAGAACGGCGAGATCCAGTTCGCCGTGCAGGAAGTGACCATCGCCGGCAACATGCGCGACATGTTCAAGCAGATTGTTGCGGTGGGTAATGATCTTGAGCTGCGCAGCAACATCCGCACCGGTTCAGTGTTGATCGAACGGATGACTGTCGCCGGCAGCTGATTCCGAATCCGCTAAACCAAAAAGGCGCGCCATCCGATCTGGATGGCGCGCCTTTTTTGTTGGTTTCACTGCGATTTCCCTGTGGGAGCGAGCCTGCTCGCGAAAGCGGTGGATCAGTTGTAAATGTACTGACTGACACAGCGCATTCGCGAGCAGGCTTGCTCCCACAAGCGAACAGCGCAAACTTGCATGCTTGTGTTGGTTCTCATTATCATCTAATAATAAATCTCATCTCCGAACGAGTCCCGGATCATGAGTTCTGCCTTGCACGAGCAGCCCTACCTCGAAAGCTGGCGCTGGATGAGCCGCCAGATCCGTTGCGCACTGGATCCTGACGAACCGCGTCTGATCGAACACTATCTCGCCGAAGGGCGCTATCTGTCCTGTTGCACAGCCACTTCGCCCTGGACCGTCGCCGAAACGTCTTTCCGTCTGCTGCTCGACACGGCCACCGACACCGCGTTGCCGTGGCACTGGCGCAGCGTCTGTCTCGACCAAGCCTGGCGCCCGTTGCGGGACATGGAGCGCCTGTCGCTGTGCCAATGCCGCCTGCAGCGCTGGCAACGCTACACCTGGCAGCTCGCCACCTGCGAGTTGCAACCGTCGATTCCTCTCATTGATTTGCTGCAAGGACATTCGAATGACCAAGACACGTATTGAGCGCGACAGCATGGGCGAGCTGCAGGTGCCGGTCGACGCGCTCTACGGCGCGCAGACCCAGCGTGCAGTGGACAACTTCCCGATCAGCGGCAAGCCTATGCCGACGCAGTTCATCCGCGCGCTGATTCTTGCCAAAGCCGCTGCCGCGCGCGCCAACGTCGAGCTGAACCAGATCAGCGCTTCGCAAGGCAAAGCCATCAGCGACGCCGCGCAAGGTCTGCTCGAAGGCGATTTCATGCAGCATTTTCCGGTGGATATCTTCCAGACCGGCTCCGGCACCAGCTCGAACATGAACGCCAACGAAGTGATCGCCACACTGGCCAGCCGCATGCTCGGCGAGCCGGTCAATGCCAACGATCACGTCAACTGCGGGCAGAGCAGCAACGACATCATCCCGACCACCATTCACGTCAGCGCCGCGCTGGCGCTGCATGAACAATTGCTGCCAGCGCTGTTGCATCTGGTCCAGGTCATCGAGCGCAAGGCCGAACAGGTGCACCACCATGTCAAAACCGGGCGCACCCACCTGATGGACGCGATGCCGGTGCGCATGAGCCAGGTGCTCAACGGCTGGGCGCAGCAGCTCAAGGCCAACATCGGGCATCTGCAGGATTTGCTGCCGAGTCTGCAAGCGTTGGCGCAGGGCGGCACCGCCGTGGGCACCGGGATCAATGCGCATCCGGAGTTTGCCGCGCGATTCAGTCGGCATCTGAGCCAATTGACCGACGTGCAATTCACCCCCGGCAAGGATCTCTTCGCTTTGATCGGCTCGCAGGACACCGCCGTCGCTGTCTCCGGCCAACTCAAGGCCATCGCCGTCTCGCTGATGAAAATCGCCAATGATCTGCGCTGGATGAACTCCGGCCCGCTGGCCGGTCTCGGCGAAATCGAACTCGAAGCGCTGCAGCCGGGTTCGTCGATCATGCCCGGCAAGGTCAACCCGGTGATTCCGGAAGCCACCGCCATGGTCGCCGCGCAAGTGATCGGCAACGACTCGGTGATCACCGTGGCCGGTCAATCCGGCAATTTCGAACTGAACGTGATGCTGCCGATCATCGCGCAGAACCTGCTGAGCAGTATCGAACTGCTGGCCAATTCCAGTCGCCTGCTCGGTGACAAGGCGATTGCCAGCTTCAAGGTCAACGAATCGCGCTTGCAAGAAGCGTTGTCGCGCAACCCGATTCTGGTCACCGCCCTCAACCCCATCATCGGCTACCAGAAAGCTGCCGACATCGCCAAGCAGGCTTACCGGGAAGGCCGCGCGGTGATCGACGTTGCTCTGGAACACACAGACCTGTCGCGCAGCCAGCTGGAAGAGTTGCTCAACCCCGAGAAGCTCACCGCCGGCGGCGTGTAAAACCTGCAACCGCTTTGGAGGATCACCATGGAGCACTGGAAACGCACGATCGAACGGGCCAATCGCTGCTTCATGCTGGGCGAATTGATCGACGCCCGCGAGGCTTACCTGCAAGCCCTGGCCCTGGCGCAAGTGCTGTTCGAACGCTGGACGGATGCCGACGAAGCGGTGGCGGCCTGCGTCGTCTCGCATCACAACCTCGCCGACCTGCATCTGCGCCTGAACCAACCGGAGGAGAGCGCCGAATATCTCTGCGCCATCCACCAACGCCTGTTGCAGACCATGCAGGACGAACGCCTGCGCCCGGCCCTGCGTGAGGCGGCGTTGCGCCAGAGCAGCAAGACCTACGTCGAACTGTTGAATTTCATCAGTGAGCACGGTGAATACCCGCGCACCCAACGCCTGCTGCATCCCGACACCGGCAATGCCCGCCGCGCCTCAACTTCTCATCAGCATGGAGTCCATTGAAATGGCTTTTACCTTGCCTGCCTTGCCTTACGCCTACGATGCCCTCGAACCGCACATCGATGCGCAGACGATGGAGATTCATTACACCAAGCACCACCAGACCTACATCAATAACCTCAACGCGGCGGTTGAAGGCACCGAGTTTGCCGAGTGGCCGGTGGAAAAGCTCGTCGCCAGCGTTGAGCAACTGCCGGAAAAACTTCGCGCGGCGGTGATCAACCAGGGCGGCGGTCACGCCAATCATTCGCTGTTCTGGGAAGTGATGGTGCCCAACGGCGGCGGCAAGCCCGACGGCGCTTTGGCCAAGGCCATCGACGAGCAACTGGGCGGACTCGACAGTTTCAAGGAAGCGTTTACCAAAGCCGCGCTGACCCGCTTCGGCAGTGGCTGGGCCTGGCTCAGCGTGACCCCGGAGAAAAAGCTCATCGTGGAAAGCAGTGGCAACCAGGACAGTCCGTTGATGAACGGCAATACCCCGATTCTCGGTCTCGACGTCTGGGAGCACGCCTACTACCTGCGCTACCAGAACCGTCGTCCGGAATACATCAACGCCTTTTACAACGTGATCAACTGGCCGGAAGTTGCTGCGCGCTATCAGGCCGCACTGGTTTAAGCCTCCAATAAAAACAATCCAGGGCTGACTATGGGCACTGAAACACTGGCGATTGGCAGCGGACGGATGTTTCGTTACGCGGTGGGCTCGCTGTTGCTGTTGGCGGGGATGACTTTGCTGGTCGCCCACGGTTTGCACTGGCTGAATCTGGAACCGAAGCTTCTGCGCGCGCTGCAGGGCGGCGCTATTTGTGCCTTGGGCACGGCACTCGGCGCGGTGCCGGTGCTGATAATTCGGCGTATGCCGCAGGCACTCAGCGACACCTTGCTGGGATTCGGTGCCGGGGTGATGCTGGCGGCGACGGCGTTTTCGCTGATCGTGCCGGGCATCGCTGCGGCTGAGAGTCTTGGCCTGACGCCGTGGGCCGCCAGTGGCCTGATCTGCTTTGGCATCCTGCTCGGCGCCTTCGGCCTGTATCTGGTGGATCGCAGAGTTTCCGGTGCCACGCCGGAGATGCTCGTCGGCACGCTTGAGCGTCCGGTTATTCCACCGCGCATCTGGCTGTTCGTGTTCGCCATCATCGCGCACAACATTCCGGAAGGCATGGCGGTCGGCGTGTCTGCCGGTGGCGGCATGGCAGACGCCGACAGTCTGGCGATGGGCATCGCGTTGCAGGATGTGCCGGAAGGTCTGGTGATTGCGTTGGTGCTGGCCGGGGCGGGGATGTCGCGGGTCAGGGCCTTTCTGATCGGCGCGGCGTCAGGGCTGGTCGAACCGGTGTTCGCGTTGTTATGCGCGTGGCTGGTCAGTCTGGCTCAAGTGCTGTTGCCACTGGGGCTGGCGCTGGCGGCCGGGGCGATGTTGCTGGTGGTGACCCACGAAGTGATTCCGGAGTCGCGTCGTCATGGGCATGACAAGCTGGCGAGTCTTGGTTTGTTGATCGGGTTTTGTCTGATGATGGTGATGGATACGGCGTTGGGTTGAATGGAGGCGAGGAACATTGTCCTCGCCTCAAGGATTACTCGCCTTCGTCGAAATACCTTTCGATCAGATCGACCAAGGCGTCCATGGCTTCCTGAGCCTGTTCGCCTTCAGTACTCAGATAAATTTTGGTGCCCTTGCCAGCGGCAAGCATCATCATCGCCATGATGCTCTTGCCGTCGACAGTCGTCTCTGGCGTGCGACCCACTCTGATCGTGCAGTCTGGGTACTGACCCGCTACGCCGACAAATTTGGCCGATGCCCGGGCATGCAGGCCCAGCTTATTGATGATTTCGATTTCACGAGCAGGCATCGCGGTGTGAATCCTTTAGGTGAGGTCGCGGTGGCGAACCTGGACGTTCTTCAGGGTTTTCTGCAGGGCCTGACCCAGGCGTTCGGTCAGGTAGACGGAGCGGTGGTGCCCGCCGGTGCAGCCAATGGCAATGGTGACGTAGGCGCGGTTGCTCGCGGCGAAACGTGGCAGCCACTTGTTCAGGTAGGCGTAGATGTCCTGATACATTTCTTCGACATCAGGCTGTTCCGCCAAGTACTCGGCCACAGGTGCATCGAGTCCGGACTGCGCGCGCAGCTCCGGTTTCCAGTACGGATTGGGCAGGCAGCGCACATCGAACACGAGGTCGGCATCGACCGGCATGCCACGCTTGAAACCAAAAGATTCAATCAGGAATGCGGTACCGGGCTCCGGCTGATTCAACAGGCGCAACTTCAGGGTGTCGCGCAGTTGATACAGATTCAGGTTGGTGGTGTTGATTTTCAGGTCGGCCAGATCGGCGATCGGCCCGAGAAGGGCGCTTTCATCCTGAATGGCTTCGGCCAGTGAGCGATTGGCGTTGCTCAGCGGGTGGCGACGGCGTGTTTCGGAAAAACGCTTGAGCAGGGTTTCTTCGTCGGCGTCCAGATACAGCACATCGCACTGGATATGCTTGGCACGCACATCTTCGAGCAATTCCGGGAAACGTGACAGATGGCTGGGCAGGTTGCGCGCATCGATCGACACGGCAACCAGCGGCTGCGCGAGCTCGGTGTGGATCAGCGCGCGCTCGGCCAGTTCCGGCAGCAAGCCGGCCGGCAGGTTGTCGATGCAGTAATAACCGTTGTCCTCAAGGACATTCAGGGCGGTACTTTTACCCGAGCCCGAACGGCCACTGACGATAATCAAACGCATGATCAGTGCCCGTTCTGCTCGTCCAGTACGACCTGGTACAAGGCTTCGTTACTCGGGGCGCTACGCAGTTTGTCGCGCACTTCCTTGCGATCGAGCATGCTGGCGATCTGGCGCAGCAATTCCAGATGCGCATCGGTTGCGGCTTCCGGGACCAGCAGCACAAACAACAGGTCTACCGGGGCGCCGTCGATGGCGTCGAAATCAATCGCAGCTTCGAGGTGCAGCAGGGCACTGACGGGCGCCGTGCAGCCCTTGAGGCGGCAGTGGGGAATGGCGATGCCGTTGCCAAAACCGGTGGAACCGAGTTTTTCACGGGCAATGAGCGCTTCGAAGACATCCTGCATCGCCAGATCCGGCACTTCGCGGTGGATCAGGTTGGCAATCTGTTCGAGGGCTTTTTTCTTGCTGCCGCCCGGCGCGTTCACCTGGGAACGGCCGGGGGTCAGGATGGTTTCAAGTCGGATCATGGGATAGGGGTGTTAACGACCGGTCGCGCCCTGGAGGAGGCTCTGGGTCTTTTCCTTATGCTTTTTGAGTTGGCGATCCAGCTTGTCGGTGAGTGAGTCGATCGCAGCGTACATGTCGGTATCTTCTGCGTTGGCGACCACTTCGCTGCCGGGGATATGCAAGGTGGCTTCGATCTTCTGCTTCAGCTTTTCGACGCACATCGTGACTTGCACGTTGGTGATCTTGTCGAAATGTCGCTCCAGTCGTTGGAGTTTTTCCTCGATGTAGGAACGCAGAGGTTGGGTCACTTCCAGTTGGTGTCCACTGATGTTGACTTGCATACAGCTTCTCCTTCGTTGCCAGTGCATAAAGCGGCAGGCCGAAAAGCCTGCCACTGGAACGCTGTAACGTGGCTTACATCAACCGCTTGCGTTCGCTCGAAGGCGCGATTCCGAGGGATTCGCGGTACTTGGCGACGGTGCGGCGAGCCACCTGAATGCCTTGTGCCTCCAGTAAACCAGCGATCTTGCTGTCACTCAACGGCTTTTTCTGATTTTCCGCCGCGACCAGTTTCTTGATGATCGCGCGAATCGCCGTGGACGAGCATTCGCCGCCTTCGGAGGTGCTGACGTGGCTGGAGAAAAAGTATTTCAGCTCATAAATACCGCGCGGGGTATGCATGAATTTTTGCGTGGTCACGCGGGAAATAGTCGATTCGTGCATGCCGACCGCCTCAGCGATGTCATGCAGTACCAGCGGTTTCATCGCTTCGTCGCCGTATTCCAGGAATCCGCGCTGATGTTCGACGATCTGCGTGGCCACTTTCATCAAGGTTTCGTTGCGGCTCTGCAGGCTCTTGATGAACCAGCGGGCTTCCTGCAATTGATTACGCATGAAGGTATTGTCGGCGCTGGTGTCGGCACGCTTCACAAAACCGGCGTACTGGGCGTTGACACGCAGGCGTGGCACCGATTCCTGGTTCAGCTCGACCAGCCAGCGCTCGTTGTCCTTGCGCACGATCACATCGGGAATGACATATTCAGCCTCGGTCGATTCGATCTGCGAGCCCGGACGCGGATTAAGGCTCTGCACCAGTTCGATGACCTGGCGCAGTTCGTCTTCCTTGAGCTTCATGCGCCGCATCAACTGGCTGTAATCGCGGCTGCCGAGCAAGTCGATGTAATCGGCGACCAGACGCTTGGCCTCGGTCAGCCACGGCGTCTTGGCTGGCAACTGGCGCAGTTGCAGGAGCAGGCATTCGCTGAGGTTGCGTGCGCCGATCCCGGCGGGTTCGAATTGCTGGATGCGATGCAGGACGGCTTCGATCTCATCGAGCTCGATATCCAGTTCCGGATCGAATGCTTCGAGAATCTCTTCGAGCGTTTCGTCCAGGTAACCCTGATTGTTGATGCAATCGATCAGGGTCACGGCGATCAGGCGATCGGTGTCGGACATCGGCGCCAGGTTCAGTTGCCAGAGCAGATGGCTCTGCAGGCTCTCCCCGGCGGAGGTGCGGGTGGTGAAATCCCACTCGTCGTCATCGCTGCTGGGCAGGCTGCTGGCGCTGGTCTGGTAGACGTCTTCCCAGGCGGTATCCACCGGCAGTTCGTTGGGGATGCGCTCGTTCCATTCGCCATCCTCGAGGTTGTCCACCGTCGGGGCGGTTTCCTGATAGGAGGGTTCCTGGATTTCTGCGGGCTTCTGTTCGGCGTTGTCGGCCAAGGGATCGGCGTTGTCGAAGTCGTCGCCTTCTTCCTGGCGTTCGAGCATCGGATTGGATTCCAGAGCCTCCTGAATCTCCTGTTGCAGGTCCAGGGTCGACAATTGGAGCAGACGGATGGCCTGTTGCAGCTGCGGTGTCATCGTCAGCTGCTGGCCCATTCTCAAGACTAGCGATGGTTTCATGGCAGGGGCTTAACACCTTATTCGCCGGCGCTTTGCGCCATCCACTACAGGGCGCCGAAGCGCCAAACTTAAGCAAATTATATGCCTGAAACTGAAGTGTTTGCCTAGAGCGCTGTAACAATTAAAGCGGATAAAGGCGCCTTGAATCGATACAGCGCTGTCGCGCTTACAGGCGGAACTCGTGACCCAGATACACTTCCTTGACCAGATCGTTGGCCAGGATAGTCTCGGCATCGCCCTCGGCGATCAGTTGACCGTCGTTGACGATGTAAGCGGTTTCGCAGATATCCAGCGTCTCGCGGACGTTGTGGTCGGTGATCAGCACACCGATGCCCTTGGCCTTGAGGTGGTGGATGATCTGCTTGATGTCGCCGACCGAGATCGGGTCGACACCGGCGAACGGTTCGTCGAGCAGGATGAATTTCGGCGCAGTGGCCAGAGCGCGAGCGATTTCCACCCGGCGGCGTTCACCACCGGACAGGCTCATGCCGAGGTTGTCGCGGATGTGGCTGATGTGGAATTCCTGCAGCAGGCTTTCCAGCTCCTTGCGACGGCCGGCCTTGTCGAGTTCCGGGCGAGTCTCGAGGATCGCCATGATGTTGTCGGCGACCGACAGCTTGCGGAAGATCGACGCTTCTTGCGGCAGATAGCCGATACCGGCCTTGGCGCGGCCGTGCATCGGCTGGTGGCTGACGTCCAGATCATCGATCAGCACCCGGCCCTGATCGGCCTGCACCAGGCCGACGATCATGTAGAAGCAGGTCGTCTTGCCGGCGCCGTTCGGGCCGAGCAGGCCGACGATCTGCCCGCTGTCGATCGACAGGCTGACGTCACGCACGACCTGGCGGCTTTTATAGGCCTTGGCCAGGTGCTGAGCTTTCAGAGTTGCCATTACTGGGATTTCTCTTCGGTTTTCTTCTTCGGCTGGATCACCATGTCGATGCGCGGACGCGATTCGGTGACCTTGCTGCCCGTGGCGCGACCGGCGCTGGCCAGTTTCTTCACGGTGTCGTAGACGATTTTTTCGCCTTGGGTGACGTTGTTATCCTTGTCGATAACCTTGGCCTTGTCGATCAGCACCACGCGGTTCTGCTGGGCGTGGTATTGAATCGTCACGCCGTAGCCCTTGACCGGGTTGGCGTCGCCCTGGGTCTGCAACTGCTCGAAGTAAGCCAGATTGCCCACCGAGGTCACCACGTCGATATCACCGTTGGGCGCGCGAGTCATGGTCACCGTGTTGCCTTTAACGATCATCGAGCCCTGGGTAATGATCACGTCACCTTTATAGGTGGCGATGCCATTCTTGTCGTCCAGCTGGGCGTCGTCGGCCTGAATGCGGATAGGTTGCTGCTGATCGTTCGGCAGGGACCAGGCGCTCGCGCTTCCCAGTGCTGCGCCCAGACTGAGCAAAATAGGGAGGGTTTTAACGAGCCTCATACTGTCCTCTTACGTTCGATTGCAGGTGTATCCTGCTGTCCTTCAGGTACGCTTTCATTCCGACGCCAGTCGACACGCCGCCAGCGCCCTCGATTCTAACGGGTTGCGCAGTCTGCGCATATTCCTGCTGCGGGAACACGGTCATGCGGGTGCTGGTGATCAGGGTGCCGCGATTTTTCTCATCGGTGCGCTGTACGCGGACCGAATCGATCAATTCCACTTCGGTACCGCCCGAGTTCACTTCGCCGCGCTCGCTGGTCACGTGCCACGGGAAGTCGGTGCCGCGATACATGTTCAAATCAGGCTTGGTCACCAGAGTGACATCGGTGGCCTTGACATGCTCGGCCTTGTCGGAGGTCATCTCGTACTGCACCTTGCCGTCGGGCAGGTACTGAATGGTGTGCGTGTTGGTCGCGTACCAGTCGATCGGGTTCTCGGCGGTCGAGACCGGCGGCTTGTCGAGGAAGCGTTCCGGGCTGATGTTCCAGTAGCCGACCGCGGCGAATATCGCAGCGATGCAGCCGAACAGCAGGAAGTTGCGAAACTTTTTGCTAAACATGGTCTGGCTCACAGGTACGCGGCGTTAGCCGCTTCGAGGCGGCCCTGGGCGCGCAGGATCAATTCGCAGAATTCGCGGGCGGCACCTTCGCCGCCACGGGCGCGGGTAACGCCGTGGGCGTGTTCGCGGACGAAATCGGCAGCGTTGGCCACCGCCATGCCCAGCCCCACACGGCGGATCACCGGCAAGTCTGGCAGATCGTCGCCCAGATAGGCGACTTCTTCATAGCTTAGGCCCAGTTGCGCGAGCAGGCCGTCGAGCACGACCAATTTGTCTTCGCGCCCCTGAAACAGATGCGGGATGCCGAGGTTCTTCGCGCGGCGCTCGACCACCGGGGTCTTGCGGCCGCTGATGATTGCGGTCTCCACGCCGGCATTCATCAGCATCTTGATGCCCTGGCCGTCGAGGGTATTGAAAGTCTTGAACTCGCTGCCGTCTTCGAGGAAATACAGACGGCCGTCGGTGAGCACACCGTCGACGTCGAAGACTGCCAGTTTGATCGCTTTGCCGCGTTGCAGCAGATCGTTGCTCATTACATGACTCCTGCGCGCAGCAGATCGGAGAGGTTGAAGGCGCCGATCGGGCGATCCTCCTCGTCGACGACTACCAGGGCGCTGATTCGGTGGTCTTCCATGATTTTCAGGGCTTCGGCGGCAAGCATGTCGGGCCGCGCGGTTTTGCCGTGTGCGGTCATCACTTCGTCGATGGTGGCGTTGCGAATATCGATGGTGCGATCCAGGGTGCGGCGCAAATCACCATCGGTGAAGATCCCGGCGAGTTTGCCGTCGGCTTCAAGGATAGCGGTCATGCCGAGGCCCTTGCGGGTCATTTCCATCAGCGCATCCTTGAGCAGGGTGCCGCGTTGTACTTGCGGCAACTCCTCCCCGGCGTGCATGACGTTTTCCACTTTCAGCAACAGGCGCCGGCCAAGGGCGCCGCCCGGATGCGAGAAGGCAAAATCTTCGGCGGTAAAACCGCGCGCTTCCAGCAAGGCCACGGCCAGGGCGTCGCCCATGACCAGCGCTGCAGTAGTCGAAGACGTCGGTGCCAGATTCAACGGGCAGGCTTCGTGCTCAACATGCACATTGAGATTGACCTCGGCAGCCTTCGCCAGTGGCGACTGCGGATTGCCGGTGACGCTGATCAACTGGATGCCCAAGCGTTTGATCAATGGCAGCAGCGTGATGATTTCGTTGGTCGAGCCGGAGTTCGACAGCGCCAGAATGACGTCGTCGCGGGTGATCATGCCCATGTCGCCATGGCTGGCTTCGGCGGGATGGACAAAAAACGCCGGAGTGCCGGTGCTGGCCAGGGTCGCGGCGATCTTGTTGCCGATATGCCCGGATTTGCCCATGCCGACCACGACCACACGGCCCTTGCTGGCCAGAATCATCTCGCAAGCGCGTACGAAATCGGCGTCGATATGGGCCATCAAGCCTTGGACGGCTTCCACTTCGAGGCGGATGGTGCGTTGTGCCGATTGAATCAGGTCGCGGGTTTTGCTCATGTCAGAATCGTATGGGCCGATGAAAAGGCGGCGATTATAGCGGTTATGTGGCAAAGCCTCACGCAAGTTCGTCGTGCTTTGTCATTACTGGTTACCAAAACCCTGTGAAAGTCGCTGTGACCCTCACCCGTCGGCGATTCTGGCCGGGTTCTCGCTTGGGCGCTCAGCCTTTGCAGTGATATAGTTCGCCGCCAGTTCGGCCTGCCCGGGATGCAGGTGTTTCCGAGGAAAGTCTGGCATCCCGATGAAAGGCTGCATCGCAAGGAGTTTAGATGAGTGCCGATAACGCCTACGCGGTCGAGCTGAAGGGAGTCTCCTTCAAGCGCGGTGCGCGGAGCATTTTCAATAACGTCGATATCCGCATCCCGCGCGGCAAGGTCACCGGCATCATGGGGCCTTCCGGCTGCGGCAAGACCACGCTGCTGCGCCTGATGGGCGCGCAGTTGCGGCCGTCCAGCGGCGAAGTCTGGGTCAACGGGCAGAACCTGCCGACGCTGTCGCGCAGCGATCTGTTCGATGCGCGCAAGCACATGGGCGTGCTGTTTCAAAGCGGTGCGCTGTTCACCGATCTCGATGTGTTCGAAAACGTGGCATTTCCGCTGCGGGTTCACACGCAGCTGCCGGAAGACATGATCCGCGACATCGTTCTGCTCAAGTTGCAGGCGGTGGGGCTGCGTGGCGCCATCGAGCTGATGCCGGACGAACTGTCCGGCGGCATGAAGCGCCGCGTGGCGCTGGCCCGGGCAATTGCTCTCGATCCGCAGATTCTCATGTATGACGAGCCTTTCGTGGGCCAGGACCCGATCGCCATGGGCGTGCTGGTGCGCCTGATCCGCCTGCTCAACGATGCACTGGGCATCACCAGTATCGTGGTGTCTCACGATCTGGCGGAAACCGCGAGCATTGCCGACTACATCTATGTAGTGGGCGATGGTCAGGTGCTGGGGCAGGGCACGCCGGATGAGCTGATGAACTCGGATGAGCCGCGTATCCGCCAGTTCATGACCGGCGATCCCGATGGCCCGGTGCCGTACCATTTTCCAGCGACGGATTACCGCGCAGATCTTCTGGGGAAGCGCTGATGCGCAGAATTTCATTGATGGAACGCGTGCGTCGGTTCGGCGAATCGGCGATCGACGCGGTCGCGGTGTTTGGTCGAGCCACCCTGTTCCTGTTTCACGCCCTGCTGGGCCGTGGCGGTATCAGTGGTGGTTTCGGCCTGTTGGTCAAGCAGCTGCACTCGGTCGGCGTCATGTCGCTGGTGATCATCGTGGTCTCCGGCATTTTCATCGGCATGGTGCTCGCGCTACAGGGCTTCAGCATTCTTTCCAGCTATGGTTCAGAGCAGGCGGTGGGGCAGATGGTCGCCCTGACGTTGCTGCGTGAACTGGGGCCGGTGGTCACGGCGTTGCTGTTTGCCGGTCGGGCCGGCTCGGCGTTGACCGCCGAGATCGGCAACATGAAATCCACCGAGCAGTTGTCCAGCCTGGAAATGATCGGTGTCGATCCGCTCAAGTACATCATTGCCCCGCGCCTGTGGGCCGGCTTCATTTCGCTGCCGGTGCTGGCGATGATCTTCAGTGTCGTCGGCATCTGGGGTGGTTCGTGGGTCGCGGTCGACTGGCTGGGCGTCTACGAAGGCTCCTACTGGGCGAACATGCAGAACAGCGTGACCTTCACCAGCGATGTGCTGAATGGCGTGATCAAGAGTGTCGTTTTCGCCTTTGTCGTGACCTGGATCGCCGTATTCCAAGGCTATGACTGTGAGCCCACTTCCGAGGGAATCAGTCGTGCCACCACCAAGACCGTGGTGTTTGCCTCGCTGGCAGTGCTCGGCCTGGACTTTATTCTGACCGCTTTGATGTTTGGAGATTTCTGATGCAAAACCGCACCCTGGAAATCGGTGTCGGCCTGTTCCTGCTGGCAGGGATCCTGGCTTTGCTGCTGCTCGCCTTGCGCGTCAGCGGTCTGTCTGCGACTGCGTCCACCGACACTTATAAACTTTATGCCTATTTCGACAATATCGCCGGTCTGACGGTCAGAGCCAAAGTGACCATGGCCGGTGTGACCATCGGCAAGGTCACCGCGATCGATCTGGATCGCGACAGCTTCACCGGTCGGGTCACGCTGCAGGTGGATAAAAAGGTCGACAACCTGCCGGTTGATTCGACTGCGTCTATCCTCACCGCGGGTCTGCTGGGCGAAAAATACATCGGTATCAGCGTCGGCGGTGAAGACACCCAGTTGAAAGACGGTGGAACCATCCACGACACACAGTCGTCACTGGTACTGGAAGACCTGATCGGTAAATTCCTGCTCAATACCGTTAGCAAAGACGCCAAATGAGGAGCTTTTGAATGATCTCTATCTTGCGACGTGGCCTGTTGGTGTTGCTCGCGGCCCTGCCGTTGATGGCTAACGCTGCACCGGGACAATCGGCTCATGACCTGATTCAGGACACCACGAACCGGATGCTTGCGGACTTGCAGGCCAACAAAGAGAAGTACAAGCAGGATCCGCAGGATTTCTATGCGGCGCTGAACAGCATCGTCGGCCCTGTGGTGGATGCCGAGGGCATCTCCAAAAGCATCATGACCGTGAAGTATTCGCGCAAGGCCACGCCTGAGCAGATGCAGCGTTTTCAGGAGAACTTCAAGCGCGGTCTGTTCCAGTTCTACGGCAACGCTCTGCTGGAATACAACAACCAGGGTATTACTGTTGACCCGGCCAAAGATGAATCGGGCGACCGCACCAGCGTCAACATGACCGTCAAGGGCAGCAACGGTGCGATTTATCCGGTGCAGTACACCCTTGAGAAGATCGGCGGCGAGTGGAAGCTGCGCAACGTGATCATCAACGGCATCAACATCGGCAAGCTGTTCCGTGACCAGTTCGCCGACGCCATGCAGCGCAATGGCAACGATCTGGACAAGACCATCGATGGCTGGGCCGGTGAAGTGGCCAAGGCCAAGCAGGAAACCGACAAAGCCGCCGCGAAGCCAGCGCAATGAGTGAGGCGGCCGTACGGATGAGTGATGTCGACGAGCTGGTGCTCAGCGGCGTGCTGGATTACCGCACCGGGCCCGACCTGCGCAAGGAAGGGCAGGCGCTGATCAAGTCGAGCAAGGCGTCGGCGCTGGTGATCGATTGTTCGGCGGTGCAGAAGTCCAGCAGCGTCGGCCTGTCGTTGCTGCTGTGCTTCATGCGTGATGCTCAGGCGGCCGGCAAGGCCGTCAGCATCCGTGCGATGCCCGAAGACATGCGCGAAATCGCTCAGGTCAGCGAGTTGACCGAGCTGTTGGCGCACCCCTGAACCCTCATCTATAAAGAAGCCCCCCGTCAGAGTCCTGCGTTGCGGGGTTCGCAGGCGCGGGGCTTTTTTGTATGATGTCCGACCCGTGCGCACAGGGCGCCGATTGAGGTTGAGCATGCAGGCCGTAGAAGTGAAGAGCTTCCTTGAAGGAAAGCTGCCAGGAACGCTGGTAGAAGTTGAAGGCGAAGGCTGCAACTTCCAGCTGAACGTGATCAGCGATGAACTGGCGGCGTTGAGCCCGGTGAAGCGTCAGCAGCAGGTCTATGCCCATTTGAACCCATGGATCGTCGATGGCAGCATCCATGCGGTCACTATGAAATTTTTCAGCAGCGCGGCCTGGGCCGAGCGCACCTGAGCCCTAGGGCGTCGAGATACTAATGGATAAATTGATTATTACCGGTGGCGCTCGTCTTGATGGCGAGATTCGCATTTCCGGCGCGAAGAACTCCGCCCTGCCGATCCTGGCCGCGACCTTGCTGTGCGATGGCCCGGTCACCGTTGGCAACCTGCCGCACCTGCACGACATCACCACCATGATCGAGCTGTTCGGGCGCATGGGCATTGAGCCTGTGATCGACGAGAAGCTCAGCGTCGAAATCGACCCGCGCACCATCAAGACCCTGATCGCGCCGTACGAACTGGTGAAAACCATGCGTGCGTCGATCCTTGTGCTCGGCCCGATGGTCGCGCGTTTCGGTGAAGCCGAAGTGGCACTGCCTGGCGGTTGCGCCATCGGCTCGCGTCCGGTCGACCTGCATATCCGTGGTCTCGAAGCCATGGGCGCAATCATTGACGTCGAAGGCGGCTACATCAAGGCCAAGGCGCCTGAAGGTGGCTTGCGCGGCGCGCACTTCTTCTTCGACACCGTCAGCGTGACCGGTACCGAAAACATCATGATGGCTGCTGCTCTGGCCAAGGGCCGCAGCGTGCTGCAGAACGCCGCCCGTGAGCCTGAAGTGGTCGACCTGGCGAACTTCCTCAACGCCATGGGTGCCAAGGTTTCCGGCGCCGGCACCGACACCATCACCATCGATGGCGTCGAGCGTCTGGGTTCGGCTTTCTATAAGGTCATGCCCGATCGTATCGAAACCGGCACCTATCTGGTCGCCGCTGCCGTTACCGGTGGCCGCGTCAAGGTCAAGGACACCGATCCGACCATCCTCGAAGCGGTGCTGGAAAAGCTGCGTGAAGCCGGTGCGGAAATCACCTGCGGTGAAGACTGGATCGAGCTGAACATGCACGGCAAACGCCCGAAAGCGGTCAACGTGCGCACCGCGCCGTACCCGGCGTTCCCGACCGACATGCAGGCACAGTTCATCTCGCTCAACGCCATTGCCGAAGGCACCGGTGCGGTGATCGAGACGATCTTCGAAAACCGCTTCATGCACGTTTACGAACTGCACCGCATGGGCGCCAAGATCCAGGTCGAAGGCAACACCGCGATCGTCACCGGCACCGAAATCCTCAAGGGCGCGCCTGTGATGGCGACCGACCTGCGGGCTTCGGCCAGTCTGGTGATCTCGGCACTGATGGCCGAAGGCGATACGCTGATCGACCGCATCTACCACATAGACCGTGGTTACGAGTGCATCGAAGAAAAACTGCAGATGCTCGGCGCCAAGATCCGTCGCGTTCCGGGCTGATCGCTGCATCGGGACACACGGACGTGTCCACTGAATTCGTTTCGAGTCGAGGGTGTGCGCACCCTCGATGTGTGTCCGGCGCCGATTGCGACCGGGCATGAGTACCTTGATAAGGACTGACGTTTCCCATGTTGACCATCGCACTGTCCAAGGGCCGCATCCTTGACGACACCCTGCCGCTTCTTGCTGAAGCGGGCATCGTGCCGACCGAGAATCCGGACAAGAGCCGCAAGCTGATCATCCCCACGACCCAGGACGATGTGCGTCTGCTGATCGTGCGTGCCACCGATGTGCCGACCTATGTCGAGCATGGCGCGGCCGACCTTGGCGTCGCCGGCAAGGACGTGCTGATGGAATACAGCGGCCAGGGCCTGTACGAGCCGCTGGATCTGCAGATCGCTCAGTGCAAGCTGATGACCGCCGGCAAGATCGGCGCGGCCGAGCCCAAGGGCCGTCTGCGTGTGGCGACCAAGTTTGTCAACGTTGCCAAGCGTTATTACGCCGAGCAGGGCCGTCAGGTCGACATCATCAAGCTGTACGGCTCGATGGAGCTGGCGCCGCTGATCGGTCTGGCCGACAAGATCATCGACGTGGTCGACACCGGCAATACCCTGCGCGCCAACGGCCTGGAGCCCCAGGAACTGATCGCCACGATCAGCTCGCGCCTGGTGGTCAACAAGGCTTCGATGAAAATGCAACACGCCCGAATCCAGGCGTTGATCGACACCCTGCGCAACGCAGTGCAATCGCGACACCGCGGCTGATCTACCTGCGTGGCCCAAGGCCGCGCCGTCTATCCGCCTCATAGCCAGAATTCTCAGGTGCCCAAGCGGATCGAATGCTAGTTTCGGGCGCCTGAGTTATTTGCCATTCCTATGAGGCTCTCGCTATGACCGCAACCACTGCAATTCGCCGACTCAACGCTGCTGACCCGGATTTCGCGCATCATCTGGATCATCTGCTGAGCTGGGAAAGTGTGTCTGACGACTCGGTCAATCAGCGCGTGCTCGACATCATCAAGGCTGTGCGCGAGCGCGGTGACGCGGCGCTGGTCGAGTTCACCCAGAAGTTCGATGGCCTCGAAGTCGCCTCGATGGCCGACCTGATCCTGCCGCGCGAGCGCCTCGAACTGGCCCTGACCCGCATCACCGTGCCACAGCGCGAGGCCTTGGAAAAAGCCGCCGCCCGGGTGCGCAGCTATCACGAAAAGCAGAAACAGGATTCCTGGAGCTACACCGAAGCCGACGGCACGGTGCTCGGCCAGAAAGTCACGCCGCTGGATCGCGCCGGTCTGTATGTGCCAGGTGGCAAGGCTTCGTATCCGTCGTCGGTATTGATGAACGCGATTCCGGCCAAGGTCGCCGGCGTGACCGAAGTGGTCATGGTCGTGCCAACCCCGCGCGGTGAAATCAACGAGCTGGTGCTGGCCGCTGCCTGTATCGCCGGTGTCGACCGTGTGTTCACCATCGGCGGCGCGCAAGCGGTTGCCGCACTGGCGTACGGCACCGAAAGCGTGCCGCGTGTCGACAAGGTTGTCGGCCCGGGCAATATCTATGTCGCCACCGCCAAGCGCCATGTGTTCGGCCAGGTCGGCATCGATATGATCGCCGGCCCTTCGGAAATTCTTGTGGTCTGCGACGGCCAGACCGATCCGGACTGGATTGCCATGGACCTGTTCTCTCAGGCCGAGCACGATGAAGACGCGCAAGCGATTCTGGTCAGCCCCGACGCCGAGTTCCTCGACAAGGTGGCCGCGAGCATCGACAAACTGCTGCCGACCATGGACCGCGCAACCATCATCGAGACCTCGATCAATGGCCGTGGTGCGCTGATCCAGGTGAGCGACATGGCCGAGGCCATCGAAGTCGCCAACCGTATCGCGCCGGAACACCTGGAATTGTCGGTCGCTGATCCGCAAGCCTGGCTGCCGCAGATTCGTCACGCTGGCGCGATCTTCATGGGCCGCCACACTTCCGAAGCGTTGGGCGATTACTGCGCCGGTCCGAACCACGTGTTGCCGACTTCCGGCACTGCGCGGTTCTCCTCGCCGCTGGGTGTCTACGACTTCCAGAAGCGCTCGTCGATCATCTTCTGCTCCGAGGCCGGTGCTTCGGAGTTGGGCAAGACTGCATCGGTACTGGCCCGTGGTGAATCGCTGAGCGCCCACGCGCGCAGCGCCGAATACCGCATCAAAGACCAAGACTTTCTGAAAGGGCAGGAGAACTGAGCGATGAGTAAATTCTGGAGCCCGTTCGTCAAGGATCTGGTGCCCTACGTGCCGGGCGAACAGCCGAAGCTGACCAGACTGGTCAAGCTCAATACCAACGAAAACCCCTATGGCCCGTCGCCGAAAGCGCTGGCGGCGATGCAAGCCGAGCTCAACGACAACCTGCGCCTGTATCCGGACCCGAACAGTGATCTGCTGAAAAACACCGTGGCCGAATACTACGGCGTGCAAACCAGTCAGGTGTTCCTCGGCAACGGTTCGGACGAAGTGCTCGCGCACATTTTCCACGGTCTGCTGCAACACGATCAGCCGCTGCTGTTCCCCGACATCAGCTACAGCTTTTATCCGGTGTACTGCGGGCTGTATGGAATCGAGTTCGACGCGGTGCCGCTGGATGCGCAATTCCAGATCAACCCGGCCGACTACGCCAAACCGAATGGCGGAATCATTTTCCCTAACCCGAACGCCCCGACCGGCTGCCTGCTGGCGCTGGACGCGGTCGAGCAGATCCTCAAGGCCAGTCCGGATTCGGTGGTCGTGGTGGACGAGGCTTATATCGACTTTGGCGGCGAAACCGCGATCAGTCTGGTGGATCGTTATCCGAACCTGCTGGTGACGCAGACATTGTCCAAGTCCCGTTCGCTGGCCGGTCTGCGTGTCGGTCTGGCGGTAGGGCACCCCGATCTGATCGAGGCGCTGGAGCGGATCAAGAACAGCTTCAACTCCTATCCGCTGGATCGTCTGGCGATTGTCGGTGCGGCGGCGGCTTTCGAAGATCGCGAGTATTTCGACAAGACCTGTCGTCAGGTGATCGAGAGCCGCGAGTGGGTGGTGGCGCAGTTGCAGGCCAAGGGCTTTGAAGTGCTGCCGTCGGCGGCCAACTTCATCTTCGCCCGGCATCCGCAGCACGATGCAGCGGGGCTGGCGGCGAAACTGCGCGAGCAGGGCGTGATCGTGCGGCACTTCAAGCAGGAGCGGATTGCGCAGTTCTTGCGGATTTCGATTGGCACGCCGGAGCAGAATCAGGCGCTGATCGATGGGCTTGGGGATCTCTGACCAGCTCTGCTTTCTGTAGGAGTGAGCCTGCTCGCGATAGCGGAGGGAAATTCAACATTGATGTTGGCTGACCCGGCGCAATCGCGAGCAAGCTCACTCCTACAGGGGATTTGTAGCGTTTATTCGTGATGCGGCTCACCGAGGAACGTCAGCGAACTGAACAACCCTCGACTATCCACATCCACACTGTCCTTCACCGGCACCTCAACCTGCGCCGCAATCACATTCAACCCTTCGTTCCTCACCAGCACCTGCGCGCGGCCATCCTTGTCGGTCTCGGTGCTCAGCGTATTCGGCGCGCTGCGATAGTCGCCATACAACTTCACTCCCGCCGCCGGTTTGCCATCAAGCAACACCCGCACCGGCAACGATTTGCCTGGCCCCACGGTCATCGGATCGACCTCCGGCACAATAAGCAATTTGATCTGATCAAGCTTCGGCAACTTTGCCCCCGGCTGATAGATCGCCAGGCTGTATTTGAATGTCTGCGTAGCCTCGGTGGCGCCGGGCACTTTGCTGCGTCCTTCGTTGATCCACTTCTTGTCCGCCGTCTGCGACCACATGCCATTGTTCAGCGCCACGGCCATCACCGCCGGTGGCTTCAAGGGTTTCAGTCGGGCGTGGTCGGCCAGGCGCTCGACGCTGACCGGGATCATCTTGCCGCTCGCGTCATAAGCCCATGCGCCGCTGATTTTCTGTGCCTTGAAGGCGTTGTCTTCAGCGCCGTGACCGTAGACCACTTCGATGTTGCCGCGTCGTTCCTCTGTCCACAGGCCGTGGGCCGACGCCTGAGCGGTGAATAGCGCAGCGATGAGCAGAAGGGATTTGCCGTAGTGCATGGTGACGTCCTTTTACAGGTTGAGTGTCAGGCTGACGGTGAAATTGCGCGGTTCGCCGGGGTTGACCCAGTAGTTGCTATAGGAGCGCTCGTAATATTTCTCGTCGAAGATATTGTTCAGGTTCAGGCCCACCGTGACGTTGTCGCTGGCCTTGTAATGCGCGAGCAAGTCGACGGTCTGGTAGGCCGGCAATTCGAAGTCGCTGCCGGATTCGCCCGAGCGATCGCCGACGTAGGTGAAGGCTGCACCGACGTCTGAACCGCGCAGACGGCCATCCTGAAACTCATACACACCCAGCACACTGCCGCTGCGTTTGGCCACGCCGAGGATGCGGCTGCCGGTGGGAATGGTCGCGTCGCCCTTGGTCACCTCGGCGTCGATGTAGGCGAAGGCGCCGATGACCCGCACCGCATCGGTTACTTGCCCGGTGACCTGCCAATCGAAACCCTGACTGCGCGCCTTACCCATGGCGCGGCTGGTGTCGGTCCCCGGATCGAGAGCAAGGACGTTTTCCTTGTCGATGTGGAAGAAGGCGAGGGTGCTGCTTACGCGCTCATCGAACAGCTCGTTCTTGATCCCCACTTCGTAACCGACGCCTTCTTCCGGATCGAAGGATTTGCCCGAAGCATCCAGGCCGTTGTTCGGTTTGAACGAGGTCGAGGCGTTAGCGAACAGGCCAGTGTTCGGCGTGAGTTGATAGAGCAGGCCGGCGCGTTGGGTCAGTGCGTCGTGGAGCTGCTCGCTCTTGGCGTTACGGCTGTGATCGTCGATGCGCTGATCGAAGTGCTCGAAGCGCGCACCGAGCATGCCGCGCAGTTTGTCGGTGAAGACGATCTGGTCCTGCAGGTTCAGCGCATGACTTTCGACGTGTTCGAAAAAGTCAGTGCCCGAGCGTGCGCCGTTGGGTTTCGGCTGGCCGTAAACCGGCTTATAGATATCGATGGCGTAGGGGCCGCCGGCGACGGTGGTGACGCGTTCGTCCTTGCGGTAATTCTCGTACTCGGTGCCGATCAGCAATTCATGCTGCCACGGGCCGAGGTCGAACAGACCGCGCAATTCCAGTTGGGTGATGCTGTCGTGCCAACTCGTATCGCGCTCGCGCAAGCGGCGATTGACCGTATGGCCGTCGGCGTTCAGCGCGCGTTGTTCCGAGGCGTCGCCCCAGAGTTTGCCTTCCTTGTAGTGGCTCGCCAGACGCAGTTTCCAATTGTCGTTCAGATGGTGCTCAAGCGTGGCCTGGAGCAGGTTGTTGTGGTTGTCGATATTGCCGTCGTCGGGTTCGCCGAGGAACGTCGAACGGGATACGCCGCTCCATTTATTGTTCGGCGCCACTACACCACGATCGAACGTCGAGTTGTGACGGACGATTTCGCTTTCCACCAGCAGCGAGGTGTCCGGGTTCAACTGCCAACTGATCGAGGGCGCGACGAAGACCCGCTGGCTGTCGACGTGGTCGCGGAAGCTGTGGTTGTCCTCTACCGCGAGATTGATGCGCGAGAGCACATCGCCCTGTTCATCAAGGGGCGTGTTGACGTCCAGCGCGGTGCGATAGCGATCCCAGCTGCCGGCGCTGGTTTGCAGGGTGGTGAACGCTTCAGGCTGCGGTTTCTTGGTGACGATGTTCACTGTACCGCCGGGATCGCCCCTGCCGTACAGGCTGGCGGCCGGGCCTTTGAGAACTTCGATGCGCTCGATGTTGGCCGCGTCCGGCGTGCTCGGGTAGCCGCGATTGGCGCTGAAGCCGTCCTTGTAGAACTCGGACGTGGTGAAGCCGCGCACGCTGTATTCGTACAGGGTCAGGCCGCCGAAGTTGTTCTGCTTCGACACGCCGCCGGCAAAATCCAGCGCGCGCTCGACACTGGTGCTGCCCAGATCCGAAAGCACACTGGCCGGGACCACGCTGATGGCTTGCGGGATATCGCGAATCGCCGCGTCGGTTTTGGTCGCACTGGCAGAGCGGGTCGCGCGATAGCCGCTGACCGGGCCAGTCGGTGATTCGTAGTCGGAGGTGACGCTGATGGCTTCCAGCTCAACGGGTTGCAGTTCATCGGCGAAGGCGGGATCGCAGAGCAACCCCAGGGTGAGGCCCAGCAGCGAAGCCTTTTTTCGAGACGACATGTTATGTTGTTCCAATTGTCAGAATTGAAACAATATAACATGCCCGTTGAGAATGTCTGTTATTCGCGCCGCTCGCGCGAAAACATTTTTTTATTCTTCTTTTTCTTTGACCGGTGCCGGCGGTGGCCGCAGCCCGATTTCCGCGGTCAGCTTCAGCTCCTTGCCGTTGCGCATGACCTGAATCGTCACCTTGTCAGTCGGTTTGATCCGCGCCACTTGGTTCATCGAACGGCGGCCATCGCCGGCCGGCTCGCCGTCAATGCTCAGGATCACGTCGCCCAGTTGCAGGCCGGCCTTCTGCGCCGGGCCGTCACGGAAAATCCCGGCGACGACAATTCCCGGGCGTCCGGACAAGCCAAACGACTCGGCCAGTTCCTGGGTCAGCGGTTGCACTTCAATGCCCAGCCAGCCACGAATTACCTGACCGTGCTCGATGATCGACTTCATGACTTCCATCGCCAGTTTCACCGGAATGGCAAAACCAATGCCCTGCGAGCCGCCGGACTTGGAAAAGATCGCCGTGTTGATGCCAGTGAGGTTGCCGTTGGCGTCGACCAGCGCACCGCCGGAGTTGCCCGGGTTGATCGCCGCGTCGGTCTGGATGAAGTCTTCGTAGTTGTTCAGCCCCAACTGATTACGCCCGGTGGCGCTGATGATGCCCATGGTCACGGTCTGGCCGACGCCGAACGGGTTGCCGATGGCCAGCGCGACGTCGCCGATGCGAATGCTGTCGGAGCGGCCGACGGTGATTGCCGGGAGGTTTTTCAGATCGATTTTCAGGACGGCCAGGTCAGTTTCCGGGTCGCTGCCGATCACCCGTGCGAGTGTTTCGCGACCATCCTTCAGCGCCACGACAATCTGGTCGGCGCCGCTGGTGACGTGGTTGTTGGTGAGGATGTAGCCTTCGGGGCTCATGATCACCCCGGAACCGAGGCTCGATTCCATGCGCTTCTGTTTTGGCGAGTTGTCACCGAAGAAGCGGCGGAACTGCGGATCCTCGAACAAGGGATGCGCCGGTTTGTTGATGACCTTGGTGGTGTACAGGTTGACCACCGACGGCGCGGCGATACCCACCGCGTCCGCGTAGGACACCGGCCCCTGTTGCACGATCGTTGTCTGTGGCGCCTGTTGCAGATTGACGTCGAGGCTCGGCAGCCCGACCCACTCGGGGTAACGCTGAATAATCAACAGAGCGATAAGCACACCGGCCAACAGCGGCCAGCCAAAAAAACGCAGCGCCTTGAGCATTAAGCACGTTCCTGGAAAGGTTGCAGGCGAGGTCAGACCGCCCATAATGTCGCGCATTATACGAGGCCGCGCGCGCCTCTGAACGGGATATTTAGGAGTCTTTCATGGCCGTAGCCCTCAGCACCCTCGTCGAAGAAGCCGACCGTTACCTGGCCAGTGCGAAAATCGCCGATTATTGCCCCAACGGTTTGCAGGTCGAAGGCCGCCCGCAGGTGATGCGCATCGTCAGTGGCGTCACCGCCAGCCAGGCTCTACTGGACGCTGCCGTGGAAGCCGAGGCCGATCTGATCCTGGTCCACCACGGTTATTTCTGGAAAGGCGAGAACCCCTGCGTCACGGGTATGAAGCAGCGCCGCTTGAAGACCCTGCTCAAGCACGACATCAGCCTGCTCGCCTACCACCTGCCGCTGGATCTGCACGCGGACGTCGGCAACAACGTGCAACTGGCGCGTCAGCTCGACATCACTGTCGAAGGGCCGCTCGACCCGAGCAATCCGAAAGTCGTCGGGCTGGTGGGTTCGCTGAATGAGCCAATGACTGCGCGGGATTTCGCGCGCAAGGTGCAGGAAGTCATGGGTCGCGAGCCGCTGTTGATCGAAGGCAGCGGCATGATCCGCCGCGTCGGCTGGTGCACCGGTGGCGGCCAGGGTTATATCGATCAGGGCGTGGCGGCGGGGGTCGACCTGTTCATCAGTGGCGAGGCGTCCGAGCAGACTTTCCACAGCGCCCGCGAGAATGACATCAGCTTCATCGCCGCTGGCCACCACGCCACCGAACGCTACGGCGTGCAGGCGCTGGGCGAGTATCTGGCGAAGCGCTTTGCCCTTGAGCACATCTTCATCGATTGCCCCAACCCGATCTGACCCATCGTTCGCTGTGTAGGAGCTGCCGAAGGCTGCGATCTATTGATCTTGATCTTTAAAAACAAAATCAAAAGATCGCAGCCTTCGGCAGCTCCTGCATGGGCCGGCGCGCCCAAACGAGTGGGCATATTCATATACCCTTTCGATCTAGTTGGCGTCCTGATTAGAAGAGGTCGCTGTGCTAGGATTCCCCGCTCGAACACGGCCCGCTGGCCGTTCATAAGAAAGCTTTCGTGAGTAGCCATGGTCGACAAACTGACGCATCTGAAACAGCTGGAGGCGGAAAGCATCCACATCATCCGCGAGGTGGCCGCCGAGTTCGATAACCCGGTGATGCTGTACTCCATCGGTAAAGACTCCGCCGTGATGCTGCACCTGGCACGCAAGGCGTTCTTCCCGGGCAAACTGCCGTTTCCGGTGATGCACGTCGACACCCGCTGGAAATTCCAGGAGATGTACAAGTTCCGCGACAAGATGGTCGAAGAACTGGGCCTGGACCTGATCACCCACATCAACCCCGATGGCGTGGCGCAGAACATCAACCCGTTCACCCACGGCAGCGCCAAGCACACCGACATCATGAAAACCGAAGGCCTGAAACAGGCACTCGACAAGCATGGTTTCGACGCAGCGTTCGGCGGCGCCCGTCGCGATGAAGAGAAATCCCGCGCCAAAGAGCGCGTCTACTCGTTCCGCGACAGCAAGCACCGCTGGGACCCGAAAAACCAGCGTCCAGAGCTGTGGAACGTCTACAACGGCAAGGTCAACAAGGGCGAATCCATCCGTGTGTTCCCTCTGTCGAACTGGACCGAGCTGGACATCTGGCAGTACATCTATCTCGAAGGCATCCCGATCGTGCCGCTGTATTTTGCCGCCGAACGCGAAGTGATCGAGAAGAACGGCACGCTGATCATGATCGACGACGAGCGCATCCTCGAACACCTGTCCGATGAAGACAAAGCGCGCATCGTGAAAAAGAAAGTGCGGTTCCGCACCCTTGGCTGCTACCCGTTGACGGGCGCGGTGGAGTCCGAGGCCGAAAGCCTGACGGATATCATCCAGGAAATGCTCCTGACGCGAACTTCCGAGCGCCAGGGCCGGGTCATCGACCACGATGGCGCAGGCTCGATGGAAGACAAAAAACGTCAGGGTTATTTCTAAGGGGTTGTCATGTCGCACGCATCTGATTTGATCAGCGAGGACATCCTCGCCTACCTGGGCCAGCACGAACGTAAAGAGCTGCTGCGCTTTTTGACCTGCGGTAACGTCGACGACGGCAAGAGCACCCTGATCGGGCGCCTGCTGCACGACTCGAAGATGATCTACGAGGATCACCTCGAAGCGATCACCCGCGACTCGAAGAAATCCGGCACCACCGGTGACGACATCGATCTGGCATTGCTGGTCGACGGCCTGCAGGCCGAGCGTGAGCAGGGCATCACCATCGATGTCGCGTACCGCTATTTCTCCACCGCCAAGCGCAAATTCATCATCGCCGACACTCCCGGCCATGAGCAGTACACCCGCAACATGGCCACCGGTGCCTCCACCTGTGATCTGGCGATCATTCTGGTCGACGCCCGTTACGGCGTGCAGACCCAGACCCGTCGCCACAGCTTCATCGCCTCATTGCTGGGGATCAAACACATCGTTGTGGCCATCAACAAGATGGACTTGAAGGACTTCGACGAAGGCGTGTTCGAGTCGATCAAGGCTGACTATCTGAAGTTCGCTGAAGGCTTGAAGATGAAGCCAACCAGCATGCACTTCGTGCCGATGTCTGCTCTGAAGGGCGACAACGTGGTGAACAAGTCCGAGCGCTCGCCGTGGTACACCGGCCAGTCGCTGATGGAAATCCTCGAGACCGTCGAAGTCGCGGGCGATCGCAACTTCACCGATCTGCGTTTCCCGGTGCAGTACGTCAACCGCCCGAACCTGAACTTCCGTGGTTTCGCCGGCACCCTGGCCAGCGGCATCGTGCACAAGGGCGACGAAGTCGTGGTGCTGCCGTCGGGCAAGAGCAGCCGGGTGAAATCCATCGTCACCTTCGAAGGTGAACTGGAGCACGCAGGTCCAGGTCAGGCGGTAACGCTGACCATGGAAGACGAAATCGACATCTCCCGTGGCGACCTGTTGGTGCATGCCGACAACGTACCGCCGGTGACCGACAGCTTCGAAGCGATGCTGGTGTGGATGGCTGAAGAGCCGATGCTGCCGGGCAAGAAATACGACATCAAACGCGCCACCAGTTACGTGCCGGGCTCGATCGCCAGCATCGTTAACAAGGTCGACGTCAACACTCTGGAAGAAGGCCCGGCGAGCGCGTTGCAGCTCAACGAAATCGGTAAGGTGAAAATCGCGCTCGACGCGCCGATCGCCCTCGATGGTTATGAAAGCAACCGCACCACTGGCGCATTCATCGTCATTGATCGCTTGACCAACGGCACCGTCGGCGCCGGCATGATCGTTGCCCAGCCTGTGTCTCATGGCACCGCCACGCACCACGGCAAACTGGCCCACGTGGCCACTGAAGAGCGTGCCCAACGCTTCGGCCAGCAACCGGCGACTGTGCTGTTCAGCGGCCTGTCGGGCGCGGGCAAAAGCACCTTGGCTTATGCGGTCGAGCGCAAGCTGTTCGACATGGGCCGCGCGGTGTTTGTACTCGATGGCCAGAACCTGCGTCAGGATCTGAACAAAGGTCTGCCGCAGGATCGCGCCGGTCGCACCGAGAACTGGCGTCGTGCCGCGCATGTAGCGCGTCAGTTCAACGAAGCGGGCCTGCTGACCCTGGCTGCGTTCGTTGCACCAAGTGCTGAAGGTCGCGAGCAGGCCAAGGAGCTGATCGGCAAGGATCGCTTGCTGACGGTTTACGTGCAGGCCTCGCCAACCGTCTGCGCCGAGCGTGACCCGCAAGGTCTGTATGCCGCTGGCGGCGACAACATCCCGGGCGAATCCTTCCCGTACGACGTGCCGCTCAATGCCGATCTGGTGATCGATACGCAGTCGCTGAGTCTGGAAGAAAGCGTCAAGCAAGTGCTGGAGCTATTGCGTCAGCGTGGCGCAATCTAAGCACTGAAGCAGCGACAAGCTTCCAGTTTCAAGCGGCAAGAAAAAGCCCGTCGATGAGCAATCATCGGCGGGCTTTTTTTGTGCCGGGTGATCGTTCCCACGCTCCGCGTGGGAATGCCTCATTGGACGCTCCGCGTCCGCTTCGGCAGGGACGCGGAGCGTCCCGGGCTGCATTCCCACGCGGAGCGTGGGAACGATCAAACGATCCCCTGTGGGAGCGAGCCTGCTCGCTCCCACAGGGGTCAGTGTTTGGGTGGATATTCGCGGTGCATCTGCTCCAGCAACGCATCCTTGTCCAGCCACAGCTGGTTGATCCAGCCCTGAAACTGCAAACGGTACTCGCCGTCCTGGTCGTAGTTCTTGCCGATGAACGCTGGCGGGATTTTGATTTCTTCAAAGTGCACCACCACATCGCGCACATTGCCGCACAGCAAATCCCAGAACCCCGGACGCCCGGCCGGGTAGTGAATCGTCACGTTGACGATCGATTCCAGCTGTTCGCCCATCGCATCGAGCACAAAGGCGATCCCGCCAGCCTTGGGCTTGAGCAGGTACTTGAACGGTGACTGCTGCTGCGCATGCTTGCCTTCGGTGAAGCGTGTGCCTTCGACGAAGTTGAAAATCCCCACCGGGTTATGCCGGAATTTTGCACAGGTCTTGCGCGTGGTCTCCAGATCCTTGCCTTTCTTCTCCGGGTGTTTTTCCAGGTAGGCCTTGGAGTAGCGCTTCATGAATGGAAAGCCCAGCGCCCACCAGGCCAGGCCAATCACCGGCACCCAGATCAGCTCCTGCTTGAGGAAGAACTTCAGCGGTTGAATCTTGCGGTTGAGCACGTATTGCAGAACCAGAATATCCACCCAGCTCTGGTGATTGCTTGTGATCAGGTACGAGTGCTGATAGTCGAGACCTTGCAGACCGCTGAGGTGCCAGCGGGTGCGTCGTACCAGATTCATCCAGCCCTTGTTGTTGCTGATCCACGCCTCGTGGGTGTGGCTCATCAGCCAACCGGCAATGCGCTGGGTAAAGGCAAACGGCAGGGCCTTGACCAGCGCCACGCAGAACAGGAACGAGCAGAGCAGAATCGTGTTGAGCGCCAACAGCAGCGAGGCGATCACGCCGCGCACGGGTGCGGGTAGAAAATCCAGCATTTACACATCCATAGGTCGGTTGGCGGCTTGAATCGCGGTGAGCGCGATGGTGTAGACGATGTCATCGACTTGCGCGCCGCGCGGCAAGTCATTCACCGGTTTGCGCAGGCCTTGCAGCATCGGCCCGAGACTGACGCAATCGGCGCTGCGTTGTACCGCTTTGTGCGTGGTGTTGCCGGTGTTCAGATCAGGGAAGACGAACACCGTGGCGCGTCCGGCGACCTGACTGTTCGGCGCCAGTTGTCGGGCGACGTCGGCGTTGGCGGCAGCGTCGTACTGCAGCGGACCGTCGATCAGCAGCGAGTGTTGTTGTTCGTGGGCGAGCAGAGTCGCCTCGCGGACTTTCTCGACTTCTTCACCGCGAGCCGATTCACCGCTGGAGTAGCTGATCATCGCCACCCGTGGAGTGATACCGAATGCGGCCGCCGAGTCAGCGCTTTGCAGGGCGATCTCTGCCAGTTCGGCAGCGCTCGGGTGTGGATTCATCACGCAGTCGCCGTAGACCAGCACTTCTTCTGGAAAGAGCATGAAGAACACTGACGACACCAGCGTGCAGCCCGGTGCGGTCTTGATCAGTTGCAGGGCCGGGCGGATGGTATTGGCGGTGGTGTTGATCACCCCGGACACCAGCCCGTCGACCTCGTCCAGCGCAAGCATCATGGTGCCGATCACCACGGTGTCTTCCAGCTGCTGCTCGGCCATCGGTGCGTTGAGGCTTTTGCTTTTGCGCAGGGCGACCATCGGTTCGACGTAGCGCTCGCGGATGTGGTCCGGGTCGAGAATTTCCAGACCCGGCGGCAACACGATGCCTTGCGCCCGGGCGACGGCTTCGACGTCTGCAGGTTTGGCCAGCAATACGCAGCGAGCGATCCCGCGTTCCTGGCAGATCGCCGCCGCTTGTACGGTGAACGGCTCGCTGCCTTCTGGCAGGACGATGCGCTTGTTTGCCGCCTGCGCACGCTGGATCAATTGATAGCGGAACACTGCCGGCGACAGGCGCATTTCCCGTGGCGTGCCGCAGCGCTGATGCAGCCAGTTGGCGTCGAGGTGGCTGGCGACGAAATCGGTGATGATCTCCGCGCGCTCGCGGTCATCGATGGGGATTTCCTTGTTCAGGCCGTTGAGCAGGTTAGCGGTGTCGTACGAGCCGGTGCTTACCGACAAGACCGGCAAGCCGGCCTGCAACGCGCCTTGGCACAGGTCCATGATGCGCGGATCGGGCAGGGTGTCGCTGGTCAGCAGCAGGCCGGCCAGCGGCACGCCGTTGATCGCCGCAAGGCTGACGGCGAGGATGATGTCGTCGCGATCACCCGGCGTCACCACCAGCACGCCGGGCTTGAGCAGCTCGACGGTGTTGCGCATGGTTCGCGCGCAAATGATGATTTTGTTCATGCGCCGGGTTTCGTAATCGCCAGCGTTGAGCACCTGCGCGCCCATCAGGTCGGCGACGTCGCGAGTGCGCGGCGCGTTGAGTTCCGGCTGGAACGGGATGCAGCCGAGCAGGCGGAAGTCACCGCTGCGCAGCAACGGCGAATGCTCCTTCAGCCGCGTGGCGAAGGCCTCCATGCTCTCGTCGGTCTTGACCTTGTTGAGGATCACGCCGAGGACTTTCGGATCCTTCGGGCCGCCGAACAATTGCGCCTGCAGCTCGACCCGACCAGAGAGTTCGGCGAGCACTTCGTTTTCCGGCGCCGAAACCAGAATCACCTCGGCATCCAGGCTCTTGGCCAGATGCAGATTGACCCGCGCGGCGTAACTGGCGCTGCGCGTCGGCACCATGCCTTCGACCACCAGCACGTCTTTGCCGACCGCCGCTTGCTGATACAGAGCGATGATTTCTTCGAGCAACTCGTCGAGCTGACCGTCACCGAGCATGCGCTCGACATGCGCCAGGCCCAACGGTTGCGGCGGTTTCAAACCGTGGGTGCGCGCCACAAGTTCGGTGGAACGCTCGGGACCGGTGTCGCCCGGGTGCGGCTGGGCGATCGGTTTGAAGAAGCCGACTTTGAGGCCGGCGCGTTCAAGCGTGCGCACCAGCCCGAGGCTGATGGAGGTCAGACCCACGCCAAAATCGGTGGGGGCGATAAAAAAAGTTTGCATGGGAATTCTCTATGCAAGGGTGTCAGCCTATGTCTGGCCGACTACCGAAATTCAGTCGCCAAGGTTAGCGCTAACCGAGCCCTGTGCACACCAACCGCAGGCAAAGGGTTGACCTGTTTTTTCAATACGTTGCGCCGGATCAAGGACCCAGGCGCGGGTTTGCCACGGCGGCTGATGGCGCAGGTGCTGGGTGTGGCCACAGGAAAGCTCGACCACCCAATGGCCGTCTTCGTCCTGGTGAAAGCCCGTGATGGTCGAAACCCGTTTGTCCGGGTTGTGGTCGCTTTCAAGCGATTGCTTCGCTAAACTTGGCCTTTCTATATTCTTATGCAAAAGGTCTCGCCCCATGCTGATCGCCGCCAATAAGGCTGTCTCCATCGACTATACCCTGACCAACGACGCTGGTGAGGTCATCGACAGCTCCGCCGGCGGCGCTCCGCTGGTCTACCTGCAAGGCGCAGGCAACATCATCCCGGGCCTGGAAAAAGCCCTGGAAGGCAAAGCCGTCGGTGACGAGCTGAAAGTCGCCGTTGAGCCGGAAGACGCTTACGGCGAATACGCCGCCGAGCTGGTCAGCACCCTGAGCCGCAGCATGTTCGAAGGCGTTGACGAGCTGGAAGTCGGCATGCAGTTCCACGCTTCGGCGCCGGACGGTCAGATGCAGATCGTCACCATCCGTGACCTGGACGGCGACGACGTCACCGTTGACGGCAACCACCCGTTGGCCGGTCAGCGCCTGAACTTCCAGGTGAAGATCGTTGATATCCGTGACGCCAGCCAGGAAGAAATCGCTCATGGTCACGTCCATGGCGAAGGTGGCCATCACCACTGATTTTCTGCGCTAAGCTTCGAGTACTGGAGAGGCGCCTGTGGGCGCCTTTTTAGTCCGCGGCTGTCCTTGGTGGCCTCGCCAAGTGGCTGTTTCGAGTAGAACACGAGAATCCTGGAGTTCGGCATGAGTGCTTTTCACGACCTTAAGTTGACAGCCCTGGATGGTCAGGAGCTACCGCTGGCGCCGTTCAAGGGCCAAGTCGTGCTGGTGGTCAACGTAGCCTCCAAATGCGGCTTGACCCCCCAGTACGCAGCACTGGAAAACCTCTACCAGCAATACAAAGACAAAGGCTTTACTGTGCTGGGCCTGCCATGCAACCAGTTTGCCGGACAGGAGCCAGGCTCGGAAAAGGAAATCCAGGAGTTCTGCAGTCTCAACTATGGCGTGACGTTCCCGTTGTCGAGCAAGCTCGAAGTCAACGGCCACGAGCGGCATCAGTTGTATCGTCTGCTGGCAGGCGAGGGCGCCGAGTTTCCCGGTGACATCACCTGGAATTTCGAGAAGTTTCTGCTCGGCAAGGATGGCCGCGTGCTGGCGCGATTCTCGCCGCGAACGGCGCCGGATGATCCGACCATCGTGCATGCGATTGAAAAAGCGCTGAGCTGAAAAGCAGGATCAAAAGATCGCAGCCTTCGGCAGCTCCTACAGGGAACCACCAATCCCGTGTAGGAGCTGCCGAAGGCTGCGATCTTTGCTTTTCAATCTTTTGATGGTTAATCACCCAAATCAATAATGCTGTTCAAAGGCTCCGGCTCTCCATATTATCGCCGTCATAAAGCGATCGCCCTGGAGCCTCCCGATGCCCGTTCAAGCCCTGTTCAAACCATTTCACCTCGGTGCCCTCGAACTGCCGACCCGCGTGGTGATGGCGCCAATGACCCGCTCGTTCTCGCCGGGCGGCGTGCCCAATTCCAAAGTCATTGAATACTACCGCCGGCGCGCGGCCGCTGGGGTTGGTTTGATCATCACCGAAGGCACCACCGTTGGCCACATCGCCTCCAACGGCTATCCCAATGTGCCGCAATTCTTCGGTGACGCGCCGCTGGCCGGCTGGAAAAAGGTCGTCGACGCCGTGCATGCCGAAGGCGGCAAGATCGTCCCGCAACTGTGGCATGTCGGCAGCGTACGCCGCCTCGGCACCGAGCCGGACGCCAGCGTGCCGGGCTACGGTCCGTCGGAAAAACTCAAGGACGGTCAGGTCGTGGTGCACGGCATTACCAAACAGGACATCCAGGACGTGATCGCTGCGTTCGCTCAGGCTGCCAAAGATGCGCAGAGCATCGGCATGGACGGCGTGGAAATCCACGGCGCCCACGGCTATCTGGTCGATCAGTTCTTCTGGGAAGGCAGCAACCAGCGCACCGACGAATACGGTGGCAGCCTGGCGAACCGCTCGCGCTTTGCCATCGAATTGATTCAAGCCGTGCGCGCGGCGGTCGGTGAAGGCTTCCCGATCATCTTCCGCTTCTCGCAATGGAAACAGCAGGATTACACCGCGCGTCTGGTGCAGACCCCTGAGGCGCTGGGCGAGTTTCTCAAGCCTCTCTCCGACGCTGGCGTGGACATTTTCCACTGCTCGACCCGCCGCTTCTGGGAGCCTGAATTCGACGGTTCGGATCTGAACCTCGCTGGCTGGACGCGCAAGCTGACCGGTAAACCGACCATCACCGTCGGCAGCGTTGGCCTGGACGGCGAGTTCCTGCAGTTCATGGTCAACACCGACAAGGTCGCACAACCGGCCAGCCTGGAAAATCTGCTGGAGCGCCTGAACAAAGAGGAGTTCGATCTGGTGGCGGTTGGCCGTGCGCTGTTGGTCGATCCGGACTGGGCGCAGAAAGTCCGCGAAGGGCGTGAGCAGGATATCTTGCCGTTCAGCCGAGAGGCGTTGATGACCTTGGTCTAAGCGGCGCCAGTTCGAACCATTCGCGAGCAGGCTCGCTTCCACCCTTGATCGCATTTCATATGACGGAATGCGGTGCCCATGTGGGAGCGAGCCTGCTCGCGAAAGCTGTTTTTATGTCGACGAAAATCTAAGGCTGTGTCTGCGCCCGAGGAATCACTTGCTCCCCGATACAAGCCCCGCGCAAATACCCCTCGAACTGCTCGATAATCGCTCCCCAGCCCTGGCGACTACCATGCTGCCGCGCATTCAGCCTTACACAGCGCAAGCGCTCATTCTCTTCCAGCAACCACACCGCCGCTTCGCAAAACGCCTGCTCATCGCCGGGCATGGCTGACACGCCGTTGTAGCCGTGGCGAATATGTTGCGCCGCCGCTGCCTGATCATAAGCCACTACCCCAAGCCCAGAGGCCAGTGCTTCCAGCACCACATTGCCAAAAGTCTCGGTCAGGCTGGGAAACACGAACACATCTCCTGACGCATAGTGCGCCGCCAGTGCTTCCCCACGCTGTGCGCCGCAGAAAATCGCTTCGGGCAATTGTTTTTCCAGCGCTGAACGCTGCGGGCCATCTCCCACCACGATCAGTTTCAGGTGGCGCTGTGGATAAGTTTCCCGCAGGGTGCCAAAGCAGCGTTTGAGCAGCCCCAGATTTTTCTCCGGGGCGAGACGTCCTACGTGAATCACAGCGATATCCTGCTCGGACAGTCCCCATTGCTCACGCAACGCGTTCTGGCGTTTGCTCGGGTGAAACAATTGGCTGTCCACTCCCCGCGACAACAGCGCCAAGCGCTCGAAGTGCCGCCGCTCCAGCTCCAGACGCTGACTGACGCTTGGCACCAGGGTCAACGCCGATCGATTGTGAAACCAGCGCAAATAATGGGTGAGCATCCGCGTCAGCAAACCGAGGCCATACTGGCTGGTGTACTGCTGAAAGTTGGTGTGGAAACCGCTTACCACCGCAATCCCCAGGCGCCGTGCCGCACGCAATGCCGACAACCCGAGCGGCCCTTCAGTGGCGATATACAGCACATCCGGGCGGTGTCGTTTCCAGCGCCGCAGCAGCTTATGCATCGACGATTGGCCCCATTGCAGGCCCGGATAGCCCGGCAATGGCCAGCCGCGGCACAGCAACAGGGCATCGTCCTCGCTGCGCTGCGGATCGCTGGCCTGACGCGGACGCACCATTTCCACTTGATGCCCGCGCGCGCGCAATCCTTCGCACAAGCGGCCAAGGGTATTGGCCACGCCGTTGATTTCCGGTGGGAAGGTTTCGCAGATGAGAGTGATGTGTAGAGCTGTCGTCATGACCTCAGTGTCGGCTGAGGCCATGTCGACGTTGTGACGTTCGGATGATGGATTTGTGACGCAGTCAGTGCTGCGTCACCAGATTCTCGGCGCCACGCTCACGCACCCAGAACAGAGTCGCCCCGGCCACCGCCGCCGGCATCATCAGGATGTTCACCACTGGAATCAACAGCACCAGATAGACGATCCCGCCAAAGCTCATGCTTTGCCAGCGCTTCTGCCGCAGCCAGGCGAGCATCTCGTTCCAGCCCAGTTTGTGGTTGTCCGCCGGGTAGTCGATGTACTGGATGGCCATCATCCACACGCCGAACAACAGCCACAGCGGCGCGGCGACGATGTTCACTACCGGGATAAACGAGAGGATGAACAAGCCGATGGCGCGCGGCAGGAAATAGCCGAGCTTGCGCATTTCCCGGGCGAGGGTGCGCGGGATCATCGCGATCAGTTCACCCCAGCTGAACGCCGGGAAATCATCGGTACCGCGCACCACCACTTCGACTTTCTCTGCGAGGAAGCCGTTGAACGGGGCGGCAATAATGTTGGCGAGCATGGTGAACGTGAAGAACACCATCAAGGCCACCAGGACCACGAACAGCGGCCAGAGGATATAGCTGAGGAAACTCAGCCATTCAGGCAACGACGGCATCAGCGTATCGACCCACAGGCTGAACTGGTGGCCGGCCAGATAGATCAATCCGACGAACAGCACCAGGTTGATCGCCAGCGGCAGCAACACGAACAGGCGCAAGCCCGGGCTCAAGACCAGTTTGAGGCCTTCGCGCAGGTATTGCGGGCCGGACAGAACGGGGGCGGGCATAAGGTGCTCCGAAGCAAGGGAAAACGCGCCGACGTTACCGGCTTTGTCACAGCGGCGAAAGCGTGGCAGAGCAATCGACATTCACTGTAACAAAGAGGTTTTTCTCGTCAGCGTCTCGGCATAGAGACCACCTATGAGCTGGATTGTTAAACCGTATTTCCTTAATCTTGCCCCCCTCGATACGCTGCACCCAACTTTTTCCAGGACTGTCGAGTTCAAGCCTTCCCCAAGGTGTCCACGGTCCTTTTTTATTCCGCCGGCCGTCCGGCGTCCGCGCCAGATTTTTCATGGCCGGCCAACAGGAGCAGATTCATGTCTGAAGTCCGTCATTCGCGAGTGATCATTCTCGGTTCCGGCCCTGCCGGTTACAGCGCTGCGGTCTACGCGGCCCGTGCCAACCTCAAGCCGCTGCTGATCACCGGCATGCAGGCCGGCGGTCAACTGACCACCACCACCGAAGTCGACAACTGGCCGGGCGATGTGCACGGTCTGACCGGCCCAGTGCTGATGGAGCGCATGCGCGAGCACGCCGAGCGTTTTGAGACCGAGATCGTTTTCGATCACATCAACGCCGTGGACTTCGCAGCCAAGCCATACACCCTGACCGGCGACAGCGCCGTATACACCTGCGACGCGCTGATCATCGCCACTGGCGCCAGCGCCCGCTACCTGGGCCTGCCCTCGGAAGAAGCGTTCATGGGCAAAGGTGTGTCGGCCTGCGCGACCTGCGATGGTTTCTTCTACCGTAACAAACCGGTCGCCGTGGTTGGCGGCGGCAACACTGCGGTGGAAGAAGCGCTGTACCTGGCCAACATCGCCAGCACCGTGACCCTGATCCACCGTCGCGAAACCTTCCGCGCCGAGAAGATCCTGATCGACAAGCTCAACGCCCGTGTGGCCGAAGGCAAGATCATCCTCAAGCTGAACGCCAATCTGGACGAAGTCCTCGGCGACAACATGGGCGTCACCGGTGCGCGCCTGCGTAACAACGATGGCAGCTTCGACGAGATCAAAGTCGACGGCGTGTTCATCGCCATCGGCCACACCCCGAACACGTCGCTGTTCGAAGGCCAGTTGACCCTCAAAGACGGTTACCTGGTGGTGCACGGTGGCCGTGAAGGCAATGCAACGGCCACCAGCGTCGAAGGCATCTTCGCTGCTGGCGACGTGGCTGACCACGTCTACCGTCAGGCCATCACCTCGGCTGGCGCCGGTTGCATGGCGGCACTGGACACCGAGCGATACCTGGACGGCCTGCAGAACGCCACGTTCTAAGACCGCGGGGCATAAAAAAACCGGCCAGATTGGCCGGTTTTTTTGTGCGCCATATTCCGAACTACCACAACTCAAATGTGGGAGCGAGCTTGCTCGCGAAGGCGGTATTTCTGTCGACATTAATGTTGAATTTCAGACCGCATTCGCGAGCAAGCTCGCTCCCACAGGGATTCTGTGGGGCTGTTGGGATCAGCGGCGGGTCAGTGGCTGCGCGGTGAACTTTACCCCAGCCAGGCCGTGCTTGATCAACGCGCGAATATTGCCGTGATCGCTGCCCTCAGGCGTCGCCAGCACCGAACGGTAATGTTCGCCGAACGCCAGCAGCGCTTCTTCATCGCCCAAGCCTTCCAGCAGGGCCAGGCCCAGCGTCTTGCACGAGCCTTCGTTCTGCCCGGCGGCGTTATCCACGCCACCGTTGTTGAACGCCTGGGGCTGGTAGTCGTAACCGGCGGCGATGAATGCCAGGGTATCGGCAAAAGCGTGTTCGCCGCTCTTGAGGCTGGCGCGCAGGGTGTTCAGATCAGTCATTGGATTTACCTTTGGCGAACGCCGCTTGCTGTTCGGCGCTGGCTTCTTGCTGGTATTGGGCTTTCCACTCGGCGTAGGGCATGCCGTACACCACTTCGCGGGCGTCATCGAGGCTGACCTCGATCTGACGCTGGTCGGCTTCAGCCTTGTACCACTTGGACAGGCAGTTGCGGCAGAACCCGGCGAGGTTCATCAGGTCGATGTTTTGCACGTCCTTGCGGCTGTCGAGGTGGGCGACCAGTCGGCGAAAGGCGGCGGCTTCGAGTTCCAGGCGTTGTTGATCAGTCATGGGGGTCTCTTCGAGACAGCTTTGAGCGGCAAGCTTCAAGCTGCAAGATGGGTGTCTGTGAGCAAAGTTTACAGCTTGCGGCTTGAGGCTTGAAGCTAGCGACTCGCCGCGAGCGTAATCGATACCGACTCGGCGAAGCGCAGCGCGTGGGGTTTGTCGACTTCGACTTCGGCGTACAGCACCGATGCGTTGGTCATCACCAGATCGAGCAATTCTTGCGTCAGGCGTTCGAGCAGCGCGAAGCGGTTGCCTTCGACGTGGGCGATGATCGCCTTGGTGATGGTGCGGTAATTCAGCGCGTGGTCGATGTCGTTGTCGCGCACCGCTTCCTGGGCCGCGTACAGGATGGTCAGATTGATCAGCACATCCTGCTTGTTGAGGATTTCGTCCTCGTTGATGCCGATAAAGGTGCGCAGGCGCAGATCCTTGACCCGGATGCGCGCCATTCCCGGTTGAAGTTGTGGCATTGATTTGCTCCGTCCAGTCTATTGCAGGCGTTCTGGTGGATCTTACTCGACTCGCAGCCGAAGCGGGACGGCCTATTTGACGTGCCGTCCGCCGTTGACGGTCAGGGTGGTGCCGGTGACATAGGGATTGTCGAGCAGATAACGCAGGCTCTGGTAGATCACTTCGCTGCCGGGCTCGATGCCCAGCGCCGATTTGGCCAGCGCCTTGGCGCGGTACGCTGCGTCGTCGTCGGGGTTGAACAGCAACAGCGCCGGGGCGATGCCGTTGACCTTGATGGTGGGCGCAAAGCGTGCGGCAAACGACAGGGTCAGGCTGTCGAGGCCGGCCTTCGTGGCGCAATAACCGATATGCTTGCGGCTGCCTTTGCGGGTGACGTCGTCGCTGATGTGGATGATGTCGGCTGGCGTCGAGCGCTGCAGCAACCCGGCGCAGTGCAGGTTGATCAGATAGGGCGCGAGCATGTGAATGTTTAACATGCGATTGAAGGCTTCTGCTTCGCTGCCCTGGGTTTCCGCCAGCCATTCGGAGGCGTTGTGCACGATGGCGCGCAAACTGTCGGTGTGGGCTTTCAGTGAGTCAATGAAGGCCAGTATTCCTGCCTCACTGGAAAAGTCCGCGAACAGCGCTGTCGCACCAAGATCGCGAAGGGCCTGCACGCCCGGTCGCTCGGTGCGGTAAGTGAAAATCAGCGAGTGGCCATCCTCGATCAAGCGCTGCGCGCAGTGCAAACCGACGCGCTGGCCGGCGCCGGTGATGAGAATCGGGGCTGGGGAATCTGGCATGGGCGGCTCGCATCGCGGTTGAAGCGAAAACTATAACAGGCTCGCCGCCCGCTGCAGATCAGCGATTCTGCGCCGACGGTGCGCCAGCCAATGGCCTGGTCGGCGTGCTGTTCAACCAATTCGTCAGCAGGCGCGTCGACAATGGAATGAAGAAATACACCATCAACGGTGTCAGGCACGCCGTGCCGATCAATATGCGCGGCAACAGGCTCAACTCAGCGAGGAGCGGGCCGAGGGCAAAGTTGAATATCAGCGAGACCGGAAAAAACGCCAGCCAGATCGCCACGGCCTGTTTCCAGCGCGGCGGGCGTTGGCCGGCAGCACCAAACCAGCCTTCAATGCCGCTGACGCGATGTTCTTTGGGATGCTCGAACAGATCACTGCCTCGGTTCAGCCAGGCTGTGCGCGACGCAGAGTATTCCCAGGCATGCAGCGTCTGCTCATCGACGAAACGGAAAATAATCTGGAATTCGTTATCGCCTGGCGGTGGCGCAAGGACGCCGGAGCCGAGGTAGCCGGGAAAGTCGGTAGCCAACTGTTCGCCTTCGCGCAGCCAGGCGATCAAATCGTGATAACGGCCATCGGCGACGCGACGCGCTACCATCAGCGTGACGGGGGAAGTAGACATTTTGTATCTCCGTATTTCGAGTGCGTCACTCCGGATAAGAGCTTCGCCTGACGCCGGCCGGGGTAGAGGCCTGCGCTTTACAACAAGCAAGGATTATTCCTGATTTTGCCGATTAAACCAGCCACGTTCGTCGTAGATCATTACTTGAACCTATCCAGTCCATCATGTTTAAAATGGGATCCAATGAACCGACATGGAAGTTGATCGCCAGATGCCTGTAATCACGGACACTCGCCCGGCTTCGACAGTACCCGGCATGCTTGCGCGCGAAGAGCTGTTCCCTATCCGCGAAGTGGCGCGCTTGACCGGCGTCAACCCGGTGACCCTGCGCGCCTGGGAGCGTCGATATGGTCTGATCCAGCCAACCCGCACCGAAAGCGGGCATCGTCTGTACTCAATGAACGATATCGAGCGCGTTCGCAGCATCGTCGACTGGATCGATCGCGGTGTGGCCGTGAGCAAGGTCGGCAAGATTCTGGCGAAGACAGAGCCTTTGAAGGTCCTGGCAAACTTCATCCCCGATGACCATGTGCAGGCCGATTACAAGCAATGGCAGGAGCAGATTCAGCAGGCCGTCAGTGAGTTCGACGACCAGCAGCTGGATCGCGTCTACGGGCAGATTTTCTCGTCGTACACGCTGGCAGTGGTTTTTGAAGCCATCATCATGCCGTTGTGGCGGCAGTTACTTCAGCGACAAGAGTCCTTCGGGCAAACCAGCGAATGGTTGTTCTTCGACGGTTTTCTCAGGGCGCGCGTGCTGCAGCGCATCGTCATGTTGCGCGGCGCGCAACCGCGCCGGGTGATAGTCAGCGCACTCGCAGGGCAATGCAGAGAGCTTGAGTTGCTGGTAGCGGCGCTGTTTCTCAGCGGCAACGACTCTGGCGTGCGGGTGTTGACCACCGGCCAGCCTTTCGATGAATTGACGTTGGTCTGCGAAAAGGTCAAACCTGACGCACTTGTGCTGTTTTCAAATCATGCCCCTGGGCCAGAGCTGCCCCGGCGCCTGAATCGTCTGGCGCTAAGCCTGGATTGTCAGTTGCTGCTGGCCGGCGACGCCTCCGAACTGGCTGAAGACAGCCTGGCCGGCTCGGCAGTGGCGTGCCTTGGGAACGAGGGCGCGACAATGCGCCAACGCATGAAGCAATTCATGGCAGGCAAACTGGATACCTGAAGCTCAGGCGTGCAGGGCGGGGTGGGTCAGGCGATGTTGCTGCAGGATGAACTGGCGCAGGCGTTCAGTTTCATCGGCGTCAGTCTGGCTCAGCTCGTAGGCGTAGAAACCTTGCTCGGTTTCACGTTCGAAATGGCCGCGCAGGGATATACGCTCATAACCGGAAGGGCTGAACCACAGAGCGAAGTTTTTCGGCGGTTTGGTCTTGTTGCGCACTTCCAGCAGCACACCTTTGTGCGAAACCTCGTGGACCCACAACGCTCCGGGCTGGCCTTTGGCGTTTTCCAGCGCCACCGGCTCTTCAAGTATCAGGCGCCACGGGCGCACCATCGGGCCGTCTTCGTAGATGCTCGGCACGCCGAGACGCAGATGCAGCGCGTGAAATTCGTCTTCCACCAAGTGCAAAGGGAAGGTCATCTGCTGATTTTCGAAATTGGCCTGGATCGTCACCTGCTCGTGCGCCGCAAGGCGAGTGAGCAGATCACGGATCTGCGAGCCACCATTAACCAGCAGACTCGACGTCGCATCCCGCACATTCAGTTGCGGGTTGTGCTGCATGGTCTGGATAAAATCCAGCTCGTCCTGGGTCAGGAGGGCGTCGCGTTGCATGGTTAACTCGAAGTGGATAGTTACTAAGTCATTGGTGATTGTAGTTAATGACCATCAGTTCGCGGTTTTGTTTGCGCCGTTCGTCGCTTTCAATGCCGCGAGTTCACCTTGCAGAGCTGCAACCTGTGCTTCGAGCTGCGCAACCCGTTGTTGTGCCTTGACCTGAACCGTCACATCCTTTTGTACACCAATGAAGTAAGTCTGCCCGTCATCGGCATTTTTCACCGTCGACAGCGACAATTCGTTCCAGAACGGCGTGCCATCCTTGCGATAGTTACGCAGGATTTCCCGGCAGGAACCGCCTTCACGCAATGTCTCGCGAATCAACTGCAGGCTTTGTTGGTCGCGGTCTCCAGCCTGGAGGAAGCGACAGTCCTGGTAGAGGATCTCCTCGCTGCTATAGCCGGTCAGCCGTTCAAAAGCGGGGTTGACGTAAATCAGGATGTTGTCCTGCTCACCTTCTTTTTCCGCCACCACGATCCCATCGTTCGAAGCGTTGATCACCATTTGCAGCAGACTGGCATTGATCATCCGAGAATCCCTTCCGTTGTGTCAGTGGCAGGCATTCTAGAAGAAAGGTGCGGACTGTCTATAGTTCATCAGCGTGCAGTGAGGGCTGATCGCAACGGCGGCGCGTGGGCTGTTACTATCGCGGCTCTTTTTTTCAGTTTCAGGATCAGATTGATGAAAGTCGCCATCCTCTCCGGTTCGGTCTACGGCACCGCCGAAGAAGTCGCCCGCCACGCCCAGAATCTGCTGAAAGCCGCCGGCTTTGAAACCTTCCATAACTCCCGCGCCTCGCTGGCCGATATTCAGGCGTTCGGCCCCGAGGCCCTTCTGGCCGTCACTTCGACCACTGGCATGGGCGAACTGCCGGACAACCTGCAACCGTTGTATTCGTCGATTCGCGATCAATTGCCCGCTGCCTGGCGCGGCCTGCCCGGTGCGGTGATTGCCCTCGGTGATGCCAGCTATGGCGACACCTTCTGCGGCGGTGGCGAGCAGATGCGGGAATTGTTTGCCGAACTGGGGGTGAACGAGGTGCAGGAAATGCTGCGCATCGACGCCAGCGAAAGCGTGACGCCGGAAACCGATGCCGAGCCCTGGCTGGCGCGATTGATTGCAGCGCTCAAGGGCTGATCCCTCAAAATCTTTGCACCTTGCAAGCGTTGTTCCTGGGAACGGCTCCAGGCTGTTTGCCCGACTGACTCGTTCAGTCATCAAGCTGGCTGCCAATGCAACTACGCGATGCCCTGCGCCTGACTAGACTGCTGACACGAGCAGAACAAGAAGAACGCAGAGGTGCATACAGTGAGCGTAGCCCCCGTCCAATCGTCGCCGAATATCAAAGACCAGGTCAGCGCTGCCGAGTGGCAAACCCGCGTCGACCTTGCCGCCTGTTACCGCCTGGTCGCGCTGCACGGCTGGGACGATCTGATTTTTACCCACATATCCGCCAAGGTGCCCGGCACCGAAGATTTCCTGATCAATCCGTTTGGCCTGATGTTCCACGAGATCACCGCTTCCAGCCTGGTGAAAGTCGATCAGGCCGGCAACAAGCTCATGGACAGCCCTTACGAGATCAACCCTGCCGGTTACACCATCCACAGCGCTGTTCACGAGGTCCGTCACGATGTGGTTTGCGTGCTGCATACGCACACCGCATCGGGTGTTGCGGTATCGGCGCAAAAGCAGGGAGTGTTGCCGATCAGTCAGCAATCGCTGTTTGTGTTGTCGAGTCTGGCTTATCACGGCTACGAGGGCGTGGCGCTGAATCATGAAGAAAAGGCGCGCCTGCAAGCCGATCTCGGCGACAACAGTTTCCTCATGCTGCACAACCACGGTTTGCTGACTTGCGGCGGCACTATCGCTGACACTTTTCTGATGATGTTCACCTTCCAGCGTGCCTGCGATATCCAGGTCATGGCGCAAACCGGCGGGGCGGAACTGATCGCCATCGAACCGCAGATTCTCGCGGGCGCCAAGGCGATGATTGCCGGCGTCACCAAGAGCGCACAGGGCATGGGCGGCGCGCTGGCGTGGCCGGCGCTGCTGCGCAAACTCGATCTACAGGATCCGGGGTATAAATTCTAATGGCACTTGCCGAGATTCCCCTGTGTATCTGGCGCAAGCGCAGCCGGACCTTTGTTTTTCGTGGCCAGACGATCCATTACTGGGTGGCGGGACAGGGTGAGCCGCTGTTGTTGATTCACGGTTTCCCCACCGCCAGTTGGGATTGGCACTATCTGTGGCAACCACTGGCGCAGCGTTATCAGGTGATCGCCTGCGACATGCTCGGCTTCGGCGATTCGGCAAAACCGCGCAATCACACCTACAGCCTGCTGGAACAGGCCGATCTGCAACAGGCGTTGCTCGCCCATCTGCAGGTCGAACAGCCGGTGCATGTTCTCGCTCACGACTACGGCGACAGCGTTGCTCAGGAATTGCTCGCCCGGCATTACGAAAAACGCATAGACGTCGCCAGTTGCGTGTTCCTCAATGGCGGTCTGTTTCCGGAAACCCACCGGCCGTTACTGATGCAGAAATTGCTGCTCAGCCCGATTGGCTGGTTGCTTGGCCGCGCATTCAGCCGTGAGGCCCTGGTCAAAGGTTTCCGGCAGATTTTCGGCCCGCAGACCCAGCCGAGTGAAAGCGAACTGGATGATTACTGGAGTCTGGTCGACAGCAACCGTGGCCCGCGCATCCTGCACAAGTTGATTACTTACATCCCCGAGCGTCGTACTCAACGTGAGCGTTGGGTAACGGCCATGCAGCGTGGCGACATCCCCTTGCGGGTGATCGACGGCGCAGTCGATCCGATCTCCGGTGTGCACATGGTTGAGCGTTATCGCGAACTCATCCCTGATGCAGACACCGTCTTGTTGCCGGGTATTGGCCACTACCCGCAAACCGAAGCCCCGGCGCAGGTGCTCAAGCACTATCTGGCGTTTCGTGATCGCCTGGTATTTCCTCCGCTCAAAGTGGCGTACTCCTGACAGATCAAAAGATCGCAGCCTTCGGCAGCTCCTACATTGGATTTGTGTAGGAGCTGCCGCAGGCTGCGATCTTTTGATCTTTTGACGTCTTTATCATCGCGCAACCTTATCGCGCACCATTCAGCCCCAGCCGTGTTCGTTGTGACTCAAAGCCCTGTGCCTGACACTCAGGATCAATACTGGCCTGCTGGAGTTGCTGCGATGAATGAACCCGTGCGTTTCGAAGATAAAGTCGTGATTGTCACCGGCGCCGGTGGCGGCCTCGGACGTGCGCATGCGCTGCTGTTCGCCAAGCAAGGCGCCAGGGTGCTGGTCAACGACCTCGGCGGCTCGACACAGGGCGAGGGCGCCAACGCCTCGGCCGCTGACCGCGTGGTGGCGGAAATCCGCGAGGCTGGCGGTATTGCCGAGGCCAATCACGACTCGGTCACTGATGGCGACAAACTGGTGCAGAACGCCCTCGATGTCTTCGGCCGTGTCGATGTGGTGGTCAACAACGCCGGGATCCTGCGCGACAAATCGTTTCACAAGATGGACGACGCCGATTGGGATCTGGTCTATCGCGTCCACGTCGAGGGCGCCTATAAAGTGACCCGCGCCGCATGGCCGCATCTGCGGGAGCAAAACTACGGCCGGGTGATTTTCACCGCGTCGACGTCCGGCATTTACGGCAACTTCGGTCAGTCCAACTACGGCATGGCCAAACTCGGGCTTTACGGATTGACCCGCACCCTGGCGATCGAAGGGCGCAAGAACAACATTCTGGTCAACGCCATCGCCCCCACCGGCGGCACACGCATGACTGAAGGCCTGATCCCGCCACAAGTGTTCGAGCAACTGAAACCGGAACTGGTCAGCCCGCTGGTGGTGTATCTGGCCAGCGCGCAATGCCAGGAAACTTCCGGGCTGTTCGAAGTGGGTGGTGGCTGGATGGGCAAGGTGCGCTGGGAACGCAGCCTCGGTGCCGGTTTCGATCCGCGCGAAGGGTTCTCGCCGGAGGATGTGGCGGCGCACTGGCAGCAGATTTGTGACTTCGAAGGGGCGGCGCATCCGAAGGACAATATTGAAGCGCTGAAGGAAATGATGGCGAATTTGCAGAAGTATTCGATTTGAAGATAACGGAGCCACCAGCCCTCGTGCCTGGTGGCTCCAGTTTTCAAATGTATCTTTTTTCTGTCATGAACTTGGGCGGCGTCCAGTTAGGTCCTTTGATAGCCAGGCCCTTTTCTCCCTCCAGCAAAATTCCGGCAGCGAAGAGCCGAGAGTACGATGCTTCCAGGGATCCATACTCCTTGATCAGGTCTCGATTGTGCCGTCTGATCATCATGTCCAGATGTGGCGTTGCCTGAAGTAACGCGAACACAGTGACTATGTCATCCAGAGGTTCATTTTTAACAATCATCTCTACGGTGCTCATTACCACATCTCCTTCAGCAATTTCTGGTAATCAAGTTCTTCCTGCTCCATTGCTGCAGCCAGTGCTTCGGGCGTGTAGAGAAGTGTGGGATCGTCTTTCAACTGGAAATCTTCCAACGTTGCCGTATGTACGTTATTCCAGATCGGTGACCCGATCTCTGGCATCTCGGTATCACCAAAGCCTAAAGCTCTGAATCTTTCGAACTCCCTTATTTCGTGAGTGTAGAAACGTTTGTCAGTGTCGGTAGCTTCGAGTTCTCCACGAGCTATTCGCTCCAGGCGATCAAGCATTACGTCATTGGCAGCTGATTGCGGAAACTTTGAAATATGTAATTTCACGATGTCCGTTCCTTCCGGTGAAACAATGGCTGTTGTCCACTGATGATGAATCGATCCCAGCCTTCGACCAGGATAGGGTTCAAGTCCAGCTCCTTTCCTCCTGTAACCGAGCCTGTTCTGCCGCATGGGCCAGCGCCGCTGCTTCAGCATTGGCTTGTGCCTCGGCCTGGGCGATTTTCAACGCAGCCATCCGCTCTTTCTCCCGAGCTTCTGCCTCAGCATTCAGGCGCGCGGTCTCAGCCGCCAATCGAGCCTGTTCGGCCTCGCGACGCTGTTTCTCTGCCAACGCGGCCAGACGCGCCTGTTCGCGTGCGCGGATTTCTTCCTGCTCCCGGCGCACCGCTTCGGCAATGTCACGCTGGCGCTGTTGCTCTGCTGCGTCCGGGGCAAACTCCCGGATATGTAAGGCGTCCAGTTCCAATGGTGGAGGCTTTTGCATATTCATGTCCTTTTGAATGTGCGTTTTCACTCGCTCGAAAAGTGCGCACGGGTGGCGATGACATCCGTGTCACCAGCGAATGGTTGAGGTGTTTCAAGTTACCTCAGAGTGACGGTTATAAAATCCGAGAAGCCCGTCAGTAACAGGGCGTTGTGTTGAAAGGATTTTCGCGGGCTGCTAACCGTGCACAGCGAATTCGTCCGGGCTGCTAGGAAATCTCCGACGCAAGAGTCGGAAGATCTTGCAGAACTGCTTTTCCGCCCTTTTAAACGCCCATAAAAAAGGCCGCTGCAAACGCAGCGGCCAAGGTAAGACGTTGGATCAAGGAGCTACAAATCAACGTCAGTGAACAGCGGGGCGGCAAACCGAAAACATCGATTTATCCAGAATCTGTAGCCAGTCGCTCACGCATCCAGCGTAGCGGGCTTCGTGCTTTCCGACTTGGGTCGGGAAAGCGGGCTCAGAATACGGGCTTGAGTCCGTAGGAAAAATACCGATTCCAGACATGCACTGTTACGGGGCGCGCAACAGTCGTGTGCCCATGCATGGCGCTGATGATGCGCCATCCAGCCAGCCCATGACCCGCCCCAGGCCCCGCCGTACAAGGTCATTCATCCTTTCGAGCGACAACGCAAATACCTCCTTGGTGCGCTTATCGACCGCTTTCCCCGGCAGTAGGGTGGGGTCTTCTGTCACTCACCGGGGAAGACGCATGACAAAAACAACAATGCGCGCCATCTTCACACCGCAGGCGCTGGCCGCTGCGGTAGCTCTGGGTTGCTGCGCCCAGGCACACGCGGTTGCCTTCAACATCGGCGAAATCGAGGGCACCTTCGACTCGTCACTGTCGATCGGCGCGAGCTGGGGCCTGCGTGATGCCGACAGTTCGCTGGTCGGCACGGTCAATGGCGGCAGCGGACAATCCTCCACCGGTGACGACGGGCGCCTGAATTTCAAGAAGGGCGAGACCTTCTCGAAAATTTTCAAGGGCATCCACGACCTCGAACTGAAATACGGCGACACCGGCGTGTTCGTCCGTGGCAAATACTGGTACGACTTCGAACTCAAGGACGAAGACCGCGAGTTCAAACAGATCAGCGACAGCGGTCGTAAGGAGGGCGCCAAGTCTTCCGGTGCGCAGATTCTCGATGCCTTCGTCTATCACAACTACGCCATCGCCGATTTGCCTGGGACCGTGCGGGCCGGCAAGCAGGTGGTGAGCTGGGGCGAAAGTACCTTCATCGGCAACTCGATCAACAGCATCAACCCGATCGACGTCTCGGCATTCCGGCGTCCTGGTGCGGAGATCAAGGAAGGCCTGATCCCGGTGAACATGCTGTTCGGTTCGCAGAGCCTGACCGACAAGCTCTCGGTAGAAGGCTTCTATCAACTGGAATGGGACCAGACCGTTCTCGACAACTGCGGCACGTTCTTCGGCGTCGATGTAGCGGCGGACGGTTGCAACAACGGCTACACCGTCGGCAGTCCGGCGGTGGCGCCACTGGTGCCACTGACCACCGCGTTCGGCCAAGGCATTCAGGTCACCCGCGAAGGCGTGGTGATCCCCCGTGGCGGCGATCGCGACGCGCGGGATTCCGGGCAGTGGGGCACGGCGCTGCGCTGGCTCGGCGAAGACACCGAATACGGACTCTACTTCATGAACTACCACAGTCGTACGCCAACGGTCGGCACCACCACGGCCGGACTTTCGACACTCGCGGCGTTGCCTGGCATGGTCGGTATCGCCAATGGCCTCGCGCCCGGCAGCGGTGCGGGGCTGGCGCAAAGCGTGATGCTGGGGCGCGGTCAGTACTACCTTGAATACCCGGAAGACATTCGCCTGTACGGCGCCAGTTTCTCAACCACTCTGCCGACCGGCACCGCGTGGACCGGTGAGATCAGCTACCGGCCGAACGCGCCGGTGCAGGTCAACACCAACGATCTCACCCTGGCACTGGTCAACCCTATTGCCGGCGGCACCGCATCGCCACTTGCCACGTCACCGGGTGCGGACAACAAAGGCTACCGGCGCAAGGAAGTCACGCAGATCCAGAGCACCCTCACGCACTTCTTCGACCAGGTGCTGGGCGCCGAGCGCCTGACCGTGGTCGGCGAAGCGGCGGTGGTGCATGTCGGTGGTCTGGAGTCACGCAGTGAGTTGCGTTATGGCCGAGATTCGGTCTACGGCCAGTACGGTTTCGGCGGCGACACCGACGGTTTCGTTACCTCGACATCGTGGGGCTATCGCGCCCGGGCAATTCTCGATTACGCCAACGTCATCGGCGGGATCAACCTCAAGCCCAACCTGTCGTGGTCGCACGACGTCGCCGGTTACGGCCCCAACGGCCTGTTCAACGAAGGCGCTAAAGCCATCAGCTTCGGTGTTGATGCCGACTACCGCAACACCTACACCGCGAGCCTCAGTTACACCGACTTTTTCGGTGGCGATTACAACGTCCTCGAAGACCGTGACTTCGTGGCCCTGAGCTTCGGCGTGAACTTCTGATCTGCCCGAGAAGGATGACTGCAATGCGCAAAATGATTCTGCAATGTGGCGTGCTGGCCTTGAGTCTGCTGGCGGCCAACGTGATGGCGGCGGTGTCGCCGGATGAAGCGAACAAACTCGGCACCAGCCTGACCCCGCTCGGTGCCGAGAAGGCCGGTAATGCGGACGGATCGATTCCGGCGTGGACCGGCGGCATTCCGAAAAACGCTGGCGCGGTCGACAGCAAAGGCTTCCTCGCCGACCCCTTCGCCAACGAAAAACCGCTGTTCACCATCACTGCGGCGAACGTCGAGCAATACAAAAGCAAGCTCTCCGATGGCCAGGTGGCGATGTTCAAACGCTACCCGGAAACCTACAAGATCCCGGTTTACCCAACTCACCGCACCGTGGGCGCGCCGGCGGAAATCTACGAGTCGGCCAAGCGCAGCGCGCTGAACGTCAACGCCATCAACGACGGCAACGGTCTGGCCAATTTCACCGGCAACCGCTACTACGCCTTCCCGATTCCGAAGAACGGCGTCGAGGTGCTGTGGAATCACATCACCCGCTATCACGGCGGCAATTTGCGGCGGATCATCACCCAGGTCACGCCGCAGACCAATGGTAGCTACACGCCGATCCGCTTCGAGGAAGAGATCGCCGTGCCGCAACTGATGAAGGACATCGACCCGGAAAAAGCCGCCAACGTGCTGACCTTCTTCAAGCAATCGGTGACCGCCCCGGCGCGGCTGGCCGGTAACGTGCTGCTGGTCCATGAAACCCTCGATCAGGTGAAGGAACCGCGTCTGGCGTGGATCTATAACGCCGGTCAGCGCCGGGTCCGCCGCGCGCCGCAAGTGGCTTATGACGGCCCGGGTACCGCAGCCGATGGCCTGCGCACCTCCGACAATTTCGACATGTTCTCCGGCGCGCCGGATCGCTACGACTGGAAACTGGTCGGCAAGAAGGAAATGTACATTCCCTACAACAGCTACAAGCTTGATTCGCCGAAGCTCAAGTACGACGACATCGTCAAGGCCGGGCATATCAATCAGGACCTGACCCGCTACGAACTGCACCGGGTATGGGAAGTGATAGGCACAGTGAAACCGAACGAGCGGCACATCTATGCCAAGCGCCACATGTACATCGACGAGGACAGCTGGCAAGTGGCACTGGCCGATCATTACGACGGCCGCGGGCAACTGTGGCGCGTCGCCGAAGGACACGCGCAGTACTACTACGATCATCAGGCCCAGGCCTACACGCTGGAAGCGCTCTACGACATCATCGCCGGCCGCTACATTGCGTTGGGCATGAAAAACGAAGAGAAGCACAGCTTCGAATTCGGCTTTGAAGCCAAGGCCGCCGACTACACCCCATCGGCCCTGCGCGCCGAGGGCGTGCGCTAACGGTTCTTCAACACCGCTGGACAAAAGGCGACCGCACGGTCGCCTTTTTTATGGTCATCAATCAGCGTGCTGAATACTCGTCAACAAGCTCGCGGTAGAGGGCTAGGGTGAGCGCACAACGATAAGAAGGCTCACCCGATGACCGCCATGACAGCATGCCTGAATCGACCCGGATTTGTGCCCAGGCTTTCTTCACATCATCAGCCTCGCGCTCGCTTGAGCGAACCGTTGCTGGCATCAAGCGCGCGGGTCAGGCTGTTGTGTGCGCCCGCAGGCAGTGGAAAAACCGCACTGCTGACCGAATGTCTTCTGCAAGTGCGCCCGGAGTGCGAGGCAATCTGGCTACCGCTGGCGGGAGTTGCGCTCAACCCCGAGGAATTCTCTTTGCGTCTGACTCGGGCGCTCGGGCTCGTCGAAGGCCTCGACGTTACGCAACTGATGGCGGAGCTGGCAGATTGGTCGAGGCCGACTTCGCTATTTATCGACGATTACAGTCGTCTGCCGGATCCGGCGCTGGATGCGCTACTGGATCGTTTGCTGACGGTCAGCAGCCCGGCAATCACCTGGTGGATCAGCACTCGCCGCCGGCCGCAGTGCAACTGGCCGCGCCTGTTGCTCGATGACGAACTCTACGAATCCGAGCACGCCAGCCTCGCGCTGACGCACGATGAAGTTGTATCGGTGTTGTGCCCTTTGCCGCCAGACCAGGCGGACCGTGTCGCTACTCGTATCATCCAGCGTACCGGCGGTTGGTGTGCGGGTGCGCGCATGGCGCTCCTGCAAAAATGCGACTGGTCGCAAAACCTGCAGCCGCAGCAGCGTGTCGACACTCTGCTCGATTACCTGCAGCACGAACTGTTCAGCAACCTGACGCCGGAGCAGGATGAGGCATGGCGAGTTCTGGCTCACCTGCCGCGGTTCAACGCGCAGTTATGCGAGCATTTGTTCGGTCCCGGTGAAGGCGCGCAGCTGCTGCATGATCTGCAAGTGCTGGGCTGCTTTATCGAGCCATGGCAACAATCCGCTGACTGGCTACAGGTGTTCAGCCCGCTGTCGCGAATCATGCAGGAGTCACATTGGCCGTGTGCGCGTTCCTGGCACCGGCGCGCCTGTCAGTGGTTCACCGCGACGCAGGATTGGCGAGCAGCGTTCGAGCAGGCGTTGTTGGCCGAGGAGTACGAAACCGCCGTAAGCCTGTTGCAGCATTTGAGCTTCGAAGATTTGTTCGAAGACCAGATCGTGGTCCTGCTGTTGCGCTTGCATGAGAGTCAAAGCCAGCAGCTGACCCTGATGACACCGCAGTTGATCGGGCTGGTCACGGGGGCGTTGCTGTTCGCCGGCCGATTCGAACACGCCGGGCAATGCCTGGCCCATCTTGCCCGATTCATGCCACAGCCGACAGCGCAGCTGGAGCAGCAATTGCTGGCACGCTGGCAAGCACAACAAGGCTGGCTCTGGCACCTGCAAGGGCAGATGGAGCCGGCGCGCGTCTGTTTTCAGGAGGCGTTGTCGGCGTTGGCTGCCGATGCCTGGCAGGCGCGTTCGATGTGCCTGTCGGCACTGACCCAGCAGGCGTTACTGTGCGGTGAACTCGATCAGGCCCATGCCCTCAACCGTGAAGCTCTGTGCCTGGCGCGTGCGCACGGCTCCCTGCTGTTCGAAGGGTTGCTCGAGCTTGACCATGCGCAATGGCTCGAGCAGCGAGGAGCGCCATTGCGCGCCGAAAGTCTACTGGTGGACATCGAGCACTTGCTGCGCCAGCGCGTCATGGTACCCACGCCGCTGCTGGGCCGGATTGCGCTGCGCCGCGGACGGCTGGCGCTGTGCATGGGCCTTGAAGCGCAGGCTGCGGATCTGTTCAGCCGCGGCCTTGAAGATTGCTTGCGCAGTCAAGACAAACGCGTCTTGTATGGTTACTTGGGGCAGGCGCAACTGGCCGGCAATCGAGGCGATTATGCCCGCGCTTTTGAACGCCTGCGCGAGGCCGAAAGGGTCATGCAGCAGCGACAGATTCCCGATACGGTCTATCGCGGTGTCGTGTTGCAGGTCAGCAGCCAGTTCTGGTTGCAGCAGGGCCGGCCGCAACGGGTGCAGGAGGCGTTGAGCCGGCTGTTACGGCATTACCGCGGCCCTTGTGCCCTGCAGGCACCTCCTGCCACCTTCGAGCTGATTACCCGTATCGAATATCTGCTGGCCTGCGCGAATGCACAGTCGAATCCCTGCGACAACACTCTGCCGACGGTAGAAACATTGTTAAAAAGGGCCCAGGCCAAGGGCATGCTGACGATGGAGACTGAGTTACTCCTGGTCATTGCGCAGCTGGCCGAGTCGCAGGGCAGCAGTGCAATGGCGCAGCAAGCTTTACAGCGCGCGCGGATGCTGGCCGAGCGCTGTTTTCTGCATCAAGCCATGCGGGAGTGGCAATTGCGCCGGGGTCATGTAGTTACAGGGCCGCTCATGGCAGTTGCGACTTCGCAACCTGAGGGTGACGGCCCTTCCTCAGGCCTTAGTCGCCGGGAACGCGAAGTGCTTGTGTTGATTGCACAAGGTGCTTCGAATCAGCAAGTTGCCGATCAACTTTATATATCGTTACATACGGTCAAGACGCATGCCAGACGAATTAACGGTAAGTTGGGTGTGGAACGCAGGACCCAAGCTGTAGCGAGGGCAAAGGCAATGGGTATATTGGGCTAGGAAAGTTATGGTTGTGTTGGCGTTGTTATGTCTTTTTGTTGTGCATGGTTTGTAAAGCATTGGCGCTTTTGGTTAGTTGAAAAAAGATCTACCTTGCAACTATCTGCAGTGGCTGCAATACGCAGCTCTGGATAATCAAGCAAGGACATGCTGTGAGTAAGTTATTCAAAAGTTTGATGCGCAATTCTTTTGCTGAGCTGGTTTCCTGGACTGATGAGTGGGAGAAGGCGAGTCGGGCCAAGTCCGACCTTTATGCAATTATCGATAATATTCCGACTGTTCGGACTATTCTAGGTAATATGCTCGAAAGCGAATTGAAGCGTTTAGGTAAGAGCATTGATATCGATAAGGTCTATGTCAATACGGACAATGCTTTTCCTGCCAGCAAAAACCGCCCGACGGGTACGCTTCATGAAGTGGTTTTTCATTGTCTGAATAACAATGTGACGCCTGCCTACATCCATGGCGGTGACGGAGTTTTTTTTCTGCCTGATACGCTGAATGATCAATTCAAAGTCAGCGGGCTGAATCTTTTGATTGTTGAGGATTTGATTGAATTCGCCTCTGCGGGACTGGAAAAAAAACTGCGAACCGAGCTGCAAAGGTTTTGGGCGGCTGCGGTGCATCCCCCACATGGCGACAGCGCGGCGTTGTCCAATAAGCAGGCGTTTGTCCAGGCTTATGGCTTGCTCACAAGTGCAGAGTTGTCGCTGTCGGTCATGGCCAACAACTTTGATGTGCAATGGGGCGAGCGTTTCGCTTGGCTGCTCGACTCGGAGAGCGGCCAGGGAATGTATGAAGTCAACCTGCGGGGAGGGCGGGATTATCTCGAATCGCTGCAGCCCTGTTTCGTCCTCGACAACGCCGAGCGTTCGGATACAGGAATGACGCTGGTTGATGAGTCAACCGGTTACCTCATGCACACGCCGGAAAACGGCTTCGAATTTTTCGAAAAAAACACCGACCTGCATAGCAAGCTACAAGCTCGATTGTCCGTGGACAGCAGTCAGATACAGTACCTCAAAGCCACGCAAGGTCCGCATGCCTATTGTGCTGAGGCGCATCTCAAAGGTCAGCTGGAAAGCGTATCGTCGCTCTTGGAAAGCCGTGATCAACTGGAAGGTACGCTGATGTCGGTGCTGCAGGATAATCAACGCATGCATGTGCTGCGTTATGGCTTGGACACCCGCTTCCTGTTGTTGTGGGCTGCATTGAAGCGTATAGAGTGGCCGAATTGGGTGAAGAATGCTGGCAACGCCGTTCAAAAACGCTACAGCGAACTAGAGGACTCGAAGGATCAATATCAGGTCGGGTTTCAAACGGCCTACAACGCATGCTTCTCGTTCAAGGATTACGTACTGCGTACGTTTTCCGAGTGGGCAGACAGGGTGCTGGGCGAAACGCTTGATCCGGAAGCAATCACTGTACAGAGCTCGTATACCTTGCAAATTGCAGGTCGCAGCATTGAACAGGAAGAGTCGCGAACGCTCACTGAGTTCATGGTCTTCGGTCTGCATGACAACGCTTACAAAGCCAAATTGAATATTGTCGGCTTGCCAAGCGGAAGCCGTTTTACTGCCTATGCGCTTGAGCAATGGTTAGAGAATCGAAACTTGCGTCTGGATTATGTAAACGATCTTGCACCTTATCCTTCCGGGCATTATCAGACTGCTTATCGTGACTATCTTTTCAGTCTGATGGAGTTCGCACTGTTTATCGCTCGTCAGTCGGGTGAGTTAAACGACACGGATGCGAAAGTCATTGCTCGCGCGCTCGCCAACGATGCCTCGGTCCAGATTCGCGGCTTGAAATTCTGGCGCGGGCCAGCGTTGAAGGAGGTTCTGGTTTTTACTGCGCAAGGATATTCAGGCTATCTGGTGTTTTTGCCTACCGCTGACGGTGCGTTCATTTTCCGCAAGTTTGCCAATGTGTTCGATATGAACACCTCGGTTGAATCTGCTTTGTCTGCGGACCGTGAATACGCGGCATTATTGATTCATCCCGCCTATCTGCACGAGATGGGTGTCTCGCTTGGCGGCCATGGTTATCGTTACAAACTGGACGCCACCCAGGCGGATTTGTACTTGGATGCCAAAGCGCCATTGGCTGACTATGTCAATGTCGCTTATCGCGCAGAGCTAGCCCTGCACAAGGCGATTGCGCCGGTAGGTTATCGAGCACTGGGGTTCGAGGGCCGCAAGCGCTATACCCGGTTACAGACCGAATTAAAGGCACTCTCGACCGTTGATACCCGAGACAACGGCTTTCCTCCATTCGAGCAATTCACTTATGACTCGGTGAAAATCCACATCGAAGAGATTCTGCGCGCACGTGGAATGCAGGTTGATGTTGATCCTGACCGGATAATCGTGCAGACCGAAGAGTTTCGCAAAAGCGTCACTGATCTCCTGATCGAAGGGCTCGCATTTTACGCGGTAGATCCTGCCTATGAAACCAAGTTCAGTCCCCGATATTATTTGCTGAATGGCCACCCGGCCATCGATAAACTGGATATTCGCGATCTGTCATCGCTGTCGAAAACGTTCCGCGCGGGCGATCGCTATTCCGCAATGCTGAAAGCGCAATACCTGGACAAGACACATCCCGACTATGCGTTCAAACGTGCTGTGCATGCTCGGAAAGTTCGTTGTGAAATGCATTGCAATGCCTTTGCTGATTTCATCAGTGGCAGGTTGTCAAATGACGTTTTTGCTGCTGTTCAGCGGGTGGTTAACAGTCTCAAGGAAAGCGGCGGTTATCAACGGATCACAGATAGCGTCAGCGAGGGGGATGAAGGGTTATATAAGTTCAATATTCACAACTTGGGTTTAACGACAGCCTGGGACCGTACGGTGGGCGGTGTCTATATATTCCGCATTAAACTATCGTCGGGATTCTTTGACTTGCTCTATACACCTGACGCTCCCGATCTTGTCAGCTTTCGACCTATAGCGGAGTTTATTCCCTCGATTCGTTTTCGCCAGGGCCCGTTCAGGGAGTACTACATCAAGCGGATACTGCTCGTTGATCAAAAGGTGATCAACGATTACTTTGACGACCTTGCCGCGACGCTTGATAACAAGCCGGTGATCCGCACGCAGAACCGGGCCAAACTGCCCGACCTGTATACTTTTCATGATGAACATGTTCGGCGCGTGCTCAGCGATATCGATGAGCGCACCACCAGCTTGAACGAGATGATCGCCGGTCTCATTTACGATAACGTGCTGAAAGCCGCGAGCATTGTGAGCCTGCTGGTACCTCCGATCGGCACGGTGGTAGTGGCCGTTCAGATGATGAAAAGCCTTTACGACGGCGCACAGGCGCACAGGCGTGGTGATTACTCCGCCGCGCTGGGCCATGTAAAAGACATGGTGATCGGGCTGGTGACGCTGGGCAAGGCCGCAGCGGCGGGCGCCCCTGTCAAAACAGCCAACCAGGCGCAAAGATCGTTCCTGAGTTTATTCAAGGATGCGCGTACGGTCGCGGAACTGGCGACTTATTACACTGGCCACGACACACCGAAAGAAGTTCTGGTCGGCTTCTTCAACACGCTGATGGAAAGCGCCGATTCGGCATTGAGCAAAACAACCGTCCACTGAGTTTTCAGCACTCATATTGTTTTTTCATGAGTCAATACGCTGACTTTTCATACCCCATCCGCCAACTCACGGCCCGCGTCGCAGCCAATAACCGCTGCGCCGCCGGGCCGTTTTCGTCGGCGTGAAACAGCGAAGTCGGGCCGACGATGGTCAGTACTGCAGCGACCTGGCCGACGGCGTTGAACACCGGCGCAGAAAGTGCGTCCACTCCCGGCATCAACAAACCGTGAACATGATGCAGACCGCGTTCGCGGATCTGTTCACACAGCGCTGCAAATGTTTTTTCGTCTTTGAGCGGATGATTGCCAACAGCAACTTCCTGCTCGCGCAACTCGTCGGTTTCGCGATGCGGCAAATAGGCGCTGAACACCAGCCCGGTCGAAGAGCTGAGCAACGGCAACACCGAGCCTAATTGCGTGACCACCGTCACCGCACGTACCGCCGGTTCGATGTGCACAACAGTTGCGCCCTGATTGCCCCATACCGCGAGGAAGCAGGTTTCGTTGAGGTCATCGCGCAACTCGGACAGCGGCAGGGCGGCGACTTTCAGCACGTCCATGCTATTGAGTGCGGCCAGGCCCACGCGCAATGCCTCGCGACCGAGACCGTAGTGGTTGGTGGCGGCATTCTGTTCGGCAAATCCCGAGGCAATCAGTGCCTGCAAATAGCGATGCACCTTGCTCGCCGGCATCTGCACGTGTTCGGCCAGACGCGACAGGGAGGTCGACGGTGACAACTCGGCGAGGGCCTTGAGTATGTCGGTGCCGACCTCGGCGGAGCGGACTTTCTGTTTGCCGTTGCTGTCGCTGGTTTTTTCCATGGGGCTGGCGGTTCCGGTTCGAATGGGCGTCTTTATAGCTTGACGCTGGATAGCGAGCAAATTACGTTATGCGTAATCAGATTACGATAATAACAACCCCGGCGTGCCGAGACCTCTGAGCCAGAGCGGCTGGCCACTGCCGACTCCCTGTTCAGGAGGCTCCATGAACCTCGATTCAACCGCGCAGGCCTTGGCTTATCAGTCAGGCTTCGGCAACGAATTCAGCACTGAAGCGTTGCCCGGCGCGCTGCCCGTTGGCCAGAATTCCCCGCAAAAAGCCCCGTATGGCCTGTATACCGAACTGTTCTCCGGCACCGCGTTCACCATGCCGCGCAGTGAAGCGCGGCGGACCTGGATGTACCGGATTCAGCCATCGGCCAATCATCCGGCGTTCGTCAAACTGGAGCGGCAATTGGCGGGCGGATCGTTGGGTGAAGTGACACCCAATCGTCTGCGCTGGAATCCACTGGATCTGCCGACCGAGCCGACGGACTTCATCGATGGCCTGGTCAGCATGGCCGCCAACGCTGGCGCCGAAAAACCGTCAGGCATCAGCATTTACAACTACGTCGCCAATCGTTCGATGGAGCGTGTGTTCTTCAACGCCGACGGTGAAATGCTGCTGGTGCCGCAACTGGGCCGGCTGCGCATCGCCAGCGAACTGGGGGTGTTGGAAGTTGCGCCGCTGGAGATCGTGGTGCTGCCGCGTGGCCTGAAATTCCGCGTCGAACTGCTTGATCCGCAGGCGCGCGGTTACCTCGCCGAGAACCATGGTGCGCCGCTGCGTCTGCCGGATCTGGGGCCGATCGGCAGCAACGGTCTGGCCAATCCGCGGGATTTCCTCACGCCGGTCGCCGCCTACGAAAACCTGCAACAACCCACCACTCTGGTGCAGAAATTCCTTGGCCAGTTATGGGCCACCGAACTCAATCACTCACCGCTCAATGTGGTCGCCTGGCACGGCAACAACGTGCCGTACAAATACGACCTGCGCCGTTTCAACACCATCGGCACGGTGAGTTTCGATCACCCCGATCCCTCGATCTTCACCGTGCTGACTTCGCCTACCAGCGTGCACGGTCTGGCCAACCTTGATTTCGTGATCTTCCCGCCGCGCTGGATGGTTGCCGAAAACACCTTCCGGCCGCCGTGGTTCCATCGCAACCTGATGAACGAATTCATGGGCCTGATCCAGGGCGAATACGACGCCAAGGCAGAAGGCTTCGTGCCCGGCGGCGCGTCGCTGCACAGCTGCATGAGTGCTCACGGCCCCGACGGCGAAACCTGCACCAAAGCGATCAATGCCGAACTTGCCCCTGCGAAGATCGACAACACCATGGCCTTCATGTTCGAGACCAGTCAGGTGCTGCGCCCAAGCCGCTTCGCCCTCGACTGCCCGCAACTGCAATCCACTTACGATGCTTGCTGGGCGACGCTGCCCGCCACGTTCGACCCGACCCGGAGATAACCCATGACGCAGAATTCCATCACCCGCAGCTGGGTCGCTTCGGCCAATGGTCACAGCGATTTCCCCTTGCAGAACCTGCCGCTGGGCGTGTTCAGCCTGAACGGTTCGACACCCCGTGCGGGCGTGGCGATCGGCGAGCACATCTTCGATTTGCAAGTCGCGCTTGAGGCCGGTCTGTTTGACGGTGTCGCACGCAGTGCAGTGGAAGCCATGCATGGCGGGCAGTTGAACGCGTTCTTCGAACTCGGCCGTGAGGCCAGGGCTGCTCTGCGCGAACGCCTGCTGGAATTGTTCAGCGAAGGCAGTACGCAGCGTGGTGCTATCGAAGCGCAGGGCGCGAAACTGCTGCCACTTGCCGCCGATTGCCAGATGCACCTGCCGGCGCGGATCAGCGATTACACCGATTTCTATGTCGGCATCGAGCACGCGCAGAACGTTGGCAAACTGTTCCGCCCGGACAACCCGCTGCTGCCGAACTACAAGCACGTGCCGATCGGTTACCACGGTCGCGCCTCCACGGTGCGAGCGTCGGGCACCGAGGTGCGCCGGCCGAAAGGCCAAACCCTGCCGGCCGGGCAGACCGAGCCGGTATTCGGCCCGTGTGCGCGTCTGGATTACGAACTGGAACTGGGCATCTGGATCGGCCCGGGCAACGAGATGGGCGAGCCGATTGCCATCGGCGACGCCGCCGAGCACATCGCCGGTTTCTGTCTGCTCAATGACTGGTCGGCACGGGATATCCAGGCCTGGGAATACCAGCCGCTCGGGCCGTTTCTGTCGAAGAGTTTCATCACCAGCGTCTCGCCCTGGGTGGTAACGGCAGAAGCACTCGAGCCGTTCCGCACCGCGCAACCGGCGCGCCCTGACGGTGATCCGCAGCCGCTGCCGTATCTGCTCGACAAGCGCGATCAGGACGGCGGCGCCTTCGATATCGAACTGGAGGTGCTGCTGCGTACCGAAACCATGCGCGAGCAGAACTTGCCGGCTCATCGTTTGACACTGAGCAACACCCGTTACATGTACTGGACCGTGGCGCAAATGGTCGCGCATCACAGCGTCAACGGTTGCCAGCTGCAGGCCGGTGACCTGTTCGGTTCGGGCACGCTGTCTGGCCCGGAAAACGGGCAGTTCGGCAGCCTGCTGGAAATCACCGAGGGCGGTAAGAAACCGATCGAACTGGCCTCCGGCGAGGTGCGCAAATTCCTCGAGGACGGTGACGAAATCATCCTGCGCGCGCGCTGCGCCCGCGACGGTTTCGCCCCGATCGGCTTCGGCGAATGTCGCGGCATCGTGATTGCGGCGCGCTGACAGGAGCGGCTCATGGATCTCTTTACCTATTACCGTTCCACTTCGTCGTACCGGGTACGGATTGCGCTGGCGTTGAAGGGGCTCGATTACCAGGCGCTGCCGGTCAACCTGATCGCACCGCCGGGTGGCGAGCATCGGCAGGCGGCGTATCTGGCGATCAATCCGCAGGGCCGGGTGCCGGCGCTGCGCACCGATGACGGCGCGGTGCTGATTCAATCGCCGGCGATCATCGAATACCTGGAAGAACGTTATCCACAGGTGCCGTTGCTGCCGGATGATCTTGTCGCACGTGCGCAGGTGCGTGGTGTTGCAGCGGTGATCGGCTGCGATGTGCATCCGCTGCACAACGTCAGCGTACTCAATCGCCTGCGCCAGTCGGGGCAGGATGAGGCGCAGGTGGTGGAGTGGATCAGTCACTGGATCAGCCAAGGGCTGGCGACGGTGGAGCAGTTGATCGGTGACAGTGGTTTTTGTTTTGGCGAGTGGCCGTGCGTGGCGGATGTGTATCTGATTGCGCAGTTGTATGCGGCAGAGCGGTTCAATGTCAGCCTCGAGGCGTATCCGAAAATCCGCCGTGTGGCTGCGTTGGCGGATGAACATCCGGCGTTCATCAAGGCGCATCCAGCCAATCAGCCAGATACTCCGTAACCCCCTGTGGGAGCGGTTAATGGACGACGGAGTTGGGCGGCAGGTGGCCGAGGCGCTCGGTCAGGCGCAGGCGCTGGATCGGGTCTTCGCTGAGCAACAGCGCGTGCTCCAGATCGAAGCGCTCGGCGTTGGGGCAATCCAGCCGTTGATACAAGCTGGCGCGAGCCATGTAGTCGGCGGCCTTGGCGCCGCCCAGTTCGAGTACCCGTTCCGCGTCGATCAGCGCGGCGATGAAGTTGTCGTGGGTCAAGTGCAATTGCCGCAGGTTGCGCGACAGACGCTGGAGCATCTGCACCGGCGTTGCCGTCAGCAGATGCTCGGCGCTGAGCTGCATGTTCGGCCCGTACTGGCGCTGCAACAATTCGCGACAGTCATTGGGATACAACCGCCGCCCGCCGCAAGGGTCGAGCAAATGATCGGCACCGGGAACCCGAAGCAGAAAATGCCCGGGGAAATTCACCCCGACCAGAGGAATCTCCAGGCCGTGGGCCAACTCCAGCGCAATCAGCGCCAGTGCCAGCGGCTGCCCGCGTTGGGTGTGCAATACGCGATCCAGCAGCGCCGCCTGTGGACGCAGGGGCAGAAAATCATCCTGGGCGAAACCGATGTCGACCATGCGCCGCACCAGCGGTTGCGCCAGTTCGCTGACTGGCAGCATCGGCAGGCCATAGCTGACCCGTAATTGCAGATCCTTGAACGTGCGCAACCAGGCTTCGGGTTCGAGGGTTTTGTCGTGCTCGGCACTTATCCACAGCGCAGCTTCCAGCAGGGCTGGCGGCGAGCGGTGCAGGCAGTCGAAAAAGCGTTGGCGCGGACTCATTTAAATCTCCCTCCAATGCCTCGTTTTAGCCCCGTCCGGGTTGTTCGTCCAGTGGCTGACGTCCTGAGTGCGAGTTATAGCCGCCTGACACTGTCCGCTCGGCGGCTCATGCCGGCGCGCGCCAGCAATTTTCAGGGGCAAGCCTATACTGGCGTTCTACAAGAAGTGATTCGGGGAGCCTGTCGATGTTCGCTCTCATGCAAAGCACTCGCCTGGAATCGCTGCACCTGAGCGTGGACCCGGTTAGCGGGTTGAAGGCGGTCATTGCCATTCATAACAGCCATCTGGGGCCTGCCCTGGGCGGGTGCCGTTACCTTGCCTATCCCAACGACGAATCCGCTGTCGAGGACGCCATTCGCCTGGCGCAAAACATGAGCTACAAAGCGGCACTCGCCGGCCTTGCGCAGGGTGGTGGGGTGGCGGTAATCGTGCGGCCGATCCATGTCGAGAATCGCGGCGCGTTGTTCGAAGCTTTCGGTCGTTGCATTGAGCAGCTCGACGGCCGCTACATCACCGCCATCGACAGCGGTACTTCAGTGGCGGACATGGACTGCATCGCCCAGCAGACCCGCCACGTTACCAGCACCACTTCGGCAGGCGACCCGGCACCGCATGCCGCCATGGGTGTGTTCACCGGAATTCGCGCGACGGCAATGGCGCGCCTGGGCAGCGACAACCTCGAGGGTTTGCGCATCGCCATTCAGGGGCTTGGTAATGTCGGTTATGCGCTGGCCGAGCAACTGCACGCTGCCGGCGCCGAGTTGCTGGTCAGTGACATCGACCACGGCAAGGTGCAACTGGCGATGGAACAGCTCAATGCCCACCCGATCGCCAACGATGCGCTGCTCAGCACGCCTTGCGACATTCTTGCGCCGTGCGGGTTGGGCGGTGTGCTCAACAGTCATTCAGTGTCTCAGCTACGATGTTCGGCAGTTGCCGGCTCGGCGAACAATCAACTTTCCCATCTGGACGTGGCGGATCAACTGGAACGGCGCGGGATTCTTTATGCGCCGGATTATGTGATCAATGCCGGCGGGCTCATCTACGTTTCGCTGAAACATCGCGGTGAGGAATTGCCGACCATCACGGCGCACTTGTCGAAAATCAGTTCGCGGCTGACTGAAGTGTTCGCGCACGCCCAGGCGGAAAAACGTTCGCCGGCGCGAGTGGCGGATGAGTTGGCCGAAAAGGTCTTGTATCGCTGAAAAGCAAAAGATCGCAGCCTTCGGCAGCTCCTACAATCGGAATGTAGGAGCTGCCGGAGGCTGCGATCTTTCTGATTACTTCGGCGCTTTCGCTGCTTTGACTGGCTTCGCAGGCGCCTCGTCAGCTTCTGCGACTTCGGTCTTTTCCACAGGCTCGGCCGGCGCATTGATCAGCTCTGACAGCGCATCAGGCTGGCTCTTGAACGCCCGGGCGAACACATCGCGATTCTTCGCCATGTAGATCCCGGCTTCTTCCACTTGCTGTTCGGTCAGGGACGGAACGGCTTTTTGCAGCACATCGGCCAGATATTCGGCCAGTTCGAGCATTTTGTCATGACGATCAGCTTCGGCTTTATCCATGAACAAGCGCTCCAGATCTCGGCTGCTGCGGTATACCACTTCGACGGCCATTCACCACCTCACATGCCTTCACGTTAAGTTGTCTTGACGACTACTGTATCCATATACAGCGAAAAGGATAAGCGAATCCCTGCGCCATGGGTAGTGGCTTTTCAATGTAGACCGGATTTGGCGTTTGTCAGGGGACGGTGTCGCTGCTATAGCGAGCAGGTTCGCTCCCACAGAAACTCCAGCGGTGCGACCAAACGCCACGGCGCGGGATTTGCGGCGGATCGCCATGATGCGTGGCCCTGAACCTGCATGAAAACCATTGCAACAAGGCGCGCGCGCAAAACCGTCACGTGCGATACGCATCATCCGCCCGATACGGGCTAAGGAAACTCATCGTGAAAATCAACTGGGCCGAGAAACTGCGGCGTAACGTGCATCAACTGGCCGAGTCGCTGGGTAACCTGTTCGTCGAAACCTTTCACTACCTGGCGCTGTTCGCCATCGGTGCGGTGACGGCGTGGGCAGCGGTGATGGAGTTTCTCGGCATGCTCGAAGTCGGGCACATCAAGATCGATGACATTCTGTTGCTGTTCATCTATCTGGAACTGGGCGCGATGGTCGGAATTTATTTCAAGACCAACCACATGCCGGTGCGCTTCCTGATCTACGTGGCGATCACCGCACTGACGCGCCTGCTGATCTCCAACGTCTCGCACCACAACCCGCCGGACATGGGCATCATCTACCTCTGCGGCGGCATTCTGCTGCTGGCGTTCGCGATCCTGGTGGTGCGTTACGCCTCATCGCAATTCCCTTCAGTGAAGATCGAGAACCCGCAGCGCAAGATCGGCACGGGCTCCAGCGAACATCCTGAAGTGGAGAAGGGCGAGCTTTAAAGGCTCGCCGCCTGGCCCGGCTGGCCTTTGACGCGAGGCGGTGGCGGGGTCAGCCCGGCGCCGCTGGTCATGGCTTCGAGAATTGACATGGCGCTGTGGCCCTGTTCGATGGCGATGCCGAACTGGATGCTCTGCACCAGCCGTTTCAACCGCTCGGGGTCGTTGCGCTGTTCGGCGCTGATCATGCGCTTGGCCACGATGCGGCCGGCGTTGGACAGGGTCAGCATGATGCTGCCGTCCAGGCCCTGAATGCTCAGATTGATCTGATAGTCCGGCGCAAAAGCATCGGTAATGATTTGAAATGGGTTGTCCATGATGCGTCACCGCCTGATTGAACGTGAAGTTGTTGACCGGCCATGATCCGATTTGGTTCGCAACACCAGACCACTGGCATCTCGTTCGCTGAGGTTTGCAATGTCCGTTTGCCTCAAGAGTGATGTAGCAAGGCGCATGCCGGAAAAATTGTCGAACAATGAACACGGTGCAAAAGACGGCGAGCCTCGGGGCTCGCCGTTTTTTAATGGCGCGTTTTCGGGGCAGGAACGGGGCGATGATCGCTGACGGTGCAGTCCGGCCGATCAGCACTCCACCCAGTTCACCGCCAGCCCGCCCCGCGAAGTTTCTTTGTATTTGTCGTGCATGTCGGCGCCGGTGTCGCGCATGGTGCGGATCACACGGTCGAGGGAAATAAAGTGATTGCCGTCGCCGCGCAGGGCCATTTGCGTGGCGTTGATCGCCTTCACCGCCGCGATGGCATTACGCTCGATGCATGGCACTTGCACCAAACCACCGACCGGATCGCAGGTCAGGCCAAGGTTGTGTTCCAAGCCGATTTCGGCAGCGTTTTCCAATTGCTCCGGCGTCGCGCCGAGCACGTCGGCCAAGCCGGCGGCAGCCATGGCGCAAGCTGAACCGACTTCGCCCTGACAGCCGACTTCGGCGCCGGAGATAGAAGCATTTTTCTTGCACAAAATGCCGACGGCGGCCGCGCCGAGAAAGAACGCGACGACGTCATCGTCAGACGCATCCGGATTGAATCTCATGTAGTAGTGCAGAACGGCGGGGATGATTCCGGCGGCGCCGTTGGTCGGCGCGGTGACCATGCGCCCGCCGGCGGCGTTTTCTTCGTTGACGGCGAGGGCGAAGAGGTTGACCCATTCCATCGCCGACAGGGTCGAACTGATCACATTCGGTTTGCCGATTTCCAACAGGCTGCGGTGCAGTTTCGCGGCGCGGCGCGGCACTTTCAGACCGCCGGGAAGGATGCCTTCGTGGCGCAGGCCTTGTTCGACGCACTCACGCATCACCGACCAGATATGCAGCAGACCTTGACGGATCTCGGCGTCGCTGCGCCAGGCGCGTTCGTTGGCCATCATCAATTCGGACACGCGCAGATTATGTTGTTTGCACAGGGCGAGCAGTTCGGCGGCGCTGGAAAAGTCGTACGGCAACACCACGTCACTGGTCGGCGCCACGCCAGACTCTGCTTCAGCCGCTTCGACGATGAAACCGCCGCCCACCGAGTAATAGGTCTGCGTGAACAACTCGGTGCTTTCGCCAAAGGCGGTCAGCGACATGGCGTTGGGGTGGTAGGGCAGGCTCTCGTCGAGCAGCAGCAGATCACTCTGCCAATTGAAAGCAATCGAACGCTGACCAGCGAGGCACAGTTGCCCGGTTTCGCGCAGTTGCTGGATGCGTGGATCGATGGTCGACGGATCAATGCTGTCCGGCCACTCGCCCATCAGGCCCATGACGGTCGCGCGGTCGGTAGCATGGCCAACGCCGGTGGCCGACAGCGAGCCGTACAAACGAATCTCCACCCGTCGCACGTCATTGAGCAGATGCTGGTCAAACAGGGCTTGGGCAAAGGTCGCCGCTGCGCGCATCGGGCCGACGGTATGGGAACTGGACGGGCCGATACCGACTTTGAATAGATCGAAAACACTGATAGCCATGCTAAACCCTCACAAGCAATGGAGTAGGAATCGCTGCCATTTTTTGTCGGACAAGCGCAATGTCAGCGATACTGCCTCGCTCGGGCCGAGGTGACCAACGAAACCTCCTAAGACAGCCTTTAGCAGGACTAAACAATGAGTCGTCAATTGCATGCCCAGACCTACGTCTGGCTGCAGGTGTTTGCCTGTGCGGCGCGGCACCTGTCGTTCACCCGTTGTGCCGAAGAGCTGCACATCACCCCGGGCGCGGTCAGCCAGCAGATTCGCCAATTGGAAGAACGCCTGGGCTTTCGCCTGTTTCATCGGCGCGCGCGCGGCGTTGAGTTGAGTGCGCAGGGGCAGCGGCTGGCGATCACCGTCAACGAAGCCTATGGCAGCATCGACGCGGAACTGCGCCGACTGGACGCCGGGATGATCAGCGGGACTCTGCGGTTGCGTTCAATCCCGTCGTTTCTCGGCAAGTGGCTGACCCCGCGCTTGCCGCGCTTGCAGCAACGCTTTCCGGACATCCAGTTGCGCCTGGTGGCGGAGGACAGCAGCGTGCCGTTGCACGAAGGCGATTTCGATCTGGCCATCGATCTCAACGATGGCAGTTACCCCGGGTTGTTATCCACAGCCTTGCTCGATGAGCAGATTTTCCCCGTGTGCGCGCCGAGCCTGCTGCGTGGGCGACCGCCGTTGCACGGTCCGGCGGATCTGGTGCATTTCCCGTTGCTGCACGACATCACCGCCTGGCGTGGCAGTTACGAATACGCAGAGTGGGAGTTCTACTTGAACGCGATCGGCTTCGAAGGCGCCGACGTGCGCCGCGGCCACACCTTCAACCGCAATCACCTGACCATTGAAGCGGCGATTGCCGGCATGGGCGTAGCGATTGCCCGGCGCACGCTGCTCAACGATGAGCTGGAGCGCGGCACTCTGATCGTGCCGTTCGGCTTGTCGGTGCCCAACCATAAACGCTATGTGCTGCTGTATGCGCCGGGGGCGTTGAGTCATCCGGGCGTGCGTGCTGTGCATGACTGGCTGGTGGAGGAGGCGGGGATTTTTCGCAGTCAGCACCCGCTGAATGAGCAGCAGATGTGAGCGGATTTTGCCGCGAGGCGAGGCGATCCAACTCCCGACCTTAGCAGCGCTTTGCTCGGTTGTCCGGCTTTTTTTGCGAATGAATATTTTTCTTTTTTCAGGGGTTGAAATGTTCGGCGCTCGGGCCGATTGTTGTAACCAGGAGGTCAGGATATTCACTTCAAGGCCTCCAGCGAGCTAGCTGAAATAAGGGATGAACTATGCAAATCCAAGTCAACAGCGATAACCATATTCAAAGCAGTAAGCGACTGGAGGAGTGGGTACGTACAACTATTGAGAGCACGCTCGACCGTTATGAAGAAGACCTGACCCGTGTCGAAGTCCACCTGAGCGACGAGAACGGCGAAAAACCAGGTCCCCATGACTTGCGCTGCCAACTGGAAGCGCGGCCTAAAGGCCACCAACCGATTTCCGTGACCCACAAAGCCGATTCGCTGGAACAGGCGATCGACGGTGCTGCCGAGAAACTCGAGCACAAACTGGATCATCTGTTCGGCAAACTGCGAGGTAAGCCACGCGCCGCTGTAGTGCCATTCACCGGCAAGGCCAACGACAAGCTGTTGGCGGAAGAATTTGACGAGAACGAACAGGCAGCGATCAACAGTTGATGCGCTGATTTCACAAGTAACCAAAGGAGAACGGGCCTGCTGATGCAGGCCCGTTTTTTTGTTTGGGGTGTTGGTTGTTTCGCGGCAGGGTTTGAGATCGTGGCCCCTCACCCCAGCCCTCTCCCGAGGGAGAGGGGGCCGACCGAGGTGTCTGCAGAAGTACGTCGACCTGAAAGTCCGAGTCGATTATGGATTCCGTACGGCACTTTCCGGTCGGCGTATTTATCGAGCATCCCCCAATCAGTCCCCTCTCCCCCTGGGAGAGGGTTAGGGTGAGGGGCTTTTGATCTTCAACCGATCACGGCTCAGAACGCCACCGAAGTCTGCACATACACCGTCCGCGGCTCGCCAACGTACTTGCCCTTGTTGTTGTCATCGAACGAGCGCGTGAAGTACTGCGTGTTGAAGATGTTCTTCACCCCCACCGCCACATTCAAATCCGACAGTTGCGGTCCGAAGTCATATCCAGCGCGGCTGCTGAACAGCATGTAACCGGGGATCTTGCCGGTGCTGCCGTCGGCGCTTTCCTTCGAGGTATTGGCGTTGTCGGCAAACTGATCGCTCTGGAAGCTGCTGTCCAGATTCAGCTTCCACGGCCCTTCGGTATACCCGACGCCAATCGTGCCTTTGTGTTTGGAGGAAAACGGCACGCGGTTGCCTTTGTTCGGCCCGTCTTCGCGAATGGTCGCATCGACATAAGCATACGTGGCGTAGACATCGAACCCGGCCAGCGCCGGACTCAGATCATCAAGCGCGTAATTGACGCTGGTCTCGATGCCTTGATGACGGGTTTCACCGCGGGCGATCACCGAATCGTTGGTTTGATTGCTTTCGTACTGGTTGTCGAAGTTGATCAGGAATGCGCCGATTTCCGCGCGCAGGGCACCATTGTCATAACGCGTGCCGAGTTCCCAGGTACGGGCCTTTTCCGGTTTCACTTCGCCGCTGCTCACGCGGTTGGGCATCTGGCTGTACTGCACGCTGCCGAACGAGCCTTCGGTGTTGGCGTACAGATTCCAGCTATCGGTCAGGTGATAGAGCACGTTCAGCGCCGGCAGCGCGGTGTTGTAGTCGCCCTTGTATTTGACGTTGGTCAGGTTGTTGGTCTGCTGCGACTCGATCATCTCGTAGCGCACGCCTGGGGTGATGGTCCATTTGCCGATGTCGATGCGATCGTCGACGAAGAACGCATTGGCCTCGGTGCCACCACGGGTGTCGCGGTCGTTGCGGCTGCTGGTGGTCGGGTATTCGTTGGCGCTGATCGGCGTGCGGTAGCGCAGTTCGTGGCCAGCCTCGTTGATGTAGCGGTAGCCGACGCCGACTTCATGGCTGCTCGGACCCAGGTCGAAGCCTTGGGCGAAACGGGTTTCCAGACCACGCACCCAATATTCGCGTGGCGACAGCGAAAGGAACGTGCCCTGATCCAGATAACCGCTGCGCAAAGTCTTGGTGAAGAAGGTGTTGGCGGTGAACTCGCGGCGATCTTCCTGATAGCGATAGCCGAAGTTGAACATCGTCCGGCGCCCCCAGAACTGGTCTTTCGGGCGCGTCGACTGATAGGGATCGGCATCGTAATCGGCGACGTTGAGGCCGCCGGGCATGTCGGCCTTGCCTTCGTAATACTGGGCCATGGCGTTGAAACTGTTGGCTTCGTCGAGCTGGTATTTGCCCTTGAGAATCAGGTCGTCGATCTCGGTATCGCTGTGCTCACGCCAGTCACCGCCACGGGTGCCGGAGTACAGCAAGGCGCCGCCCAGGCCGTTGACGTTGGTGCCGCCGGCCAGCAGATTGGCGCTGGTCTTGAAACCGTCGTGGCTCGACGACGGGCTGGTTTCAGTCTGGAAACCACCCTTGACCGTCGGCTCGTCGGGGATTGCCCGGGTCACGAAGTTGACCACGCCGCCGACGTTCTGCGGACCGTATCGCACCGCGCCGCCGCCACGCACCACGTCCACGGCATCCATGTTGCCCATGCTGATCGGCGCGAACGACAGCTGCGGTTGCCCGTACGGCGCGAAAGGCACCGGGATGCCGTCCATCAATACTGTCGAGCGCGCGGCCAGGCGTGGATTCAAACCGCGAATGCCGAAATTCAGCGCCATGTCATGGCTGCCGGTGCCGTTGTTCTCCGGCGCATTGACGCCGGGGATGCGGTTGAGCACATCGCGGGCCTGGGTCGCGCCCTGGCGTTCGAATTCTTCGCGGCGGATCACATCGCGTGCGCCTGGGTGTTCGAAGACGTTGACTTGCGCCGCATCGCCGAGCCAGTCGCCGACCACCGTCGAAGTGCCCAGCTCCAGCGCGGCGTCTCCCAGCGGTTGCAGGCTGAAGGCATTGTCGCCCTCGGCGCGGGCTTGCAGGCCGGTGCCTTCGAGCAAGGCATCGAGGCCTTGCTGCGTCGTGTAATTGCCTTCCAGACCACGGCTTTGCACACCGCTGGTGACTTGCGAGCCGAAGGAGATCAGCACGCCGGCTTCACGGCCAAACTGGTTGAGCGCGGTTTCCAGCGACGCCGGGGCGATGTGATAAACCTTGGCTTCGGCGGCCAGTGCGGCGGGCAGGCCGGTAAAACTCAGGCTGGCGCCGAGCAGCAGATTGCGCAGGCTGCGGGCCAGGGGCGTAAGGCGGGTGGGCTGCATGTGGATGATCCTGAGAAGGTGGAATCAAGGGGGCTTTCCTTCTCTGTCACGCCAGATCTGAAAAACGGCTCATTTTTTTTAAAATCAAAAATCGCAGCCTTCTGTAGGAGCCGCCGAAGGCTGCGATCTTTTGATCTTGCTGTTCAAACCCGCGCTTCAACGCTCACCCAATAACGGGTAAAGCGCTTCACTTGCACCGGCAGACTGATCTGCAGCAGGTCGAGAATCCGCTCGCTGTCATCCAGCGGATACGTTCCGGAAATCAGCAGATCGGCGACTTTGCTGTCGCAACTCAACTGGCCGCGGCGGTAGCGGCCAAGCTCTTCGAGGAAATCGCCGAGGCGCATATGCGCAGCGACCAGCATGCCGTCGGTCCAGGCGCCGCTGTTGGCGTCCAGCGGCTTGGCCTCGCTGACGGAGCCGGCAGTAAAACTCAGTTGACGCGCGACCGGCAGCAGCAGGGGCGCGCGCTGCTTGGCGGTGAGTTCGACTCGCCCTTCAAACAGGGCGATCTGCGTGCGATCGGCGAACTGCCGCACATTAAGGCGCGCGCCCTGGGTTTTCAGCACGCCGTGCGCCGTGCGTATTTCGAATGCATTAGCAGCGCTCAACAGCATTTCGCCCTCGAGCAGACGAATCAAACGCTGTGCGTTATCGACATCGGCGGAGCTGGCGGTATTGAGCTGCAAGGAATTGGCACCGCCCAAGGCAATCTTGCGCCGCTGCCCGACCGGTGTGCGGTAATCGGCGAGCAGCGACGGCAGCGGCGTGTGCTCGCGCAGGCCCCAGGTCGCCGCTGAGCCAGCACCGAGAATCAGCAGCATTTTCAGCGCCTGACGACGGCTGGCGGACTTCGGCCCGTTCAATGCGGCGTGGGCCAACGGCGACGAGACGCCGCGCAAGCGCTGGTTGACCCGTTGCATGTGTTCCCACGCTCGGCGGTGTTCGCTGTGCGCATCCAGCCATTGTTGCCAGGCCTGTTGCTGGCGCGGGGTGAGCGTGCCCTGCTGCATTTCCAGCAGCCAGTGCACCGCCTGTTCGGCGACCTGCGCGGAGAAATCCGGCGCGGGATTCACAGTGCGAAATAGCAGCGCATTGCTGCTTTATTCAGATGGCGTTTGACCGTGGCTATCGAGATACCCAGTTCGGCGGCGATCTGTGGATAAGTCAGCCCATCGATCTGCGCGAGCAGGAATGCGCGTTTGACCGGGCGCGGCAAACCGTCGAGCAGCTCATCGAGTTCGATCAACGTCTGCAGGATGATCGCCTTGTGCTCTTCCGACGGCGCGGCCATTTCGGGCATTTGCGCCAGCGTCTCGAGGTAGGCGCGTTCCAGATCCTGGCGCCGGTAGTGGTTGAACAGCACACGTTTGGCCAGCGTGGTGAGAAAGGCGCGCGGTTCGATGATCACCGGCGGTTCGCGGGCGCTCAGCACTTTAATGAACGTGTCTTGCGCCAGATCCGCCGCGCTGTCCGGGCAGCCGAGCTTGCGCCGCAGCCAGCCGGTGAGCCAGCTGTGATGGGCGTGATAGAGCGATTCGACGGGATGAGCGGGCGGCAACGAAATGACTCCGGACGCAAAGTTTGCGTAGAGAACGCGCATTAGAGAACAAGAACGGTTCGCATTGTAGGGGCTGGCGACGGTGTCCGGCAATCAGATGCTTTTGCGTATGAGAATATTTATCATTAATATTGCTTGCCTGTAGATTCGGCTTGTCGGCCGGGCGTTTTTGGTTTCAGGGTCGAAACATGAAAGGCAAACTCACCACGCTTCCCATGTCCTATCGTCTGGCTGTCACCTCACGGGTGCTGGCGGCGGTTTTCGGCGGCTATCTGGTCGCGGCGCTGGCCAGTGTCACCCTGACGTTGTGGCTGCCGCTGAACCGCGCCGAAGCGGTGGTGACCGGCATGACCGTGTCCTTTCTGGTCTATCTGGTCGCGGTGCTCTGGTGCTTTGCCTGCCGCAGCGCGTGGTCAGCGTGGGTCGGCCTGCTGGTTCCGAGCGTGATTCTCGCCACCATTTCCGGCGCCGCACGCGGTCTGGGGCTCGCATGAAAGAGGGCTTCCGGCAGGCGATGGCTTGGCTGCACACTTGGGCCGGGCTGGTGTTCGGCTGGTTGCTGTTCGCGATTTTTCTCACTGGAACGCTGGCTTACTTCAAAGACGAAATCAGCCACTGGATGCAGCCGGAAATAGCTGCGCATCCACTCGATGCCGAAGCCAGCCTGACCCTGGCGCAAAACTATCTGCAGCAACATGCCGCCGGTGCCTCGCGCTGGCTGATCGATTTGCCCGATGCCCGCGATCCCGGCCTCACCGTGCGCTGGCAACAGGCGCCGGGCAAACCCGGCGAGCGCGGCCGTTTCGAATCCCGAACCCTCGACGCCCAGAGCGGGGCCGAAGTACAGGGCCGCGAAAGCATGGGTGGCGAGTTCTTTTACCGCTTCCACTTCCAGTTGCAGATGCCTTATCCGTGGGGGCGCTGGCTGGCGACCATCGCCGCGATGGTGATGTTCGTGGCGTTGATAAGCGGCATCATCACCCACAAGAAAATCTTCAAGGACTTCTTCACCTTCCGCCCGCGCAAGGGCCAGCGTTCCTGGCTCGACGGGCACAACGCCGTTGGTGTGCTGGTGCTGCCGTTTCATTTGATGATCACCTACAGCAGCCTGGTGATTTTCATGTCGATGGTCATGCCCGCCAGCATCGTTGCCTCTTACGGCAGTGACGTGCGCAAGTTTTACGACGAAGTCTTTCCCGCCTCGAAGACGCCGGAACGTGCTGAGATCGCCGCGCCGTTGACCGCCATGGCGCCGCTACTTGCCAAGGCCAGCGAGCAATGGTCGGGCGGCCACACCGCGCGCCTGTCGGTGAGCAATCCGGGCGATGCCAGCGCCACGGTGGTGCTGTCCCGCGCGGGCGATCGGGTGGTGCATGATTTCGGCCGGGCGGTGACGTTCAACGGCGTCACCGGGCAGCTTCTGAGCAGTACCCCCGATCAACCCATGGCGATGGCGATGGGTGGCGCGTTCTATGGTTTGCACATGGGCCATTTCGCCGGGCCGCTGTTGCGCTGGTTGTATTTCATCTGCGGACTGGCCGGCACGGCGATGATCGGCACCGGGCTGGTGATCTGGCTGGGCAAGCGTCAGCTCAAGCACGCAAAAAGCGCAGCGCTGCCGTTCGAGTTGCGTTTGGTCGAAGTGCTGAATATTGCCAGCATGGCCGGGCTGGTGTCGGCGGTGGCGGTATTCTTTTTGGCCAATCGGTTGTTGCCGGTGAGTCTGACGGGACGGGCCGACTGGGAAGTGAATGCGTTCTTCCTTGCCTGGGGGCTGAGCCTGGTGCATGCGGTGTTGCGTCCGGGACGCCAAGCGTGGATCGAGCAGCTGACGCTCGGCGCCGCGCTGTTTATCGCCGTGCCGCTGATCAATGCGCTGACTACGCCGTGGAATCTTGGCGCGACCCTGATGCAGCGCGACTGGGCACTGGCCGGATTTGATCTGACCTGCCTTGTGACCGGGATTTTTCTCGGCTGGGCTGCGCGCAAGATGCAGCGTGCAGGCAGCGACGTCAGTGTGCGCAAAGTAAAGTCATCGCCTCGGTCGATTACCCTTGAACAGAGTGCCAACTGATGCTGCTGGCCCTGTTACTCACCTACGCCGGCTTCACCGCATTGTGTCTGTCGATGCCTCGCCATCATGCCGAATTGCTCGGCGCCAAACCGTCGACGCGCCGCCGTCAGGGTCTGGCGTTGGCGGGATGGTTGTTGCTGGCGCTTTCGCTGTGGGCGGCGGTCGCGGTCAATGGCTGGAGTTTCGGTCTGGTCGACTGGTTCGCGGTGCTGATGCTCAGTGCTTTGGCACTGGTGCTGTTGCTGCCGTATCGCCCGCGTCTGGCCTTGGCACTGGCGGGGTTGAGCCTGTTGGCCAGCCCGGTTGCGGCATGGGCGCAGTGCTGAAGTGCTGATCGGTCTGCCGCCGGAATCGCGTGATGATGAAGCGCGTGGCGCGCGTGCGCATTTTCTTCAGGTGTTTCTGTCCCAGCGTGCGAAAATGGAAGCGCTGGTGAGCCGGCGTGTCGGTTGTCGGGCGACGGCGGCGGATCTGGTGCAGGATCTGTTTTTGCGCTTCTGGCGCCGGCCGCTGGTCCAGGTCGAAGAACTCAGCACCTATCTGCTGCGCTGCGCCGGCAATATCGCTATTGATCATTTGCGCAGTGAAGGCACGCGCACGCGGGTCAACGAAGGCTGGCAGCCGGACGAGCCCGACAGCCACGGCAGCGAACCCCAGGCCGCGCTCGAAGCCGGCAATGATCTGCGCCATGTCGAAGCGGCGTTGCGCGCCTTGCCCGAACGCACCCGGCAGATTTTTCTGCTCAATCGCATTCACGGGCGCAAGTATGCCGAAATCGCCAAGGCCATGGGTCTGTCCCAAAGTGCCGTGGAAAAACATATGATGCGCGCCCTCGAAGCCTGCAAGGCCAGCCTGCGCGACCCCGCGCCACGTCTGCCAGGGAAAGCACCGTGAAGCCATCCAACCCGATCACACCGACCCCGGCTCAGGAGCAGGCCGCGCTGGCCTGGCTGAGCCTGCTGCATGACCGCCCGAGCACGGGCGATCAATTGACCTTCAGCCAGTGGCTGCGCGCCGATCCGGCCCATGCCGAGGCGTATGCGCAGGCGCAGGTGATCTGGGAGCTCAGCGAAAGCCCGGCGCGTACCCTGGCTGATGAAGATGCGGGCGCGCTGCAAGGTTATCTGCAGGCGATGGATGCCCCGCGTCGTTCGCCGTTGTTGCGTTGGTCTGGAGCGCTGGCGATGGCCGCGTGTCTGCTGCTGATGGTCAGCCTCGGCACGGGGTGGCAAGCGCAGCGCTGGCTCGACGATCTGCGCGCTGATCATGTCTCGGCGCCCGGCGAAATTCGCACGGTGACCTTGGCCGACCAGTCGCAAGTGACGCTGGATGCCGACAGCGCGATTGCCGTGGATTTCAGCCACGGTCAGCGCCGTGTGCAATTGATCAGAGGCGCCGCTTTCTTCAGCGTCACCCACACCGGCGATCCGTTTGTGGTGGCGGCGGAGCAGGGCGAGGCTCGAGTGCTGGGCACCCGGTTCCAAGTGCGTCGGCAACCTCACGGAGCGCAGGTCACGGTGTTGTCCGGGCGTGTCGCGGTGACGGCGGGTGAGCGTGGCGAACAGCAGATTCTCACGGCCGGCCAGCAAGTTGCCTACGCCGACGGCACGGCGGAAAAACTGCATACCGTCGACAGCGATGCACAACTGGCCTGGCGCCAGGGTTGGCTGACTTACTACAAGACCACGCTGGCTGATGTGGTGGAGGATTTGCGCCGCTATTACCCGGGGCGGATTGTGCTGCTCAACGATGAGCTGGCGGCGCGCAAGGTCAGCGGCAGCTTTCCGAGCAAGGATCCGCAGGCGGTGCTCAATTCGCTGCAGGGTGTGTTGGGGTTTGAGCAGCATCGGGTGTTGGGGCAGTTGATCATTCTGCGTTGAGGCAGCAAAGATCGCAGCCTTCGGCAGCTCCTACATTGGAATGCGTTTCCCCTGTAGGAGCTGCCGAAGGCTGCGATCTTTTGATCTTCAAAATTATTTTCACTTTATGGTGAGGTAACCCCGAGCCCCATCCGTGTAGTGACTGAAACTGCGAGCCATTCGCATTCCGTTGCGGTTCTACACAGGTCATTGAGCAATGAAGTCCAGGGCAAAATCCGGTTCGGTCAAACAGTGGTTGGGCATGTCGGCGTTGAGTTTTTCCGCGCTGGCAGCGTTGCCGGTGAGTGTGGCGCTGGCCGCTGAAGCGGTGAGCAATCAGGCGCAGCAGTACAATTTTTCCCTCGCCGCGAAACCGTTGCCGCAAGCCCTGAGCGATTTCAGCCGCGTGACCGGGCAAAGCGTGGTCTACACCGACGAAGCGCCGTACGGCCTCAATGCTCCGGCCGTCAACGGCCAGATGAGCGCCGAGCAGGCCCTGCAACGCCTGCTCGGCAATTCCGGCCTGAGCTTCCGCCGCACTGACAGCCACACCCTCGCGCTTGAGCCGGCGCCGACCGAAGGTGCGCTCAATCTCGGCGCTACAACGATCACCTCGACGCGCGATGAATCGCTGAGTTATCAGCCGCCAGAAACCAGTTCGGTGATGCGTTCATCGGCATCGCTGCAAGAGATCCCGCAGACCGTCAATGTCATCCCCGCGCAGGTCATTCGTGATCAGGCGCCGCGCAATCTCGACGATGCGCTGGCCAATGTCAGCGGCATCACCCAGGGCAACACCCTGGGCAGTACGCAGGACTCGGTGATGACCCGCGGTTTCGGTGACAATCGCAATGGCTCGATCATGCGCGACGGCATGCCGCTGGTGCAGGGCCGTGGCATGAACGCCACGGTCGATCGCGTTGAAGTGCTCAAGGGCCCGGCCTCATTGCTTTACGGGATTCAGGATCCGGGCGGCGTGGTCAATCTGGTCAGCAAGAAGCCGGAACTGACCCAGTACAACGCTCTGACCCTGCGTGGTTCGACCTACGGTGACGGCAAGAACGGCAGCGGCGGCGCCTTCGACAGTACCGGCGCGCTGGGCGACTCCGGCTTCGCCTATCGCATGATCGTCGATCATGAAGACGAAGATTACTGGCGCAACTTCGGCACCCACCGCGAGAGCCTGTTCGCGCCGTCGCTGGCCTGGTACGGCGAGCGCACCAAACTGTTGTTTGCTTACGAGCACCGCGAATTTCTCACGCCGTTCGACCGTGGCACGCTGATTGATCCGCGTACCAACCATCCACTGGATATCTCGCGCAAAGAGCGTCTCGACGAGCCGTTCAACGACATGGAAGGGCGCTCGGATCTGTACCATTTCGAAGCCGACCACGAACTCAACGACGACTGGAAAGCCCACTTTGGCTACAGCTGGAACCGCGAAACCTACGATGCCAGTCAGGTTCGTGTCACCGCGATAAATACCCGCAACGGCACACTGACGCGCAGCATGGACGGCACCCGGAATGCGATCAGCACCGACCGTTTCACCACCGCCAGCCTCGAAGGCAAAGTGAATGTACTGGGCATGCAGCATGATCTGGTGTTTGGCGTCGACGACGAGTACCGCAAAATCTATCGCGAGGATCTGATCCGGCAGAAAAGCCTGAGTACGTTCAGCTATCTCAATCCGGTGTATGGCCGCGAAGTAATGGGCACCACCGTGAGCGCCCCCGACAGCGCGCAGACCGATAAACTGCGCAGCGATTCGCTGTTCCTGCAGGACTCGATTCATCTCAATGAACAGTGGATTCTGGTCGCCGGCGGGCGGTTTCAGGAGTACGACCAGTACGCCGGCAAAGGCGTGCCGTTCAAGGCCAACACCGACAGCAACGGGCAGAAGTGGGTACCGCGCGCGGGCCTGGTCTATCGCTACACCGATGCCTTGTCGTTCTACGGCAGCTACACCGAATCGTTCAAACCCAACTCGACCATCGCCCCGCTGAGCGGCAGCAGCACTGTACTCGACGGCAGCATTGCGCCGGAAGAAGCCAAGTCGTGGGAGCTGGGTGCGCGACTGGATATGCCGGGCAGCATTACCGGCAACATCGCGTTGTTCGATATCAAGAAACGCAACGTGCTGGTGGCCAACTCCGAAGGCCCGACGACGATTTACAGCGCGGCAGGCGAGGTGCGTTCACGCGGTCTGGAAGTCGATGTCAGCGGGCAACTCAGCGAGCACTGGAACCTGATCGGCAGCTACGCCTACACCGATGCCGAAGTCACCGAAGACCCGGACTACAAAGGCAAGCGCCTGCAAAACGTAGCGAAGAATTCCGGCTCGCTGTCGGCGGTGTACGACTTCGGCAATGTGTTTGGCGGTGATCAATTGCGGGTCGGGGCGGGGGCGCGGTATGTCGGCGAGCGCGCAGGGAATGCGGTGAATGATTTCGATCTGCCGAGCTATACCGTGGCGGATGCGTTTGCCACTTACGACACCATGGTCGAGGGGCAGAGGGTCAAGTTTCAGTTGAACGTGAAGAACCTGTTTGACCGCACTTATTACACCTCGTCGGCGAGCCGCTTCTTTGTCTCGATAGGGGATTCGCGGCAGGTTTCGCTTTCCAGCACGCTGGAGTTTTGAGTCAACGTCAAAAGCCCCTCACCCTAGCCCTCTCCCGGAGGGAGAGGGGACTGATTGGGGGATATTGGAGAATTCCGCCGACGTGGTCGATCTTCACCGAATCCATAATCGACTCGGTCATTCAGGTCGATCTACAACGTAAGACACCTCGGTCGGCCCCCTCTCCCTCTGGGAGAGGGCTGGGGTGAGGGGAATGGGGTTACCGCAATAACGCCTGCCGATACTCGCCCGGCGTCCCGCCCAAAACCTGCTTGAACCGATTAGTAAAATGACTGGCACTGGCAAACCCGCTCGCCAGCGCAATTTCGCCCAGCGGCAACACCGTCCCGCGCAACAATTCCCGCGCGCGGCTCAGCCGGCGCGCCAGCACGTATTGATGCGGCGGCAGGCCGAAACTGGTGCGGAACATCCGCGCGAAGTGGTATTCCGACAACGCACACAGCCCGGCCAGTTGCCCGAGGCTGATCGGCTCGGCTAACTGATTGTCGATGAACTCCACCAATTGCCGGCGCTGATGCGGCGCCAGCCCGCCCTTCAAGCGCAAGCCCTGTCGCGCACCCACCTGACTGAGCAAGGTGTGGCTGATCAATTCGTGGGCGAGGCTGCTGGTCAGCAAGCGCTCGGCCGGCTCTTGCCAGTTCAGGTTCAGCAACTGCCGAAAGCGCTGCGCCTGCTGCGGATCTTCGAGAAAAGTCTGTTCGCGTAATTGCATCTCGCGCGGCTCGCGGTCCAGCAAAGTGACGCAACCGAGGGCGAATTGTTCGGCGCTGAAATACAGGTGCGCCAGACGAATATCACCGTTGATCACCCAGCCCGATTCATGATCGGCCGGCAGGATGCACAGCTTGTCCGGCCCGCCCTTGTGGCCCGGATGGCCGCGCCGGAATGTGCCGGTGCCGCCGGCGATGTAGCAGGACAGCGTGTGATGACTCGGTGCTTCGTATTCCTGAGCGTCGTGGTGGTTGGTCCACAAGGCCGCTGACAAGCCGTCACCGAGCTCGGCGCTGTGCACCAGACGTGCATTCGGCGAGCGGTTGAGGGCTTGAAAGACTTGCAGGGTGTCGATTGCGGCCATGTGCGGTTCTCTCCAACGACTCGCATCCTACTCCGTAGAGGCGACGCTGCCAGCCTGCTGGCTGACAAAAGCGCAAGATTGTGCAAGCGTCGAGGGATGGCGGAGGCAGACACTCAAGACCTGTTTAAGGAGTGTTTGCCATGAATCTGTCGTTATACCTGCTGACCGTGCTGATCTGGGGCACCACCTGGATTGCGCTGAAATGGCAATTGGGCGTGGTGGCGATTCCGGTGTCGATCGTCTATCGCTTCGGCCTGGCTGCATTGGTGTTGTTTGCGTTGCTGCTGCTTAGCCGACGCCTGCAACCGATGAATCGTCGTGGGCACCTCATCTGCGTCTTGCAGGGCCTGTGCCTGTTCTGCATCAACTTCATGTGCTTTCTGACCGCCAGTCAGTGGATACCCAGTGGGCTGGTGGCGGTGGTGTTTTCCACCGCGACGCTGTGGAACGCGCTGAATGCGCGGGTTTTCTTCGGGCAACGCATTGCGCGCAATGTATTGATGGGCGGCGCGCTCGGGCTGTTCGGTCTGGGACTGTTGTTCTGGCCGGAGCTGGCTGGGCATCAGGCTACTCCGCAAACCCTGCTCGGCCTCGGGTTGGCGTTGTGCGGAACCTTGTGTTTTTCGGCCGGCAACATGCTTTCGAGCTTGCAACAGAGAGCAGGGTTGAGACCGCTGACCACCAACGCCTGGGGCATGGCCTATGGCGCGGCGATGTTGTCGGTGTGGTGTCTGCTCAAAGGCATCCCGTTCGAGATGGACTGGTCACCACGTTATGTCGGCGCGTTGCTCTATCTGGTGATTCCCGGCTCGGTGATCGGCTTCACCGCGTACCTGACGCTGGTCGGGCGCATGGGCCCGGAGCGTGCGGCTTACTGCACAGTGCTGTTTCCGGTGGTGGCGCTGAACGTGTCGGCATTTGCCGAAGGTTACCAATGGACCGCGCCGGCGCTGGTCGGGCTGGTGTTGGTGATGCTGGGCAACGTGTTGGTTTTTCGTAAACCGAAAACGCTGTTGTCAGCAGGGCAGGGGAAGTTGGCCTGATAGAACGGGCGCTGCTGTTCAGCGCTCAACTTTCAATGTGATGTAAATCATCACCGGGAAGATGAAGTCGACAATATGTCTTGCCCAGTCCTTGGCATTCCATGATTGCGAAGTGTCCATGTCGAACCATTCGACGCCGACCGTTTGCAGGCACACGTAGTAAATGAAGATGGCAACCAATATGCCCATGATCGAAAACTTCTTGGCTTCATGAAATTCCGCGGCCGATGCATCGACGTAGCGATATAACTGGTAAGTGCCGATCAGGCAAAGCACCGTATAAGTGACTTCCATGGTGATGATGAACCAGTAGATCCGGTGATGGATCATGGGCGAGTCAATCACCCGGTACATGATGTTTTCGCTGGCATTGGTAGTGTCCATGCTCAGGATGTGCGCGACGTAAGTGTAGTTGGACTCGTAGTCGGTGAAGTTGTGAATCATTACCAGCAGGCCAAAGAAACTTATATAAGCCATCAGAATTACTTTGCTGTAACGAATGAGTTTGTCGGTGGTCAGGATATTCACGGAACTTGCTCTCCATGGCGATCAATCAATAAGTTGATAAGTCGCGAGAGCTTATAGTGCAGTTGCTTGGTCTGGCTTTTTTGTTCGGTTGCAAGTTATGTACGAAGAGTAAGTGAAGCGCCAGCGCAACAGTGCACTGGCGCTCTTTTCAGCCGCGCCAGACTTGCGGATTGACCAGATCCTGCGGACGTTCGCCGAGCAGGGCGCTGCGCAGGTTGGTGAGGGCTCGGTTGGCCATGGCTTCGCGGGTCTCGGTGGTGGCCGAGCCGATGTGCGGCAGGGTGACGGCGTTTTTCAGCTGGAACAGCGGAGATTCGGCCAGCGGTTCTTTTTCGTAGACGTCCAGCCCGGCGCCACGGATGCGGTTGTTTTGCAAGGCTTCGATCAGCGCCGGTTCGTCGACCACCGGGCCGCGCGAGATGTTGACCAGAATGGCACTGGGCTTCATCAGCGCCAGCTCGCGATGGCTGATCAGATGGCGTGTCTTCTCGCTCAACGGTACTACGAGGCAGACGAAATCGGCTTCGGCGAGCAGCTCATCGAGGCTGCGGAACTGCGCGCCGAGTTCTTGTTCCAGTTCAGTCTTGCGGCTGTTGCCGCTGTAGATGATCGGCATGTTGAAGCCGAAGCGACCGCGTCGGGCGACGGCGGCGCCGATGTTGCCCATGCCGACGATGCCGAGGGTCTTGCCGTGCACGTCACTGCCGAACAGCGCGGCGCCGACGCTGGCCTGCCATTGGCCGGCCTTGGTCCAGGCGTCGAGTTCGGCGACGCGGCGGGCGCTGCTCATGATCAGCGCGAAGGCAAGATCGGCGGTGCTTTCGGTGAGCACGTCGGGAGTGTTGGTGAGCATGATCCCGCGTTCGTTGAAGTAGTCGAGGTCGTAGTTGTCGTAGCCGACCGAGACGCTTGAAACCACTTCGAGTTTTGTCGCGGACTCCAGTTGCGCGCGGCCGAGTTTGCGACCGACGCCGATGAGACCGTGGGCGTGGGGCAGGGCTTCGTTGAACTGGGCGTTGATGTCACCGTTCTTTGAATTTGGGACGATGACGTCGAATTCTTCTTGCAGGCGTTCGATCATGGGCGGGGTGATGCGGCTGAAGGCCAGGACTGTTTTTTTCATTGGGTTTGGGCTCGTCGGGGCTTGATTGCAAGCACGCTAACATTTTCTCGCTCGGGTTGTCTTGGCGGCCTCTGGGCCGGCCATGCCTTGGTTGGTTTGGGTGAATATCCGTTTTTGCGGTGTTGCGGCTGGCGGTTTCGCCCTTACGGCGAGGCACTTTTTCCAGACGCCGAAAAAGTACCCAAAAAGGCTTGCTCCTGCGTTCGGCCCTCGCAGGCTCGGGTTCCTTCGCTGCGGGATCGATCCGGACGCAGCGGCTCCGGTTTGCTTCGCTGCACCTCCTTCCGCTGTGTCTGGCTGCGCCAGACGGTCGCTGCGCTCCCACGCCCGGATCAATCCCTCCGCTCAGCCTTCCGAAGTCGCCCGTGGATCAAGATCAACAGCACTGGAGCTAACGCTCATTGTTGAGTGGGGCGGCTTTGCCGCGGGCAGCTGCGCTGCTTTGGTTTTGCTTTTGTAGGAGTGAGCCTGCTCGCGAAGGCGGCCTGGCAGCCGACCTGTTTCTTGCGGTTGTACCCAATCCAACTGCAGGAACAGCCGAAGGCTGCGATCTTTTGCTTTTGCTTTTGCTGTTTTGTGGGAGTGAGCCTGCTCGCGAAGGCGGCCTGACAGCCGACCTGTTTCTTGCGGTTGTACCCAATCCAACTGTAGGAGCTGCCGAAGGCTGCGATCTTTTGCTTTTGCTTTTGCTGTTTTGTGGGAGCGAGCCTGCTCGAAAAGGCGGCCTGACAGCCGACCTGTTTCTCGCTGATGTACTCGATTCAAACTGTAGGAGTGAGCCTGCTCGCGATGACGTCCTCATAGCCAACCCATCTCTGCCAGATTCACCCTGTCCCTGTGAGAGCTGGCTTGCCAGCGAAGGCGGCCTGGCAGCCGACTCATATCTTGCTGATGTACATGATCCAGAATTGTGGGAGCGAGCTTGCTCGCGAAAGCGGTTGATCTGACACCTGGAATGTTGAATGCGCCCAAGCCTTCGCGAGCAGGCTCGCTCCCACGGGGTCAGCTGTGTGTCGGGGATTGGTGGATTTCGTAATTATCCAGCACCCGATTCACCGCCAGTTCCGCCAGCATGATTACCTGCTGGATGGCCAATATCGTGTGCCGCTGTGGGCTGTCGACGTAGGCAGCGATGTCGCTGCTCATGATGCTGGCCGAGGCCAGGGATTCGCAGGCGTGGGCCAGCAGGCTTTCGTTGTCCTGGTCGGGGGCGACCTGGAACATGGTGCTGGGTCTGTGGCTTTGCTGCGTGCTGGCGGAGGGTTTGAGGTAGTGATCCAGCGCACGCTCGGCGGCGTCGTGGAGTTTTTTCGAGTCGGGGGATTGGTAGGGTGAGGTGCTTTCGGATTCGGGGGGATTGGGTGTGGGTTTGAACATGGCAAAGATCCTTTTGGATTAATGGAGCTGCCATATTTCGTTTTCCAGGCGAAAGGGGTGGCAGCTGTACGCGGACTGGAAAAACCGGCAAAGGATCAAACCCGGCAGACCCGAAGGTCTCCCACGTACAGCCGCCATAACTGAATATCGGCGCTGAAAGAGCGCGGCATTATGTCATGTGCTGTGATCCTGCGGGTTTTCCAGACCCGGTCGCTGATTCGTCAGCAACCACCAAATCCTAGCCAGCGCACTTCCGACGGACAACCTGCAAAACCTGTCGGAAACTTCCTTGTAAACGCGTCCATGTAGGAGCTGTCGTAGGCTGCGATTTTTTGATTTTTAAACAGCAAGATCAAAAGATCGCAGCCTCGTTGCACTCGTCAGCTCCTACACGAAGTCAGCGGTGTTTAAAGTCAGGTGGCGACGCGCGCGCCAGCCAGACTCCCGCTCAATTCATACGCGACCAGTTCCGCCTGATGCGCCGCCAATATCTCCGGCAACGATCCGCGCAAATATTCCACCCAGGTCTTGATCTTCGCATCCAGGTACTGCCGCGACGGGTAGATCGCATACAGGTTCAGTTCTTGCGAGCGGTAGTTCGGCATGACCCGCACCAGTGTGCCGTTACGCAAACCTTCGATGGCGGCGTAGACCGGCAGCACGCCGACGCCCATGCCGCTGGTGATGGCGGTTTTCATGGCGTCGGCGGAGTTCACCAGAAATGGCGAGCTGTTGATGGTGACCGTTTCCTGGCCGTCCGGGCCGTCGAAGGCCCATTTCTCCAGCGGGATCACCGGGCTGACCAGGCGCAGGCAGGCGTGGTTGAGCAGGTCGCTGGGTTTCTGTGCGGCGCCGTTGGCTTTCACGTAGGCCGGCGAGGCGCAGACGATGCTGTAGGTGATGCCCAGGCGCTGCGAGACGAAGCCGGAATCGGGCAGTTCGCTGGCGAGCACGATCGAGACGTCGTAGCCCTCGTCGAGCAGGTCCGGCACGCGGTTGGCCAGGGTCAGGTCGAAGGTTACGTCGGGGTGGGTCTTGCGGTAGCGGGCGATGGCGTCGATGACGAAGTGCTGGCCGATGCCGGTCATGGTGTGCACTTTCAGCTGGCCGGCCGGGCGCGCGTGGGCGTCGCTGGCTTCCGCTTCGGCTTCCTCAACGTAGGCGAGGATCTGCTCGCAGCGCAGCAGGTAGCGTTTGCCGGCCTCGGTCAGGGCGATGCGCCGGGTCGTACGGTTGAGCAGGCGGGTTTGCAGGTGGGCTTCCAGGTTGGAGACCGCGCGCGAGACGTTGGCGGTGGTGGTGTCCAGTTGCACGGCGGCGGCGGTGAAGCTGCCCGCTTCGGCAACACAACTGAAGGCGCGCATGTTTTGCAAAGTGTCCATGGGGTGCTCTCAAGGGAGATGGCAAATTGTGACACGAAGTTTCGGAGGCTGAGACCCCCGACCAAGGGATTATCTCGTTAACCGTAACAAAGATTCACAGAAATCCCAGCTTATCGCCGCAGAGGCACCTCCATAGAATTGCGCCGGTCCCTGGGTAGGAGCTGCCGAAGGCTGCGATCTGTTGATTTTGTTTTAAGGGAAGCAAGATCAAAAGATCGCAGCCTTCGGCAGCTCCTACAGGGACCCCGACCCGCCTTATCCTCTTCTCAGGAATTCGCAGCTGTGCCGCGTCACATCAACAGAGCGCTTTTGCCGCTCAGTGTTCTGGCTTTAACCCTGGCTCTCGGCGGCTGCATCTCTACCCAAGGCATTGCCCCACACGGCGAGGCGCTGGAGGCCGATTCACTGGCCACTGACGCGGCCATTGCCGAGGCCGCCAAAGACGCCCACTGGCCCACCGCCCAATGGTGGCAGGCGTTTGGTGATGCGCAACTCAATCGCTGGATCGACCTCGCCGTGCAGGGCAGCCCGAGCATGGCCATGGCCGCCGCGCGGGTGCGTCAGGCCAAGGCCATGGCCGGTGTTGCCGAAGCGGCTGAGGCGTTGCAGATCAATGGCGAGTCGAGCCTCAAGCGCCACAACTGGCCGACCGATCAGTTTTACGGCCCCGGCGAATTGGCCAACACCACCACGTGGGACAACAACGCCGCGCTTGGCTTCAGCTACGCCCTCGACCTCTGGGGCCGCGAGCGCAATGCCAGCGAGCGGGCGGTGGATCTGGCGCATGTGAGCGTGGCGGAGGCGCGACTGGCGCAGCTGGAACTGCAGAACAACATCGTCCGTGCCTACATCGAGTTGTCGCTGCATTACGCCCAACGCGACATCGTTGCTGCAACGCTCGAGCAACAACAGCAGATTCTCGATCTGGCGCAGAAACGTCTCAGCGGTGGCATTGGTACGCACTTCGAAGTCAGCCAGGCCGAAACGCCGTTGCCGGAAACCCATCGCCAACTCGATGCGCTGGACGAGGAAATCGCTCTGAGCCGCAACCAGATTGCTGCGTTGGCCGGCAAGGGCCCGGGCGCTGCTGCGCAACTGCAACGGCCGACGCTGTCCCTCGCGGCGCCATTGAAGTTGCCCTCGGCATTGCCCGCCGAACTGCTCGGCCAGCGCCCGGACGTGGTCGCCAGTCGTTGGCAAGTGGCTGCGCAGGCACGCGGCATCGATGTCGCCCACGGCGGGTTTTACCCCAACGTCGATCTGGTCGGCAGCCTCGGCTACATGGCCACCGGCGGTGGGGCGCTGGAGTTTTTGAGCGGCAAGAAACTCAACTACAACGTCGGCCCGGCGATCTCGTTGCCGATCTTCGACGGTGGCCGATTGCGCGGCGAATTGGGCGAAGCGGCGGCCGGTTATGACATCGCCGTGGCGCATTACAACCAGACGCTGATCAACGCGCTGAAGAACATTTCCGATCAGTTGATCCGCCGCGAGTCGATGGACAAGCAGCAGGACTTCGCCGCCGAGTCCGTGGCCGCAGCACAGAAGACCTACGACATCGCGATGATCGCCTACCAACGCGGGCTCACCGATTACCTCAATGTGCTGAATGCGCAGACCTTGCTGTTCAAACAGCAGCAAGTGCAGCAGCAGGTCCAGGCGGCGCGGTTGAGTACGCATGCCGAGCTGGTGACTGCCTTGGGGGGCGGCCTCGGTGCCGGTGATGACGTGCCGACAGCCGAGCAGACCCAAGCCCCGAAAACCCCGGCGCTGCTGCGTTGAACACAGCATCCATTGTGGGAGCGAGCCTGCTCGCGAAGAGGGCGTATCAGTCAATGAACATGTTGCGTGACACGCCGCTTTCGCGAGCAGGCTCGCTCCCACAGGTTTCGAGTCCGCATTGCATGCCTGAGTATTTTCAATGACCTCCTTGCCCGCACCCCTGCGCTGGCTGCACTCTCTGGAATGGCGTCGCGGTTTCTTTGACTGGGCACGCAGCGATGGCGTGACCTGGGTGTATATCTTCAAGGTGTTGCTCGCCGCGTTTCTCACCCTGTGGCTGGCGATGCGTCTGGAATTGCCGCAGCCGCGCACGGCGATGATCACCGTGTTCATCGTCATGCAGCCGCAGAGCGGCCAGGTGTTCGCCAAGAGTTTCTATCGCTTCCTCGGCACGCTGGCCGGATCGGCGATGATGGTCACGCTGATCGCTTTGTTTGCGCAGAACACCGAGCTGTTTCTCGGCTCGCTGGCGATCTGGGTCGGCATCTGCTCGGCCGGTGCCGCCCGTTGCCGCAACTTTCGCGCGTATGGTTTTGTCCTTGCCGGTTACACCGCGGCGATGGTCGGATTGCCGGCGCTGGCGCATCCCGACGGCGCATTCATGGCCGCGGTGTGGCGGGTGCTGGAGATCTCGCTGGGGATTCTCTGCGCGACGCTGATCAGCGCCGCGATTCTGCCGCAGACCGCCAGCGCAGCGATGCGCAACGCCTTGTATCAGCGCTTCGGTGTGTTCGCCCTGTTCGTCACCGACGGCTTGCGCGGGCGCGGCAAAGCCGAGGCCTTCGAAGCCAGCAACGTGCGCTTCATTGCCGAAGCCGTCGGCCTGGAAGGACTGCGCAGCGTGACCGTGTTCGAAGACCCGCACATGCGCCGGCGCAACGGTCGCCTCAGTCGTTTGAACAGCGAGTTCATGGGCATCACCACGCGCTTCAACGCCTTGCATCAGTTGCTTGAACGCCTGCGCGGCAATGGCGAAGAACATGTCGTGGCGGCAATCAAACCGGGTCTGCAGGATCTCGCCGAAGTGCTAGACGGCTTCAGCGGTCGCGCCCTGACCAGCCCTGACGCGGCACGTTTGGCCACCGCGCTTTCGATCTACAAGGACGGCTTGCCGACGCGGGTGCGCACCCTGCGCGGGATCTTTCAGGGCACAGGTCCGAGCGAAGCTGAACAACTGGATTTTCACACCGCCTACGAATTGCTCTACCGCTTCGTTGACGACTTGCACAGTTATGCCCAGACCCACGCGTCCCTCGCCGATCACCGTCACGAACGCGAACGCTGGGACGAACCGTTCACCCCGCAAACCAACTGGTGGGCGGCGGCTGCGTCAGGCATTCGTGCTTCATTCATCTTGATCGTCTTGGGCAGTTACTGGGTCGCGACCGCGTGGCCGAGCGGCGCGACCATGACCCTGATCGCCGCCGCCACTGTCGGTTTGTCTGCGGCTACACCGAACCCGAAACGCATGGCGTTTCAGATGGCCTGCGGGACTTTTCTCGGTGCGCTGGTCGGCTTCGTCGAGATGTTTTTCATCTTCCCGTGGATCGACGGCTTCCCCTTGCTCTGCGTAATGCTCGCACCGGTGATCGTGCTCGGTTCGTTCCTCGCCTCGCGGCCGCAGTACGCCGGTGTCGGGCTGGGCCTGCTGATTTTTTTCAGCACCGGTTCGGTGCCGGACAACCTGACGATCTACAACCCCTACACCTTCATCAACGACTACATCGCCATGGTCATGGGCATGCTCGTGTGTGCGGCGGCGGGGGCGATTATTCTGCCGCCGAACAGCCGCTGGTTATGGCAGCGCCTGGAGCAGGATCTGCGTGGGCAAGTGGTCTATGCGATCAGCGGCAAACTCAAGGGCCTGGCCTCGAGTTTCGAGAGCCGCACCCGTGATCTGCTGCATCAGGCGTACGGCCTCGCGACGGGGCAGCCGAAGGTACAAAAGAGTCTGCTGCGCTGGATGTTCGTGGTGCTCGAAGTCGGTCACGCGATCATCGAGTTGCGCAAGGAGCAGGCGATCCTGCCGGTGCACCCGGCCTATGCCGAATCGCAGCCGTGGCGCCAGGCAATCCGCGTGATGGGGCGCGCGCTGGTGCGCCTGTTTCTGCAGCCGAACGCGAGCAACCTCGAGCGCGCGCTGGTGGCGGTCGATCACGCGATCAGCCGCGTCGCCGCCACCGATGAGCCGTTCGCGCCGCACTTCGATACCTCCGCGTTGCGGCGGGTGAAGAGCTATCTGCACTTCATCCGCACCTCGTTGCTCGACCCGCAATCACCCCTTGCCGAATTCGCTCCCGCCAGGCCTGAAGGACTTGCCCATGCCTCGTGAAATTGCGTTCCACGGCGTGTACATGCCGACCATGACCCTGATGTTTTTCGTTGCTGCCGGGTTGGCCTGGGCGCTGGACCGCTTCCTCTCGGGGTTCGACCTGTACCGTTTTTTCTGGCACCCGGCGCTGCTGCGTCTGAGCCTGTTTACCTGTCTGTTCGGCGCCATGGCGCTGACTGTCTACCGTTGAGAACATCTTGATGAAAAAGTTTTTCAGCCTGCTCGCGACCCTGCTCGTGCTGGCCCTGGCGCTTTGGATCGGCCGCACGTTGTGGGAGCACTACATGAACACGCCGTGGACTCGCGATGGCCGCGTGCGCGCCGACATCATCAACGTCGCCGCCGACGTCACTGGCGAAGTGGTCGAGGTGCCGGTGCATGACAATCAACTGGTGAAGAAGGGCGATCTGCTGATGCGCATCGACCCTGAGCACTACCGCATCGCGGTCAGGCAAGCGCAGTCGCTGGTGGCTTCGCGCAAGTCGACCTGGGAGATGCGCAAGGTCAACGCCCACCGCCGCGCCGACCTCGACAATCTGGTGATCTCCAAAGAGAACCGCGATGACGCCAGCAACATCGCCGACGCCGCACTCGCCGATTACCAACACGCCCAGGCGCAGCTGGAGGCCGCCGAACTCAACCTCAAACGTACCGAAGTGCGCGCGGCGGTGGACGGCTACGTGACCAACCTCAATGTGCATCGTGGCGACTATGCACGCATCGGCGAGGCGAAGATGGCTGTGGTCGACATGAATTCGTTCTGGGTTTACGGCTTCTTCGAAGAAACCAAACTGCCGCATGTGAAAGTCGGTGACAAAGCCGATATGCAATTGATGAGCGGCGAAGTGCTCAAGGGCCATGTCGAGAGCATTTCCCGCGGCATCTACGACCGCGACAACCCGGAAAGTCGCGAGCTGATTGCTGATGTGAACCCGACGTTCAACTGGGTGCGCCTGGCGCAGCGCGTGCCGGTGCGCATTCACATTGATGAGGTGCCGGAGGGCGTGTTGCTGGCGGCGGGGATTACTTGCACGGTGGTGGTGAAGCAGACTGCTGCGAACCTCTGAAAGTCGAGTCGCCTTCTTCGCGAGCAGGCTCGCTCCCACAGAGGGCTTCGGTGTGACGCAGAACATGTGTGGGAGCGAGCTTGCTCGCGAAGGGCACGACTCGGTCCTAGAGTTTTGCGCGCAAACCGAAGCGCTTCATCAACGTCGATTCCAGCAAACCCTTGGGCAGCAACGTCGCCAACAACGGCAATGCGCGGCTGCCATTGCCGATGCGGATCAAGCGTGGCGGTTTGCTCTGCTGCACAGCCTTGAGCACCCCGGCGGCAAACTCATTGGCTGGTGTCGGCTTGTCCTGCGACGCCTTGGCCCGCGCGCGAATGCCCTCACGCAGCGGAAACCACGGCGACTGCTCGTTGATCAATTGTTCGGCCTCGTGCCCGGCGTTTTTGGCAAAACTCGATTGAATCGCCCCGGGCTGGACTTCCATCACGCGAATGCCGAACGGCGCCAGTTCCATGCGCAAGGCATCGCTCAACGCATGCACCGCCGCTTTTGAAGCGCAGTAGGCGCCGGCGAATGGCGTGACCAGCACACCGGAAACGCTGCCGATATTCACCACCAGGCCCTGGGTCTGACGCAGCAGCGGAAACAGCGCACGAGTCACGCCGACAATCGAGAACACATTGGTTTCAAACTGGCGCTGCATGGCCGGCACGCCGCCGTCGAGCAACGGCCCCATGGCGCCGTAACCGGCGTTGTTGATCAACACATCGAGGCCGCCATGTTGCTGGTGGAGACGCTCGGAGAGTTGCTCCAGCGCGACGCTGTCGTTGACGTCCAACTGGATGGCATTGAAACCGGCGGCGCTGAGCGCAGCGACGTCTTCGGTTTTGCGCGCACTGGCCCAGACTTCGTAGCCGGCCGCTTTGAACGCGTCGGCGAGGGCGCGGCCAATGCCGCTGGAACAACCGGTAATCAACGCAACGGGCATGGCGCATTCCTTGTGCAAAAAATCAACGGAGGGGATCAGTCGGAGAAACTACCCTGTAAATGCTCGGCACGGAACTCCAGGGTTTGCGGGCGATAGCCGGGGCGTAGCGGCGGCAGCGGCAGGCAGTCTTCCCAGGTCGCGCCGGCCTGCAGTTCGCCGGGGCCGCGATAGCGTGGCGCGGTGTATTGATTGTCGGCCAGGTTGACCGTATCGCCCGGCGCATACGCAGCGATGCGCCAACGCAGTTCGGTCAGCGGTACATCGTTGCCGTTGTTCATTTTCAATTGCAGCGGACGATCGGCCGGGCATTGTTCGGGAGCGTAGGCAATGCGCAGTTCCAGGCGCGCCAGTTGCTTGATCTCGCGGTTGTCCAGCCACAGCACCCACATCGCCACGCAGCCCAGGCCGATAACGGCGGCCACCGATACCGGCAAGGCCTTGGCCGGATAGCGCAGCAGCAGGACGAGCCAGGTGATGACCAGCAAGATGCCGATGAACATGCGTGAACGCTCCGTGGATGAATGCACCCCATCCTACCGAAGGCTTCGCACAATGGATATTCGTGACAGTCAACAACGCACCGTTGGTCGGGACTGTAATTATTGACAGTTGGCGTCCCGACGCGCCTTTGCTCTGATGGACAAAGGGCACGCAGGGAAGGCGAAAGAACCATGGGTATCCACAGCAGAACGCCGATGCTTGCCGTGAACGATCCGCGCGGCTTGGCCATCCTCACGGTCAATTACTGGCGCAACGACGCCTCCGTGGCAAGCGAGCCCAGGATCGAGCGGACGTGGCGTGACGCTGGCGGGCGTGCGCTCAAACAATGGGATGCCCGACTCTGGGCGCTGCAAGCGATTGATCCGCAGGCGCCTGCCAGTCTCACCGCTGTCCATGCCTTGAACGATATCCCGCTGTGCTCGGACAGTACCGATGCGGGAATCCAGGTCCGGTTGCAGGGTTTGGCTGGGGAGCTGCTGTACAGCTGGGACAACCGCGGCACATGCCGCGATATTGAATACGACGACTCGCTGCGCCCGCTCGCGATGTTCGAACAGGGCACTGGCGTGCCTCGACGGTGTGCCGAGCGTTTTACCTATGGTCGCCCCGGCGCGGGCGACGCGCTGCGCAATCAGCTCGGTCAATTGATTCGACACGACGATCCGGCCGGCAGCGTGCTGTTCGAGCAATTCGCAATCACCGGCCAGTGCAACGAAAACATCCGTCACTTCACGCTTGAACCGGTTGCCCCGGATTGGCCGCAAGCCTTGGTCGATCGGCAGAAACTGCTCGAACCCGAACCGGGGGCAACCACGCAATGGCGCTATGCCCCGCTGGGACCTGTGCTCGCACAGCTCGACGCCGGTGGCCACCGGCAGACGTTCGCACTGACGCTCGACGGTCGGTTACGCGGGGTTGATCTACGGCTCAGGCTTCAGACTCAAGACCATCCTGTTGTCAGCGATATTCGCTACAACGCCGAAGGTCAGGTCACCCGGGAACTGGCGGGCAATGGTGTGTTGACCGCACTGAGCTACCGTCCCGAAGACGGCCGTCTGATTACGCGCCATGCTCAGGATCGGTCGGGCAGCGTATTGCAACACCTGCTGTATGCCTATGACCCGATGGGCAATGTACTGAGCATTGAAGACCAGGCATTGTCTGTGCGCTGGTTCGCCAATCAGCGCATCGAGCCGGTCAGTCGTTACCGATACGACAGTCTCTACCAATTGATCCATGCCACTGGCTGGGAGGCCGGCGCTGCCGGTGGTGGACCGACAGCGGTGGCCAATTACACTCAGGACTTTCGCTATGATGCTGGCGGCAATCTGCTCGAGTTGGTTCACGTTGGCGCCCAAAGTCCCGGGCACCAACTGCAGGCGGCGCGCTACAGCAATCGTTGCCTGCCTTGGCGTAATGGTGAGCCGCCTGATGAGGCAGAGATCGGCGCAGCATTCGATGCGCGAGGCAATTTGCTGTTGCTGGATCAGGGACGCCAGTTGCGGTGGAATCTGCGTAATCAGCTGGATTCGGTGGTGGCCGTGCAACGACATTCACGCGCTGATGATTGCGAAAGCTATCTCTACGACGGCGCCGATCGGCGTGTACGCAAAACGAGGTTATCCCTGACCAGCGCACGCAACCTGCTCGCAGACGTCCGTTACCTGCCGGCGCTGGAGTTGCGCATGGACACCGGCACTCGGCAGAGCCTGCAGGTGATCACCGTGCAGACCGGACTCAACAGCGTCCGCGTTCTGCACTGGGAAAGCCCGCCACCGACGGGCGTCAACGATGTCTGCCGATACAGTTTCAGCGATCATTTGGGGTCGCTCAGTCTTGAGCTGGACGCTGATGCGCAGCTGATCAGCCGCGAGCATTTCTATCCGTTCGGTGCGACGGCGTGGGCCGATGAGCCCGAGGTCAGCTACAAGACCGTGCGCTATTCGGGCAAAGAGCTCGACGCAACCGGGCTTTACTATTATGGGTATCGCTATTACATACCGTGGTTGCAACGGTGGCCGAATCCAGATCCGGCGGGGGCCGTTGACGGCCATAACCGCTACCGGGCGATGCGCAACAGCCCAGTGGTCTATCGAGACAGTGACGGCCGTGACCCGGATAAGGCGCAACGCGTATCAAGGGATCGGCGCTATCACGATCTGGCGGATCAAGGACTGGTGAATCCGGTACAGGCTTCGGGCATGCAGCCTGTTCGACGTTTCTTTGAGCATGATCCGAACCCCGATGTTCAGGCCTATCGCAACGAAATACCGATAGCCCTGGCTGAACTTGGTGCCAAGGATAACTCGCTGTTCAACACCCATCAGGCGCACGTTATTGCTGCTGCCCGAACGAATACGGCATCTCCCTCCGGTGCGGTGCTTTATCACTCCGGCGAGCTGGTTTCGTCAGCAATGAGTCAGGTAGTGGGAGAGGAGGTTACCAGTCGAGTGATGGGACCCTTATCGGTTGCTTTTAACAGCCCTGTGGAAAATCCCGACGTATTGGCTGCCAGACGGGGGGCTGTAGCCAAGGGGTTCAAGGTCGGTGGGGAGTTGTTGATGCACGCCTCCAATCCTGCCGTACAGCTGCTTGGGGCGGCGAGTGTTGCCATGGGCAAGGTGATGAATATTTCAGAGGCACAGACGCGTGTTCAACACAAAATGTTAAGCACACCCGTCAATGTGCCGTTGGCAGTTTCTTTAACTACGCCAACTGTAGATTTTCAGTCTTTTAACCTACCTGTTCCTGCGGGGAATCAAGCCCAGTTCCCGGAGCAGCGCACAGCACCAAGCTCATGGGCGCAAAAACTGATGGCTGCCGCTTTTGCTCCGCCGTTGGAGGCTGTTCATGCGGTTGATGGCACCACAGCTGAAGATAAATGGATGAACAGACCTCGTCGAAACTCCGCCCTCGGCTAGATGAAAAAAAAGCCCCCGCCCAGCCCGCTGCGGATAGGGGACGCAACGGGCTGGACGAGGGCTTCTTGTGTCAGCGGGGGATTACTGCGCGATGGTTTTCACCGACACGCCGCGTTCGATCGGGGTGGAGCGGCCGTAGATATCTTCGAAACGCTCGATATCGTCTTCACCCAAGTACGAACCCGACTGGACTTCGATGATTTCCAGCGGGATCTTGCCCGGGTTGCGCAGGCGATGCACCGAGGCGATCGGGATGTAGGTCGACTGGTTTTCGGTGAGCAGGAACACGTTCTCGTCGCAGGTCACTTCGGCAGTGCCGCTGACCACGATCCAGTGTTCGGCGCGGTGGTGGTGCATCTGCAGCGACAGGCACGCGCCCGGCTTGACCGAGATGTGCTTGACCTGGAAACGCCCGCCCATGTCCACCGAGTCGTACGAGCCCCACGGACGATAGACTTCGCAGTGGTTCTGGGTTTCGCTGCGGCCCTGGGCATTGAGGGTGTTGACCATCTGCTTGACGCCCTGGACCTTGTCCTTGTGAGCAATCATCATCGCGTCCTTGGTTTCGACCACGACGATGTTTTCCAGGCCGATTACCGAGACCAGTTTGCCGTTGCCGTGGATCATGCAGTTCTTGCTGTCCTGAATCACCACGTCGCCCTTGCTGACGTTGCCGTTGGCGTCTTTCTCGTTGACTTCCCACAGCGACGACCAGCAACCGACATCGCTCCAGCCGGCGGACAGTGGCACCACGCAGGCGCGCTGGGTTTTTTCCATCACCGAGTAGTCGATGGAGTTGTCCGGGCAGCAGGCGAAGGTGGCTTCGTCCAGGGTCACGGTGTCGGCGTCCTGCTGGCTGCGCTCAAGGGTCAGCAGGCAAGTGTCGTAGATATCCGGATCATGTTTTTTCAGTTCTTCGAGGAAGCGGCTGGCGCGGAACAGGAACATGCCGCTGTTCCAGTAGTAACCGCCGGATTCGACGTACTCGGTGGCACGCTTGACGTCCGGTTTTTCGACGAAGTGCGAGACGCGGCTGACGCCTTCGGGCAGCAGCGAATCAGCGGTGGATTTGATGTAGCCGTAGCCGGTTTCCGGCTTGGTCGCCGGCACACCGAACAGGACCATTTCGCCGTTTTCCGCCGCGACGGTGGCCAGAGCGAGGGCGCGTTGCAGGGCTTTCTGGTCTTCCAGCACGTGGTCGGCCGGCAGGACCAGCATCAGTTCGTCACGGCCTTCATTGACCAGCATCATCGCGGTCAGGGCCACGGCGGGCGAAGTGTTGCGGCCGAACGGTTCCATCAGAATGCGCTGGCATTCCAGATTGCGTGCAGCCAGTTGCTCGTTGACGATGAAACGGTGTTCCTTGTTGCAGACCACGATCGGCGTGTCCATGCCTTCGAACACCAGGCGTTCGAGGGTTTGCTGGAACAGGGTGTGTTCGCCGGTCAGGGCGAGGAATTGCTTGGGGAATTGCTTGCGCGAAAGAGGCCACAGACGCGAACCGCTACCACCTGACAAGATCACCGGAATCATATTGTTTACTCCATAAAATCAATTTGGTTAGAGCAACGAACGTTGTGTCGTTTCACTCTTGTTTTTGTCTCGTGTCCGAAGACGCCGCATCCCTTGTAGGAGCTGCCGAAGGCTGCGATCTGTTGATCTTGATCTTCAAAATCAAAAGATCGCAGCCTCGTTTCACTCGACAGCTCCTACAGGGATCAGCGTCTCTGCGGGAAAAGGGTTAGCGAGTCGACACCGGACGTTTCACCCAGACTGGCGACAGGTTGCTGCCGTTGCCAGTGACGTACAGCACCGCTGCCTCACCACGCTCCAGCGCGACCGGTTTCATGTCGCCGACTTTCTTGTCGCCTTCGTACAGCGCCAGGCTGACTTTCACCGGGTTGATTTCACGTTCGCCACGACCTTTGGCAGCCACGTTCGGCACCACATCGGTCTTGCCGTCGGCGGTTTTCAGGGTCAGCGATTTGTCGCTGAGGTTCTGTACGCGCACCAGGGATTTCTGCTTGTTCTTGAACGGTGGTTCTTCGATCAGTTGCGGCGCGCCGGAAGCGTTGTTGACCAGGGTGTAGTAGTGGTCCCCGGCGAGTTTCACCGGCAGGGTCTGGCTGCCGATCTTGGCGCTGTAGTCGCCGCCCGGCATGAAGCTGAAGTCGCTGCTGGCCAGTGGCGCGATATCGCTCAGGCTGGTGCTGCCGACAGTGGCGCTGACTTCAGCGTTGCTGGCGTTGTAGACACGTACGAAGGTCGAGCCTTTCGGCGCGGTCGGGCCGTACAGTGCAGCATCGCCACCGGCGAAGGCTGGGACGGAAAGCACGCTGAGGCCAGCAACCAGTGCGAAGCTTTTAGCGAGACGACGAGGAGTAGTAGTGAAAGTCATGGTGTACCTCTCTTTCAGTTTTGCGCCCGATCGGGCGTCTCGGATTTAGTGTTGATGGCTACGTTTTGTTGGCGGGCGCCGGCTTGTTTGAGCTCTGCGACCCACTGTGGGTCGGCGTCGCCGATTTCGTTGTTCACAGGCAGATATCGTTCAGGAAACTCCCAGATCAGCACTTGTGGCGGGCTGTTCTTGAAGTCATCGCTTTTCAGGTAGCTGAGCATTGGCAGAATCGGGCCGTGGCCGTCTTCGGCGTAGTTGACGACGTCGCTGTGCAGCGCTTGTTTGAGCGCACCGACGAAGTTCCAGTTGGGGTTGGCGCTGTAGCTGGTGCCGATCAGTGCCACCGGTACTTCGCTGTTGGCGAACAGGGCGTCGTCACCGGCAGGCTGCTCGGCGGCCACGGTGTTGCGTTTGAGCAGAGGCTCAGGCGCCGGCATCATGTTTTCGAACAGCGGATCGAGCGGCAGGAACAGACGCAGATCGCCCTTGTGCGTGACCTTCTCTGCTGGCGTGGTGACGAAGCGCTGTGGCTCGCCGCTCAGCGGGAATTTCTCGGCAATGGTCTTGGCCAGCGTATTGGCTGCGATTTCGGCGCCTTCCGGGGTCCAGTGGGTGTCGGTGCGCAGGAACACTTGCTGACCATTCTGCTTGGCCTGTTGCAGCGGGCCGAGCAGGTCGGGGGCGAGGATCTTGTCGGCAGCGACACGGGCGTGGAAATCCTGATACAGATTCTGGTGAATGCTCGAAGGCTTCACTTCACCCAGATGCTCCGGGTACAGACGCACCTTGGCCGGCACGATCGCCATCACCAGCTTCACGCCTTTCTCTTTCAGGGTCTGGCGCACGCCTTCGACCAGCGCGTAGTTGCCCTGCAGGTTCTGCTCTTCGTTGACGATCGGGTTGAATTCTTCATCGCTGTACAACCACTGGTCGCGGCCGAGCACGACGCCCGGACGACCTTCGTTGAACAGTTTGAAATCCAGCGCGGCCCAGAGGTTGGTGCCCAGGCGCTTGATCGGGAATTCATCGTCGTAGTGGGTTTCCACCGCTTTGGTCCAGCGGCCGTTGAGCACCGTCGCGTCGGCGTTGGTGCTGAAGCCGAAGAAGCTGCGAACCGACCACAGACCGAGGACCAACAGCGTCACCAGGAACAGGGTGATGTAGAAGATGCGTAATGAGCGGGTCATGTCAGATCCCTCAGAACTGGAAGTAAAGGAACGGCGAGAAGCTTTGCGCCGAAAGTTTGAGAATCGAGGCGATGAACAACAGCAGAATCAGCCCGCGCATCACGTAGCGCGACCAGTCCGCGGTCCAGTAGGCCGGTTGCACCTGGGCTTCGACGCCGACGGTGTAGCCAGGTTCATGGATGCTCGCCGGATTTTCACCAGGCGCTGCCTTGATCATTCCCGGGGTCGCAGTGGCAGGGCCATCGGCCTCGACGTTGACTGCAGGTTTGGTCTTGGCTGGCGGCTGATTGGTGTACAGATCACGCAGGCCGAAGAACGCCAGGGTCACGTAAGCCACCACCAGGGTTGCCACTTGCAGACCGGTGAGGCTGGCCTGATTGAGTTCCGACAGCGACCAGTCGCCGAAGCTGAACATTGCACCGTACATGCGCCCGGCAACGTGCAGGTTCTCGGCACGGAAGATCACCCAGCCCATCACCACCAGCAGGAAGGTCAGTGCCCAGCGGATCGGGTTGAGGCTGCGCGGCGAAGTGTTCAGACCGAGCATTTTTTCGATCGCCAGCCACATGCCGTGCCAGGCGCCCCAGATGATGTAAGTGATGTTCGCGCCGTGCCACAGACCACCCAGGAGCATGGTCAGGAACAGGTTGCGATAGGTCATCAGCGTGCCTTTGCGGTTACCGCCGAGGGTGATGTACAGATAGTCACGCAGCCAGGTCGACAGGCTGATGTGCCAGCGGCGCCAGAACTCGGTGATCGACTGGCTGATGTACGGCTGCTTGAAGTTTTCCATGAAGCGGAAACCCATCATCAAGCCTAGGCCGATGGCCATGTCGCTGTAACCGGAAAAGTCGAAATACAGTTGCGCGGTGTACGCCAGCGCACCGAGCCAGGCGTCGCCCGTGGTCGGGTTCTGCAGGGCGAAGCAATGGTCGGCGACCACGGCGAGGGTGTCGGCGATGAAGACTTTCTTGATGAAACCCTGCATGAACCGCGTGCAGCCCTCGGAGAACTTGTCGAGGGTGTGCGTGCGATTGTTGAACTGGTCGGCGAGGTCGCGGAAACGCAGAACCGGGCCGGCAATCAGGTGCGGGAAGATCGCCACGAACGCTGCGAAGTCGATCAGGTTGCGCGTGGCCGGCGTGTCGCCACGGTACACGTCGATGATGTAGCTGATCGATTCGAAGATGTAGAACGAAATACCGATCGGCAGCAGCACGTGAGTGAGGATGAACGGCTCGAGACCGAACGAAGTCATGATTTCGTTAATGCTGTCGACACCGAAGTTGGCGTACTTGAAGTAGCCAAGGATGCACAGGTCGACGGCCACGCCGAGCAGCAGCCAGCGCTGGGCCGGTTTGGTCCGCACACCGGCGGCACCCACCTTGAGGCCGATCCAGTAGTTCCACAGCGTGACCGCTGCGAACAGCGCGAGGAAGTCCACCCGCCACCAGGCGTAGAACACGTAGCTGGCGATCAGCAGCAGCAGGTTGCGATAGCGTTGCCCGCTCAAGTAGTACAAGCCGAGAAAGATCGGCAAGAACAGAAACAGGAACACGTTGGATGAAAATACCATCCCGATCTCTCCATGTTTGAACCAACAGTCAAGGGCCAAAGCCCCCCCAAACCCCCCGTGGTAGTGGAGGGGTGACACAGTGTTTGCTTGAGGTCTGGGCTGGCCTTCAGACCGCGCCCCTCACCCCCCGCCCTCTCCCGGAGGGAGAGGGAGCCTGATCTCCATGGTTTTCAAAAATGGAGATCGACTCGGTATTTCAGGTCGGCGGATTTCTCAAAAGCACCTCGGTCAGTCCCCTCTCCCTCCGGGAGAGGGTTAGGGTGAGGGGCTTTTGCTTTTCGCCTTTCAAGAACCCTTGTTGCCCTTTTCATGCGACGGGTCGTAGACCTTGGTCAGGTCGCCGCCAAGGCGGAAGGTCTTGAACGGTTGCATGTCGCGTTTCTTCTCGATCACGTCCGGCGCACAGGTGTAGAGCGTGCAGAACGGTTCGAGCCAGGCGAATTTCATGTCCTCTTTCAAGTCGGTCATGTCCTGCTTTTTGCCGTTCTTTTCTTCGAACTCGTCAGGGTCCTTCACGCCGGCCAACACACGATCACCCAGACGCTTGAGTGCGCCGTTGTTTTCCTGGCGCAGATCGACCCCGTTGACCTGGGCGAAACTGGCGATCATCGCCAGCGGCGGCAGGGCGTAGTTGTGATAGGCGAGGGCGCGTTGCTGGCGCTTGAGTTCGTTAGGCAGGAAGCCATCGGCGTCGACTTGATTGACGCCAACCTTGTATTCCTTCACCGCCCAATCAAACAGGTCGCGGCGGTTGGTGGCGACGGCGGTGGCCATCACCGACCAGGCAGCCCAGTACGAGTGATTGTTGGTTTTTTCCAGCGGCAGGTTGTCCCAGTCGCTGACCACCTGATCGGCCATTTTGCTGAACCAGGCTTCGATCAGCTGCGCTTCCTGCTGGTGTTGGGCCAGCGGGTGCGAGTCGGAAAACTTCAGGCGAATGTACGACGAGGCCATGCTGCCCAGCGCCCATTTGCGCATCGACTTGCCGGTGTGGTTGAAGTCTTTGGACATCAGCGCATCGGCCTTGGCCCACGCGGTCAGCCAGTTGAGCGTGCATTCGAGCTGCTCCGGGCGACCGTCACGCATGAACTGCATGACGCGCTTGGCAGTGCCGCGCTCCAGCGTGGTGATGTCTTTGGTGGTGTCGCGAAAGGCTTTTTCCGACTGCACGTTCAGCGTTGCGCGAGCCTTGTCGGAACCTTCGTATTTGCTGCGAAATTGCAGCGGACCGGTGTACGGCGCCGGCATCGCGTCGCAGCCGTCGCTGTTGTCGCCGGTCTTGAATTTATCCACCGGGGCGAAGTAGCCCTGCGGTGGACGCAATGGCGCGGCAGCCTGAGTTGCCCCGGCGAACATCGCCAGGCTCAGGAGTGTCGGTGCCAACAGGTTTTTCAGTTTCGGATTTCGCATAGCAGACCTCATTGCCCGAGCTGCGCGGTCTGTTGACCGACGCCCGGGAATACGTTGCGTTTGCAGATTTTCGCTTCGACTTTTTGTGGCGCGGCGCCAGGTCCGGCTTCAGGACCCTGGACTTCGACCGCCAGCAGGTTTTGCGAGGCCCAGTCTTCGTCCGTGCGCAGCTCAAAGGCGAAACGACCGTCGGTGTCGGAGGTTTCCGGTTTCTCGATCTTGATGTCCTCGTGGCGACCGTTCATGTACCAGAGGGTGGCTTGCAGGGTTTTCACCGAGGTGTCGGCGAAGCGGATGTCGACCTGATGACTGGCGTTCTGCAGGTTCAGGTTCTTGCTGTTGACCAGCAGTTCTTGCTTGCTGCCCGGCTTCAGCGTGGTGCTGGCGGACATCTGCGCGTCTTTGCCTTCGCAACCGTTGTCGAGGAGCGCCATCATCTGGCGATAGATGGTTTCCTGGTCGAGGCGATACAGCGGCGAGAATTCCCAGATGAGAATCTTCGGCGGGGTCTTCTGGAATTCTTCGCTGCCCAGGTACTGCAGCATCGAACCTTCGAAACCGCCGCCGGGGAAGGCCACGTTGAGAATGTCGGCGCCGATGGCTTCTTCGAGGAAACCGGCGAAGTTATAGTTCTTGCCGCTGTGCGACGTACCGACCAGGGTGATCTGCGGATTGCCGGAATCGCCGAACAGGTCGCCGTCACCGGCCTCGCCTTTCGGCTCGGTGGTGAACTGGTCCATGTACTGGATCGCGTAGCTGGTGCCACACAGTTGCCCGGCCATGTTGTGCAGGGTGCCGGTCTTGCCCATGCGCCCGGACTTCTTGGTCTCGAATTCACGCTTGGGAATGTCGGCGAAAGCGGGGATCTGCTTGACCTTTTCCGCCACGATTTTTGCCGTGCGCTGAGCGCCGTATGGCGTCCAGTGCTGGTCGCCACGGAAGTAGAAATCGTGGGCGGGCAGGGTGTCCGGCAGCGATTCGTTGGTCAGCGGCGACAGGTCCGGCACCACGTAACCCATCTTGGCGAAACGGCCAAGCATGGTCTTGTAGTTGCCCAGCGCTTTCTCGTAATCGAACGCGGCTTTTTCCTGCGGGTTGAGCTTGTTGCGGTTCACCAGGCCACGGGTCGGCTGGTAGACGATCACCAGCTCCACGCCTTTGCTCTTGAACGCATCGTGCAACTGCTGCAGACGCTTGTAGCCTGCTGGCGTGGTGTTGAACTCGGTGCGCAGGTCTTCCTGGGTACGGAACAGCCAGTCGCCCTGAGCCTGTACCAGCGTGGTGAAGTTCTGCTGATAACGCGTGGTGTAGTTCTTCGCATCATGGGCCGCCGGGCACAGGTTGCAGCACGGCTCGGCGGTGAACTTCGGTGGCGTGACGCTTGCGCCGTCAGCGTCGGCGCGGGCGTTGCCGGCAGCGAGAATGCCGAGGGTCAGGGCCGAGAGGCTGAGCAGTTTGATCATGTGTGGGTGCATAAAAATTATCCTCAGTCCTGCATTTCGGTCTGGCGTTCGACAGGGTCGATCAGCACGGCTTTCTGCTGGCGCACCAGCAAATCGAGAATTTCATCCTGGCGCTCGCCGAGGATGCCGTTGAAGCTGATGCCGCTGGACTTGGTCGGCGCCAGCATCGACACGCGATACAGCTCGACACTCAGCGGCGAATCGATCGACAGCGGGCCGCTGCCGTTGGCCGCCAGTTCGCCACCGACCACGATCAGCGACACCTGCGCGTCGAACGGGTCGAGCTTGATGTCACGGTCGGTGTCGGTCAGGTCCTTGATGTGGCCGTAGATACCGGTCAGGCCGTTGGTCATGGCAACGTTTTCGTACAGGCGGATGTTCACGCTGTTACGAATACGGATGCCGTGACGGGTATTGCTGATGACCTTGTTGCCCCACAGCAGGTTGTCGGCGGACTCGTAGAGCGTGATGCCGTCGGTGTGGTTCTTGTAGATCTCGTTGTAGGCAATGATGTTGTTGACGCTGTTACGGTCGATCACCAGGCCCGACAACTTGTTGTCGTAACTCTTGTTGTTGAAGATGAAGCTGTCGTTGACCTCACGGGAAATGATGATCCCGTGCTTCTTCTTCGTGCCGTAAACAGTGTTCTCGGCAATGATCAGACGGTGCGAGCGGTCATGCGGGTCGATGCCGTAGACGATGTTGTCTTTGTAGGTGTTGCCCTTGACCACGAAGTCGCGGGTTTCGTAGCAGTAGAAGCCGTACCACATGTCCGAGAACTCGGAGCCGACGATCCAGCCGGTTGGCTCGGGACGTTTGAGAACCTTGGCCATGTTCGGCGTGTACTGGGAAATACTCACCCCGTACGACTTACTGTTGGCGTAACCGAAACTGGCCATCTTGCTGTTGACGATGTAGGTCTCGGTGCCGCCCCAGGCGAGCAGGAACGGACGGAATTCCTTCGGCGAACGGAAGGTTGCCGGGCCGTTGTCCTTCTCGCGCCAGCCGGTGACTTTGGTGTCACGCACGAACAATTTGCCGTCGTTGACCAGGAACGAACCGGCCTCTTGGGACAGGCGCAGTTCCTGGGTCTGACCGTCGATTTCGAGGATGCCTTTCTCGCCGACCACGATCGGCAATTTGGCCAGGTACACGCCCGGTGAGGTCTCGCTGAAATACTGCTTGGGCAGTTTTTTCGCCAGATCCTTGAGGTTCATGTAGCCGTCGTCGATGAAGATCGCCTGCGGAATGCCGTGCTGACGCACAACCCATTCGGCCATCTTGTTATCGCCGCCGATGAAATCCTTAAGCGCGTTTTCCTGCATCATCCGGCGCACGCTGATCTTGCCCGGCTTGCTGCGCACGATCTTCGCGGCAGCGGCTTCGGCGGTGAAGCCGGACAGGTCGGGCAGTGTCGGCTTGGCCAGTTGCAGCGCCTCGGTCGGCGCGCTGCTGACGGTGTAGGTCTTGGCCTGTTGCAGTTCCTTGGCCACGGTCGCAGGCTTGGCCGGTTCAACATTGGCGAAGGCGCCGGCGCTGGCCAGCAGCATCGCGCCGGCCAGCAGGCTTAGTGAGCCTGTTCTGGTGCTGATCATGTCGGGCACTCCCTTGGCGGTTTGCATCAGAAGCGCCAGATCACGTCAATGAATGCGCGGTGCATGTAGGAATCAACCTGGCTGCCGTAGGCGTCGCCCGGTTTGAACACACCGCCACGGAAACGCACCAGTGCCGAAGGCTCGTCGATCGACTGGCTCAACGCCGCCGGCAACAGGCCTTGCTTGAAGTACTTGGTGACGACCAGGTCCATTTCCTGACCCAGGTCCTTGTTGCCATCTTCAAGCGGCAAGGATGTGCTGGAGAGGATTGCGCCGGTGACGTCGTCGGTGTTGTTTTCCACCGCGTTGATGCCGTTGCTGCCGACCGGCTTGTTGCCGTCGACACGCCAGAACTTGTGGTAGATCAGGCTGGCGTCGTACTCGTCGTTGATCATCCACGAACCGAACAGAGTGGCGGTCTGCATGTTGTTCATTTCGCCACGGAACGCTTCGCCGAAACGGTGCACGCGCGAACGGGTACCGGTGTAGTTGGAGCGGTTGCTCTCCAGACCGTTCTGTTCGTAATCGGCACTGGCGCGGGCGTAGGCACCGCCGACTTGCCACTGCGGATCGAGGCGCAGACGCACGCCGACATCGGCGGCCCAGCCGCTGATGTCATCGCTGCGCTTGGCTTGTGTCGGGCGCGTGCCGTCGGCGTTCAGCGCGTTGACCGTGTCACGGTCGCCGCTCATGCCGGTGATGCTGCCCCAGTAGTTGACGGTGTTGGTGTTGCGCCAGTTGTAGGCGTCGCTGTCGGCGGTCAGGCCGATCCAGCTGATGTCGCCGTTCTGGGTTTTGTCCAGCGAATCACGCGGCACGCCCGGCTCGGCGTAATCGAGTTTGCCGTCATCGTGGGCATGATGACCGCGAATGCCGACCCACTGCCCCGGTGTCCACTGGTAAGCGGCGTCGGCGTAGGCATGCAGGCGATCCTTGTCTTTCGGTGCCAGCTCTTTCAAGTCGGTGCGGTATTCGCTGAAACGCTCGGCGACACCGGCATTGGCGCGCAGCAGGGTGGTGTCGAAGGTCCAGTTCAGCGCTTCGATGTTGGTGTCGCGCCATTGGCCGTCGTCATTGCGCAGACGCTGACGACCGAACTTGAGGATCTCGCCAGGGTAGGGCGTGAAGCCGCTGTAGCCGACCCAGAACTCGCGCATCGCCAGGTAGTTCTTCTTGGTTTCGCGATCGCCGCTGTCGGTGGTCTGTGCACCGTCGGACTGCTGCAGGGTGTCGGTCTCGATGATGTCGGTCGAGGTCACGGCCTGACCCATCGCGTAGGCGCTCCACGCGCCGCTTTCGCCGTAGATCCACGGACGCAGGTCGAGGCCCACGCCGTTGACGTCGCCGCCACCGGCAGTGCCGAGGTCACGGTCGTCTTCGGACTGACCGGTGAGTTTCACTTCCAGACCGAAGTTCTTGCTTTCAGTCATCGCAGCCAGTGTCGGGCAAGACCAGATCAGCGCGAAGGTGAGGCCAATACCGGCCTTCACGAATGGGTTCAGCTTCATAGTTTTTCCTCGCCGTCTTCTTCTTGCAGGGCGTGCAGTTGCAGCGTGTTCGAGTTCAGGGCGCCACGGCTGGCCTGTTCCTGTTGCAACAGGCGGCGGGCTTCGGGCAGGCGCTCGGGCGGCAGTTGCGCCTCAAGGGTCGCTGCCAGTTCATCGGCTTGCGGGGTGTTCTGGGCCTTGGCCAGTTGGCTGAATACGTAAGCGTTCAGCGGATCAGGCTTGGTGCCCTTGCCTTGGGAGAACAGCTGGGCAATGGCGAAGTCGGCACTGTTCTGGCCGTTGCGCGCAGCGGTCAGCAAGTGGTCCAGAGCCTTCTGCGGATAGACCTTGCCGAGGTAGCCACGACGGTAGATCTGACCGAGGTAGTAATCGGCGGCGACTTCGCGGCCCACGGCTTTCTGGAAATGTTCCTCGGCAACCTTCGCGTCAGCCGGAACCATTTTGCCTTCGTAGTAGACCTTGCCCAGCAACAGTTCGGCGCGCGGCTGGTCGGCGGCGCGGCCATTGTCCAGATACTTCATCATCTGGTCGACGTCGCCCAGTTCGGGGAAGTCGTAAAGCAATTGGGCGAGGGTCACCCACGACGCCGGGTAGCCTGGAGCGATCGGTTCGAGCAACGCCTGCGCGGTTTTTTCGTCGGTCTTGCCCAGGGTCGAATCGGCCAGCACACGGGCCACGGAATCGACACGCTGCGCGGTGACGGTGCCACGGCTGTAACCGGCCTGCATCTGCTTGATCAGCTCGGCCTGTTGGTCCGCCTGGCCGCGCTTCTGGTAAACGGTGGCTAGTTCGACGTAGCAGATGTCGGTGGTGTTGAGCGCGGCCTTGCAGATTTTTTCCACGTCATCCAGATGTTGGTCGTAAGTGCCCTGGGTGCGATACAGCAGCACCTGCGCCAGACCGGCTTCCGGGTAACCGGACTTGCGCCACTGATCGATCTGCTGCTGAGCGTTGATGTTGGGGAAGCTGTGCGGATATTGCAGATACAGCATCGCCAGCGGGATCAACGTGTTGCCTTCGCCATTGGCGGCGGCTTTCTTCAGCAGGGTTTCGGCTTCATGGTGTTCGGCTTCGGTCGAGCCAGGCTTGGCCACCAGCAGGCGACCGAGACGTGCCTGGGCACGCGGCGAAACGCTGGCCGCTGCGCGGTAAGTCGCCTCGGCCTGTTTCATCTGCGCCGGGTCGCGGCTGTCGACCTGGATATCGGCCAGGCCGACTTGCGCCTCGCTGTAACCCAGATCGGCCAGTTGCTGGTAATTCTGCGCAGCGGTGGCGGTGTCGCCACGCTTGAGCGCTTCGTTGGCCAGACGCTGATCGGGCAGCCCGGCGCAACCGGCCAGACTCACCGCCAATGCCAGGGCACACACTGTTCCCATGTAGGAGTGAGCCTGCTCGCGAAGCAGTCGACTCGGTACTTCAGACAGACCGCGCTGGCCCTTTCGCGAGCAGGCTCGCTCCCACAGGGTCGGCGGTGTGTTCAAGTTATGCGTAGTCACAGGCATGTCCTCGACTTAAAGACCGGCAGCCATGGCTTTGTCGATCAGCCAGTTCAGGTTCGGGCCACGGTCGCTGTTCACTTCCACCGGGCGGCCGGCGAGGCTGCTGTCGAGCGGCTCGTCAGGCTGGATCTGCACGCGGATATCGGAGGACAGGTCGGCGCTTTTCAGGCTGGTGCTGCTGACGATCTTGCCGGTGCGGGTCTTGTCTTCGCCGGCGATCTGGAAGCTCACAGGCGTACCCGGACGCACGTCGCCGAACTGGCGATAGGAGAAGCGTGCTTCAACGTTGGCCTGGGTGTTGCGCGGCACCAACTGGAAGATCACGTCGCCCTTGCTCGCGTACTGACCGTCAGCCACCAGTTGCTGGGCCACGGTGCAGTCGCACGGCGAAGTCAGGGTGCCGGTCATTTGCTTGCCGAACAGTTCTTCAACCTTGGCCGGGGCCAGTTGATCTTCGGCCAGATGACCCTTGAGCACGTCGAGCATGCTGGTGCTGAAGGTCGCCAGCGGTGCGCCTTTGGCGGCAACGCCGTCGGACTTGACCAGGCTCTGCACGGTGCCGTCGCGCGGCATGGTGATGTTCATCCCCGGCACGCTGACCAGACCGGCCTGGGCGTGGCTGACGAAGTACATGCCGTACACCGACTTGAAGATGAAACCGGCAGCGACCAGACCAACAGCGAAAATACCGGCGCTGAAGGTCACGGCTTTCAGACGGCCGAACGGGGTCATGCCGGTGTCATTGGTCTTGTTCTTGCGCGCCTTGGTGAAGTTGTCGCGCTGCAGGGTCGCCAGCACTTCGCCGATGCTGACGATGTCGCCGGCCAGGTGCGAAGTGATCAGGTGGCGCAGGGTGGAAATGTCCTGCGGCTCGAGGTTCTGGAACTGGCAGCCGGCGCGGCCGGTGGCGCGATCGAAGGAACGCACCTGCAGTTCAACGTCCATGGCCAGGCCGAGGTTGTCGATGACGAATTGCAGACGTGCCTTGTACACCTCGCCGATGGTCAGCGGCATCTGCCCGGCGTTGAACGCCAGGCCGCCGGCCGACAGATCGAGGACGCGCGCTTCGAGCGGAGTCCGGTCAGGGCCGAAGAAACGCAGCTTGGCCGGGATTTTCACGCGAGCGTGCTGGCGCTGGGCTTCGGATTCATGCACTACGTTGACGTTGACGGCGGTATTCATAGGGGCGATTTCCTTGTTAATTCAATAGGAGCGGGTCAGACCATCATCAGCAGCACGGCGACAAAAATGCTGCCGGCGGAGAAGGTCATGGTCCGAGACGACCAGGTGTTGAACCAACGTTGAAAGCTGGCGAGATCACGGGTCAGGGATGTGGGCTGGCGAGTCCAGGATTGTTGGTCGAGGCGGAAGAACACGTAGATCTTCACCAGGGCGCCAACGATCTGGTTGTAATACAGAATCGCCGGGTAAGCAGGACCGATGCGGTGGCCGGAACACGACAGCAACAGCGTCAGGATCAGGCGGGTGATACCGATCCACAGCAGGTACACGAGGATGAACGCGGTGCCGTACTTGAAGCTGGCGATCAGTGCGACGGTCAAGCCGAGCAGCGAGGTCCACATCGACACGCGCTGGTCGAACAGCACCACCGAGGTGAACGCGCCGAGGCGACGGATACCCAGACCGAGTGCGCGCGAGTTCTGGCGCAGGTTGTTGCCGTACCAGCGGAACATCAGCTTGCGGCTGGCCTTGATAAAGCTCTTTTCCGGCGGGTGCTCAACGGTGTTGATCGCGGCGTCCGGCACGTAGAAGGTGTCGTAACCCAGACGCATCAGGCTGAACCAGCTCGATTTGTCGTCACCGGTAAGGAACTTGAAACGCCCCAGACGCCAGTGTTGCAGCGAGTCGCTTTCAACGTCGGCGATGAATTCCGGATTGGTCACCACGGAGGCTTTGAACACCGACATCCGACCGGTCATGGTCAGCACGCGCTTGGACAGGGCCATCGAGCACATGTTGATGTGGCGCTGGGCGAAACGCAGCTTGTGCCATTCGCTCATGATGTAGCCGCCGCGCACTTCGCAGAACTCGTTGGTGGTCAGGCCGCCGACATTGCCGAACAGCTGGAACCACGGCACGGTCTTGCGCACGACGCCTTCGCCGAGCACGGTGTCGCCGTCGATCACGGCCACCACGGCACGGTCGTCCGGCAGGTGACGGGAGATCGCGCGGAAACCGAACGCCAGACCATCGCGCTTGCCGGTACCGGGAATGCGTACGAAGTCGAGCTTGACTCGCTCCGGCGGATTCATCCGCGCCCACAGCGCCTTGACCAGCAGCTCGTCGGACATTTCCACGATCGAGCAGACAATGGTGGTCGGCAGTTCGCAGTCGATGGCTTCGCGGATCACCGAGCTGTAGACCTGCGCTGTGGTCAGCGCGTCAATACGAAAGCTGGTGACCATCAGAAACACATGCGACGGATCGGCCGCTTTACCCAGCTTGCGTACTTTGCGACGCAGGTGCGGGTAAACGATGTAGAGAAAAATCATGCCGCGCACAAAGTGCGTTGCACCCATCGAGTAGCGCCAGATACCCACGGCGCCAATCAGGAAAATGAAGTCCTTCGACTCGGAGTCGAATGTGGACGTGGGCAGCATCAAGGCCAGGCCCATCAGCAGACTGAGATAAAAAAGCCAGCCGGCTGATTGCAGAAAAAAATGTTTGAGCTTGGTCATAACCGTCATCCGAAGGTGATGGAGGCTTCAAGCCGCAAGCGTGTTGCTTTGCTTGCGGCCTGAAGCTTGAGGCTTGCTGCAGCCTTACCAGCAAATGCCTTCGGTGCGGCTACCGGCGCTGGTGGCCTTGGACATGAAGCCCACCAGGTCGATGACTTGCTTGCCCTGTGGTGCTTCCTGGGCCAGCGCACGGAATTTCTCGTCGCGGTTGCCGAGGATGATCACGTCGGAGTTGTCGATGACCGAGTCGAAGTCGGAGTTGAGCAGGGACGACACATGCGGAATCTTCGATTCGATGTAGTCCTTGTTCGCACCGTGGACACGGGCGTACTCGACGTTGCTGTCGTAGATGCTCAGGTCGTAACCCTTGCCGATCAGCATTTCCGCCAGTTCGACCAGCGGGCTTTCGCGCAGGTCGTCGGTGCCGGCCTTGAAGCTCAGACCGAGCAGGGCGACTTTGCGTTTTTCATGGCTTTCAACGATGTCGAAAGCGTTCTGCACTTGCGATTCGTTACTGCGCATCAGCGAGTTGAGCAGCGGTGCTTCGACGTCCAGGGAACCGGCGCGGTAGGTCAGCGCACGTACGTCTTTGGGCAGGCACGAGCCGCCGAAGGCGAAGCCCGGACGCATGTAGTACTGGGACAGGTTCAGAGTCTTGTCCTGGCAGACCACTTCCATCACTTCACGACCATCGACGCCGACGGCTTTGGCGATGTTGCCGATCTCGTTGGCGAAGGTCACTTTGGTCGCGTGCCAGACGTTGCAGGTGTACTTGATCATCTCGGCAACGGCGATGTCCTTGCGGATGATCGGTGCGTCGAGTTCTTCGTACAGCGATTGCAGAACGTCGCCCGAGGCGGTATCGAACTCGCCGATAACGGTCATCGGTGGCTGATCGTAGTCAGCGATGGCGGTGGATTCGCGGAGGAATTCCGGGTTGACCGCAACGCCGAAATCGACGCCGGCTTTCTTGCCCGAGCAGTCTTCCAGAATCGGGATGACCACGTTGGCCACGGTGCCTGGCAACACGGTGCTGCGCACGACGATGGTGTGGCGGGTGGTTTTTTCACGCAGGACAAAACCGATCTCGCGGCAAACGGCCTCGATGTAGTTCAGTTCCAGGTCGCCGTTCTTTTTGCTTGGCGTGCCGACGCAGATCATCGACAGGTCGGTATCACGAATCGCCTCGGCGAAGTTGGTCGTGCCGCGCAGACGACCGGTCTGGATACCCTGTTGCAGCAGTTCGCCCAGGCCCGGTTCAACAATCGGCGATTTGCCGGCGTTAATCATGTCGATCTTGTCTTTGGCAACGTCGACGCCAACTACGTCATGGCCCCGTGCAGACAGGCAACCGGCACATACTGCGCCAACGTAACCCAAACCAAATATGCTGATGCGCATCGCAATTACCTCTGTATATATCAGGCCTTAGAAGGCCGGAGTTAATGGTGTTCAGCGGTCACTAGTGCACTCGGAAGTGCGGCTTACAGGCGCCACAATGCCGTGTGCAGGCATACAAAGTTCCGAGTGTCTAATAAGTGCACTCAAGAAGTGCGCAACTAGGCCTTGTTGTTATGACTTGCCCTGTTATGCAGCCGATCTTCCGTGCGGGAAGACTCTAGTGCAGTCGTGTAGCCTGCTCGACGTCCGGTAGGGAGCCGGTAAATCAAGCAGTTAGGTGCTCAGGCGAGCACGTTTATAGGGGCGCGGCCTTGGCCTTTGTAGGGGATATTAATGGTGCGTATCTCCTGTCCTTCGATTGTTTTGAGACTCGTTAGTCACTCAGGCAAGTTGTTGTGACAACTTGGTTACATGGCTATCTGCTCTGCGTAAGTTATCTCGTACAAACTCGGCGAGAATCGTTACCGGTGGTATGAGCAACGCATTTGGACATAGTTCCAGCCCGCTCATCGTGCCGGTCGAAATTTTTTGAAATATTGATGAAGATGGCACTGGGTGCAAATTGATAGCACTAACCATTTCGCCCTTTACTGATCGGGGTGAAACCGGGGTCGATAGTTTTGTGCCACTACCGGTAAAAAATTTAAGTGCCACTACTGAAAAAAAACTTCAGTGTCGAGTGAAACTAAAATTAGAAAACAGGGTGTGGTTTTATTGGCGCCATGAAATTGGCGATATGTAGCGAGGGGATTTTGACTTCGGGCGGACTGCACGACTCATCGTGAAAAGAGTCGTGCAAAGGGCATGCTTTATTCCGGGGCGTGGTCGCGCAAAAACACCAGATTGTCGGGTTTCGAATGCTCGGCGCTGTAGCGATAACCCTGCACATCGAATTGCTTGAGCTGAGCCGGATCGTTGATGCGTTCCTGAATCACAAAACGACTCATCAGGCCGCGCGCTTTCTTCGCGTAGAAACTGATGATCTTGTACTGGCCGTTCTTCTGATCCTTGAACTCGGTGTTGATGATCCGCGCGTTCAAGGCGCTGCGCTTGACCGCGGAAAAGTATTCGTTGGATGCAAGGTTGAGCAGCACGTCATCGCCCTGATCGGCCAGCGCTTCGTTCAGCCATTCGCTGATGCGCGTGCCCCAGAACGCGTACAGATCCTTGCCACGGGCGTTGGCCAGTTTGGTGCCCATCTCCAGGCGATAGGGTTGCATCAGGTCCAGCGGGCGCAGCAGGCCGTAAAGGCCGGAGAGCATGCGCAGGTGCTTCTGCGCGTAATCGAATTGCGCCTCGCTGAATGACTGCGCGTCGAGGCCGGTGTAAACATCACCCTTGAATGCAAGCAGGGCCTGCTTGGCGTTCTCTGGTGTGAAGGCCGGCGTCCAGCTGCTGAAACGCGCGGCATTGAGGCCACCGATCTTGTCGGACACGTGCATCAACTCGCTGATCTGCGCCGGGCTCAGCTCGCGCAGTTGCTGGATCAATTCCTGCGAATGGTCGAGGTACTGCGGCTGGGTAAAGCGCTGGGTCGCCGGCGGTGTTTCGTAGTCGAGGGTCTTGGCGGGGGAAATCACCATCAGCATGAAGTCGTCTCCTTTGATCGTGGGGGCGATTCTAGGGGGTTGTCCTTGTTGACTCCAGCTATGAGCGTGATAGGTGATCGACGGCCGAGCGCATTCCCCTGTAGGAGTGAGCCTGCTCGCGATTGCGGTCTGACATTCAGCATTGTCGTGACTGTTCTATCGCTATCGCGAGCAGGCTCACTCCTACAGGGATCAGCGTCGTGGCTTATCAGCTATAGTGCCGCGCGGGTTTTGTTACGGAGACATCCCTTTGCGCATTGTTCTTTTATTTACCGCGTGGCTGCTGAGCTTCGCGGCCGTGGCGGCGCCCGGCGATGCGGCGACGCTGGATCGCACGACCTGGCCGGAGCAACTGAGCAATCCGACCCTGTTCGATGTTGCGTCGCGGGCGGAAATCCTCATGTTCGCTCGCGGCCTGCTCGGCACCGAGTCCATCGACGAAGCGGCACTGGCCCAGCGCCTGGGTCTGCGCACGGTCAATATCGATGCGGTCAACCAGTTGCGCCAGCGCCTCTGGCAGCGTCTGCTCGCCAGCTACAATCACGCCCAGCAAAGCTGCGATCAGGACGCCTCGTTCTGCTTCCTCGTCGAAGACTTGCCGACCCTGCGCGAGCAGGCGGCCAAGTTCGTGGTCAGCGACGACAGCTATTACACCAAGTGGGCCGAGCCGAGCCGGATCTTCCATTTGCAGTACCTCGACGAGCTGATGCGCAAGGCCGCGCTGTCACCGCAAACCAGTAATGAATTCGATCGTTTCGGCGACTACGAACGTAACGGCGAAGACATGCACGACCGGCTGTTTCTGCTGACCTTCGACAGCGCCGCCAACGTGCAACCGGACAACACCGACTGGCTGACCGAGTACCTGCGCAAGTCCAATCTGAGCGCAACGTTCTTTGTTCTGGGCAAGGATATTCAGGCGCGACTCGCGGGCCGTTCGGTCAGCAGCCTGCAGGCAAGCTTTTCCCGGCAGTGCGTGGGCGTGCAGGGTTGGGAATTCCGCTCCCACAGCCATTGGCAGGACTGGCAGGATTCGGTGCGGCGCAGCGCTGATCTGGTGAAGAACAAGTTGCCGGAAAACTACGTGCCGCTGTTCCGTCCGCCGGATGGCCAGCGCCGCAGTGACGCGCAAGGTTTTTTCAATAGCCAGGGCCTGCAAGTAGCGCTGTGGGACATTGATGCTCAGGACGGCGCCGGCAAGCTCAAGGGCCCGGCAAGCGCGCAGCGGGTGCTGACCCTGATGCTGCTGTGGCGTCACGGGGTGATCAATTTCAACATGAAACAGGATGCGGTGAAGACGTCGCTGCCGTGGCTGATCACCCAGACTGCGCAGAGCGGCATCGGCTGGGAAGACTGTCAGGACGCGTTTCGTTGAGAAATGAGAAAAAGCCCGGAAACATTGGACTTGGGGTGATTTTCAGGAGGAATTCGCTGCAGGCGGACTTCCGACTTTAGCGGGGTACGGGGAGTCCGCCAAGGGCTTTTCGTCACTCTGCAAAATAAACTTAAAAAAACCGTCAAAGAGCTTTTTTATGTCATCGGTTTTGGAGTATTACGAAGACAGACCGCCGAAACCTGCAACACAGGTGGCGTCTTCCCAGACTCCTATTGTGTGCAGTTCATCCAGGCCCTCGTGGATGAATTCGGCAGTCACCTCGAGGCGCAGCACTGTCAAGGTATTGCGTCGAATGGCTCCCACATAGGTGACCGAGTATGGATGATCACGGACGCAGCCCTTCCTCCAACCAGCCAATCCTGTATGTACTCGATACCAACGTATTGATTCACGATCCAAATGCCCTGCTGAATTTCGAAGAACACCACGTCGCCATCCCGATGACCGTGCTGGAAGAGCTGGACAAGCTCAAAAGCGGCCATCACAGCGTAGCCGCCGAATGCCGCCAGGCAATCCGCCTGATCGACAAGACCCTGGGCGATGCGTCCCCCGAAGACGTCGAGCTGGGCGTGCCGATCCAGCGTGGCAAGGGCGGGCCGAAGGGCTTGCTGTCAATTCTGATGAGCAAGCAGGCCGAGTCGAACCTGATTCTGCCCGAGCACCTGAACGACAACAAAATCATCAACCAGTTGATCGATCTGCACACCCGTGACCCGCAGAAGCCAGTGGTGCTGGTCACCAAAGACATCAACATGCGCCTCAAGGCGCGCGCCTGTGGCATCGACGCCGAGGACTACAGCACCGACCAGTTGGTCGATGACGTGTCCCTGCTGCCCAACGGCTACCACAACATGACCGGCTCGTTCTGGGACCGCGTGAGCAAGGTCGAAACCCGTCAGGACCACGGCCGCACCTGGCATCAGGTGCAACTGATCGACAACCTGCCGGCGGTGCACATCAACGAGTTCATCATCGACGAGCAGGGCTTTGTCGGCTGGATCAAGGAAATCCAGGAAGACAGACTGCTGATCCTCGACCTGCATCAGGAACCGCTGCTGCATCAGGAGGCCTGGGGCCTGAAGCCGCGCGACATCTATCAGAGTCTGGCGCTGTACGCGTTGCTTGATCCGGACATTCATCTGGTTAACCTGTCCGGCGCTGCCGGGTCCGGTAAAACCATTCTGGCGCTGGCCGCTGCGATCGAGCAGACCATGGTCAGCAAGCGTTATCGCCGCATCATCGCCACCCGCAGCGTGCAGGGTCTGGACCAGGAAATCGGCTTCCTGCCCGGCACCGAAGCGGAAAAAATGGAGCCTTGGCTGGGCGCCATCACCGACAACCTCGAAGCCTTGCACATGGATGACGAAAACACCCATGGCAGCGTCGATTACATCCTCAGTAAAGTGCCGTTGCAGTTCAAATCGCTCAACTACATTCGTGGTCGCAGCTTCCAGCAGAGCCTGATCCTGATCGACGAATGCCAGAACCTCACGCCGCACCAGATGAAGACCATCATCACCCGTGCCGGCGCCGGTTCCAAAGTGGTGTGCCTGGGCAACCTGGCACAGATCGATACCCCTTACCTGTCCGCGACCAGCTCCGGGCTGACCTACCTGACCGAACGCTTCAAGGATTTCCCCAACGGTGTGCACATCACCCTGCAAGGGGTGCCTCGCTCGATCCTGGCCGAATACGCCGAATCGCATTTGTAACCCTTCCCACAAGACCGGGCGGCCCTTAAAGCCGCCCGGTTTTTTATGCCTTACGCAGATCCCAATGTAGGAGCTGCCGAAGGCTGCGATCTTTTGATCTTGTTTTTTTAAAAATCAAAGTCAAAAGATCGCAGCCTTCGGCAGCTCCTACACCAAGAACGCCATATTCGTGCGTGCGGATATCTGACCCACAGGTTTACAATCCACGCTCCTGATCAGGAGTAATCCCGTGCTGACTCATCTCGATTCCCAAGGTCGCGCCAACATGGTCGACGTCACTGAAAAAGCCGTGACGTTCCGTGAGGCGACGGCTCAAGCGCTGGTGCGCATGCTCCCCGAAACCCTGCAGATGATTGTCAGCGGTGGTCATCCCAAGGGCGACGTATTCGCTGTGGCGCGCATCGCCGGGATCCAGGCGGCGAAGAAAACCAGCGATCTCATTCCGCTGTGCCATCCGCTGATGCTGACGGGCGTCAAAGTCGAACTCAGCGCCGAAGGCGAAGACAGCGTACGCATCGTCGCCCGCTGCAAGCTGTCCGGGCAGACCGGCGTAGAGATGGAAGCGCTGACCGCCGCCAGCGTCGCCGCCCTGACCATCTACGACATGTGCAAAGCCGTCGATCGAGGCATGACTATCGAAAGCGTGCGTCTGCTGGAAAAAGTCGGCGGCAAGAGCGGCCACTTCCAGGCGGAGCAGCCATGAACCTGACCGTGAAGTTTTTTGCCCGTTACCGTGAAGCGCTTGGCGTGGATTCGGTAACGGTTGAAGGTGATTTTGCCACCGTCGATGACGTACGCGCACTGCTCGCGCAACGTGACGGCGCCGAGGTGTTGAGCGAGCAGAATCTGATGTGCGCGCGCAACGAGGATCTTTGCCAGCTCGACGAGCCCGTGGTCGATGGCGACGAAGTGGCGTTTTTTCCGACCGTGACCGGAGGCTGAACATGGCGATTCGCGTGCAGGCCATGCCGTTCGATCCAGGCAGTGAAGTGAATGCGATGCACGCGGCCAATGTTGGCGTTGGCGCGGTGGTGAGCTTTGTCGGTTATGTGCGCGACTTCAATGATGGTCTCGACGTGGCGGGAATGTTCCTGGAGCACTATCCGGGCATGACCGAAAAAGCCCTCGGCAAGATCGCTGTCGAAGCCGAGCAGCGCTGGCCGCTGCTGAAGCTGGAAGTGCTGCACCGCATCGGCGCGCTGGAGCCGGGCGAGCCGATCGTCTTCGTCGGCGCTGCCAGCGCCCACCGCCAGGCCGCGTTCGATGCCTGCGCCTTCGTCATGGACTACCTGAAAACCCGCGCGCCGTTCTGGAAGAAAGAAAACACCAGCGATGGACCGCGTTGGGTCGAAGGGCGCGACAGTGATCATGCTGCCGCCGATCGCTGGAAGAAGTAAGTGCTGTAGTGTCTTCAAATCCGCTATCGCGAGCAGGCTCACTCCTACAGGGGACCGCATTCCAAATGTAGGAGTGAGCCTGCTCGCGATGACGCCTTCTGCATTACCCAAAATCTCGCTGACACATCGCTAAGGCCAATTGACGATTTGTACCTGAGAGTCCAGTATGGATTTCCAAGTACAAAAACAGCTTCTGTCTTGCCGCTTATTAGCTGCTCTTCTTGCCAAACCAACAACAACCCGCGAGAGAACGAACATGAAGAAACTCCCCCTGATCACCGGCCTTGTCCTCAGCCTGCTGGCCTGTTCCAGCACCTTCGCCGCCGAGAAAACCCTGCGTATCGGCATCGAAGCGGCTTACCCGCCGTTCGCATCGAAAACCGACAAAGGTGAAATCGTCGGTTTCGACTACGAAATCGGCAATGCCCTGTGCGCGCAGATGAAGGTCAAGTGCGTGTGGGTCGAAGGCGAGTTCGATGGGCTGATTCCTTCGCTGAAAGTGAAGAAGATCGACATGGCGCTGTCGTCGATGACCATCAATGAAGATCGCAAGAAGTCAGTGGATTTCAGCCACAAGTATTACTTCACGTCCTCGCGCCTGGTGATGAAGGAAGGCGCCAGCGTCGATGATCAGTACGCCAGCCTCAAAGGCAAGAATGTTGGTGTGCAGCGTGCGACCACCACTGATCGTTTCGCCACCGAGGTGTTCGAACCCAAAGCCATCAACGTCAAGCGCTACAGCAACAACGAAGAAATCTACATGGACCTGGCGGCGGGGCGCCTCGATGCGATTTTCGCCGATACCATTCCGCTCAATGACTTCCTGTCAATGCCGCGTGGCAAGGGTTATGCGTTTGTCGGGCCGGAGTTGAAAGATCCCAAATATGTTGGCGAGGGCGCGGGGATTGCGGTGCGCAAGGGTAATGCCGAGCTGGTCAGCCAGTTGAACAGCGCCATCGACGGGATTCGCGCGAGTGGCGAGTATCAGAAGATTTCCGAGAAGTATTTCCAGACCGACATCTACGGTGACTGATAGAAAAGATCGCAGCCTTCGGCAGCTCCTACATGGGAATGCGTTCTCCTGTAGGAGCTGCCGAAGGCTGCGATCTTTTGATTTTCAGCCCTTCAATTCCTTCAAATGCTTGTACACCGTTGCCCGCCCCATGTTCAGCACATTGGCCACGTAGTTCGAGGCGCTCTTGCCCTTGAACGCGCCCTCGGCGTGCAGCGCCAGCACCAGTTCGCGTTTGTGATCACGGGTCAGCAGATTCAGGCTCAACTGCCGCTCGCGCAGCCACGCGTGGAGGAAGGTGTTGATGCGTTCCTGCCAGTCATCACGGAACAGTGAGTCGGGCTGCGGAATCAGTTTGCTCGGCGAGAGAAACAGGTCCAGCGCCGCTTTGGCGTTCTCGAACAGGGAAATATTCAGATTGATGCACAGCACTGCGAGCGGTCGATCTTCACTGTCGCGCAGCACAGTGCTCAGGCTGCGAATCTTCTGACCGTCCCAGTTGAGCTTTTCGTACGGGCCGATGTTCCTGTCGCTGACATCGTCACTGAGCATGTCATCCAGCGACGAGTCGTCGCCGATCTCACGCTTGGACAGGTTGTTGGCGATGTAGTCGACCTTCTGCGTGCGCAGGTCGTGCAGCACCACTTCGGCATGGGGAAAGAACAGCGTGGCGATGGCGTCGGCAATGGCGCGGAAGTTATCCAGCGCCGGGTCGAATTCGGGGGCGGTCATGACAGTGGAGCTCCAGGCAGCGTCAGCGCCCCTTGTGCCGGGGCGCTGCGAGTGTGCCGCAATCTTTTCAGTGAGTCATCCGCAGGCGCGCTCAAGCGAGGCGGGCGGGGGAGAGCATGGCGCTGTCGAGGCCGAATTGCTGCAGGTGCTCTGGGAACGGCTCACCGCGCACCAGCGCCGCACTGGCCTGTCCCATCGCCGGCGACGTCTGGATACCGTAACCGCCCTGCGCGGCGACCCAGAACAGCCCCGGCACTTTTGAATCGAAACCGCTGAGCAGATCACCGTCCGCCACGAAACTGCGCAGACCGGCCCAGGTGCGAGTCGGGCGGCGGATGGTCAGCGTGGTGGCCTCTTCGATCTGATAAATGCCCATGGCGATGTCGAGTTCTTCCGGCTGCACGTCGTGCGGTTCGACCGGGTCGGCGTTGGCCGGCGAGCCGAGGAACATGCCGGCGTCGGGTTTCATGTAGAAGGATTCGTCGAGGCTGACCAGCATCGGCCAGTGATGAATATCCACGCCTTCCGGGCCGGCAAAGATAAATGCAGCGCGACGTTTCGGTTGCAGCCCCAGCGGCTGCGCACCGGCGAGGGCACCGATCCTGTCGGCCCAGGCACCGGCGGCGTTGATGAGCACCGGTGCGCTGAATGTCTCGCCATTGGTCTGCACGATCCACAGGCCATCGGCATCGCGGCTCACGCCGAGCACTTCGCAATCGGTATGGACTTCGCCGTGATTGCGTCGGATGCCGCGCAGGTAGCCCTGATGCAGCGCGTCGGTGTCGATATCGCAGGCCGAAGGGTCGTAGATCGCGCCATGGACTTTGTCCCGGCGCAGGATCGGCAGGCGTGCGCAGGCTTCGTCGGCGCTGAGCAGTTGCATCTGCGGCACGGTGGCTTTGGCGCTGAGGTATTGATTGTTCAGTTCTGCAGGATCACCGATGAAGTCGACGGTCATTTCGCCGCGCGGGGTCAGCAGCGGATGCTCGCAGAAACCGCTTGGAGGATGGTCGAAGAAGGCGCGGCTGGCTTGGGTCAAAGCGCGTACCTGTGCGGTGCCGTAGGCAGCGGTGTACAGCGCGGCGGAACGACCGGTGGAGTGATAGCCGGGATGGGTTTCACGCTCGAGCACGATCACTTTGCCGTGCGGCGCCAGCCAGAACCCGGTGGAAGCGCCGGCAATCCCGCCGCCGATGATGATGAAATCTGCGTGGTTCATGAAACTCTCCGGTGTGTACGCGATATCCAGAAATGACGCCGCCCCCTGTAGGAGTGAGCCTGCTCGCGATAGCGGTCGATCAGCCGACATCAATATCGAATGTCAGACCGCTATCGCGAGCAGGCTCACTCCTACAAGGGATTTGTGGTGAGGTGATAAACGGCATTGGCCAAGGCAATGTCTTCCAGACCCAAACCGATCGAGCGGAAAAACACATGCCGCTGGTAATCGGGCCTCGGTACTTTGTCGCTGAGCAGATCCGCCAGGTCGCCCACAATCGATTCCTTGTGCCATCCATGCTGTTCGGCGGCAATCAACATCTCACCCGCCGACCCCGGCGTGGTCAGACGATAGTCGCAGAACACCTGCATGTCGTTGAGACTCTGCGGTGGCACCTCGTGGGCGCGTGGGGCGTTGGTGCTGATCGAGGTGATCAGGGCCGGTTTGCTCAATGCTGCGGGATCAATGACCGGGCCGGCGGATGAGGTGCAGAGCATGATCACGTCGGCTTCCGCGATGGCGGTCTTGCAGTTGTCGGCAATCTTCAGTGACGGCGCGATGGCCTTCAACACGGCTTGTGTTTCGGCATCTTCCTTGAGCGATGGCGAATACAGACTAATGCTCTGCCAGTCGCGCAACGATTTGACGTAGTGCAGGTGCGCCTGAGCGACCTTGCCGCTGCCGATGATCGCCAGTCGTTGCGCATTCAACGGCGCGAGAGCGTCAACCGCTACAGCCGTGGTCGCGGCGGTGCGGGCGGTGGTCAGCTCACCGGCATCGCAGAGCAGCAGCGGCTGGCCGGTTTTCATCGACATCAATAGTGTCCAGGCCGTCACCAGTGCGCCCTGCTCGCGAACGATGTACGGCGAGGTTTTCATGCCGTATACGCCGTCCTTGGCCAGCACGCCCAGATAATTGATGAAATCGCCGGCACCTTGCGGAAACTCCACCAATTGCTGAGCTGGCTGCACGGCGTTACCGCAGGCGAGATCGCGAAACAGCTGGCGCAGGATCTGCGGCACATCGATTCGGGCCAGCAGTTCACGGGCGTGGGCTTGATCGATCACATACGGCGTACTGGACATTTCGCGCTCCAAAACTAAACTTATTTTTCCATTATGGACTTTTAGTTTTGTTGGGCAACCTTCAGGCATAAAAAAAGCGCAGTCCGTTTCCGGCTGCGCTTTTTCATTTCTTGCGCTTTACTGCGGGCGCTTGCGCTCAACTGCGCGCAGCAGATGCGTCGGCGGCGTTTCGCAGCTGATCTTGCGACCGAGCTTTTCTTCGATGGACGGCAACTGATAGGAGTCGTCCTCACCGGCGAAGCTGATCGATACACCGTCCGCGCCCGCGCGACCGGTACGGCCGATGCGGTGCACGTAGTCGTCCGGCACTTCCGGCAGGGTGAAATTGATCACGTGGCTGATGCCGTCGATATGAATACCGCGACCGGCGACATCGGTGGCCACCAGCACACGAATCTTGCCTTCGCGGAAACCTTCCAGGGTCTTGATGCGCTTGTGCTGCGGCACGTCGCCGGACAACTGCGCGGCGTTGATGCCATCACGCACCAGGCGCTCTTCGATACGGCGCACTTCGTCCTTGCGGTTGGCAAAGACGATGACCCGCTCCCAACCGTTGTCGTTGACCAGGTTGTAGAGCAGTTTGTATTTGTCGGCTGCGGCCACGGCGTAGATGTGCTGCTCGACGTTTTCATTGGCGACGTTGGTAATTTCGATTTCGACAATGGCCGGGTCGGTGGTCCATTGCTTGGCGAGATTCATTACGTCTTCGGTGAAGGTCGCGGAGAACAGCAAGGTCTGGCGCTCGGACTTCGGCGGTGTCTGGCGAATGATCTGCCGAACCTGCGGGATGAAACCCATGTCGAGCATGCGGTCGGCTTCGTCCAGCACCATCACTTCGACCATGTCCAGGTGCACGTCGCCGCGCTGGTTGAAGTCGAGCAAGCGGCCCGGTGTCGCAACGAGAATGTCGCAATGGCGCGCTTCGAGGTGCTTGAGCTGTTTGTCGAAGTCCATGCCACCGACGAACGTCATCACGTTGAGGCCGGTGTACTTGGTCAGGTCGGCGGCGTCCTTGGCGATCTGCACCACCAGCTCGCGGGTCGGCGCGATGATCAGTGCGCGCGGTTCGCCCATGTAGCGCTCTTTCGGCGGCGGCGTCTGCAGCAATTGGGTGATGATCGAGATCAGGAACGCGGCGGTCTTGCCGGTGCCGGTCTGCGCGCGGCCGATGGCGTCTTTGCCGGCGAGGGTGAAGCCCAGCACCTGCGCCTGGATCGGCGTGCAATACGGAAAGCCCAGGTCCTGAATGGCGTGCATCAGTTCCGGAGCAAGCTTGAAATCGTGAAAGCGGGTTTTGCCTTCCTGTGGCTCGACGACGAAGTCTTCGAGTTTCCATGGAATTACCGGTGCCTTGGGCTTCGGTTCGCGACGCGGTCTGGCCGGTTTCGGCGCTTCGCTGCGCGCAGGCTCGACGGCAATTGGCGCGGCCGTAGCGGGTTTTTCTTCTGGCTTCGGTGTGGCTGCGGGAGCGGGGCGGTCGGCCTGCGGGGCATCGGTGCGATGACCGGGGGCGTGCGACGGCGCGCTGGAAACTGGCGCGAGCTGCTCAGCCTCGCTTTTACCGAACATCTTCTTGAGTGCTTTGAGCACGGTCATCTCATCAATTGGTTAAGGAATGTACGCCGGCCAGTGTAATGCAAGAATTGGGCGCGGCGTAGTAGGAGGGATCAAAGGGCAGGGATTGGTCGCCAATCAGCGCAGGCGTTCGCTCAACCAGACGCCGATGTCGCGAATCTCTTCAGGTAACACTTCGTGCTCCATTGGGTATTCCTGCCATGTCACGGTGACACCATGCTTCACCAAATGCTCATAGGCACTGCGCCCCATCGAGTTCTGCACCACCCCATCGAACTGACCGTGCAGACACAGCGCAGGAATTCGCTGCTGACTGGCGCAAAGCTCCATCTCGTCAGTGAAGGTCGGCGCATATGTCGACAACGCCAGCACCCCACCCAACGGCCCCTGCCATTTCACAAATGCGGTATGCAGCACCACCGCACCGCCTTGCGAAAACCCGGCAAGAAAAATCCGCGAGGCGTCTATTCCGCTGGCGCGCTCGCCTTCGATCAGTTCGATGATGCGATCTGCCGACGCTTCCAACTGGTCACGGTCAATCGCCCGCGCCGGGCTCATCGCTTTGATGTCGTACCAGCTGGGCATGGCATATCCGCCATTTATCGTCACTGGAAGGGTGGGTGCCTGGGGCAGCACAAAACGTGTGCTCAGCAGAGTTACCTGCAGCGCCTCGGCGACCGGCAGGAAGTCGTAACGGTCGGCGCCGAGGCCGTGCAGCCAGATTACGCAGGCATCTGCGGGCTTTACAGGCTGAAGAATCAAGGGCTCGGTCATGTCTGCTCCAAAAATGTGCGGGCGCTCTCATTGAGTGCGTGATTGAAGTGCGCGCCCGGTTGATCCGTTAACAAGATGTCGCAAGGTTACAAGTTTAGCTATTGACGTGTCGCGCAATCACTTTGGCAAGCGGTGTGGTACGGCCTTTGCTATGGAGGATTCCGTACGAAGCGTCCTACGCGTGTCGGTAACACTATCAGTCTACGTCGCGCGATGGGACAGCAACGAATCCGGTGATGGATGTTCGCCAATGGCCGCTACGGGCTTAGCGAACGTGAAAGGGCTACAGCCCGTTCGGCCGATTGGTGAGAAGTGAGTGATCCATGATGTGGATTTTCTCCTACTAGACTCATAGCGAAGGTCTTACGTCGGTTGACCCCAAAAAAAGCCAACACGGGTCAACAACGCCTCAAAAGGGTGCGACAGGGCTCAAGCTCCGACACAACAAGAGCAAAACTGGAGGTTTGAATGAAGATGTTGAAATCCACTCTGGCGGTCGTGACTGCTGCAGCAGTACTCGGCGTCAGCGGGTTCGCTCAGGCGGGTGCAACCCTGGATGCGGTACAGAAAAAAGGTTTCGTGCAGTGTGGCGTGAGCGACGGTCTGCCGGGCTTCTCGGTACCGGATGCGACCGGCAAGATCCTCGGCATCGACGCCGACGTCTGCCGCGCTGTGGCCGCAGCCGTTTTCGGCGATGCCAGCAAGGTCAAGTTCAGCCAGTTGAACGCCAAGGAGCGCTTCACCGCGCTGCAATCGGGCGAGATCGACATCCTGTCGCGCAACACCACCATGACCAGCTCCCGTGACGCGGGCATGGGCCTGAAATTCCCGGGCTTCATCACCTACTACGACGGCATCGGCTTTCTGGTGAACAACAAGCTGGGCGTGAAAAGTGCCAAAGAGCTCGACGGCGCTACCATCTGCATCCAGGCCGGTACCACCACCGAGCTGAACGTTTCCGACTACTTCCGTGGCAACGGTCTGAAATACACCCCGATCACCTTCGACACCTCCGATGAAAGCGCCAAGTCGCTGGAATCCGGTCGTTGCGACGTGCTGACCTCCGACAAGTCCCAGCTGTTCGCCCAGCGCAGCAAGCTGGCCTCGCCTAAGGACTACGTAGTTCTGCCGGAGACCATTTCCAAAGAACCACTGGGTCCGGTCGTGCGTAACGGCGACGACGAGTGGCTGGCCATCGTGCGTTGGGTTGGCTACGCGCTGCTCAATGCCGAAGAAGCCGGCATCACTTCGAAGAACGTCGAAGCTGAAGCCAAGTCGACCAAGAACCCGGACGTGGCCCGTATGCTCGGCGCTGACGGCGAATACGGCAAAGACCTGAAACTGCCGAAAGACTGGGTTGTGCAGATCGTCAAGCAAGTCGGCAACTACGGTGAAATCTTCGAGAAAAACCTCGGCAAGAGCACTCCGCTGGAAATCGACCGTGGCCTGAACGCCCTGTGGAACAACGGCGGCATTCAGTACGCACCACCAGTGCGCTAATGGTTCTATCGCCCGGCGGGCCAACCGCCGGGCGATGTTCTGTTCCATTTCTTTCGGGGCACTTCATGCAAAATTCTATCGGCGCACCAAAGCAGAGGCTCAGCCTCAGCGATCCACGAGTGCGTGCGTGGCTATTCCAGATCATCACGGTTGTGGCGGTGGTCTCGCTTGGCTGGTACCTGTTCGACAATACGCAAACCAACCTTCAGCACCGGGGCATCACCTCCGGTTTCAGCTTTCTGGAGCGCAGTGCCGGGTTCGGCATCGCTCAACACCTGATCGACTACACCGAAGCGGACAGCTACGCGCGGGTGTTTGTCATCGGCCTGCTCAACACCCTCCTGGTGACCTTTATCGGCGTGATTCTGGCGACGATCCTCGGTTTCATCGTCGGCGTGGCGCGGCTGTCGCAGAACTGGATCATCGCCAAACTGGCGACGGTGTATGTGGAAGTGTTCCGCAACATTCCGCCACTGCTGCAGATCCTGTTCTGGTACTTCGCGGTGTTCCTGACCATGCCGGGACCGCGCAACAGCCACAACTTCGGCGACACCTTCTTCGTCAGCAGCCGTGGCCTGAACATGCCGGCCGCACTGGCTGCGGACGGCTTCTGGGCGTTCGTGATCAGCATCGTGCTGGCGATCGGCGGCATCGTGCTGATGTGCCGCTGGGCCAACAAGCGCTTCGAAGAAACCGGCGTACCGTTCCACAAGTTCTGGACTGGCCTGGCGATTCTGTTGGTGATCCCGACCCTGTGCGCGCTGATCTTCGGCGCTCCGCTGCACTGGGAGTTGCCTGAGCTCAAGGGCTTCAACTTTGTCGGCGGCTGGGTGCTGATCCCGGAACTGCTGGCCTTGACCCTCGCACTCACGGTGTACACCGCAGCGTTCATCGCCGAGATCGTGCGTTCCGGGATCAAGTCGGTCAGCCATGGCCAGACCGAAGCGGCGCGCTCCCTCGGCCTGCGCAACGGCCCGACCCTGCGCAAGGTGATCATCCCGCAAGCCCTGCGCGTGATCATTCCACCGCTGACCAGCCAATACCTCAACCTGGCGAAAAACTCTTCGCTGGCCGCCGGTATCGGTTATCCGGAGATGGTGTCGCTGTTCGCTGGCACCGTGCTCAACCAGACCGGGCAGGCCATCGAAGTGATTGCCATCACCATGAGCGTGTACCTGGCGATCAGTATCAGCATTTCCCTGCTGATGAACTGGTACAACAAGCGCATTGCGCTGATCGAGCGGTAAGGAAAAGCGCATGAGCACTCATACTTTCAAACCCGACATGCCTCCACCCAACAGCAGCATCGGCGTGGTGGCGTGGATGCGCGCGAACATGTTCTCCAGCTGGCTCAACACCCTGCTGACGCTGTTTGCGTTCTACTTGATTTATCTCGTGGTACCTCCGATCCTCAGTTGGGCCATCGTCGATGCCAACTGGGTTGGCACCACCCGCGCCGACTGCACCAAGGAAGGCGCCTGCTGGGTGTTTATTCAGCAGCGGTTCGGCCAGTTCATGTACGGCTACTACCCGACCGAACTACGCTGGCGCGTCGACCTGACCGTGTGGCTGGCGGTCATCGGCGCAGCACCGCTGTTCATCTCGCGCATGCCGCGTAAAGCGGTCTATGGCCTGAGCTTCCTGGTGCTGTACCCGATCATCGCCTTCACCTTGTTGCACGGCGGGTTCGGTCTGACCACCGTACCGACCAGCCAGTGGGGCGGGCTGATGCTGACCCTGGTGATTGCCACGGTTGGTATCGCCGGAGCGCTGCCGCTGGGCATCGTGCTGGCGCTGGGACGGCGTTCGAACATGCCGGCGATTCGTGTGGTCTGCGTGACGTTCATCGAGTTCTGGCGCGGCGTGCCGTTGATCACGGTGTTGTTCATGTCCTCGGTGATGCTGCCGCTGTTCCTGCCCGAAGGCATGAACTTCGACAAACTGCTGCGGGCGCTGATTGGCGTGATCCTGTTCCAGTCGGCCTACGTCGCCGAAGTGGTGCGCGGCGGTCTGCAAGCGATTCCCAAAGGGCAGTACGAAGCGGCTGCGGCGATGGGCCTCGGTTACTGGCGTTCGATGGGCCTGGTGATTCTGCCGCAAGCCCTGAAGCTGGTGATTCCGGGCATCGTCAACACGTTCATTGCGCTGTTCAAGGACACCAGCCTGGTGATCATCATCGGCCTGTTCGACCTGCTCAACAGCGTCAAGCAAGCCGCCGCCGACCCGAAATGGCTGGGCATGGCCACTGAAGGCTACGTGTTCGCCGCCCTGGTGTTCTGGATTTTCTGTTTTGGTATGTCGCGCTATTCCATGCATCTGGAACGCAAGCTCGACACTGGCCACAAGCGTTAGGAGTTCTCTGTAAATGAGCGAAGCAATCAAAAAGCCTGTGGATCCGGAAGGCATCATCCAGATGCAGGGCGTGAACAAGTGGTACGGCCAGTTTCACGTACTCAAAGACATCAATCTCAACGTCAGGCAGGGCGAGCGCATCGTGCTGTGCGGCCCGTCGGGTTCCGGTAAATCCACCACGATTCGTTGCCTGAATCGTCTGGAAGAACACCAGCAGGGCCGCATCGTCGTCGATGGCGTGGAACTGACCAACGACCTCAAGCAGATCGAAGCGATCCGCCGCGAAGTCGGCATGGTGTTCCAGCACTTCAACCTGTTCCCGCACCTGACCATATTGCAGAACTGCACCCTGGCGCCGATGTGGGTGCGCAAGATGCCCAAGCGCAAGGCCGAGGAAATCGCCATGCATTACCTGGAGCGCGTACGCATTCCGGAGCAGGCGCACAAGTATCCGGGGCAACTGTCCGGCGGTCAGCAACAGCGTGTGGCGATCGCCCGCGCCCTGTGCATGAAGCCGAAAATCATGCTGTTCGACGAACCGACTTCAGCACTCGATCCGGAAATGGTCAAAGAGGTTCTCGACACCATGATCGGCCTGGCCGAAGACGGCATGACCATGCTCTGCGTAACCCACGAAATGGGCTTCGCCCGCACCGTGGCCAACCGCGTGATCTTCATGGACAAGGGCGAGATCGTTGAACAGGCGGCGCCGAACGACTTCTTCGATAACCCGCAGAATGATCGGACCAAGTTGTTCTTGAGTCAGATTTTGCATTGATGGCGGATGTATAAAACCAACCCGGCCATGTGTCGGGTTGGTTGTTTTGGGAGGTCAGGAAGCGGTTAGAGATTGGCGCGTTAAGTGCTCGGTGAACGTAAATGCTCCTCTCAAATCAGCGCCTTCTGCCAAGACTCTGGCATCTGCCAGCAAGTCTGGGTAGCGGTCCAGCAGACGCATGAGCAGTACCAACGCCTTCGGCGGTAGTACCTCGCCGCGTTCGTAACGTGAAAATGCATTGTGTCCACCGCCGGACAGCAATTGCACCGTTTCCTTTTGTGTCAGATGCAGTTTCCGGCGAATTTTTTTCAATTCGTTGCCGATCATTCTTCTGCTGGCGATAACGAGCTCATCGCATGCGTCCGAGTAGCGCTGCCCGCACACCTCATCGAGTTCGACTTCTCCGCACTTCAGGCACTCCCAACCTGACAGGTCCTCAACTCGGCGCTCCATTCCCTTTACGCTCACCGTTTCGCCTCGACCTTCGAAATGCACCATTCCTTCAGAGGCACCGCAACTGAAGCACTGTTGCGTATTCATGATTTGTTCTCCTTGAAGGAGATCACGGGCGGGCGTCTGTAATTGTGATATGACACCTTTATGTAAATCTCCAGACCATGTGAATTGATGTGATAGACGTCCTGCCAGATATGGTGGTTGTCATAGGTAGTCATCGACTTGTAGAGCATGTTGCGCTGCAGCATGAAGACGACTTCCTGCATGTCTGCAAGTGTCAGCTCCATCTCGGAACCGGTTTTCCTTGCTGAGTGTGTAAATGCCCTCCAGCCTAGTCTCCTGACTTCCGCCTTGATCACCGCCAAGTCGTAATGGGGTGTGTTCTTTTCCATAAGAAGCCAAAACCCTGTCCCTGAAATTACCCTTAAAGGGTAATTTTGACCAATCGAAAATGCCGCGCCATGTGTCTCCGATTGACCCTAGGTGGTTGCCGTCCTACATGGGTCTGACTAACATGTCGGAAAATTCATCCTATGATTGGATGAAAAGGTGAGGCTCATGTCCGAAATTTTCCCCTTGATCAAGCGATCCTTGGTCGATCAGGCGCTGGACCAACTGCGTCAGCGCATCAACAGCGGTGCGTGGCAGGTCGGAGAGCGGCTACCGACGGAGCCTGAGCTGTGCGCCGAGCTGGGCATCAGCCGCAACACGGTGCGCGAAGCGATGCGCGTTCTGGCGTTTTCCGGGCTGATCGAAATTCGTCAGGGCGACGGCAGTTATCTGCGTGCAGTGGTTGATCCGCTGGATACGCTGAAGGCGTTGTCCCGCTGTTCCCTGGAGCAGGCCCGGGAAACCCGGCACATCCTTGAAGTCGAGGCCATCGGCCTGGCGGCGTTGCGCCGTACCGATGAGGATCTGGCGGCACTGCGCGAAGCGCTCGGTACCAGTGGCAGTCACTACCACGGCGATCTCGACACCTACATCGCCTGCGATCTGGTGTTCCATCGGCGTCTGGTCGACGCCGCGCATAACCCGACCCTCAGCGAGCTGTATCGCTATTTCTCCAGCATCGTCGGCGCGCAATTGCGCCAGACCCTGAATATCTCCCCGCGCCGCCAGGAAGTGTTCGACTTGCATATCGACTTGCTCGATGCGGTCGAGCAACGCGACCCGGAACGGGCCAAAGCCTTGTCGAGGCAGTTGATCAATGAACCTTGAAACCGAGAAAACCATGTCCCGCACTGAGTTATCCACAGCGTCGAAACGCACCCCCGAGCTGGATGAGTTGCTGATCGATGCCGAGGCTGATGACGAGCAGGTGCAGCAAAGCCATCCGTTGGTAAAACGCCCGTGGCTGTTGCTGCTCGGGCTGATTCTGGTGGCATTGAACCTGCGTCCGGCGTTGTCAAGCATGGCGCCGCTGCTTAGCGAGGTCTCTAGAAGTCTCGGACTGTCTGCGGCACAGGCGGGCTTGCTGACCACGTTGCCGGTGCTGTGCCTGGGCCTGTTCGCGCCGCTGGCGCCGATCCTGGCGCGACGTTTCGGCGCTGAACGGGTGGTGCTGGGGATTCTGCTGACGCTGGCCGGCGGGATTATCCTGCGCAGCAATTTCGGTGAGATCGGCTTGTTCGCCGGCAGCGTCCTCGGCGGTGCCAGTATCGGTATCGTTGGCGTGCTGCTGCCGGGCATCGTCAAACGCGACTTCGCCAAACACGCCGGGACCATGACCGGCGTCTACACCATGGCCCTGTGTCTGGGCGCGGCGATGGCGGCGGGTTCGACCGTGCCGCTGAGTGAACACTTCGGCAACAGTTGGGCGATGGGCCTGGGCTTCTGGGTGATTCCAGCATTGGTGGCGGCGGTTTTCTGGCTGCCACAAGTCGGCTCCAAACATGGCGCACACAACGTCGCCTATCGCGTGCGCGGCTTGCTGCGTGACCCGCTGGCCTGGCAGGTGACCTTGTACATGGGCCTGCAATCGTCGCTGGCCTACATCGTCTTCGGCTGGTTGCCGTCGATCCTCATCGGGCGCGGGCTGACACCGACGCAGGCAGGATTGGTGCTGTCCGGTTCGGTGATCATTCAACTGGCCAGTTCGCTGGCCGCGCCATGGCTGGCGACCCGTGGCAAGGATCAGCGTCTGGCGATCGTGGTAGTCATGGCGCTGACCCTGGCCGGCCTGTTCGGCTGCCTCTATGCACCGATCGAAGGTCTGTGGGGCTGGGCGATTCTGCTCGGGCTGGGGCAGGGCGGAACGTTCAGTCTGGCATTGACGCTGATCGTGCTGCGTTCGCGCGATGCCCATGTCGCGGCGAACCTGTCGAGCATGTCCCAGGGCTTTGGCTACACGCTGGCGTCGATGGGGCCGTTCGCCGTGGGCGTGGTGCATGACTGGACCGGCGGCTGGAATGCGCTGGGCTGGATCTTCGGCATTATCGGCGCCGGTGCGATCCTGGCCGGGCTGGGTGCCGGGCGGGCATTGTATGTGCAGGTGCAAAGCGAGAAGATCTGAATGCACTGGTTGCAAATGTGGGAGCGAGCCTGCTCGCGAAAGGGTGTTTCGATCAACATAGATGTTGAATGTTGAATTGCCTTCGCGAGCAGGCTCGCTCCCACAAGGGTTTTGCGTATTGCCGATAGTGTTTCTTCGCGCGGCGGATTATGGTGCTGGCAATCTGTACCTATTTCTTTGGAGATTGCCTTGAGCGAAGCCCACAGCGCCCTGATCAACCGCTTCTACCAAGCCTTTCAGCGCCTTGACGCAGAAGCCATGGCCGCCTGCTACACCGACGATGTGGTGTTCAGCGACCCGGCCTTCGGCGAGCTGCACGGGCGCGATGCCGGCGACATGTGGCGCATGCTCACCACCCGCGCCAAAGACTTCTCGTTAACCTTCGACAACGTCCGCGCCGATGAGCGCACCGGTGGCGCGCATTGGGTGGCGACTTACCTGTTCAGCCAGACCGGCAACGTCGTGGTCAACGATATCCAGGCGCGCTTCGTGTTCCGGGATGGCAAGATCTGCGAGCACCACGATCACTTCGATCTGTGGCGCTGGTCACGTCAAGCTTTGGGTTTCAAAGGCCTGCTGCTGGGCTGGACGCCGTTGGTACGCAACGCCGTGCGGGCGCAGGCGCGCAAGGGACTGAAGGCATTTCAGGCCGGGCGCTGATAAGATCGCCGCCTGTTTTCCTACACGTTCATATCCCGAAGTGACCAGCCTAAGCGAAAAATCCGTCGACGCTGCCGAACCAGTGTGCAAATCCTGGTTCGTTTACCTCGTGCGTGCTGCCAATGGCTCGTTGTACTGCGGGATCAGCGACGACCCGGTGCGGCGTTTCGCCAAGCACCAGAGCGGCAAGGGGGCGCGGTTCTTTCTCTCCAGCCCGGCGATGGCGTTGGTCTACACCGAATTGTGCCGCGACAAAAGCGATGCTTTGCGCCAGGAACGGCTGATCAAGAAGCTGCGCAAGAGCGCCAAGGAATGCCTCGTCGCGTCTTATCAATCTGACTGATTGGTTCCCATCAGGCAGATCTGTAGGCCTGTCAGGTAATGCACGCTAAGCTGCGGATTCACTTTTCCAGCGGCGGAGCCGAGCATGTCCGAGTTGATTCTGCACCATTACCCGACCTCTCCATTTGCCGAAAAGGCCCGCCTGCTGCTGGGTTTCAAAGGCCTGTCCTGGCGTTCGGTGCATATCTCGCCGGTGATGCCCAAGCCTGATCTGACCGCCCTGACCGGTGGCTACCGCAAGACGCCGGTGCTGCAGATTGGCGCAGACATTTATTGCGACACCGCACTGATCGCTCGACGCCTGGAACAGGAAAAAGCCCTGCCGGCGTTCTTCCCCGAAGGCCAGGAGATGACCAGCGCCAGTTTTGCTGCGTGGGCCGACTCGGTGGTGTTTCAACACGCGGTGAGCCTCGTATTCCAGCCGGAGTCGGTGGCCGTGCGTTTCGGCAAATTGCCGCCGGAAGCGATCAAGGCGTTTCTCGCCGATCGTGCCGGTTTGTTCAGCGGCGGCAGCGCCACGCGTCTGTCCGCCGAGCAGGCCAAGCATCAGTGGCCGACGATCATGGCGCGGCTGGAGCAGCAGTTGCAGCGCGAGCAGGGTGACTTCCTGTTTGGCGAACCATCGATTGCCGACTTCGCCCTGGCCCATCCGCTATGGTTCCTCAAGGCGACCCACGTGACGGCGCCGCTGGTGGATGAGTATCCGGCGGTTGCGGCGTGGCTGGGTCGGGTGATGGGGCTCGGCCATGGGGCGGCAAGCGAGATGTCTTCCGCCGAGGCATTAGAGGTAGCGCGTAACGCGACGCCAGCTGTATTGCCGGATGAGCAGTTCGTTGATCCGAACGGGTTCCAAGCGGGGCAGCAAGTGGCGATTGCAGCGACGGATTACGGGGTTGATCCGGTGCTGGGTGAGTTGCTGTTTGCTGGCAGTGAAGAGCTGATCATTCGCCGTGAAGACGAACGTGGCGGCGTGGTGCATGTGCACTTTCCACGCTTCGGCTTCCGCATCGAAGCGCGCTAAAAGCAAAAGATCGCAGCCTTCGGCAGCTCCTACACCGATCTCATGTAGGAGCCGCCGAAGGCTGCGATCTTTTGATCCTGATTTTATTTCAGGGCTGCGAGGATTTCGTCAGGATCGAACCCGCGAATCAACGTGCCGTTCACATCGATCAGCGGAATGCCGCGTCCACCCAATGCCTCGTACGCCTTGCGCGCATCGGCATCCTTCTCGATATCAAACTCCTTGAACGGTATGCCCTTGCTGTCGAGAAAGCGTTTGGTCTGCTTGCAGTAGCCGCACCAGTCGGTGGCGTAGAGCACGACATTGGCCTGCGCCTGCGTCTGCTGCGAGAGCATCTGCGAGGGATTGAACACGCGCTCGATCTTGCCCCAGTTCTGATAGACCACGACCACCAGCAGCACCAGGGCGACCTTTTTCAGCACATTGCCGAGCATCAGTTACGCCGCTTCAACTGATCGGTGAGCGAAGTCGGCAGGCCTTTGATGATCAGGGTGCCGTTCTCTTCGTCGTATTCGATCTTCGAACCCAGCAGGTGCGCTTCGAAGCTGATCGACAGGCCTTCGGCGCGGCCGGTGAAGCGGCGAAATTGATTGAGGGTGCGCTTGTCTGCCGGAATCTCTGGCGACAGGCCATAGTCCTTGTTGCGGATGTGATCGTAGAAGGCTTTCGGGCGTTCTTCGTCGATCAGCTCCGACAGCTCCTCAAGGCCCATCGGTTCGCCAAGTTTGGCCTGGCTGCTGGCGTAATCGACCAGGGTCTTGGTTTTCTCGCGGGCCGAGTCTTCCGGCAGGTCTTCGCTCTCGACAAAGTCACTGAAGGCCTTGAGCAGCGTGCGCGTTTCGCCGGGGCCGTCTACGCCTTCCTGGCAGCCGATGAAGTCGCGGAAATACTCCGAGACCTTCTTGCCGTTCTTGCCCTTGATGAACGAGATGTACTGTTTGGATTGCTTGTTGTTCTGCCATTCGGAAACGTTGATCCGCGCTGCCAGATGTAATTGGCCAAGGTCCAGATGGCGCGAAGGCGTTACGTCGAGCTCGTCGGTTACCGCCACACCTTCGCTGTGGTGCAGCAGGGCGATGGCCAGGTAGTCAGTCATGCCTTGCTGGTAGTGGGCGAACAGCACGTGGCCACCCACCGACAGGTTGGATTCTTCCATCAGCTTCTGCAGATGCTCGACGGCGACTTTGCTGAATGCGGTGAAGTCACGCCCACCTTCCATGTACTCCTTCAGCCAGCCGCTGAAGGGGAACGCGCCGGATTCCGGATGGAACAGGCCCCAGGCTTTGCCCTGTTTGGCGTTGTAGCTTTCATTGAGGTCGGCAAGCATGTTTTCGATGGCGGCGGACTCGGCCAGTTCAGAGTCACGGGCGTGCAGAACTGCGGGCGTGCCGTCGGGTTTTTTGTCGATCAGGTGGACGATGCAATGACGGATCGGCATGGGCTTCTCGGCTGTTGGAAGGGAGGAAGGCAGGCTCCCCCGAAAAAGCGCTCAGTGTACCGCAACCACTGGTTTTGGCGCGGGTTGCACGGCAAAACCGGGGCGCGCGCCCGGCCTTATGCGATTTTTTACCGATTTAGCGCAATAAAGCTGACCAAATGGGTAGCTAGAGGCGGATATTTCCTTGTCGCTGTGCTAGTTTTGCGCGGTCTTACGCGAAGTCACTGCGTTAAGCGTGCATTCAGCATTTGTCAGGTCGAACCAAACCCTGATTTCGGCATCTATAACCCGACTCGTCGTGGTAATCGCCGAGGGTGCCAGATCCAGAAGATCGGGCTCGATGGCTGACACTGCACTCTGCAATCCATATGAATTTGATAGGGAAGGAACACTACATGGCTCTTACTAAAGACCAACTGATCGCCGACATCGCTGAAGCTATCGACGCGCCGAAAACCACCGCGCGTAACGCTCTGGACCAACTGGGCCAAATCGTTGCCGATCAGCTGGAAAACGGCGGCGAAATCACCTTGCCAGGTATCGGCAAGCTGAAAGTGACCGAGCGTCCTGCCCGCACTGGCCGTAACCCTTCGACCGGCGCTGCCATCGAAATCCCTGCCAAGAAAGTGATCAAGCTGGTTGTGGCCAAAGGCCTGACCGACGCTGTGAACAAGTAAGACGCAGCGATAAAAAAACCGTGCTTCGGAGTGATCCGGGGCACGGTTTTTTTGTGTCTGCGATTTGACGGTCAAGTCGCGGGCAAATGTGGGAGCGAGCCTGCTCGCGAAAGCGGTGGGTCAGTCGATATTAAAGTTGACTGACAGGCCGCTTTCGCGAGCAGGCTCGCTCCCACAGGGGGAATCCGCTGTGCTAGCGCACCCAGCGCTCGCGCCGCCAGATCTGCTGCTCGGACTTGGTCTGGAAGGTCCAGGCGACAAAGCGGCTCTGCTTCTGCCCCTGCGACATCTCCACCACCTGGCTCTCCAGCACACCGGCCTTCTTCAGCGCGGTTTCAATGGCCGGCAGGTTCGAAGCTTTCGACACCAGCGTGCTGAACCACAACACCTTGTGCTGGAAGTTCGCACTCTCGGCAATCAGCTGCGTCACAAAGCGCGCTTCTCCGCCTTCACACCACAGCTCCGCCGATTGCCCGCCGAAGTTCAGCACCGGCAGTTTGCGTTTCGGATCAGCCTTGCCCAGAGCGCGCCACTTGCGCTCGCTGCCCTTGGTCGCTTCTTCCATCGAAGCGTGGAACGGTGGGTTGCACATGGTCAGGTCGAAGCGCTCGCCCGGCTCCAGTAAGCCGATGAGGATGTGCTTGCGGTTTTCCTGCTGGCGCAGCTGGATCACCTTGCTCAGATCGTTGGACTGCACGATGGCTCGCGCCGCCGCCACGGCTGTCGGGTCGATCTCCGAGCCGAGGAAGTGCCAGCGGTATTCGCTGTTGCCGATCAGCGGATAAACGCAGTTGGCACCCATGCCGATGTCCAGCACGTTAACGATCGCGCCGCGCGGCACCTTGCCGTCGTTCATGCTCGCCAGCAGATCCGCAAGAAAGTGAACGTAATCGGCACGCCCCGGAACCGGAGGGCAAAGATAGTCTGCCGGGATGTCCCAATGCTGAATGCCATAAAACGATTTGAGTAGCGCCCGGTTGAACACGCGCACCGCATCGGGACTGGCGAAGTCGATGCTTTCCTTGCCATACGGGTTGGTGATCACAAACCTGGCCAGTTCCGGCGTGGTCTTGATCAGCGCCGGGAAGTCGTAGCGACCCTGATGGCGATTGCGCGGGTGCAGGCTGGCCTTTTCACGCGGCTCAACGGCTTTGGCCGGGGTCGCGGAGTCAGGCTTCCTGCGCGCAGGTTTGGGTGTGCGGGGGGCGTTCATGGGCGTGGTCGATTCGGGTATGGCTGAAAGTGGCGGGTATTGTCCCACATCTAAACGGTACCCGAGTAAACGAGTGAAAAAGGTATAACTATCGCACCTGTTGATTCCAAATCGGTCTTGGATACCTGTCATATATGACAGTAGGCGCACTTGTGGAATGCGGCTTTACTGGCAGCATCTTCTCCAGCCGGAGATTCTTCAGGGAGTGATTGAGATGATTCAACTAAGTAAAGCGACCTTTCCAAGTGCCAACCCGCCAGGAATTATCAATTGTGGAAGTGATCCGAGTCCCGTTAAAGGCATTCTCGTTGATATCAAAATTCCTCCGGAAGTGATGGTGGGCGACATAGTTGCCCTTACATCTCAAGCCTGTTCAGATGTCAACGGCACGGAGCCCATTGCAGGGACGAGAGCCACTTTCACCCAATCCGTAAAACAGGGCACGGAAAAACTACAATTCAACGTTGAACCTTACGAAACATTGATCAAACCAATCCTTGGCCATGCCCAGGGGAACGGGTCGCTGCTTGTGAGCTATGTCGTAACACGAGATAAGTCTGTTATCGGTACCTCACCACTGTCATTCGTCATTGTCGGCCTCATGCTACCCAATGGCGAATCATGCCCGGAGTAATACACCTGTCATAAAAAAGGGAGGCCATTGGCCTCCCTTTTTTATTGCGGTTTGCCCTTACAGACTGGCAATCCGCGCATGCTGCTCGGCCAGTTTGCCCAGGGCCTGTTCGGCCTCGGCCAGTTTGGCGCGTTCCTTCTCGATGACTTCGGCCGGGGCCTTGTCAACGAAACCGGCGTTGGACAGCTTGCCGCCAACCCGCTGGACTTCGCCCTGCAGGCGCAGGATTTCCTTGTCCAGACGCGCCAGTTCCGCGCCCTTGTCGATCAGGCCGGCCATCGGCACCAGCACTTCCATCTCGCCGACCAGTGCGGTGGCGGACAGCGGTGCTTCTTCGCCAGCGGCGAGTACGGTGATCGATTCCAGGCGCGCCAGCTTCTTGAGCAGCGCTTCGTTCTCGGTCAGGCGGCGCTGGTCGTCAGCGCTGACGTTCTTCAGGAAAATCGGCAATGGCTTGCCCGGGCCGATGTTCATCTCGCCACGAATGTTGCGCGTGCCGAGCATCAGTTCCTTGAGCCATTCGATGTCGTTTTCCGCCGCCGGATCGATGCGCTCTTCGTTGGCCACCGGCCAAGGCTGCAGCATGATCGTCTTGCCCTGAATACCGGCCAGCGGCGCGATGCGCTGCCAGATTTCTTCAGTGATGAACGGCATGAACGGGTGCGCCAGACGCAGTGCTACTTCCAGCACGCGAACCAGCGTGCGACGGGTGCCACGCTGACGTTCGACCGGCGCATTCTCGTCCCACAGCACGGGCTTGGACAGTTCCAGGTACCAATCGCAGTACTGGTTCCAGATGAACTCGTACAGCGCTTGCGCGGCGAGGTCGAAACGGAACTGATCCAGTTGGCGGGTCACCTCGGCTTCGGTGCGTTGCAGTTGCGAGATGATCCAGCGATCAGCCAGTGACAGCTCGTACGCTTCACCGTTCTGGCCGCAGTCTTCGCCCTTGTCCAGAACATAGCGCGCGGCATTCCAGATCTTGTTGCAGAAGTTGCGATAGCCTTCGACGCGGCCCATGTCGAACTTGATATCGCGACCGGTGGACGCCAGCGAGCAGAAAGTGAAGCGCAGGGCATCGGTGCCATAGCTTTCGATGCCGTTGGCGAATTCTTCGCGGGTGGCTTTCTCGATCTTCTTCGCCAGTTTCGGTTGCATCAGGCCCGAGGTGCGCTTCTGCACCAGGGTTTCCAGGTCGATGCCGTCGATGATATCCAGCGGGTCCAGGACATTGCCCTTGGACTTGGACATCTTCTGGCCCTGGCCGTCGCGCACCAGACCGTGTACGTACACAGTCTTGAACGGAACCTGCGGCGTGCCGTCTTCGTTCTTCATCAGGTGCATGGTCATCATGATCATCCGGGCAACCCAGAAGAAGATGATGTCGAAACCGGTGACCAGCACGTCGGTGGAGTGGAATTTTTTCAGGAACTCGGTCTGCTCAGGCCAGCCCAGGGTCGAGAATGTCCACAGGCCGGAGCTGAACCAGGTGTCGAGGACGTCGTTGTCCTGTTGCAGCGCAACGTCCGGGCCGAGGTTGTGCTTGGCACGCACTTCGGCTTCGTCGCGGCCGACGTAGACCTTGCCCGACTCGTCGTACCAGGCCGGAATCCGGTGGCCCCACCACAGCTGACGGCTGATGCACCAGTCCTGGATGTCACGCATCCACGAGAAGTACATGTTTTCGTACTGCTTGGGCACGAACTGGATGCGCCCGTCTTCAACGGCAGCAATCGCCGGCTCGGCCAAAGGCTTGGTCGACACGTACCACTGGTCAGTCAGCCACGGCTCGATGACGGTGCCGGAGCGGTCGCCTTTTGGCGTTTTCAGGTTGTGATCATTGACGCTCACCAGCAGGCCGGCAGCGTCGAACGCGGCGACGATCTGTTTGCGCGCTTCGAAACGCTCCAGGCCAGCGAACTCGGCCGGAATCTTGCCGTCGATGCTTTCGTTGAGCGTGCCGTCAAGGTTGAACACCTGCGCGGCAGGCAGCACGTTGGCGTTCTTGTCGAAGATGTTCAGCAGCGGCAGGTTGTGGCGCTTGCCGACTTCGTAGTCGTTGAAATCGTGGGCCGGGGTGATTTTCACGCAGCCGGTGCCGAATTCAGGGTCGCAATAATCGTCGGCGATGATCGGGATGCGGCGGCCAACCAAGGGCAGCTCGACGAATTTGCCGATCAGCGCTTTGTAGCGCTCGTCGTTCGGGTTAACCGCGACGGCGGAGTCGCCGAGCATGGTTTCCGGACGGGTGGTGGCAACGATCAGGAAATCATCGCCCTCGGCGGTTTTTACGCCGTCGGCCAATGGGTATTTCAGGTTCCACAGGAAACCTTTCTCTTCGTGGTTTTCCACTTCGAGGTCGGAAATCGCCGTGTGCAGTTTGGTGTCCCAGTTGACCAGGCGCTTGCCGCGGTAGATCAGGCCGTCTTCATGCAGACGCACGAAAGCCTCTTTAACCGCTTCCGAGAGGCCGTCGTCCATGGTGAAGCGCTCGCGGCTCCAGTCGACGGACGAGCCGAGGCGACGGATCTGCCGGCTGATGTTGCCGCCGGACTGATCTTTCCACTCCCAGACTTTCTCGAGGAATTTCTCGCGACCCAGATCGTGACGATTCTGGCCCTGGGCTTCGAGTTGGCGCTCCACCAGCATCTGCGTAGCGATACCGGCGTGGTCGGTGCCCGGTTGCCACAGGGTGTCGCGACCTTGCATGCGGCGGAAACGGATCAACGCGTCCATGATCGCGTTGTTGAAGCCGTGACCCATGTGCAGGCTGCCGGTGACGTTCGGCGGCGGGATCATGATGGTGTAGGACTCGCCCGCGCCTTGCGGGGCGAAGTAGTTCTCGGACTCCCAGGTCTTGTACCAGGAAGTTTCAATGGCGTGCGGCTGGTAGGTCTTATCCATGCGCGGCGGGACCCTATTGGCATTTATTCAGGAAAAGCCGGGAAGTATAGCGGGGCATGGTGCCGAGGGCGAGCGGGGGAGGTCTGGCGGAGATCTAAATGTAGGAGCTGCCGAAGGCTGCGATCTTTTGATCTTGTCTTTAAAAAAAGGTCAAAAGATCGCAGCCTGCGGCAGCTCCTACACGGGGTGCGTTATTCGTACTGGCTGAGCAGCCGCTCCATCCGCGCATCCAGGCGACGTTTGATTTCGGTTTCGATGTGCGGGGCGAAATCGTCGATCACGTCTTGCATGATCAATTGCGCGGCGACGCGCAGTTCGCTGTCCAGATGCAGCAAGGCGTCCGGGCCTTTGTCGATTGGCGCGACTGCCTGGGCTGGCGGGGTCGGCACTGGCGGCGGCTCGACAGCTGCCGGCTGGTTGCCGACGGAATCGAACAGCATCGGAATCTGTTCCTGTTCGCTGTCATCGACCGTATCGGTCAAGAGCGGCGGTTGCAGGTTGTCATCGCCGAGCAACTGGCGGATCGATTCAAGATCATCCAACAGGTGTGCGGATTTCTGTTGCGGTTTCGGAGTGTCCATTGGAATGCTCAGAGTCGCTGTAAACGGTGGTCTTGCAGAGAATAGCCCTGTTCGCGATAGAAGCGGAAACTCTCCCGCGCCGCCGCTCGGATGGTCGGGTCTTCCACCACCACTTCCGCCACTCGGGCGAACTTGCTGGCGAAGGCCGGGACTTTCAGGTCGAGATTGACCAGCAGATCCTTATGCTCGCCGCAGTCGCCCCCGAGTCCCAGCACGATCAAGCCGTCCGGTTCGCTGTCGGCAGGGCCGTGGGGCACGAAGCTTTCGCCCTTGAAGGCCCACAGGCGCGCATCGAGATCGTCCCGCTGGCTCGCATCGCTGCAGTGCAGGTAGATGCGATGGCCCATGCGCCAGGCTTTCTCGGTGAGCTTGCAGGCAAAATCCAGGCGCGCCGAAGGATCGGCGCTAGGCAGGATGTAGAAGTCGACTTTGGTCATTGCGGTTCCAGAGCAGCGAGCGGCGTCGCCATGAAGCAACGCCGCCCCTCAGCAGGTTCAGGCTTTGGCGCGATCCAGCAGGTACTGGGTCAGCAGGGGAACCGGACGGCCGGTGGCGCCCTTGTCCTTGCCGCCGCTGGTCCACGCGGTGCCAGCGATATCCAGGTGCGCCCAGTTGAGGTTCTTGGTGAAGCGCGACAGGAAGCAGGCGGCGGTGATGGTGCCGGCCTTCGGCCCGCCAATGTTGGCGATGTCGGCGAACGGGCTGTCCAGTTGCTCCTGATACTCATCGAACAGCGGCAGTTGCCAGGCGCGGTCGTCGGCAGCCTTGCCGGCGCTGAGCAACTGGTCGATCAGTTCGTCGTTGTTACCCAGCAGGCCGGAAGTATGGGCGCCCAGGGCCACCACGCAAGCACCGGTCAAAGTGGCGATGTCGATCACCGCTTGTGGCTTGAAGCGCTCGGCGTAGGTCAGCGCATCGCACAGCACCAGACGGCCTTCGGCATCGGTGTTGAGGATTTCCACAGTCTGGCCGCTCATGGTGGTAACGATGTCGCCCGGGCGCGACGCGTTGCCGCTCGGCATGTTTTCGGCGCAGGCGAGGATGCACACCAGATTGATCGGCAGTTTCAGCTCAAGCACCGCACGCAGCGTACCGAACACAGAGGCAGCGCCGCCCATGTCGTACTTCATTTCGTCCATGCCGGCGCCCGGCTTCAGGCTGATGCCGCCGGTGTCGAAAGTGATGCCCTTGCCGACCAGCGCGTACGGCTTCTCGGATTTCTTGCCACCGTTGTACTGCATGACGATCAGGCGCGGCGGCTGGGCGCTGCCCTGGCCAACGGCGTAGAACGAGCCCATGCCCAGAGACTTGATCTTCTTCTCGTCGAGCACTTCGACTTTCAGATCCTTGAACTCTTTGCCCAGGTTCTTGGCCTGTTCGCCCATGAACGTCGGGTGGCAGATGTTCGGCGGCAGGTTGCCCAGATCGCGGGTGAAAGCCATGCCGTTGGCGATTGCGGTGGCGTGGTTCACGGCGCGCTGCACTTCGGCCTGCGCAGCCTTGATGGTCAGCAGGGTGATTTTCTTCAGGGCGCGGGGTTCGGCTTTCTGGCTCTTGAACTGGTCGAAGGTGTAGCCGCCGTCGACCAGGGTTTCTGCCAGCAAACGGGTCTTGCCGTAGCTGTCGCGACCTTTGACGATGACTTCATCCAGCGCCAGCACGGCATCACCGCCGCCCAGGCCTTTGAGGGTGTTGAGGATGCCGGCAACGATCTTGCGGAACGGACGGTCGCCCAGTTCTTCGTCCTTGCCCACGCCGACCAGCAACACGCGCTCGGCTTTCAGGTTTGGCAGACTGTGCAGCAGCAGGCTTTGACCGACCTTGCCGGCCAGGTCGCCACGCTTGAGCACGGTGCTGATCGCACCGCCGCTCGACTCGTCGACCAGTCTGGCGGCGACACCGAGTTTGCGGCCTTCGCCGACGGCAACCACCAGGGTGGCGGTTTTCAACGTTTCTGGGCTAACGCTTTTTACAACCAGTTCCATGTCCGGATCCCTAATGAATGGTCAACATGCAGGCGTTCGACGTTGTCCGCAATCGCCTGCTTATAAATAGAAGAGGCGCAGGCCAAAGCCTGCGACAAGGGCCGCAGTTTGAACCTCGCTCCCCGCGCCTGACAACCCTCAGCAAAGGATTACAGCGATGGATGAGTGTGCGCAGTGACAGGCGCACCCAATCACAGGATAATGCCGCATCTTTTTTCGACCGCTCTGCATGGCGGGCCGGTCGATGTGTTTGCTTGTTTGGCCGCCTTAGCCTGACAACCCTGGAGTGTCTGGTTTGATCGTCTTCCGTTATCTGTCCCGCGAAGTCCTGTTGACCCTCAGCGCCGTAAGTGCCGTGCTGCTGGTCATCATCATGAGCGGTCGCTTCATCAAATACCTGGCGCAGGCTGCGGCCGGTCAGCTCGATCCGGGCTCGCTGTTCCTGATCATGGGCTTTCGTCTGCCGGGGTTCCTGCAACTGATTCTGCCGCTGGGCCTGTTCCTCGGGATCCTGCTGGCCTACGGTCGCCTGTACCTCGAAAGCGAAATGACCGTGCTCTCGGCCACCGGCATGAGTCAGCAGAAGCTGTTTCGCATGACCCTGTTTCCGGCGACGCTGGTGGCACTGGTGGTGGCGTGGCTCAGCCTCGGTCTGGCTCCGCAGGGCGCCAACCAGTTTCAGCTGTTGCTGAACAAGCAGGACGCGCTGACCGAGTTCGATACCCTCGAACCGGGCCGCTTCCAGGCATTGCGTGACGGCACGCGGGTGACCTATACCGAAACCCTGAGCGACGACCGCGTCAATCTCGGCAGCGTGTTCATCTCGCAGAAGAACCTCGGCGCCGATAAAAAGGATCGCGGTATTTCCGTGCTGGTTGCCGAATCGGGCCGTCAGGAAATTCGCCCCGACGGCAATCGCTACCTGATCCTCGATAACGGTTACCGCTATGACGGCAGCCCGGGTCAGGCCGACTATCGTGCCATTCATTACGAAACCTACGGCGTGCTGCTGCCCAAGCCGGACGTCAGCGAAGAAGTCACCGACCGTGACGCGATGCCGACCTCGTCCCTGTGGGGCAGTGATGACATCCGTTCGAAAACCGAACTGCAATGGCGCATGTCCCTGCCGTTGCTGGTGTTCATCGTGACCCTGATGGCGGTGCCGCTGTCGCGGGTGAATCCGCGTCAGGGGCGTTTCCTCAAGCTACTGCCGGCGATTCTTCTTTATATGGCTTACCTGACCATCCTGATTGCCGCCCGCGGCGCCCTCGAAAAAGGCAAGATCCCGCCGGCCCTTGGGCTGTGGTGGGTGCACGCGATCTTCCTGCTCATCGGCCTCGGCCTGCTCTATTGGGAGCCGATGCGCCTGAAGCTGGCCAGCCGTCGCAGCGCCGCGCTGGAGGTGGCCCGTGGTTAAACTCGACCGCTACATCGGCAGCAGCGTGTTCATGGCGATCATCGCTGTACTGGCGATCATCCTCGGTTTGGCGACGCTGTTTGCCTTCATCGATGAAATGGGCGACGTCAGCGACACCTACACTCTGGTCGATGTGCTCAGTTTCGTATTGCTGACTGCACCGCGCCGCCTCTATGAAATGCTGCCGATGGCCGCTTTGATCGGCTGCCTGATCGGTCTCGGCAGTCTGGCCAGCAGCAGTGAACTGACCGTCATGCGTGCTGCTGGTGTGTCGATCGGCCGTATCGTCTGGGCTGTCATGAAGCCGATGCTGGTGCTGATGCTCGCCGGTGTGCTCATCGGCGAATACGTCGCTCCAGCCACCGAGAGTATGGCTCAGGCCAATCGCTCGCTGGCCCAGGGCAGCGGCGATGCGCAAAGCGCCAAGCACGGTATGTGGCACCGTCAGGGTGAAGAATTCATCCATATCAACGCCGTGCAGCCGAACGGTCTCTTGTATGGCGTGACGCGTTATCACTTCGACAAGGAGCGCCATCTGCTCAGCTCCAGCTTCGCCAAAAAGGCCGAGTTCGACGGCAGCAAGTGGCAGCTTACCGACGTTGCCACCACGCTGTTCAAGGAGCGCAGTACTGAAGTCGTCAATACCCCGAGCGAGCAATGGGACGTGGCGTTGAGCCCGCAACTGCTCAGCACCGTGGTCATGGCCCCGGAATCTCTGTCGATCAGCGGTCTGTGGGGCTACATCCACTATCTGGCCGAGCAAGGCCTCAGCAACGGCCGTTACTGGCTGGCATTTTGGGTCAAGGTGTTGCAGCCGCTGGTGACCGCGGCGCTGGTGCTGATGGCGATCTCGTTCATCTTCGGTCCGCTGCGTTCGGTGACCCTCGGTCAGCGGGTCTTCACCGGCGTGCTGGTGGGTTTCACTTTCCGCATCGTCCAGGATCTGCTGGGTCCATCCAGTCTGGTATTCGGTTTCTCGCCGCTGTTTGCGGTGCTGGTGCCGGCCGGCGTGTGTGCGCTGGCGGGTGTCTGGCTGCTGCGCAGGGCCGGTTGATGAACATGTGTTCATCTTTGCCTTGAACCTCGAAAACGCCTCGGCCAACAGACCGGGGCGTTTTTGCATGCGATCCGGGTGACAGGCGAACGTGACGCTTGCGCCGTGTATCAGGTACAATTCCCGGCTATTTTTCGGCGGGCCAAGCCTGCAGCCTTTTTGAGTGTTGATCCGTGAGTGATTTGAGTCATATCCGCAATTTCTCCATCATCGCCCACATTGACCATGGCAAGTCGACGCTGGCTGACCGTTTCATCCAGATGTGCGGCGGCCTGGCCGAGCGTGAAATGGAAGCCCAGGTACTGGATTCCATGGATCTTGAGCGTGAACGCGGGATCACCATCAAGGCCCACAGCGTTACCCTCTATTACAAAGCCAAAGATGGCATCACCTACCAGCTGAACTTCATCGACACCCCGGGTCACGTCGACTTCACCTACGAAGTCAGCCGTTCCCTGGCCGCGTGCGAAGGCGCCTTGCTGGTGGTCGATGCGGGGCAGGGCGTGGAAGCCCAGTCCGTGGCCAACTGCTACACCGCCATCGAGCAGGGCCTCGAGGTCATGCCGGTGCTTAACAAGATCGACCTGCCACAGGCCGAGCCGGATCGCGTCAAGGACGAGATCGAGAAGATCATCGGCATCGACGCCACCGACGCCGTCACCTGCAGCGCCAAGACCGGCCTGGGTGTCGACGAAGTGCTCGAGCGTCTGGTCCACACCATTCCCGCGCCGACCGGCAACATCGAAGATCCGCTGCAAGCGTTGATCATCGACTCCTGGTTCGACAACTACCTGGGCGTTGTCTCCCTGGTACGTGTCCGCCATGGCCGGGTGAAGAAGGGCGACAAGATTCTGGTCAAGTCCACCGGCAAGGTGCACCTGGTCGACAGCGTTGGCGTGTTCAACCCGAAACACACCGCTACCGTTGACCTCAAGGCCGGCGAAGTGGGCTTCATCATCGCCAGCATCAAGGACATTCACGGTGCGCCGGTCGGTGACACCCTGACCCTCAGCTCCACTCCTGATGTGCCGGTGCTGCCGGGCTTCAAACGTATCCAGCCGCAGGTTTACGCCGGTCTGTTCCCGGTCAGCTCCGACGACTTCGAGGATTTCCGCGAAGCACTGCAGAAGCTCACCCTGAACGACTCGTCGCTGCAGTACACCCCGGAAAGCTCCGACGCCCTGGGCTTCGGCTTCCGTTGCGGCTTCCTCGGCATGCTGCACATGGAAATCATCCAGGAGCGCCTCGAGCGCGAGTACGACCTGGACCTGATCACCACTGCGCCGACGGTAATTTTCGAGCTGGTGCTGAAAACCGGTGAAACGATTTACGTCGACAACCCGTCGAAGCTTCCGGATGTGTCGGCGATCGAGGACATGCGCGAGCCAATCGTACGCGCCAATATCCTCGTACCGCAGGAGCACCTGGGCAACGTCATCACCCTGTGCATCGAGAAACGCGGCGTTCAGGTCGACATGCTGTTCCTCGGCAATCAGGTGCAAGTCACCTACGACCTGCCGATGAACGAAGTGGTCCTGGACTTCTTCGACCGTCTCAAATCCACCAGCCGCGGCTATGCTTCGCTGGACTACCATTTCGATCGTTACCAATCGGCTAATCTGGTGAAACTGGACGTGCTGATCAACGGCGACAAGGTCGATGCCCTGGCATTGATCGTGCACCGTGACAATTCGCACTTCAAAGGTCGCCAGTTGACCGAGAAGATGAAAGAACTGATTCCTCGTCAGATGTTCGACGTGGCGATCCAGGCCGCCATCGGTGGTCAGATCGTAGCCCGGACAACCGTCAAGGCGCTCAGAAAGAACGTATTGGCCAAATGCTATGGCGGTGACGTCAGTCGTAAGAAGAAACTGCTTGAGAAGCAGAAGGCCGGTAAGAAACGCATGAAACAGGTCGGCAACGTGGAAATTCCACAGGAAGCCTTCCTCGCCGTGCTCAGGTTGGAATAATCAGGTCCTATGTCGCTAAATTTCCCGCTGTTGCTGGTCATCGCCGTGTTCGTCTGCGGCCTGTTGGCGTTGCTTGATCTGCTGTTCCTGGCACCGCGTCGGCGGGCTGCCATTGCCTCCTATCAAGGCAGTGTCAGCCAGCCCGAGCCTGTGGTGGTCGAGAAACTGAACAAAGAGCCGCTGCTGGTCGAATACGGCAAGTCGTTCTTTCCGGTGCTGTTCATTGTGATGGTGCTGCGTTCGTTCCTGGTGGAGCCGTTCCAGATTCCGTCCGGCTCGATGAAACCGACCCTGGACGTCGGCGACTTCATTCTGGTGAACAAGTTTTCCTACGGCATCCGCCTGCCGGTGATCGACAAGAAGGTCATCGAAGTCGGTGACCCGCAGCGCGGCGATGTCATGGTGTTCCGCTATCCGAGCGACCCGAACGTCAACTACATCAAGCGTGTGGTTGGCCTGCCGGGTGACACGGTGCGTTATACCGCCGACAAGCGTCTGTTCGTCAACGGCGAATCGATTGCCGAGAAGATGGTCGGCGCCGAAGCGGGTTCGCTGGGCAGCGCTGAGCTCTATCAGGAAAAACTCGGCGCAGCCGAGCACCTGATCCGCAAGGAAATGAGCCGCTACCGCGCCACTCCGGATCGTTCGTGGACGGTGCCTGCCGGGCACTACTTCATGATGGGCGACAACCGCGACAATTCGAACGACAGCCGCTACTGGGATGATCCGAACATTCCCAAGGATCTGCTGGGCATGGTTCCCGACAAGAATATTGTCGGCAAGGCCTTCGCGGTCTGGATGAGCTGGCCGGAGCCGAAACTCAGCCACCTGCCGAATTTCTCGCGGGTCGGCCTGATCAAGTAAATTACACACGGCGCTGTTGACCACAGCGCCGAATGCATTTCTGGAGCCGGCACAATCGGCTTCGCAATCGCCAGGATCTAATTTTTGAACACAGCGTTAATTGTCCCAGGCCTGCGCCGTACCCCGGCGGTGGCAGTGGAAACCAGCCACGAACTCAGCGTGGGTAAACCGTGAGCGTTTCTCTAAGCCGTCTCGAGCGCCAGCTCGGTTACACCTTCAAGGACCAGGAGCTGATGCTGCTGGCCCTCACGCACCGCAGTTTTGCCGGGCGCAACAACGAGCGTCTGGAATTCCTCGGTGATGCCATCCTCAATTTCGTCGCTGGCGAGGCGCTGTTCGATCGCTTTCCGCTGGCCCGCGAAGGCCAGTTGTCGCGTTTGCGCGCACGCCTGGTGAAAGGTGAGACGCTGGCCGTACTGGCTCGCGGTTTCGACCTCGGTGATTATCTGCGTCTGGGTTCTGGTGAACTGAAGAGCGGCGGTTTTCGCCGTGAATCGATTCTCGCCGACGCCCTCGAAGCCCTGATCGGCGCAATCTACCTCGATGCCGGCATGGACGTCGCCCGCGAGCGCGTGTTGGCCTGGCTGGCCGGCGAGTTCGAAGGCCTGACGCTGGTCGACACCAACAAGGATCCGAAAACCCGCTTGCAGGAACATCTGCAATCGCGCGGTTGCGAACTGCCACGCTACGAAGTGGTGGATATCCAGGGCGAACCGCACTGCCGAACCTTCTTCGTCGAATGCGAAGTGGTCTTACTGAATGAAAAAAGCCGAGGTCAGGGTGTGAGCCGTCGTATCGCCGAACAGGTAGCGGCCGCTGCAGCACTGATTGCCCTGGGCGTGGAGAATGGCAATGACTGATACAAACGCAACTCGCTGTGGCTATGTTGCCATCGTCGGCCGTCCCAACGTCGGCAAGTCGACGCTGCTCAATCACATCCTCGGGCAGAAGCTTGCGATCACTTCGCGCAAGCCGCAGACCACGCGGCACAACATGCTCGGCATCAAGACCGAGGGCGATGTGCAGGCAATCTATGTCGACACCCCGGGCATGCACAAGGGCGGCGAAAAGGCCCTGAACCGTTACATGAACAAAACCGCTTCGGCGGCGTTGAAAGACGTCGACGTGGTGATCTTCGTCGTTGACCGCACCAAGTGGACCGACGAAGACCAGATGGTGCTCGAACGTGTGCAGTACGTAACCGGCCCGCTGATCGTCGCGCTGAACAAGACCGATCGGATCGAAGACAAAGCCGAGCTGATGCCGCATTTGAGCTGGTTGCAGGAACAGCTGCCGAACGCGCAGATCATCCCGATTTCCGCGCAGCATGGGCACAATCTCGACGCACTGGAAAAGGTCATCGCCGATCACCTGCCGGAGAATGATCACTTCTTCCCGGAAGACCAGATCACCGACCGCAGCAGCCGTTTCCTTGCCGCCGAACTGGTACGTGAGAAAATCATGCGCCAGATGGGTGCCGAGCTGCCGTACCAGATCACCGTCGAAATCGAAGAATTCAAGCAACAGGGCAAGACCCTGCACATTCACGCGCTGATTCTCGTCGAGCGTGACGGCCAGAAGAAAATCATCATTGGCGACAAGGGCGAGCGCATCAAGCGCATCGGCACCGAAGCGCGCAAGGACATGGAGCTGCTGTTCGACTCCAAGATCATGCTCAACCTGTGGGTCAAGGTGAAGGGCGGCTGGTCCGACGACGAGCGCGCGCTGCGTTCGCTGGGTTATGGCGACCTGTAATCGACTCGAAGATCAAAAGATCGCAGCCTTCGGCAGCTCCTACAGGTGTACACAAGACATTGTAGGAGCTGCCGAAGGCTGCGATCTTTTTTGCAATCCCGACCGGGAAACTACATTCATGTCGCAAACCCCACCACCCGCCCAACCCGCCTACGTCCTGCATTCGCGTGCCTACCGCGAAACCAGTGCGCTGGTCGATTTCCTCACGCCGCAAGGGCGGCTGCGGGCGGTGTTGCGCAGTGCGCGGGGCAAGGCCGGGACACTGGCACGGCCCTTCGTGGCGCTGGAGGTTGAATTCCGCGGCAAGGGTGAGCTGAAGAATGTCGGGCGCATGGAGAGCTCCGGCACCTCGGCGTGGCTCAATGGCGAGGCGCTGTTCAGCGGTCTCTATCTCAATGAATTGCTGATTAGACTGCTGCCCGCGGAAGATCCGCACCCAGGAGTGTTCGACCATTATGCCGCGACCCTGCTGGCCTTGGCCGAAGGTCGACCACTGGAACCGTTGCTGCGCTCCTTCGAATGGCGATTGCTTGATGATCTCGGCTACGGCTTTTCCATGAACACCGATATTCACGGTGAGCCCGTCGCTGCGGACGGTCTCTACCGGTTGCAAGTGGACGCCGGACTCGAGCGGGTTTATCTGCTGCAGCCGGGCCTGTTCAACGGCACTGAACTGCTGGCCATGGCCGAAGCCGACTGGTCGGCGCCCGGTGCACTTTCTGCCGCCAAGCGTCTGATGCGCCAGGCGCTGGCGGTGCATTTGGGCGGGCGTCCGCTTGTCAGTCGCGAGCTGTTTCGCAAGCCCTGATATGCTGTGCGCCGAATCTCTCAATTCAGGAGCGCATCCGTGACCAGCAGCAATCGCATTCTTCTCGGCGTGAACATCGACCACGTCGCCACCCTGCGTCAGGCCCGTGGCACGCGTTACCCGGATCCGGTCAAGGCAGCGCTGGATGCAGAAGAAGCGGGCGCCGACGGTATCACCGTGCACCTGCGCGAAGATCGCCGGCACATTCAGGAGCGCGATGTGCTGCTGCTCAAGGATGTGCTGCAAACGCGCATGAATTTCGAAATGGGCGTCACCGAAGAAATGATGGCATTTGCCGAGCGCATTCGCCCGGCGCACATCTGCCTGGTCCCGGAAACCCGTCAGGAACTGACCACCGAAGGTGGTCTGGATGTAGCGGGGCAGGAGGAGCGCATCAGAGCTGCGGTCGAGCGGTTGTCGAAAATCGGCAGCGAAGTGTCGCTGTTCATCGACGCCGACGAGCGCCAGATCGCTGCGTCCAAGCGCGTCGGAGCGCCGGCCATTGAGCTGCACACTGGGCGTTACGCCGATGCCGAGACCCCCACCGAAGTGGCTGAAGAGCTCAAGCGTGTCGCTGATGGCGTGGCATTCGGTCTGGCCCAGGGGCTGATCGTCAATGCCGGGCATGGCCTGCATTACCACAACGTCGAAGCCGTGGCGGCGATCAAAGGCATCAACGAACTGAACATCGGCCACGCGCTGGTGGCGCATGCGTTGTTTGTCGGGTTCAAGTCCGCCGTGTCCGAAATGAAAGCGCTGATTCTCGCGGCCGCTTTGAAGGGTTGAAGATCAAAAGATCGCAGCCTTCGGCAGCTCCTACAGGGACATGTGTACACCTGTAGGAGCTGCCGAAGGCTGCGATCTTTTGCTTTTAGAGCGGGGCGGGCTCTTGCGCCGGTTTCGATTTGTCGATCGCCGGCACATGCAGGTTGCCCTCGGCTACCTGATCGCCCTCCAGCTGCGGCTGGGTCACCCAGGTCAGGATGTCGTAGTAGCGCCGGATGTTCGCCACGAAATGCACCGGCTCACCGCCGCGGGCGTAGCCGTAGCGGGTCTTGCTGTACCACTGCTTCTGCGACAGGCGCGGCAGGATCTTTTTCACGTCCAGCCACTTGTCCGGATTCAGGCCTTCCTTCGCCGCCAGTTTGCGCGCGTCATCCAGATGGCCGCTGCCGACGTTGTACGCCGCCAGAGCAAACCAGGTGCGGTCCGGTTCCTGGATCGAATCGTCGAGCTGGTCCTTCATATAAGCCAGGTACTTCGCGCCGCCCATGATGCTTTGCTTGGGATCGAGGCGGTTGGACACGCCCATGGCTTGCGCGGTGTTCTGGGTCAGCATCATCAGGCCGCGCACGCCGGTTTTTGACGTCACCGTCGGCTGCCACAGGGATTCCTGATAACCGATGGCCGCCAGCAGGCGCCAGTCGACTTTCTCTTTCTTTGCGTAATTCTTGAAGTGCTGTTCGTATTTCGGCAGGCGTTGCTGCAAGTGCTGGGCGAATGTCGTGGCGCCCATGTAACCGAGCACATCGACGTGGCCGTAATAGCGGTCTTTCAAGCGTTGCAGGGTGCCGTTCTTCTGCACCTTGTCCAGGTAAGCGTTGATTTCGTTGAGCAGGCTGTTGTCTTCGCCCGGGCCAACCGCCCAGCTCTGGCTGCGCGCGTCACCCAGATCGAAGGCCACGCGGATGTTGGTGAAGTACACCTGATTCATCGCCACTTCGTTGGAGTCGACCAGCGTCAGGTCAATCTGGCCTTCATCGACCATGCGCAGCAGATCGACCACTTCAACCGCGTCGGATTCTTCGTATTCGATCCCGGGATATTTCTGTTTCAGCTCGGCCAGTTGCTCGGCGTGAGTGCTGCCCTTGAGCACGGTGATCTTCTTGCCGACCAGATCCGCCGGATCGGTGGGCCGCGACTGGCCATTGCGGTAGATGATCTGCGGAGTGACTTCAAGGTAGGAGTGGGAGAACCGCACCTGCTTCTTGCGCTCGTCGCTGCTGACCAGCCCGGCCGCCGCGAGCACCGGGCCGTTGGGCTTGCCGACCTGATTGAACAGGTCATTGAGGTTGTCGGCAGTTTCGATCTTCAGCTCGACGCCCAAATCGTCGGCAAAGCGCTTCACCAGCTCGTATTCGAAGCCGGTTTCACCGCTGCGATCCTGAAAGTAGGTGGCGGGGCTGTTGCGGGTAACCACGCGCAGCACACCGTCCTCCTTTACGCGCTCGAGTGTGTTGGGTTTATCAACACAACCACCGAGCATCAGGAAGAGTCCGGTTGCGATCAGCCATTTGGCGTATCGCGGACGCAAAGCCGTTGGGAAAAACATCTGCGCAGTATACGCAAACGGCCACGGGCGCCATATCTCGACAGCGTAGGCCTAGTCTGCTAGCGATCACAAAACCGAACGAAATCCCTTGAATACGGGGCCTCAGGGCATTTTGTTACAGTAAAAATAAGCCGCGCTGAAACCCTCGATTTACCTGACCCCGAAGGCAGAAACACAGATTGCCCCCCGAGTGCAACCGTGCGTAGCGTTTCGGGTGATGTTGAGGTCGGTTTAGGCTAGAATGCACGGCCTCAAAGCACACCCCTTCCCGAGGCTGTCCCGAAGATGTTGATCCTGCGCGGCGCTCCTGCCCTTTCTGCCTTTCGCCACAGCAAACTCCTTGAGCAACTGAGCCAGAAGGTTCCAGCTGTCAGTGGCCTGTATGCTGAATTCGCTCACTTCGCCGAAGTCACCGGCGTCCTGACCGGCGACGAACAGCAGGTGCTAGCGCGCCTTCTGAAGTACGGCCCAAGTGTTCCGGTTCAAGAGCCGGCCGGTCGTCTGTTTCTGGTGTTGCCGCGTTTCGGCACCATCTCGCCGTGGTCGAGCAAGGCCAGTGACATCGCCCGCAACTGCGGCCTGAGCAAGATCCAGCGCCTGGAACGCGGTATCGCCTTCTACGTCGCCGGCCAGTTCAGCGAAGCCGAAGCCCGGCTGATTTCGGACGCCCTGCATGACCGCATGACCCAGATCGTGCTGGCCAACCTCGAGCAGGCTGCCGGTCTGTTCAGCCACGCCGAGCCGAAGCCGCTGACCGCCATCGACATTCTTGGTGGCGGCCGCGCCGCGCTGGAAAAGGCCAACACCGAGCTGGGCCTGGCCCTGGCCGAAGACGAGATCGACTATCTGGTCAACGCCTTCAATGGTCTCAAGCGCAACCCGCACGACATCGAACTGATGATGTTCGCCCAGGCCAACTCCGAGCACTGCCGCCACAAGATCTTCAACGCCAGTTGGGACATCGACGGCCAGAGCCAGGAAAAAAGCCTGTTCGGCATGATCAAGAACACCTATCAGATGCACAGCGAAGGCGTGCTGTCCGCTTACAAGGACAACGCTTCGGTGATCGTCGGCAACGTTGCCGGCCGCTTCTTCCCGAACCCTGAAACCCGCCAGTACGGCGCGGTGCAGGAGCCGGTGCACATCCTGATGAAGGTTGAAACCCATAACCACCCGACCGCGATCGCCCCGTTCCCGGGCGCATCCACCGGTTCCGGCGGCGAGATCCGTGACGAAGGTGCAACCGGTCGTGGCGCCAAGCCAAAGGCTGGCCTCACCGGTTTCACCGTATCGAACCTGCAGATTCCGGGCTTCGAACAGCCGTGGGAAGTGCCGTACGGCAAGCCTGAGCGCATCGTTACCGCGCTCGACATCATGATCGAAGGCCCGCTCGGCGGCGCGGCGTTCAACAACGAATTCGGTCGTCCGGCCCTGACTGGCTACTTCCGTACCTTCGAACAGTCGATCAGCACCCCGCATGGTGACGAAGTGCGCGGCTACCACAAGCCGATCATGCTCGCTGGCGGCATGGGCAACATCCGTGAAGAGCACGTCAAGAAAGGCGAGATCGTCGTCGGCTCCAAGCTGATCGTGCTCGGCGGCCCGGCGATGTTGATCGGTCTCGGTGGCGGCGCCGCTTCCTCGATGGCCACTGGCACCAGCTCGGCGGATCTCGACTTCGCTTCCGTACAGCGTGAAAACCCTGAAATGGAGCGCCGTTGCCAGGAAGTCATCGACCGCTGCTGGCAACTGGGTGACAAGAACCCGATCAGCTTCATCCACGACGTCGGCGCGGGCGGTCTGTCCAACGCCTTCCCGGAACTGGTCAACGATGGCGACCGCGGTGGCCGTTTCGAACTGCGCAACATCCCTAATGACGAGCCGGGCATGGCCCCGCACGAAATCTGGTCGAACGAATCCCAGGAACGTTACGTGCTGGCGGTCGGTCCTGAAGATTTCGAGCGCTTCCAGGCAATCTGCGAACGCGAGCGCTGCCCGTTTGCCGTCGTCGGTGAAGCCACTGCCGAACCGCAGCTTACTGTCACGGATAGCCACTTCGGCAACAACCCGGTGGACATGCCGCTGGAAGTGTTGCTCGGCAAGGCGCCGCGCATGCACCGTTCGGTGGTTCGCGAAGCCGAACTGGGCGATGACTTCGATCCGTCGAACCTCGACATCACCGAAAGCATCGAGCGCGTTCTGCATCACCCGGCTGTGGCGAGCAAGAGCTTCCTGATCACCATCGGCGACCGCACCATCACCGGCCTCGTTGCCCGTGACCAGATGGTCGGTCCATGGCAAGTGCCGGTGGCCGACGTTGCCGTCACCGCCACCAGTTTCGACGTCTACACCGGTGAAGCCATGGCGATGGGCGAGCGTACTCCGCTGGCTCTGCTGGACGCGCCGGCATCGGGCCGCATGGCCATCGGCGAAACCATCACCAACATTGCCGCGTCGCGCATCAACAAGCTCTCCGACATCAAACTGTCGGCGAACTGGATGTCGGCGGCCGGCCACCCGGGCGAAGACGCGCGTCTGTATGACACCGTGAAAGCGGTCGGCATGGAGCTGTGCCCTGAGCTGGGCATCACCATTCCGGTGGGCAAGGACTCGATGTCCATGGCCACGCGCTGGAACGACAACGGCGAAGACAAGACCGTCACCTCGCCAATGTCGCTGATCGTCACCGGTTTCGCGCCAGTGGCTGACATCCGTCAGACCCTGACCCCGGAACTGCGCATGGACAAGGGCACCACCGACCTGATCCTGATCGACCTCGGTCGCGGCCAGAACCGCATGGGTGCGTCTATCCTCGCGCAAGTCCACGGCAAACTCGGCCGGCACGCGCCGGACGTCGATGACGCCGAAGACCTGAAGGCCTTCTTCGCCGTGATCCAGGGCCTCAACGCCGACGGTCACTTGCTGGCCTACCACGACCGTTCCGACGGTGGTCTGCTGGCCTCCGTGGTGGAAATGGCCTTCGCCGGCCACTGCGGTCTGAGCCTGAACCTGGACAGCGTTGCCGAATCCGCGTCGGAAATCGCCGCGATCCTGTTCAACGAAGAACTCGGCGCGGTGATCCAGGTTCGCCAGGACGCCACCCCGGACATCCTCGCGCAGTTCAGCGCCGCCGGTCTGGGCGACTGTGTGTCGGTGATCGGTCAGCCGATCAACAATGGCCAGATCAACATCACCTTCAACGGTGACACCGTGTTCGAAGGCCAGCGTCGTCTGCTGCAGCGTCAGTGGGCCGAGACCAGCTACCAGATCCAGCGTCTGCGTGACAACGCCGACTGCGCCGAGCAGGAATTCGACGCGCTGCTGGAAGAAGACAACCCGGGCCTGAGCGTCAAGCTCAGCTACGACGTCAATCAGGACATCGCTGCGCCTTACATCAAGAAAGGCATTCGCCCACAGGTTGCCGTGCTGCGTGAGCAGGGCGTCAACGGTCAGGTGGAAATGGCCGCCGCATTCGACCGCGCCGGTTTCAGCGCCATCGACGTGCACATGAGCGACATCCTCGCCGGTCGTGTCGACCTCAACGAGTTCAAAGGCCTGGTGGCCTGCGGTGGTTTCTCCTACGGCGACGTGCTCGGCGCCGGTGAAGGCTGGGCCAAGTCGGCGCTGTTCAACAGCCGCGCCCGCGACGCGTTCCAGGGCTTCTTCGAACGTAACGACAGCTTCACGCTGGGCGTGTGCAACGGTTGCCAGATGATGTCCAACCTGCACGAGCTGATCCCGGGCAGCGAGTTCTGGCCGCACTTCGTGCGCAACCGCTCCGAGCAGTTCGAAGCGCGGGTGGCGATGGTGCAGATCCAGGAGTCGAACTCGATCTTCCTGCAGGGCATGGCCGGTTCGCGCATGCCGATCGCCATCGCCCACGGTGAAGGACATGCCGAGTTCGCCAGCGAAGAAGCGCTGCTGGAAGCCGATCTGTCCGGTTGCGTGGCGATGCGTTTTGTCGACAACCACGGCAAGGTCACCGAAGCCTACCCGGCCAACCCGAACGGCTCGCCGCGCGGGATCACCGGTCTGACCAGCCGTGACGGTCGCGTGACGATCATGATGCCGCACCCGGAGCGAGTGTTCCGCGCGGTGCAGAACTCGTGGCGTTCGGAGGACTGGAACGAGGACGCGCCGTGGATGCGCATGTTCCGTAACGCTCGCGTCTGGGTTAACTAAGGTCTGTGTACAAGCTCGCCTTTTTTGTTCCTGACAGCCATGTCGAGTTGGTCAAAGGGGCTGTGTTCGCCGCCGGTGGTGGGCGGATCGGTGACTATGACCACTGTGCCTGGCAGGTGCTTGGTCTGGGCCAGTTTCGACCGTTGGACGGCAGTCAACCGTTTATCGGTCAGGCGGGGCAGGTCGAGCGGGTTGAGGAATGGAAGGTTGAGCTTGTCGTCGCGGATGAGTTGATTGTGGCTGTTGTGGCGGCGTTGAAGCTCAGTCATCCGTATGAGACGCCGGCTTATGAGGTGTGGCGGCTGGAGGATTTCTGATCTTCTTTGCTGCTTGGACGGGAGACCCGCAGATGAGTGATTGTCTGCGGGTTTTTTGTTGGTCTTGGTTTTATGTTGATTTGGGTGAATATCCGTTGCTTCGGTAGCGGCTGCTGGCGGTTTCGCCTGACGGCGACTTACTTTTTTACAAGCGCCTAAAAAAGTAAGCAAAAAACGCTAGCTCCTGCGTTCGGCCCTCGCAGGCTCGGGTTCCTTCGCTGCGGGATCGATCCGGGCGCAGCGCCTCCGGTTTGCTTCGCTGCACCTCCTCTCGCTGTGTCTGGCTGCGCCAGACGGTCGCTGCGCTCCCACGCCCGGATCAATCCCTCCACTCAGCCTTCCGACGTCGCCCGTGGATCAAGATCAAAAGCACTCGAGCTAACGCTCATTGTTGAGTGGGGCGGCTTTGCCGCGGGCAGCTGCGCTGCTTTGCTTTTCTGTGGGAGCGAGCCTGCTCGCGAAGGCGGCCTGACATCCGACCTGTTTCTTGAGGTTGTACTCGATCCCATTGTAGGAGTGAGCCTGCTCGCGATGAGGCCCATCCAGGCGCCCGAGAACTTGAGATTGTTTAAATCCGGTACAAATGACCAGAACCTTCCCACAACGTTTTCAGGTTGTCCGTCGGACGTGCGATCTCTAGTCTTTTCCCGTCGCTGCGAATCAGCGACCGGGAGTGAGATCCCCGGATAGCTTGCAACTGGCGCCAGCACCACGATAATTGGCGCCAGCTCAATCTGCTGCCTGTTTTATGGCGGCTGTGTGCGGGCAGACTTCGGTCTGGCCGGTTGCCTGCTCCGGTGGATCTCACCTCGCACATAGCTGCCACCCATTCGCCGCGTGAGATCCGGCGATCGATGGCTGCCCATCAGCATCAGCAGGAGAAGCATTGTGGATAAAATCGTCCCCGACCCACCCCTCGAACCCACAACCCCCCTCGAACAAACCATCCGCGCCGACGACCTCGCCAAAAACCGCGAAGCGATCAAGCGTGCCCTGGATTTTTACCTGTGCCCGCAGCCGAGCAAGGCGCACCCGCCCAGCACCATGTTCCTCGTCCAGCCCGAAATCGACACCGAAACCCTGCTGGCCCACGCCTGTGAATCACTCGCTTCGGCCAACACCCTGGCCAGCGATTTCGCCGATCAACTGGGGCGGCCGCAGCGCAATACGGCGCTGGCGATCCAGCAGATCATCATGCTCGCGGAGCTGGCGGTGAATCGGGCGCTGGATCGGGTCGATTCGCAAGTCTGAAACTCCGGCCGCTCGCAGTTCGCTTGCTCTTGGCCATAAAAAAACCACTGGGCTTTCAGACCCAGTGGTTCTGCACACAACGTACAAGCGAACCTGCGTTATTTCACCTGCGTCAACTTCACATCTGTTTCAAGCATCTCGATCAGCGTCCGCAGGTACTTGAACACCTGATCTTTCTTCTCCCAACGGTCAACGAACAACAAGCCTTTGTCATTGACCTGGATCGGCGTGACAACAATTTCACCGGTTTTGGATTTATGCACCAGACGGGTTCCGCTCGTGCCTTCAGATTCAATCAGGAACATACCGGGGTGGGTCAGTTTGCTGCGACTGACCGACGGCGCCGGGGAAGGTTTTTTCTGTCCGGCAACAGCGACTTTGATAAGAAAATCACTTTGCACCGCGCGCTGGCTGGTTCCGCCCTTTTCAGTCGAATCGGCGAGGATTTCCGCTGTGCCGCGGTGGACACCTCTGGCCAGTTCAGGAGCGGTGTCACGCACGTGGAGACTGACAGCAGACAGGGTGTCCGCCAGACCCGGCACACCCAGGTTGTAATTGGTGTGGGAGTTGCCGATGAGTGCAACCCATTTATGCGGCCCGTTGGCAAGCTGGTCAGCCTCGATCACTCGGGTTGCGAAATAACTGAACATCTCGTTTCGGGAGATATCCGGGTCATAAATGCCCTTCAGGTGGTAAGAAGCTGTGCAATCGAGCGCCCTGATTCGAATGTTGTACTTGGCTGCCGTCTGATAGAGCTCGGTGTACGTATCGCTGCCTTTATAGGTAGGCATGTGCCCTGCATCCTGACGGTGCAGATAATTCTTGAGCCTCTCCGGCATGCGTTGGGTCTGACGAAAGATATCCAGATCGGCCTGGTGCACATCGGTCAAGAGGTGCTCCACGTACAGTGTGTCGTAACCGGCTTGCTTGAGCGCCTTCATGTGCTTTTTCAGGAGCGCTTTGCTCGATACACCTGCATGTGCTTCGCCAATCAGCAGGTTCAAGCGTTGATCGGACAGCTGTTTTAAAAAAGCTTCGAACGTAGTATCGGACGTCAGCGACGGCAGGACCGGCGCTTCGGGAGGGATGTAATCGGCGAACGTGTCTCTGGCAGTTTTTTCCAGACGCTCACGCATGGAAATGAAGGCGTCGTAGGCCGTTTGCTCATTCGACGCGACCGGGCGGTAGTTTGAATCCAGGGAGTAGGGTTTATTTAACATCTGCGCGATATCGTCACGCAGTGAGGGTGCAATGTCGTAGTCGCTGAAATGATCGACAACGGCGGCAGTTGCCTCTGGCGTTGTGACCGGTGGGGGAGCTTTGTACGGGGTCGGCGTTTGCACGAGATAGTCGCCCCTCGCCGTTGTGTCCCCGGCGATTGAACCTGGCGAATCCAGACCGACCCGTGTGGGCTGGTTCAGGCCGATGTCTTCAATGCGCACGGCAACGGCGTCGTGCAGATCCGCCAGACCTGGCGTGCCGTTGAAGGTGGTCATGCGCGAGTCATCCACCAGTGCTACCCAGCGTTCGTCCGGTGCATCGGCAACATCGTCGGCAATGACCTGGTGCGAATAGAAGTTTCTGACCTCATTGCTGCGTGGGGTCAGCGGCGAGACGTCCGACATCAGCAGGACATCGTCCAGCTCATAGCAGGTGGAGGCGTCCAGTGCACCGATCTTCAGGTTTTTTTCATGGGCCTTGCGCACCAGTGCCAGATAGGAGAATGCCGCGTCGGCTTCATGACCGAGGGCCTTATCCACAGCTTGCAGATGCTTTTTGATGTGCCGCCATGACTTGCCCTGGTTGAACTTCTCCAGCTTGAGGGCAAAGACATCCCCCGGCAGATATTCCAGATAAAGACGCTTGAAGCCGTTGGCGATCAGCGCGTCGATGTAGGTGATCAGCACCTGTTTGCTCGCGATGGATCCAGGGCGGGCGCCGATGACCAGATTCTTGCCGGTGAAGGCTTCGCTGGCGAGCAACTGCGTAAAGGAGGTGTCCGCGCCGACAGAAGCGACCTCAGTCCGGGCGGGGAGGGCAGCCAGATCTGCGAAATGCAGCTTGGCGTCCGTGGTCAGTTTGGCCGCCTGGCTCAGGTATACCCTGCGGGTAGTGCCAAGTTCATCGACCGCGCCAGCGAGGATCGTATTGGGGTGGGCCATGTAGTCCTCGGCTCGTTTCACGAGTTGCAGCCTTGTCTCCGGGTTCATGGCCGCTTCGATGCGCGCATGGTATTTGGTCGGAACACCGTAATCTTTATGGGGGCCGGGTGTTTCCGATACGGCGTCGTACTTCGGGGCTCCGCCGGCCACACCGCTGCGCACCAGCACGCCATCGGCATTGGGCACGACCACAATACCGGTCGACAGCAAACGGCCGGTATTCGGGTCAGGGCGATGCAACAAGTAGCGACCCAAGGCATCGGGCTTGTCCGGGGCCCACAGGGCCCGCCCGTCAAAAAACACCGGGCGCAGACCTTGTGTCAGAGAGGTATCGGATTCCAGCGGCGCGATCAACTTCAGCGCTTGCTCTGCACGGCTTCCGGCGGTGCTCAGACGCGCACTTTTCACATGGAACCTGAGTGAGCGCACAACCGGGCGCAGATCGGTCAACAACGCGCCGGCGCTGTTGAACAGGTAACCCACCAGATACTGCAGCGCGGCACCGTTGTCGCCTCGCTGGTAAGCGGCGAGCGCGAGCATGGCGTCCTTGAAGGCCAGCAGCAGACCGCTGCTCAGGCTTAAAAGAGGGTAGGGCATGGTTGCGATGGCGGTAACGATCTCGACGCACGTCCAGAGCAACCCCATGATCATCTCGTTGCGATTGACGGTGGTCGCGTGGACGTCGTCGATCTTGCGTTGCAACTTCATGTCGTAAAGGGCGTAGCGCAAGTCACTGACAGGCGCCACGGAACGCGTTGAATCGTAATGCGCCTCGCTGGGCGTGGACTTGTCGAGTTCCTGTGGTAAACGTTTTTTCGCCGTCTCGAGAAACGTGCGAACGCGGGTTCGCGATTGCACCGAGACCCGGCTGGTGAGGTATTCGATCATGCCGGGCTGCTGTTTCAGCAGGTAGTTGAACAGCCTGGCTTCGCGGAAACCGATGCCGTCCGGCGACTCGGGAGTGTAAAGCAGCACCGGATCGTTGCCGTGGCTGAACAGCCAGGTGTCGATGACCCATTCACCGTCGATCATCAGCCGGTGCAGCATGAATTCGTTGCGCTTGCTGGCGGAGCTGTCGCCCATGCTGGCGATGCTCTTTTCCAGCCATTGTTGATCGGCTTGGGTAATGTGCCCTTTCAACTGGCTTTCGAGGGCGGCGCCGCGCATTTGCCGCTGGATTACCGCCAGCGTCGTGTTGCGTCTGAAGCCATATCCGCGGCTGGCGGAGCTTTGCAGCTCGGCGCGAACCTTGTTGGTGTAACGTTCGCCGATCCATACGCCGGTGACAGAGCGTGCAACGTTTTGCGCGGTCAGCGCACTCAAATCAACGCCGTCCGGGCCTTTGAAGCGTGCCGAACGAGAGAATTTGGGATCGATCAGGCCGAAGCTGTCCGGGTAGCCATCGCGATACAGGCGGGTATAAGTCATCGGTGCGGCGGTCCACGAAGGCACCACCGAGCTCTGTGAGTACGCCCATACGGTATCCGGATCGACGTCGTTGGCCGGACGTTTGAGCAGCGCATTCAGGGCTTTTTTCGCCTGTTCGTGTACATAGGTGTCGAACGGTGGAAACCCGCTGCCCGACAATGTATGCGCGTTGAATGCTTGCAGGGTACCTTCGGCTTCTTCGGCCAGTGTCGACAGCTTCCTGCGGTTGGCTGTGCTGGTCGAGCGGTACCACAGCGGGGTGCTGAAGTCGTAGTCATCGGTGCGCGTAGCCAGTACATGCACAGTCATTGCCCGCAGGCAGTCACTATGCGGCCCGGTGTTGGCGAATGTGAGTTTTGTGTATTCCTCAGCCTCGGGTTTGAAACTCAGGCCGGACAACAGTTTCTGCATGCTGTGGCGAAAGCGCAGCGGCGCGCGGCTGACCAGATAGGCGACCATGCCTTCGGTATCCTCGCTGTGTTTGGCCCAGCCGAGAATGTGCGCCTGACAGGCACGCTCGCTGTCGAAAGCACGGAACCGCTTGTTGTCCGGCGCATCCGGCGTACACAGCAATATCCGCTGGAGGGCGCCTTTAGCGTCGGACTGGCGCAACACCCAGAGATCCAGAAGTTGTGCACCGTGCAAGGTCAGTGTCGCGGCTCGCAGGCGAGCATCGTTACCGGCACGCAGTTGCTGGATCAGTTGCAGGTCACTGTCCAGCAGGTCGCTCTGCAGCCTGGCGGTGTAGGCCGATGCAACGATCCGCTGATCAAGCATGTCGGCGACGGCCAGACTGAAGGCGGGCAGGCCATGCAGGCGTTGCTGCACCTGGTTGAAGTCGATTCGCGGTTGCAGGGTCAGCGCTTGCTGAACAATCCAGGCCGGCGTGACATCCACGTAGGCTTCGGGTAGCGGCGCGTCCTTGTAACTCAGGGTCGTGGCACGGAGGAAAGTGGAACCGGTCAATTCGTCACCGGTGTGCGGCCCGAGCAGGGCCAGTTCGATGAGATTGCGGCGGTGCTCGAATACACCGAAACCACTCACGTGGCGTTTGGTCTTGAGCGTCAGGTGCTCGGGTTCGAGGTCATCGATTTCAAGCTCATCGCTGAGGCGCTCGAGCCATTGGTGACGAGCCAGCGTCAGCGGGCTGGCGGCGGCTCCGATCAATTGCAACAGGGTCTGGCGGGCCTGTTCATATCGATTCAGGTGCCCCGCCAGCTCGGCCTTGCGAGCGCTGCTCGCGCTGCGATACCAATCCGGTGCGCTCAGGTACAGCTGGCGTTCGAACAGCGCCTGCGCCTGGAGCGCCAGACGCGGTGTGAGATCCGGCAAGGCGCCGGCGATGGCCAGATCAAGTGCTGTGCGCAACAGGCCCGCGTCGTGTTGCGGGTTATCGATGAGGCTCAATGCCCGTTCGATATCCTGCGTGCGCTTTTCGATCAATGCCTCGTAGATGTGTTCAAACAGCGGTGTGCTATCAATCGGTGACAGCTCCAGCGGCCAGATGCCTGCCGCCCCGACACCGTGATAGCTCGCGGGCAGCATCTGCAGGAAGCCGTCGCGATCGGCGTCGTGCTTCAGACACTTGAGCAAATGCCCGTCCAGCTCAGCCAGAGAATTGAAGAACTCGATGCCCCTCACCGGGGTGAACAGCACCGCGAAACCGGTATTTTGCTCGGTCAGCAAATCACTGACTGGCGAGCTGTTTTTTTCCGTGATAACGAAGGCCCCCGCCAGTTCTACGGTGGTTGCCTGATAACTGAACTGCAATGCGTAGGTTGCGGGGCGCAGCATCGGCGCCAGTGCCAGTTTCTCCAGCAAGGCGCCGGCCTCGGCGGACAGCAGGCGATCCTTGACGGCCTGACGCGCCTCGTTCTCGATGGCGGTGAAGCCGGCATCGTAGATGAGGAAAGATTTGGCCGGTTTGCCATCAATCCGCTCGCGCTGGTCGATGTTTTGCAACTGCGCCAACAGTTGGGTCTTGAGCGTGGCGAGCAGCTTCTGGCCCACCACGCTGTTCAAGTCGGCGCCGTGCAGGGACTGGTAAAGCGCGCGGCTGGCTTGCAGATAGTGCTCGCGGTAAGTTTTCAGCAAACCGTTCACACGTTTCAGATAGGCCTGTTCGGTAGTAGGGAGGCTCTCGGCGAGTAGCGGCTTTTCGATCTTGAACAGATGGTGAGCGATCTGATTGAGATCGCCCCTGATTTCTTCGCCCGAGGGGGCGGTGTTTGAGTTCATTGGCATCGTCTTCATGCTGGTGGAAAAGACCTCAGCATGGGGACCGTGTCCGCGACGATGGTGGTACATAGTTATAGCGTCTGCCCGAGTGGATCCCTCCACCCAGCCGGTTTGTCAGCGATGACGTTTGCTAAATGACCTGATTCCGGGTTGTTCGCATTAGCTGTAGCAGCTGCCGAAGGCTGCGATCCTTTGATTTCGCTTTTTACCGCGCCCCTAAAAAAGTAAGCAAAAAACGCTTGCTCCTGCGTTCGGCCCTCGCAGGCTCGGGGTCCTTCGCTGCACCTCCTCTCGCTGTGTTCGACTGCGTCGAACGGTCGCTGCGCTCCCACCCCAGTGGCAGATGTGGCATTGACCGTTCATCGGAAACACCCCTTAACCTGTAATTTCTGACAGTGGCGCGATACCTCCAACTCCTGTCACATAAGCCTTCCATCCAGAACCGGTAAGAAGGAACTTGACTATGTCTGCTGAAAAAAAAATTGTGCCAGTAATCACGTCTGTTAGAGACGATAAGGGAGAGATTCCCGACGGTGGCGCCACCTCGGCAACTTCTGTGCAATTGAGCGGGGTTGCAGCTGCTGGAGAAAAAGTTGAAATCTTCGACGCTGCTGTTTTGAGGGGACAAGTAGTTGTCAGTGCTGCAGGACGCTGGGATTTTCTCCTGACGAGTCTGATGCTGGGTGCTCATTCGGTTATGGCCAAAGGAAGCGCTGGTATGTCATCTACTCGTACGTTTGCCGTTGTTGCAGCAAAGTAACTGCCGATTGAAAAAGCCGCTGAGCTTCATAGCCCGGCGGCTTTTCATGGGTCAGTAAGGCTGTTGGACTTTTATTGCGGGTAAAACCCTCGCACTTGGTTCACTACGATTGAGCAGAGCTTGAAGTGCTCCACTCAAACTCGCAGCTTTGTCACCTACTAACAAGTGCCAAACCCCACCCTCCAACTGGCTGACACCCTGACAACCCAGCTCTTTCAACTGCGCGTCGGACAGGGCCTTGCTATCCGCCAGCAACAAGCGAATCCGGCTCATGGCAATGCAATCCAGTTGCAGCACGTTGTCGCCGCCGCCCAGTGCATTCAGCCATTGCTGAGCTTCTGGACCCGAGACCGAAACGGCTTTCGGCTCATCGACAAGCGCAACAGTCTCAGCGATGACCGCTCGGCCCAATGCCGGCATGGCGAGGCGAATCTCATCAGCAATGCTGTCCGCCATCGGCCCCACAACAACCTGCAAGCTGCCGCCCTTGCCCGGGCGCACCACGGCCATTGCGCCCAGCGCTTTCAGCTCGGCGTCCGAGGCCTTGTTGCGATCGACCATTTCCAGGCGCAGTCGGGTCGTGCACGCGCCGACGGTCAGCAGATTCTCTGCGCCGCCCAACGCTTTGATGTAAGCACTGGCGCGTTCGGTTTCCGAAAGCACAGCTTTTTCGGCCGTGGCCACGTCTTCACGCCCCGGCGTCTTCAGGTTGAAGCGGCGGATACAGAAGTCGAAAACCAGGTAATAAATGACCGCATAAGCCAGACCGACAGGTACAACCAACCAGCCATTGGTGGACTTGCCCCAGCCGAGGATCATGTCGATGAAGCCACCGGAAAAGGTGAAGCCCAGATGAATGTTCAGGCCGTTGGTAATCGCCATCGACAGCCCGGTCAGCAGCGCATGCAGAAGGAACAGCAGCGGTGCGAGAAACATGAAGGCGAACTCAATCGGCTCGGTCACCCCGGTCAAAAACGAAGTCAAAGCCATCGACAGAAAAATCCCGCCCATGACCTTGCGCCGTTCCGGCAGGGCATTGCGATACATCGCCAGGCATGCCGCCGGCAGGCCGAAGATCATCATCGGGAACATGCCGGTCATGAACTGGCCGCCCTTCGGATCGCCGGCAAAATAACGCGATAGGTCGCCGGTCACCAGTGCCCCAGTGGTCGGGTCGGTGAAGTTGCCAAAGACGAACCACGCCATGTTGTTGAGGATGTGGTGCAGACCGGTGACGATCAGCAGGCGGTTGAACACGCCGAAGACGAAGGCGCCGAGGCTGCCGCTTTCCATCATCAGCGCGCCGAACGCATTGATGCCCTGCTGGATCGGCGGCCAGATATAACCGAACAGCACGCCCAGCCCCACGGCCGCGAAACCGGTGACAATCGGCACGAAACGCCGGCCACCGAAGAACGCCAGATACTCCGGCAGCTTGATGTCCTTGAAGCGGTTGTACAGCGCGCCGGCCAACAGGCCGCTGACGATCCCGGCGAGCATGCCCATGTTGATGGTCGAATCGAGCACCTTGAGCGTGGAGATCATCACCAGATAACCGATCACCCCGGCCAGGCCGGCGGTGCCGTTGTTGTCTTTGGCGAAACCGACGGCGATGCCGATGGCGAAGATCATCGCCAGGTTGGCGAAGATCACTTGCCCGGCATCGTGAATGATCGCGATGTTCAGCAGGTCGGTGTCACCCAGGCGCAGCAGCAGGCCGGCGATCGGCAGGATCGCGATTGGCAGCATCAGCGCGCGGCCGAGGCGTTGCAGGCCTTCGATGAAGAGTTGGTACATGGCGTTGGTCCTTGTTGTTTTTGTTAGCGCAGTGGCCAATGTTGATGACAGGCCTCACGCACCGCTGCGGCGCTGCTCAACTTGAGCAGGTCACGGGCGAGGCGCTGACATTCGGCTTCGTGCAGCTGGCGCACGCGGTCCTTGATTTCACCGATCTGCACCGGGCTCACCGACAGCTCGGTGACGCCCAGGCCGATCAGCACCGGCGTCGCCAGCGGGTCGGAGGCGAGGGCGCCGCAGACGCCGACCCAGCGTTTGTGCACCGCCGCGCCTTCGCAGGTCATGGCGATCAGGCGCAGCAGCGCCGGGTGCAAGGCGTCGACGCGGGCGGCTAGACCTGCGTGATCGCGGTCCATGGCCAGGGTGTATTGCGACAGATCGTTGGTGCCGATCGAGAGGAAGTCGGCGTGCTCGGCCAGTTGTTCGGCCTGCAGCGCGGCGGCGGGAACTTCGATCATCACGCCGATCTGCGGGCGCTCGGCAATGCCCAGTTCAAGGCACAAGTCATCAACGCGCTGACGGATGTGCAGCAACTCGTCGACCTCGGTGACCATCGGCAACAGAATCCGGCAACGCGACAACGGCTTGACCTGCAGCAGCGCGCGCAGTTGCTGATCAAGAATGTCCGGGCGCGCCTGGGCCAGACGAATACCGCGCAAGCCGAGCACCGGGTTGGCTTCGGCGGGCAGCGGCAGGTAGTCGAGTTGCTTGTCGCCGCCGACGTCGATGGTGCGGATGATCACCGGCTTGTCGCCCATGGCATCGATGACCGCTTGATAGGCGCTGCGTTGTTCTTCGACGTCCGGTGCAATCTGGCGATCGACGAAGAGAAACTCGGTGCGCAACAGGCCGACGCCATCGGCACCGTTGGCAAAGGCATCGGCCGCTTCCGCGCTGGAAGCGACATTGGCGACCACTTCGATGTGCACGCCATTGCGGGTTTCGGCGGGCCAATGCGCCTTGGCTTGCTGACTTTCGCGAAGCTGCTGGCGCTCGATTTGCGCCTGTTGCACGTCGGCCAGGCGTTGCGCATTCGGGGACAGTTCAAGACGACCGCCGTCAGCGTCGAGTACCACGGGCTGATCCTGCGGTTGATCGAGCAATTGCGCACCCAAAGCGACGATGCACGGCAGGCCTTTACCGCGCGCCAGAATCGCGACGTGCGAGGTGGCGCCGCCTTCGGCCATGCACAACCCGGCGACACCTTGCGCGCTGAGTTGCAGCAGATCCGATGGCGTCAGTTCGTGAGCGGCGACGATTGCGCCGGCCGGCACCTGGTATTGCCAGGCTTCGCCAAGCAGGGCACGCAGGACGCGTTGCTTGAGGTCGCGCAAATCGTTGGCGCGTTCGGCCAGCAGCGGGCTGCCGGTGCCTTGCAGCATGTCGCACTGCGCATCGATCGACTGACTCCAGGCGTGCGTCGCTGCGGTGCCTTGTTCGATGAAATGCTGCGCGGCGTCGAGCAGAGCCGGGTCTTCGAGCAGCGCCATGTGCGCAGCGAAGATGGCTTCTTCATCGGCGTTCTTGTGTTTTTTCGCTTGGGCGAGGGTGGCAGCGATTTCGCTGCGCACCGCGTTCAATGCCGCTTCAAGAATCTGCTGCTGTTGCAGCGGATCGTGATTGCCCGCATCCGCCGGCAACGTGATTGCGCTCAAGCGAAACAACGGCCCTGCGACCAGCCCCGGCGCCGCGCAAACACCGTGCAACACCCCAGCCTCGGCCGGGCGTTTCAGCGCCGCAGTGCTGACCGGCGCTTGCGCGTGATGGTCGTCCGGCAGCGCCGTGGCCAATGCGCTGAGCAAGGCTTGCAGTGCGGCATCGGCGTCCGGGCCCTGACAACTGACCTGCACCTCATCCTGCTCGCCGATCGCCAGCCCCATCAAACCGATCAAGCTGTTGCACGGCGCCGATTTGCCAGCGAAATGCAGCTGCGATCGGCTATTGAAACCCTGCGCGGTTTGCCGGATCAGCGCAGCGGGGCGCGCATGCAAACCGCCGCGATGAGCGACGCGCACCTGGCCATGAGCTTCGGGCCCGCCTAGCGTTTCGGTATTCGCCGCGACAACGTTGCGCGCGATGATGTGCAGCAACGGCTCGCCGACTTTCACCGCTTTGAGCGTGATCGGCCGCACCTGAAAATCCGCGCTGTTGGTCAGGATCAGCAGGCTGACCAGGCTTTTGCACTGCTGGCCGACTTTGTCCAGGTCATAGCGCAACAGCGGTTGACCGAGGCTGACGCGATCGCGCTCCTTGACCAGCATGGCAAAACCTTCGCCGTTCAGCTCAACGGTGTCGAGGCCCAGGTGCAGGAGGATTTCCGCGCCGTTGTCGGCGCGCACGGTCACTGCGTGGCTGCTGCGCGCGACGTGGATGACCACGCCGGCGCAGGGCGAATACAGCGTGTCGTTGAGCGGGTCGATGGCGATGCCGTCGCCCATCGCGCCGCTGGCGAACACTGCGTCCGGGACGTTGGCGAGCGTCAGCACGGGGCCGCTGAGCGGGGCGCTGAGGGTCAGCTCTTTATTGTTGTCGGGCATGGCTGGGTCTCATCAGTTGAATCTCGGTTCGATGCCCCCCGTAGGAGCTGCCGCAGGCTGCGATCTTTTGATCTTGTTTTTGGCTACGTCAAAATCAAAAGATCGCAGCCTTCGGCAGCTCCTACAGGTCGGACTTCGGCGGTCAGTGCGTGCGGGTCACTTTGCTCAAATGGCGCGGCTGATCCGGGTCCATGCCCCGCGCCACGGCCAGGCCTGCGGCCATCACGTAGAAACTCTGGATTGCCAGAATCGGGTCGAGGACCGGGTGCTCGGCGCGGGTCAGGGTCAGGTCGCGTTCGCTGACGTCATCCGGGGCGGCGAGCAGTACCCGGGCGCCGCGTTGGCGCATTTCTGCCGCGAGGCTCAGCAGGCCAGCCTGCTCGGCGCCGCGTGGGGCAAAGACCAGCAGTGGATAGTGTTCGTCGATCAGTGCCATCGGCCCGTGACGGACTTCGGCGCTGCTGAACGCTTCGGCCTGAATCGCCGAGGTTTCCTTGAATTTCAACGCCGCTTCCTGGGCGATGGCGAAACCGGCGCCACGGCCGATCACCATCAAGCGCTCGCAATCGCGCAGCGCTTCGATGGCAACGCTCCAGTCCTGTTTTGCGGCTTCGCGCAAACCTTCAGGCAGGGCGTTGCCGGCCTCGAGCAATTCGCTGTCTTCTTTCCAGTGCGCGATCAAGCGCGCGCTGGCGCTGAGGGTGGCGATAAAACTCTTGGTCGCGGCGACGCTGCTTTCAGTACCGGCAAGCAGCGGCAGACTGAATTCACAGGCCGCTTCCAGTGGCGAATCGGCGGCGTTGACCATCGACACACTGAGCGCGCCGCGCTTGCGCAACAGGCGCAGGCTGTTGACCAGATCCGGGCTCTGTCCCGACTGCGAAAACGCGAACGCGACCTGACCGCTGACTTTCAACGGCGCTTGCTGCATGGTCACCACGGACATCGGCAATGAGGCTACCGGCAAGCCCAGTTGCTGCATGGTCAGGTAGGCGAAGTAGCTCGCGGCGTGGTCGGAGCTGCCACGGGCAACGGTCATCGCCACTTGCGGTGGCTGCCGGCGCAGGCGCCCGGCGATCTCGATCATCGGCGCGTCGAGCTGTTGCAGTTGGGCTTGCACAGCCTCGAACGAGGACAGCGCCTCTTCAAGCATTTTTGAAGTCAATGTCTTCTCCTTCGACCATGACGGCGGTCAGTGTGAGTGAGCGATCGAGCCGCACGCAGTCGGCCCAGGCACCCGGGGCAAGGCGCCCGCGTTCGGTAATGCCGAGGTAATCGGCGGGAAATTGCGACAGACGTTGCGAGGCCTCGGCGATCGGCAACCCGATCTTCACCAGATTGCGCAGGGCCTGATCCATGGTCAGGGTGCTGCCGGCCAGCGTGCCGTCGGGCAGGCGCACGCCGCCCAGGCATTTGGTCACGGTGTGGCTGCCGAGCTTGTATTCACCGTCGGGCATGCCGGCGGCGGCGGTCGAGTCGGTGACGCAATACAGGCACGGGATCGAACGCAGGGCCACGCGAATGGCGCCAGGGTGCACGTGCAACAGATCGGGGATCAGCTCGGCGTACTGCGCATGGGCAAGTGCCGCGCCGACGATGCCGGGCTCGCGGTGATGCAGCGGGCTCATGGCGTTGTAGAGGTGGGTGAAACTGGTCGCACCGGCAGCCAATGCAGCGACGCCTTCCTCGTAACTGCCGAGGGTGTGGCCGATCTGCATGCGAATGCCACGGCTGCTCAGTTCACGGATCAACGCATCGTGACCGGCGATTTCCGGGGCAATGGTGATGACGCGGATCGGCGCCAGCGCCAGATATTCTTCGACTTCGGCCATCAACGCGGTGTGGGCGAAGTTCGGTTGAGCGCCGAGTTTTCCCGGGTTGATGTACGGGCCTTCAAGGTGCACGCCAAGCACTCGCGCGGCGCCTTTCGGACGCCGTTCGCAGAATTCTCCTACCTCTTTGAGGACGCTGGAGATCTCCGCACTCGGCGCGGTCATGGTGGTGGCCAGCAGCGAGGTCGTGCCAAAACGCACATGGGTCTTGCTGATGGTTTCGAAGGCCTCGGCGCCTTCCATGATGTCTTTGCCACCGCCGCCATGCACATGCAGGTCGATGAAACCCGGCAGCAGATAAGGCAGATCGTTATCGGCCGGATCGCAGGGCACGCCGTCGATCGACACGACCTTGCCATGTTCGTGAATCAGCCGGCCGCGAATCCAGCCGCTGGCGGTGAGGATGTTGTCTTCGGACATTTTCGTTCTCGCTTGGGGCCGCGCTTAACGGCGCGGCTCTTTATCTACGAAGCTCTGCAACAAAGTCGTAGTAGTCGTTGCGGCAATAGGTGTCGGTGACTTCGATCGGCGTGTTGTCTTCCAGATAGCCGACCCGGGTCATCAGCAGCATGGCGGTGCCGGGGGCGATGCCGACCAGTGCGGCGAACTCGTCAGAGGCGTTGATCGCCTGGATGTGCTGGAGGGCGCGGACGATGGGTTTACCGATGCCGTCAAGGTATTCGTAGAGCGAATCCCCCACCGCTTGCGGTTTGGGCATGATCGACGCGGGCAGGGTGCTCATCTCGATCGCCATGACCGTGTCATCGGCTTTGCGCAGACGCTTCATGCGCGCGACCTTGTCGTTCGGCGACAGGCCGAGGCGGATCAGTTCTTCGTGGGTCGGCAGGGTGATTTCCCGCTCCAGCCATTTCGAGCTGGGTACGAAGCCTTTCAAACGCAGCATTTCACTGAAGCCGGAAAGACGCGACAGCGGTTGTTCCAGGCGTGGGGTGATGAACGTGCCGGAGCCTTGCAGGCGGCGGATCAGGCCTTGGTCGAGCAAGACTTCCAAAGCCTTGCGCGCGGTGACCCGGGAAATGCCGAGCTGGTCGCTGAGGTTGCGCTCGGACGGCATCGCCTGTTCGGCCTTCCACTGTCCGGCATGAATCGCCGCTTCCAGATTGCGCGCCAGTTGCAAGTACAGCGGCGTCGGCTGGGCGTCGTCAGGACGTAGGGATTGGAGGTCGTTCATGTAGGTCGTTTCCGCCGCGAGTATAGGATTGTTGTGGCTCGCTTGTGGGGCGGAAACTAATACCACTTGAATACCATGTCAACGCAGGTGAATGGCCTCTAACCCTATGGATTGGCGGTATTGAGGGGGTGGTGTTTAAAGTGGTATTAGTGGTGGCCCATGAAAAGCAAAAGATCGCAGCCTGCGGCAGCTCCTACAATTCGGAGTGGTATCACCCCTGTAGGAGCTGCCGAAGGCTGCGATCTTTTGATTTATTTTTTTACGGGTGACCAGCGGTCGAGGTTACGGGCGAATTTCGATCATCGTGCCGTCCGGTACCAGATTCCACACTTCACGCATGTCGACGTTGCGCATGGCGATGCAGCCATCCGTCCAGTCGAGGGTGTGGAACAGCTGCTCCGGGTTGTCTGCCGAGTCCGGGGTGCCGTGGATCATGATCATTCCGCCGGGCTCGACACCTTCACGGCGTGCGCGGGCGGCGTCGCTGATGTTCGGGTAGGAAATGTGCATCGACAGGTTGAATTTCTCGCTGGTCTTGCGCCAGTCGATCCAATAGAAACCCTCGGGTGTGCGTTTGTCGCCCTCGATCAGTTTCGGCCCTTTCTTCGCCCCCTTGCCCAAGGACACGCGATAGGTCTTCAGCGGCTTGCCGTCGGCGATCAGCTGTAGTTGGTGGGCTGACTTGAGGACCAGGACCTTTTCGATGAGGGGGGTATCCGACGGCGTCACGGTGGTCACGAATGACGCTTGCGAAACGCTGACGAACGACAGGCAGAACAGGGCAAGCAACCAGCGCATTGAAACGATTCCCCAGGGAGTGACGCAATCAGGTTTTAGGTAGGAGCTGCCGAAGGCTGCGATCTTTTGATCTTCTAGCCAACAATGACCGGCTGCACCAGTGGCGGGATCGATTCCGAACGAACCGGATACTTCTCGACGCGCCGATCAGCGAAGAAGCATTCTAAGGTGCGCCCGACCGTGCGGAAAGCCAGTTCGTCCCAAGGAATGTCGGCTTCGTCGAACAACTGCACCTCAAGGCTTTCAGGGCCGGCGGCAAACTCGAGATCGGCCAGTTCGGCGCGAAAAAAAACGTGCACCTGACTGATGTGCGGTACGTCGATCAGCGTGTAGATGCTCAGGTTGCGCACCCGGGCGCAGGCTTCCTCGGCGGTCTCGCGGATGGCCGCCTGCTCGATGGTCTCGCCGTTTTCCATGAAACCGGCGGGCAGTGTCCAGTAACCGAGGCGCGGCTCGATGGCGCGGCGGCAGAGCAACACTTGCGTGCCCCAGGTCGGCACGCAACCGGCAACGATATTGGGGTTCTGGTAGTGAATGGTCTGACAGCTGTCACAGACAAATCGCAGCCGCGAGTCGCCTTCGGGAATGCGCTGGGTGACCGGGTTACCGCAGTGGCTGCAAAATTTCATGCTCGGGTTCCTGAATGCTGCGCCTATCTTGGCGTGCAGCGGGGCCGGTCGGCAAGTTGTCGTTTCGCGACACGACGGGTTTCGGGGGCTTGGGCGCTCGCTTTGATTGGTGCATGATGCGGAGCAAGGCACCGATCGAGAACACTCATGCTGGACGAGCTACTGCATAGGGTAAGCAACCACACACCGCGCACGCTGGAGACCGACGCACGTTTCCCCGAAGCCGCCGTGCTGGTGCCGATCACCCGCAGTGACGAACCGGAACTGGTCCTGACCCTGCGCGCCAGCGGGCTTTCGACCCACGGTGGCGAAGTCGCCTTCCCCGGTGGGCGCCGCGACCCGGAGGACCCGGACCTGATCTTCACCGCGCTGCGCGAAGCCGAAGAAGAGATCGGCCTGCCGCCGGGGCTGGTCGAAGTCATCGGCCCGCTGAGTCCGCTGATTTCCCTGCACGGTATCAAGGTAACGCCGTATGTCGGCGTGATTCCCGACTTTGTCGAATACCAACCCAATGATGCCGAAATCGCCGCCGTCTTCAGCGTGCCCTTGGAATTCTTCCGCAAAGATCCCCGCGAGCACACTCATCGCATCGACTATCAAGGCCGCAGCTGGTACGTGCCGAGCTATCGCTTCGGCGAGTACAAGATCTGGGGGCTGACGGCGATCATGATCGTCGAGTTGATCAACCTGCTCTATGACGCCAAAATCAGCCTGCACCAACCGCCGAAAAGCTTTATCGATACTTGAGCCGTCGTTCGAACGGCCGTGAGCCCCGAGGAAAACGAGATGAAATACCGCCTGGGCGACGCCCGTGTCGAAACCCATCCGCAGAGCTGGGTCGCGCCCAATGCCGTATTGGTGGGCAAGGTCCGCCTGGAAGAGGGCGCCAACGTCTGGTTCAACGCCGTGTTGCGCGGCGACAACGAACTGATCCTCATCGGCAGGAACAGCAACGTGCAGGATGGCACGGTGATGCACACCGATATGGGCTATCCGCTGACCATCGGCACCGGCGTGACCATCGGCCACAACGCCATGCTCCACGGTTGCACGGTCGGCGATTACAGCCTGATCGGCATCAACGCGGTGATTCTCAACGGCGCGAAAATCGGCAAGAACTGCATCATCGGCGCCAATTCGCTGATCGGCGAAGGCAAGGAAATTCCCGACGGTTCGCTGGTGATGGGCTCGCCGGGTAAGGTCGTGCGCGAACTCACTGAGGCGCAGAAAAAGATGCTCGAAGCCAGCGCCGCGCACTATGTGCATAACTCGCAGCGTTACGCCCGCGATCTGGTCGAGCAGGAAGAATGACCACCATCGAACGACCAGTCGCCTCGCCATGCGTGAATATCTGCGCGCTGGATGAAGATGATATCTGCACCGGCTGCCAGCGTACGGTCGAGGAGATCACCCGCTGGGGCCGCATGAGCAATGACGAGCGTCGGGTGGTGCTGGGGTCGTGTCATGAGCGGGCGAAGGCGAGTGGGTTGGTTTGGATGATTGGCAAGACGCCGAGCCGATAGATCAAAGGATCGCAGCCTTCGGCAGCTCCTACAGGGGAACGCATTTCCAAATGTAGGAGCTGCCGAAGGCTGCGATCTTTTGCTTTTCAGGGCACTCAAGTAACCTGTGCGCCAAATCGACAGGCCGCCTCCATGATCTTCCTCATCGCCTACATCAGCAGCGTCGTGCTGATCAACTTCGCCTTTTCCACCGCACCGCACCTGGACATCATCTGGTCGGCCTGGGGCGGGCTGGTGTTCGTGCTGCGCGACATGGTGCAGACGCGCTTCGGGCATGGCGCGATCGTGGCGATGCTGGCGGCGCTGGTGCTCTCGTACATCACCTCCGACCCCTCCATCGCGCTGGCCAGCGCTACGGCGTTCGCGGTCTCCGAATGCATCGACTGGCTGGTGTTCAGCATCACCAAACGGCCGTTGCGCGACCGTTTGTGGATCAGTTCGGCACTGAGCATTCCGCTGGATTCCTTTATCTTTTTCGGCATGATCGACGCCTTGACGCCGCCGGTGATCATCACCGCGCTGGCCTCGAAGTTCGCCGGCGTCACCGCCGTCTGGCTGATCATGGCCTGGCGTGATCGCAAACAGGCTGTCGCCAGCTGAAGCCAAACCCTCGGGTTCATGTAAAATGCCGCGCTTTCTCCCCATGGAAAGCGCACTTGCGTGGCTTTCCTCGATGATCCGCTTCCTTTGAGGACCTGAGATGACCCGTATCGGAACTCCATTGTCGCCAACCGCGACCCGCGTATTGCTGTGTGGCTGTGGTGAGTTGGGCAAGGAAGTGGTAATCGAACTGCAGCGCCTGGGCGTTGAAGTGATTGCTGTCGACCGCTACGCCAACGCGCCGGCCATGCAAGTCGCCCATCGCAGCCATGTGATCAACATGCTCGACGGCGCTGCCCTGCGTGCAGTGATCGAAGCCGAGAAGCCGCATTTCATCGTGCCGGAAATCGAAGCCATCGCCACCGCCACGCTGGTCGAGCTGGAAGCCGAAGGCTTCACCGTGATCCCGACCGCGCGTGCGGCGCAATTGACCATGAACCGTGAAGGTATTCGTCGTCTGGCCGCCGAAGAGCTCGACCTGCCGACCTCGCCGTACCATTTTGCCGACACCTTCGAGGATTACAGCAAAGCCGTTCAGGACTTGGGTTTCCCTTGCGTGGTCAAGCCGGTAATGAGTTCGTCGGGCAAGGGCCAGAGCCTGCTGCGCAGCGCCGATGACGTGCAGAAAGCCTGGGATTACGCGCAAGAGGGCGGTCGCGCCGGCAAAGGTCGGGTGATCATCGAAGGCTTCATCGATTTCGATTACGAAATCACCCTGCTGACCGTGCGCCACATTGGCGGCACAACGTTCTGCGCACCGGTTGGTCACCGACAGGAGAAGGGCGACTATCAGGAATCCTGGCAGCCACAAGCGATGAGCCCGATTGCTCTGGCTGAGTCCGAACGCGTTGCCAAAGCTGTGACTGAAGCGCTGGGTGGTCGTGGTCTGTTCGGTGTCGAGTTGTTCATCAAAGGCGATCAGGTGTGGTTCAGCGAAGTCTCGCCGCGCCCGCATGACACCGGTCTGGTGACGCTGATTTCTCAGGACCTGTCGCAATTCGCTCTGCACGCCCGCGCCATTCTCGGCCTGCCGGTACCGTTGATTCGTCAGTTCGGCCCGTCGGCTTCGGCGGTGATTCTGGTGGAAGGGCAGTCGACCCAGACCGCTTTCGCCAACCTGGGCGCTGCGCTGAGCGAGCCGGACACGGCGCTGCGCCTGTTCGGCAAGCCAGAAGTGAACGGCCAGCGCCGCATGGGCGTGGCGCTGGCGCGGGATGAGTCGATCGAGGCTGCGCGTGCCAAGGCGACTCGTGCTGCTCAGGCGGTTGTTGTAGAGCTGTAACCCGCGTCGCGCCGATCGCGAGCAGGCTCACTCCTACAATTTGGAATGCGTTCCCCTGTAGGAGTGAGCCTGCTCGCGATAGCTATCTATCAAGCGACACGATTCAGGTCGTTGCCGCGCGTCTCCTTCAAACACAGCACCGCAATCAAACTCAACACCGCTGCCGCCGACACGTACCCGCCGACATAGCTCAACCCACCCATCGCCACCAGTTTCTGCGCAAAGAACGGCGCCGCCGAGGCCCCGACGATGCCGCCCAGGTTGTACGCCGCTGAAGCGCCGGTATAACGCACATGGGTCGGAAACAGCTCAGGCAACAGCGCGCCCATCGGTGCGAACGTCACGCCCATCAAAAACAACTCGATGCACAGAAACAGCGCCACGCCCCAGGTCGAACCCTGGGTCAGCAACGGTTCCATCAGAAATCCGGACAGAATCGCCAGCACGCCACCGATGATCAGCACCGGTTTACGCCCGTAACGGTCGCTGGCCCAGGCGGATAATGGCGTCGCTGCGGCCATGAACAACACGGCAAAGCACAACAGGCCGAGGAAAGTCTCGCGGCTGTAACCCAACGTGGACACGCCGTAGCTCAGCGAGAACACTGTCGAGATGTAGAACAGCGCATAACAGACCACCATCGCCGCCGCACCGAGCAGGGTCGGCGCCCAATACTGGCTGAACAACTCGACCAGCGGCACTTTCACCCGTTCCTGACGGGCGATCGCGTTGGCGAATACCGGCGTTTCATGCAGCTTGAGGCGCACATACAGGCCGACCATCACCAGCGCCGCGCTGAGCAGAAACGGAATGCGCCAGCCCCAACTGCGGAACTGCTCGTCATCCAGGGTCATCGCCAGGGTCAGGAACAGGCCGTTGGCCGCCAGAAAACCAATCGATGGCCCGAGCTGCGGGAACATGCCGAACCACGCGCGTTTGCCCTTCGGCGCGTTCTCCGTGGCCAGCAGCGCCGCGCCGCCCCATTCGCCGCCGAGGCCCAGGCCCTGACCGAAACGCAGCACACACAGCAGAATCGGCGCCCAGGCACCAATGCTGTCGTAACCCGGCAAGACGCCGATCAAGGTTGTACACACACCCATCAACAGCAGTGAGGCAACCAGTGTCGATTTGCGCCCGATGCGGTCGCCGAAGTGGCCAAACAGTGCCGAACCCAGCGGTCGGGCGAGGAAGGCGATACCAAAAGTGAGAAATGCCGAAAGCATCTGCGCCGTGCCGGAGGTCTGCGGAAAGAATACCGGCCCGATCACCAGCGCCGCAGCAGTGGCGTAAACGTAGAAGTCGTAGAACTCGATAGCGGTGCCGATAAAGCTGGCCGTGGCCACGCGGGTGGCAGAATTGGTCGGCTGGGCAGGCGCGGTTTCGCTGTAAGCGGTATGGGTCGTCATGCGGTGATCCCTGACAGTCATGAGCTCCAGTGGAGCGAATTATTATGGTCGAACACCCAGGGATGTGGGGTAGGGCGCGAGCGCTGTTTCGAGTAGGAACAGTCGTCGGTTTGCAGCGGAAACAGTCGGGATCCGGATAGTGCCGGGTAAGCACAGGGAGCGACGGCGCTTGGGTAAGCGCCTCGATTATAGGAAGGGGGCTAACAATCGAACAAGCGCAAAAGATCGCAGGGTAGGAGCTGCCGAAGGCTGCGATCTTTTGATCTTCTATCGGGCAGGCACTAAAGCAGGCACCGATGAAGTCAGCCAGATCAGCACCTTGCTCACCCGGTTCTCCTCGGTCTCGAGAATCTCCAGGCGATAACGCCCGATCTTCAGACAGACAGCGCTTTCAGGAATCGTCTCCAACGCTTCAGTCACCAGCCCGTTCAGCGTCTTCGGCCCGTCGCTCGGCAGATGCCAGCCCAGGCACTTGTTCAGGTCGCGAATCGACGCGGCGCCATCGATCACCATGCGCCCGTCGGCCTGAGGATGAATATGCGGATTGTCGAGGCTGTGCTCGCTTTCGAATTCGCCGACGATCTCTTCGAGAATGTCTTCAAGGGTGACGATGCCCAGCACTTCGCCGTACTCATCGACGACCATGCCGAGGCGGCGCTGCTGCTTGTGGAAGTTCAGCAGTTGCAGCTGCAACGGCGTACTTTCCGGGACGAAGTACGGCTCGTAGCTGGCGGCCAGCAGCGCCTCGCGGGTCAGTCCGCCATTACTGAGCAAATGGCCGATCTGACGGGTGTTAAGCACCGCCTCGACCTGATTGATATCACTGTGAAACACCGGCAGGCGTGTGCGCTTGTTCTCGCGCAGTTGCTCGATGATCTCTTCGATCGAGTCGTCGAGGTTGATGCCATCGACGTCGCTGCGCGGCACCAGAATGTCGTTGACCGTGATGTTGTCCAGCGCATGAATGCCCGACACCGGGTGGGCGCGGACCGGATGTTCGGGATCATCATCGTGATCGGCTGGCATCTCGTCCTCGCTCTGTTGCACCACCTGAGCCTTGCGCGTGAACGGCGTCATCAGCAAAGCGCTGAGACGGCTGAACAGCCAGGCGGGCGGGTAGACGATTTTCATCGGCACCATCAGCAAAGCATTGCCGAACGCCAGCACGGCTTCGGGATGGCGCCGGGCCACAGTGCGCGGAAAATAATCGGCAAATACCAGCAGAATGGCGCCGGCGCCAAGGCACGCCGCCCAGGGGCCGTTTTCGTCGCAGAGGAAAATCGCCAACAGCGTCGCGATGATCACCGCAAGGGCGCGGCACAGGGTGTTGCAGAGGATCAGGCTGTCGAGCGGGAAGCTCAGCTTCGCCAGCGGCTTATCGCTGGCGCGCGAGGCAACACGTTGCGCGAGCAGGTGCTGCTGCGCGATTTCGACGGCGGTAAACAGCCCTGACCATAAAATCAGCAGGACAAATACCGCGAGCATCGGCCCTATGGGCAAACCGTCCATTTATGCCGCCCGTCAGATGTGCAGAATGTATTCACGAACCAGTTTGCTGCCGAAGTACGCCAGCATCAGCAGGCAGAAACCGGCGAGGGTCCAGCGAATCGCCTTGTGGCCACGCCAGCCGAGACGGTTGCGCCCCCACAACAGCACGCTGAAGACGATCCACGCCAGACAGGCCAGCAGGGTCTTGTGCACCAGATGCTGGGCAAACAGGTTCTCGACGAACAGCCAGCCGGAAATCAGCGACAGCGACAGCAGCGTCCAGCCGGCCCAGAGAAAGCCGAACAGCAGACTTTCCATGGTTTGCAGCGGCGGGAAGTTCTTGATCAGCCCGGACGGGTGCTTGTGCTTGAGCTGATGGTCCTGAACCAACAGCAGCAACGCCTGGAACACCGCGATGGTAAACATGCCGTAGGCGAGGATCGACAATAGAATGTGGGCGAGGATGCCCGGCTCTTCATCGATGATCTGCACCGTGCCGGTCGGCGCGAACTGCGCCAGCAGTACCGTGATCGCGCCGAGCGGGAACAGCAACACCAGCAGGTTTTCCACCGGGATTCGCGAGCAGGCGAGCAGGGTCAGGGCAATGACTGCGGCGGCAATCAGGCTCGAAGCACTGAAAAAGTCCAGGCCGAGGCCGATCGGCGTCAATAAATGAGTGAGCAGGCTGGCGCCGTGGGCGAGCACGGCGAACACGCCGAGGCTGACCAGCAGGCGCTTGTTCGCCTTGGCGCCGGTGGCCAGGCGGGTACTTTGATAGACGGTCGCAGCGGCGTAGAGCAGGGCGGCGGCGAGGGTGGTCAGCAAACTGGGTGACAAGGGGAGCATAAATCCTGTTAGGCGAGCCCGAAAGGCGCTGAGTTTGGCATAGAACCGCCACGGCACGAAAGACTCCGCAAGCTGACGGCGAGGTGTCCGCCGGCCGCAGTCTTCGCTATAATCTGCGACCTGCCCACGCCGCAGGCTCGCCGGGCACATGTTGATTCCGGTCTGGGCCGCCATTATCCCGGTTCGTACAGGGCCTGAAAGGATCGCGCAATGTTTGAAAACTTAACCGACCGTCTCTCGCAGACGCTGCGCCATGTCACCGGCAAGGCGAAGCTGACCGAGGACAATATCAAAGACACCCTGCGTGAAGTGCGCATGGCGTTGCTCGAAGCTGACGTCGCGTTGCCGGTGGTCAAGGACTTCGTCAATTCGGTCAAGGAGCGCGCTGTCGGCACCGAGGTGTCGCGCAGCCTGACGCCGGGCCAGGCGTTCGTGAAGATCGTCCAGGCCGAACTCGAAAGCCTGATGGGCGCGGCCAACGAAGACCTCAACCTGAGCGCCGTTCCTCCCGCCGTGATTCTGATGGCCGGTCTGCAGGGCGCGGGTAAAACCACCACTGCCGGCAAGCTGGCGCGCTTCCTTAAAGAGCGCAAGAAGAAGTCGGTCATGGTCGTGTCGGCGGACATCTACCGTCCGGCGGCGATCAAGCAGCTGGAAACCCTGGCCAACGACATCGGCGTGACGTTCTTCCCGTCCGACCTGAGCCAGAAGCCGGTCGACATCGCCAACGCGGCTATTAAAGAAGCCAAACTGAAATTCATCGACGTGGTCATCGTCGACACCGCCGGTCGTCTGCACATCGACGAAGAGATGATGGGCGAGATCAAGGCGCTGCACGCCGCGATCAACCCGGTCGAAACCCTGTTCGTGGTCGACGCCATGACCGGTCAGGACGCCGCCAACACAGCCAAGGCCTTCGGCGATGCGCTGCCGCTGACCGGTGTGATCCTGACCAAGGTCGACGGCGACGCCCGTGGCGGTGCCGCGCTGTCGGTGCGCGCCATCACCGGCAAGCCGATCAAGTTCATCGGTATGGGCGAGAAGAGCGAAGCGCTCGATCCGTTCCACCCTGAGCGTATCGCCTCGCGGATCCTCGGCATGGGTGACGTGCTCAGCCTGATCGAACAGGCCGAAGCGACGCTGGACAAGGACAAGGCCGACAAACTGGCCAAGAAGCTGAAGAAGGGCAAGGGCTTCGACCTCGAAGACTTCCGCGATCAGTTGCAACAGATGAAGAACATGGGCGGCCTCGGTGGCCTCATGGACAAACTGCCGAGCATCGGCGGCGTCAACCTGTCGCAGATGGGCAATGCCCAGAACGCCGCAGAGAAGCAGTTCAAGCAGATGGAAGCCATCATCAATTCCATGACCCCGGCCGAGCGCCGCGACCCTGAGCTGATCAGCGGTTCGCGCAAGCGCCGGATCGCCATGGGTTCCGGCACGCAGGTGCAGGACATCGGCCGCTTGATCAAGCAGCACAAGCAGATGCAGAAGATGATGAAGAAATTCACCGCCAAGGGCGGTATGGCAAAAATGATGCGCGGCATGGGCGGTATGTTGCCCGGCGGCGGCATGCCGAAGATGTAAGACGTTCTGTCTGATCCATTCTTCTTATATATGGCGAGAGAAATGGGTAAGGCGGGCACAAGATCCGCGCCGGTCGTCGCACCGGCGCAGACCCTGCAAGGAAGCAGGATCAACAGCAAACCCGCACTCGGCGGGAGCTGACTGGCCGTTTTCATCGACGGCTCTCTATGCAAATCTGCACGGCATGCCATGGGCGCCGGAAAAAGGCATTTGCAAAAGTCCGGATATTCCTTAGAATATGCGGCCTTTCGGGCACCCATGCCCGCTGTGCATTTAGATTTGCAGCACCGACTACAGGAACGATGTTCACATGCTAACAATCCGTCTTGCCCTTGGCGGCTCCAAAAAGCGCCCGTTTTACCACCTGACCGTAACCGACTCGCGTAACCCGCGTGACGGCTCCCACAAAGAACAGGTTGGCTTCTTCAACCCTGTTGCCCGTGGTCAGGAAATCCGTCTGTCCGTGAACCAAGAGCGCGTTGCCTACTGGCTGAGCGTTGGTGCACAACCTTCTGAGCGCGTTGCTCAGTTGTTGAAGGAATCTGCCAAGGCTGCGGCCTGAGCAATATGAACGCGACGCCAGCCCCTGCCGATGATTTGATCGTTATTGGCAAAATTTATTCTGTTCATGGCGTTCGCGGCGAAGTGAAGGTTTATTCCTTTACTGATCCGACTGAAAACCTGTTGCAGTACAAAACCTGGACGCTCAAGCGCGAAGGCAATGTCAAACAGGTCGAGCTGGTCAGTGGACGCGGGAGCGACAAGTTCCTGGTCGCCAAGCTCAAGGGTCTCGATGATCGTGAAGAAGCTCGTCTTCTGGCCGGTTATGAGATCTGCGTGCCGCGCAACCTGTTCGCTGAATTGACCGAAGGCGAGTACTACTGGTACCAGCTGGAAGGTCTGAAGGTCATCGACACGCTTGGGCAACTGCTCGGGAAAATCGATCATCTTCTGGAAACCGGCGCCAATGATGTAATGGTCGTCAAGCCTTGCGCTGGCAGCCTGGATGATCGCGAACGCCTGTTGCCCTATACGGAGCAATGCGTGTTGGCCGTCGACCTGGAAGCGGGCGAGATGAAGGTGGATTGGGACGCGGACTTCTGAACGTGGCTAACTTGCGCGTAGAAGTGATCAGTCTGTTTCCCGAGATGTTTTCCGCCATTGGCGATTACGGCATCACCAGTCGTGCGGTCAAACAGGGGCTTTTGCAGCTGACCTGTTGGAATCCGCGAGATTACACGACGGATCGGCATCACACTGTGGACGATCGCCCGTTTGGCGGTGGTCCGGGCATGGTGATGAAGATCAAGCCCCTGGAAGATGCTCTGGCCCAGGCCAAGGCAGCAGCCGGGGAGGCGGCGAAGGTGATTTACCTGTCCCCCCAAGGCCGTCAACTGACTCAGTCGGCGGTACGCGAGCTGGCACAATCGGATGCATTGATCCTGATTGCCGGCCGTTACGAAGGCATTGACGAGCGCTTTATTGAGGCTCATGTCGATGAAGAGTGGTCGATTGGCGACTATGTACTGTCTGGCGGCGAGCTGCCGGCCATGGTCCTGATCGATGCGGTTACACGACTGCTGCCTGGAGCTTTAGGGCATGCGGATTCCGCTGAGGAAGATTCCTTTACGGATGGTCTGCTGGATTGCCCGCACTACACCCGACCGGAGGTGTATGCGGATCAGCGTGTTCCCGACGTGTTGCTGAGTGGCAATCACGCGCATATCCGGCGTTGGCGTTTACAGCAGTCCCTTGGTCGGACCTATGAACGACGCGCCGATCTTCTGGAAAGCCGCTCGCTTTCTGGAGAAGAGAAGAAGCTGCTCGAGGAATACATCCGCGAGCGGGACGATAGTTAACAACGTATCGATGGTAGATCGAACGATTTACCTTAGGAGCACAGCATGACCAACAAAATCATCCTTGCACTCGAAGCAGAGCAGATGACCAAAGAAATCCCTACCTTCGCCCCAGGCGACACTATTGTCGTTCAGGTGAAAGTGAAGGAAGGCGATCGTTCCCGTCTGCAAGCGTTCGAAGGCGTTGTAATCGCCAAGCGCAACCGCGGCGTGAACAGTGCGTTCACCGTTCGTAAAATCTCCAACGGTGTTGGCGTAGAACGTACTTTCCAGACCTACTCCCCGCAGATCGACAGCATGGCTGTGAAACGTCGCGGTGACGTACGTAAAGCCAAGCTGTACTACCTGCGCGACCTGTCGGGTAAAGCAGCTCGCATCAAGGAAAAACTGGCTTAAGCCCAGCTTCCGATGCAGAAAAAAGCAGCCTACGGGCTGCTTTTTTGTTGCCTGGAATTTACCGGTTCAATCTCACACGCCGCGCTCAATGAAGCTGCCTGTTTCTTGAACTGGCCGGCTATGAAAGACTAGCGCCCCTTCACTGTCCATTTGCGCGCAGCTCGAAAGCTGCCTGCCCCGAGCATCCATGCCTGCCATCGACCATCCGCTGATTGATCAATTCCTCGACGCTTTATGGCTGGAGAAAGGCCTGTCCGACAACACTCGCGACGCCTATCGCAGCGACCTCGCGCTGTTCAACGGCTGGTTGCAGGAGAAGAACCTCGAGCTGATCAATGCCGGTCGCGAGTTGATCCTCGATCACTTGGCCTGGCGCCTGGAGCAAAACTACAAGCCACGCTCGACGGCGAGATTTCTCTCCGGGGTGCGGGGCTTTTATCGCTATCTGCTGCGGGAAAAGCTGATCCACGTCGATCCGACATTGCGCGTCGACATGCCGCAACTCGGCAGGCCTTTGCCCAAGTCGCTGTCGGAAGCTGATGTCGAAGCGCTGCTCAAAGCGCCGGATCTCAGTGACGCCATCGGCCAGCGCGACCGCGCGATGCTGGAAGTGTTGTATGCCTGTGGTTTGCGCGTGACCGAACTGATCAGCCTGACCCTGGAGCAGGTCAATCTGCGCCAGGGCGTTTTGCGGGTGATGGGCAAGGGCAGCAAGGAACGCCTGGTGCCGATGGGCGAGGAGGCGATTGTCTGGGTCGAGCGTTATATGCGTGATGGCCGTAGCGAATTGCTCGGTGGGCGCCCCAGCGATGTGCTGTTTCCCAGTCAGCGCGGCGAGCAGATGACCCGGCAGACGTTCTGGCATCGCATCAAACACCAGGCCAAGGTCGCCGGGATCAGCAAATCGCTGTCGCCGCACACGTTGCGCCACGCATTTGCCACGCATCTGCTCAACCACGGCGCGGACTTGCGCGTGGTGCAGATGTTGCTCGGGCACAGCGACCTGTCCACCACGCAGATCTATACCCACGTCGCCCGCGCCCGCTTGCAGGACCTGCACGCCAAACACCATCCTCGCGGCTGAACACGAAACCCTGTGTAGGAGCTGCCGAAGGCTGCGATCTTTTGATCTTGCTTTCGTTTACAGAAGCCAGAATCAAAAGATCGCAGCCTTCGGCAGCTCCTACGGAGTGAGATCGATGTCTTGTGTCAGGCGCATTCGGCCCTCGCGGCCTTATGTGTTAGGCTTTGCCGGTTTGCACGATGGACGGTTATGACCCGGTGTTTCGCACGGGCGTTCTGATCGTTTCATTGGCCCGCCCTCAGGAGTACTCATGCGTCTGACCCAGATTTTCGTCACCGCCGCCATTGCGCTGGTGAGCACCTTTGCCGTCGCCGATGACGCGGCCGACAAAGCCATTCGTCAAAGCCTGGAAAAACTCGAACTCGAGGTTCCGGTCGAAAGCATCAATGCCAGCCCGTTGCCCGGCATGTACGAAGTCAAACTCAAAGGCAGCCGCGTGCTCTACGCCAGCGCCGATGGCCAGTACATCGTTCAGGGAAACCTGTACCAGCTCGAGAACGGTAAACCGGTCAACCTGACCGAGAAGACCGAACGACTGGGCATTTCCAAACTGATCAATGCCATTCCGGTCGCCGAAACCGTGGTCTACCCGGCCGTGGGCGAAACCAAATCGCACATCACCGTGTTCACCGACACCACCTGCCCGTATTGCCACAAACTGCACGCTGAAGTGCCCGAGCTGAACAAGCGCGGCATCGAAGTGCGCTACGTGGCGTTCCCGCGCCAGGGCCTGAATTCGCCGGGTGACGAGCAGTTGCAGGCGGTGTGGTGCTCCAAGGACAAGAAAGCCGCCATGGACAAAATGGTCGATGGCAAGGAAATCAAAGCCGCCAAGTGCGATAACCCGGTTTCCAAGCAATTTGCGCTCGGTCAGTCGATCGGCGTGAACGGTACACCGGCCATCGTTTTGGCTGATGGACAAGTCATTCCGGGCTACCAGCCTGCGCCACAAGTCGCCAAACTGGCGCTGGGCGCGAAGTAATTCGCATCGTCGCGGGCAGCCGTTGACGATCGTGGTCCGGCAGCAACAGCGCCGGGCCATCAACAGAGAGCCGCGAGCACGCGGTTGTTTTCCGGCCGACCCTGCGTCGGCCGTTTCATGGGGAGTTCACAGTGAATCCGGTCAAAGTAGGCATCTGTGGGTTAGGGACCGTCGGTGGCGGTACCTTCAACGTACTTCAGCGCAACGCCGAGGAAATTGCTCGTCGTGCCGGGCGTGGAATCGAAGTGGCACAAATTGCCACGCGCACGCCAAAGCCTCAGTTCCAGACGACCGGTATTGCGATTACCAACGATGTCTTCGAAGTGGCCACGAACCCTGAGATCGACATCGTCATAGAGCTGATGGGCGGCTACACCGTTGCCCGCGAGCTGGTACTCAAGGCCATCGAGAATGGCAAGCATGTGGTCACCGCGAACAAGGCCCTGATAGCCGTTCACGGTAATGAGATTTTCGCCAAGGCACGCGAGAAAGGCGTGATCGTGGCGTTTGAAGCAGCAGTGGCCGGTGGCATTCCGGTGATCAAGGCGATCCGTGAAGGCCTGTCTGCCAACCGCATCAACTGGGTTGCCGGGATCATCAACGGCACCGGCAACTTCATTCTCACCGAAATGCGCGAGAAGGGCCGTACGTTCGAAGACGTGCTCGCCGAAGCGCAAGCCCTGGGTTACGCCGAAGCCGATCCGACTTTCGACGTCGAAGGCATCGATGCCGCACACAAGTTGACCATTCTGGCGTCGATTGCCTTCGGTATTCCGCTGCAATTCGACAAGGCGTACACCGAAGGCATCACCAAACTGACCACTGCCGACGTCAACTACGCCGAAGCGCTGGGCTATCGCATCAAGCACCTCGGTGTGGCGCGCAGCACTGACGCCGGCATCGAGTTGCGCGTGCACCCGACACTGATTCCGGCCGATCGCCTGATCGCCAACGTCAACGGGGTGATGAACGCCGTCATGGTCAACGGTGATGCCGCCGGTTCGACGCTGTTCTACGGCGCCGGCGCCGGCATGGAGCCGACCGCTTCCTCGGTGATCGCCGATCTGGTCGACGTGGTTCGCGCCATGACCTCCGACCCGGAAAACCGTGTGCCGCACCTGGCCTTTCAGCCGGACTCGCTGTCGGCGCATCCGATCCTGCCGATCGAAGCCTGTGAAAGCGCTTATTATCTGCGCATTCAGGCCAAGGACCATCCGGGCGTGCTGGCTCAGGTGGCGAGCATCCTGTCGGAGCGCGGCATCAATATCGAATCGATCATGCAGAAGGAAGTCGAAGAGCATGACGGCCTGGTGCCGATGATCCTGCTGACCCACCGCGTGGTCGAGCAGCGTATCAATGATGCAATCACTGCGCTGGAAGCACTGGCTGGCGTCGACGGCCCGGTTGTACGGATCCGTGTCGAACATTTGAACTAAAAGCAGCGGCACGCTTCGAGCTGCAAGCGGCAAGAGAGAAGCAGTCTGGCTTTTACTTGCGACTTGCAGCTTGCAGCTTGCAGCTCAAACCGAAGGTTTGAAAAAAATGCGATATATCAGTACTCGCGGCCAGGCCCCGGCCCTGAATTTCGAAGACGTCCTGCTGGCCGGTCTGGCGACCGATGGCGGTCTGTACGTCCCGGAAAACCTGCCACGTTTTACTCAGGAAGAGATCGCTTCCTGGGCCGGCCTGCCGTATCACGAACTGGCGTTCCGAGTGATGCGTCCTTTCGTCACCGGCAGCATCCCGGATGCCGATTTCAAAAAGATTCTCGAAGAAACCTACGGTGTGTTCGCCCACAGCGCCGTTGCTCCATTGCGGCAACTGAACGGCAACGAGTGGGTGCTGGAGCTGTTCCACGGCCCGACCCTGGCGTTCAAGGACTTCGCCCTGCAACTGCTCGGCCGTCTGCTCGATTACGTGCTGGCGAAGCGCGGCGAGCGCGTGGTGATTGTCGGTGCCACCTCCGGTGACACCGGTTCGGCGGCTATCGAAGGCTGCAAGCACTGCGAAAACGTCGATATCTTTATCCTGCATCCGCACCAGCGCGTGTCTGAAGTACAGCGTCGGCAGATGACGACGATCTTCGGCGAGAACATCCACAACATCGCCATCGAAGGCAACTTCGATGACTGCCAGGAAATGGTCAAGAACAGCTTCGCCGACCAGAGCTTCCTCAAAGGCACGCGTCTGGTGGCGGTGAACTCGATCAACTGGGCGCGGATCATGGCCCAGATCGTCTACTACTTCCATGCAGCCCTGCAGTTGGGCGGTCCGGCGCGTTCGGTGTCGTTCTCGGTACCGACCGGCAACTTCGGCGACATCTTCGCGGGTTACCTTGCGCGCAACATGGGTCTGCCGATCAATCAGTTGATCGTCGCGACCAACCGCAACGACATCCTGCACCGCTTCATGAGCGGCAACCAGTACGTCAAGGAAACCCTGCACGCGACGTTGTCGCCGTCGATGGACATCATGGTTTCGTCGAACTTCGAACGACTGCTGTTCGACCTGCACGGTCGTAACGGTGCGGCGATTGCCAGCCTGATGGGCTCGTTCAAAAAGGACGGCAGCTTCAGCGTCGAACAAGAGCGCTGGACCGAAGCGCGCAAACTGTTCGACTCGCTGGCGGTGGACGATGCGCAGACTTGCGAAACCATTGCCGAAGTCTACGAGCAGAGCGGTGAAGTCCTTGATCCGCATACGGCGATCGGTGTGAAAGCCGCGCGCGAATGCCGTCGCAGTCTGGACATCCCGATGGTGATTCTGGGGACTGCCCATCCGGTCAAGTTTCCCGAGGCAGTGGAGAAAGCGGGTGTAGGAAAAGCGCTCGAACTACCTGCACATCTTTCTGATTTGTTTGAGAGAAACGAGCGCTGTACGGTGCTACCAAACGACCTGAAAGCCGTGCAAGCCTTTGTCAGTCAGCATGGCAACCGTGGCAAGCCACTCTAAGCCTGCAAAAGCTGTCACATTTTGAAGCCCGTCTCCTGACGGGCTTTTTTGTTTCTGCTGCCACACTGCTCGGGTTTTCACCCACGAAGGACGGGTGAGTCGATCACGAAGGAAATGGCAATGCTGTTTTACAGAGGTTTGAAACCGGCACTGGGCTGGTTGTTTTTGTTGGCGATGCTGGGCTGGATGCACAACGGAGTGGCGGCGCAAATGGCGCTCGATCAGGCGAATGCGGCAGTCAATGTGCAGGCTGTCGAACTGGATGCGCACGAGCGGCAATGGATCCGTGACAACCCCAAAGTAACAGTGGCGTCGGTGCAATATCCGCTGTACCTGTTTCAGGACGAGCACGGACAGTGGAGCGGCCTGAACAACGACGTACTCAAACACGTCAGCGCGATGACCGGTTTGCAATTCGAGCATCAGGAATCATTCTCCACCGATCATATGCTCGAACGCCTGCAAAGCGGGGTCGCGGACATTAGCACGACCTTGGCCATGAGCGATGATCGCAAGCTGTTTCTTGATTTCAGCCATGCGTTCGGCGGCGCCGGCTGGGTTTTCGTCGGGCATGGCGGTGCACCGACCATAGAGTCTTTCGAGCAATTGGCAAAACGCGTCGTAGTGCTGCCGGCTCGCCACGCGCTGGAAGATGTGATTCGGCGCGATTATCCAGCGATCGAAATACGCTCGGTGAAGACTTATGCCGAAGCCCGGGCATTGGTCGAAAGTGGTGAGGCCTACGCCACGATCGAAAACGAAATCGGCGCGCAGCTCTATCCGCTGGGCATGCTCAAGGTCGGCGGCTTGGTGGAGGGCAAGTGGGAAGCCGATCACCTCGCTGTACGAAAAGGCATGCCGGAGCTGCTGAGTATTCTCAACAAGGCGCTGGAGGCTTTCCCTGCTGCGGAGTTACGGGCGATCCGTCTTAAATGGCTGGAAGGAATTTCGCCGGCGCCCGTGCCATCGATCTGGCAGCAACTGGTCGAGTGGGGATGCTGGGCGATGGGGGTGATCGGCGTTTTCGGAATACTGTCATTGGTTTGGAACAGGCGCCTGGCGGCCGTGATCAAATTGCGCTGCGAAGCGGAAAAGGAACTGGGCGATCAATTGGCGTTCCAGCACGCCCTGATCGATTCGATGCCGGATCCGGTGTTCGTCCGGGATCTGCAAGGGCGCCTGATCATCTGTAATCGCAGTTACGAGGAGGCGTTGTCAGTGCGCCTGGATCAGATGCAGGGGCGCCTGCTGATCGAGGTCGATGCATTTCCTGAAACCACCGCCCGGATGCTGCACGACGAATTCATCGCGCAGTTGCAAACCCGCAAGTCGCGCTTCAGCAAACGACAGCTGGTATTCAATGGCGGGCCGCGCGAGGTCTATCAGTGGACCGTGCCGTTTTACAGCGGTGACGGTAAATTGCGCGGCTTGTTGGGCGGCTGGACCGACATCACGCAGCGCAAGTCCGAAAGCGGGTGTCGCTGTCTGCAGTAAAGATGGGAAATGTCCTGCAAGACGCGGCTACTTTTCTGATGGGAGGCTTAAGACGCCTGCCCTAGAGTGAACGACAACTGCGGTGAGAGTCCGCGATGATCGCTCCAGAGGTCGCCCATGCGCTCGCTTAAAGTCCTGATTCTTGAACCCAACCCGTTCCAGCTGATGGCGTTGCATCAGATGCTCAACGCCATCGGTATCTACGACGTGCTGACCGCGCCTTCGTTAGCCTCAGCTCTGTGTTCGCTGGGCCATCGCGGTGCGGTCGATATTGCTATCTGCGATCCGCAACTCAAGGGAGGTGATGGCCTGGCCCTGATTCATCACCTGGCGGCGCACCACGAGGCGCGTGCATTGATCCTGCTGGGCGCGGTCGCGCAGAGCCTGTTGAGTGACCTCGAGCCCGTGCTGCAACAACGACGCCTGCGCCTGCTGGGGCGTCTGCAAACGCCGGTCTCGGCAGTGTTGATGAGAGCGCTGCTGGACAATTATCTGATATCGCCGCCGGAGCTCGTCGAGGCCTGAGCCCGGCGGTTATTTTTCTGTCATCTTCGCCGTGCATGCTTTGTCAGACGCGGCCCCGTACGATTGGGTCGCGACAGGCAGAACTTTCTTCTCGGGCCGGTGGTCATTTAATGTGAACACGCCCCAGGCACTGTGTTTTCGGACTATTGAGTGGAGATCGAGATGGAAAGTATCAGTCTATTGCTCGGTGAGGCTCTGAGCCCGTATCAGGTGACGCTGACCCCTCGCGGCAGCCATGGTGAATGTCTGGTGACGCTGAAGAACAGCAGCGGCGCAATTGTAGTGGAACGCGAATTCAATCAGGCCCAGTTGAGCGACAAGCGCTTGCTGACTGACGTGGTGGACGGGCTGCACCGTGACGTCATGATCGCCGAGGGACGGCTGGAACCCTGCGTCATCGCGGCGTTGCGCAATGCGGCTCTGGACAAGCGTCCTGTCCTGTAAAGATGAAATATTTTTTGTGGGAACCTTCCTGCATCCCTGTCAGTCAGACCCCATAACAGCAGGATCAAGCATTGTGCTCCGGTGCTTGTCGCTTGCTGCTACGGGTCTCGAAGCAGACCACGTTTAACCCCGAGTCGTCTCCCCACTTCTCGGGGTTTCTTTTTGCCTGGCGTTTGCTCACTGCGTAGCGGCTTGCTCGAAAACCAGCGCGCCCGTGGTGCTCAAATGGCTCCGTCTTCACGCAACCGAGCGATTTGCGCCGCGTCGTAGCCCAGTTCGCCAAGCACCTGCGCGTTGTGTTCGCCAAGCTGTGGTCCGACCCACTCGGACGAACCCGGCGTTTCGGACAGTTTCGGGACGATGCCGGGCATTTTGAAGTCCTTGCCGTCCGGCAGCTTGGCATGCAGAAACATTTCCCGAGCCAGGTATTGCGGGTCGTTGAACATGTCCTCGGCGCTGAAGATTCGGCTGACTGGCACCTCAGCCTGGTTGAGCAGGTCGAGCACGCCTTGCAGCGGTAGCGAATTGACCCAGCGATCAATCACGCCATAGAGCTCGTCGCGGCGACTGTCACGCCCGTCATTGCTCGCCAGCGCCGGGTCATTGGCAAGGTCTTCGCGGTCGATCACCTGCATGAAACGTTTGAAGATGGCATCGCCGTTGGCGCCGATCTGCACATGCTTGCCGTCGGCGCTGGTGTGGATAGAAGAGGGCGTGATGCCCGGCATGATGTTGCCACTGCGTTCGCGGATGAAACCGAAGACGTCGAACTCCGGCACCATGCTTTCCATCATCGCGAAAATCGCCTCATACAGGGCGACATCGACCACTTGGCCGAGTCCGCCGTTGACCTCGCGATGACGCAGCGCCATCAGTGCACCGATCACGCCCCACAGCGCGGCAATCGAATCGCCGATGGAAATCCCGGTGCGCACCGGCGGCCGATCCTCGAAACCGGTGATGTACCGCAGGCCGCCCATGGACTCGCCAACCGCGCCGAAGCCTGGCTGATCCTTCATTGGCCCGGTCTGGCCAAAACCGGACAGGCGCACCATCACCAGTTTCGGGTTCAGCGAATGCAAGGTTTCCCAGCTCAGGCCGAGTTTTTCCAGCACTCCGGGGCGGAAATTCTCGATGAGGATGTCGGCCTCGCCCAGCAGTTGTTTCAGGATGGCCAAACCGTCGGGATGTTTGAGGTTGAGGGTCAGCGACTTCTTGTTGCGCGCCTGGACGAACCACCACAGGGAGGTGCCTTCGTACAACTTGCGCCATTTGCGCAGGGGATCACCGCCCTCCGGCGATTCGATCTTGATCACTTCGGCGCCGAACTCGCCGCAGATGCGCGAGGCAAACGGCCCGGCGATCAGCGTACCCAATTCAATGACTTTCAGACCCGAGAGCGGTTTGCTGGTGAACGGCATGCGAAATCCTGTAGGACAAGGCTGAGCGAATACAGGTTTTTAACATAGCCGGCTGTCAGACGCCGCAGCTTGATTGCCATCAATTCGATGATTGCCTGTGCCATCGGTTAGACTTGCCGACTTTCCTCGTATCAAGAAGCCCGTTCATGGCCCAGCCGTCCACTACGTACAAATTTGAACTGAACCTCACCGACCTCGACCGCAGTGTCTACGAGAGCGTCAAGCAGACCATCGCCCGTCACCCTTCGGAGACTGAAGAGCGCATGACCGTGCGGCTGCTGGCCTACGCCCTCTGGTACAACGAGCAGCTGTCGTTCGGCCGTGGTCTGTCAGACGTGGATGAACCGGCCTTGTGGGAAAAAAGCCTGGATGACCGCGTCCTGCACTGGATCGAAGTCGGCCAGCCGGATGCCGACCGCCTGACCTGGTGCTCGCGCCGTACCGAACGCACCAGCCTGCTGGCCTACGGCAGCCTGCGCGTGTGGGAAACCAAGGTGATCCCGGCAATCAAGAACCTGAAAAACGTCAACATCGCCTCCGTCCCGCAAGAAGTGCTGGAAACCCTGGCCAAGGACATGCCGCGCGTCATCAAGTGGGACGTGATGATCAGCGAAGGCACGATCTTCGTCACCGACGACCGCGGTCAGCACGAAGTCCAGTTGCAATGGTTGCAAGGTGAGCGCGGCTGAGGTCGCGACACCGCTGATATTTCCCACGAATCAAAGAGAAGCCTCCGTCGCCCCATGCGTATCGAACCTCGTCAACTGCCTGCCACGCTGCCTTTCCTCGGTGATCTGCCGCCACTGCTGACCCGCCTGTACGCGGCGCGGGGCGTGCAATCGGAAGCGGAGCTGGACAAAAGTCTGGCGCGCTTGATCCCGTTTCAGCAGCTTAAAGGCATCGATGCGGCGGTTGACCTGCTGGTGACGGCATTGGAGCAACGCCAGCGCATTCTGATCGTCGGCGACTTCGATGCGGACGGCGCCACCGCCAGCACCGTCGGTGTGCTCGGCTTGCGCCTGCTGGGCGCGGCACATGTCGATTATCTTGTGCCCAACCGTTTCGAATACGGCTACGGCCTGACCCCGGAAATCGTCGAAGTTGCGCTGACTCGTGAACCGCAATTATTGATCACCGTCGACAACGGTATTTCCAGCGTCGAAGGCGTCGCGGCGGCCAAGCGTGCCGGACTGAAGGTGCTGATCACCGACCACCACTTGCCCGGCGATGAACTGCCGCAGGCCGATGCGCTGGTCAATCCGAACCAGCCGGGCTGCGAATTTCCGAGCAAGGCACTGGCCGGCGTCGGGGTGATTTTCTATGTATTGATGGCCTTGCGCGCGCGCCTGCGCAGCCTCGGCTGGTACGAGAGCAAACCACAACCGAACATCGGCGAACTGCTTGACTTGGTGGCCTTGGGCAGCGTCGCCGACGTGGTGCCGCTGGATGCCAACAACCGCATTCTGGTACACCAGGGCCTGGAGCGGATTCGCGCCGGTCGGGCGCGGCCGGGGATCAAGGCGATCCTCGAAGTCGCCAAGCGTGATGCGGCGCGGATCACTTCCACCGACCTGGGTTTTATCGTCGGCCCGCGTCTGAATGCCGCCGGGCGCCTGGACGACATGAGCCTGGGCATCGAATGCCTGCTCACCGCTGATGCCAATCTGGCTCGGGAAATGGCTGCGCAACTGGACGGCATGAACCAGGATCGCAAATCCATCGAGCAGGGCATGCAGCGTGAAGCGCTGGCGCAGCTCAAGGATCTGCCGGTCGAATCGATGCCGTTCGGTTTGTGCCTGTTCGATCCGGAGTGGCACCAAGGCGTGATCGGCATTCTCGCTTCGCGCATGAAAGAGCGGTATTTCCGCCCGACCATTGCCTTCGCCGATGCCGGTGAGGGTTTGCTCAAGGGCTCCGGGCGTTCAGTGCAAGGTTTCCATATCCGCGATGCGCTGAGCGTGGTTGCGGCACAGCATCCGAACCTGATCGCCAAATATGGTGGTCACGCGATGGCCGCTGGTCTGACCTTGCCGCAGGAGAATTTTCCGCTGTTCGCCGAGGCATTCGACGCCGAAGTGCGTAGGCAACTTCGCGAGGAAGACCTCACCGGGCGTATGTTGTCGGACGGCACGCTGGCCATCGAAGAGTTCCACCTCGAACTGGCCCGCGCCTTGCGCCACGCCGGGCCGTGGGGTCAGCATTTTCCCGAGCCTCTGTTTCATGGCGTGTTTCAGCTGGTCGAGCAGCGCGTGGTTGGCGAACGGCATTTGAAAGTGGTGCTGAAAAGCGAATGCGGCTCGGTGAAACTCGATGGCATCGCGTTTGGGATCGATCGGGATATCTGGCCGAACCCGACGATTCAATGGGTTGAACTGGCTTACAAGCTTGACGTTAACGAGTTTCGCGGCAACGAGACTGTGCAGTTGATGATTGCTCACATCCAACCGCGTTGACGCCATTCGCGAGCAGGCTCGCTCCCACAGGGAATGTACTCCACATGTGGGAGCGAGCCTGCTCGCGAAGCGTCCTCACACACTGAATTACTCTGAACCCTCCTTCATCCCCGGTTGTCGACTAGGCTCTAAGCACTGCTTGATTGGCCTTGTGACGTCTTGTCGAATTTTTGCCCGCGGGGGCGGGTGTTGCACCCTTTTTCTGTCACTCGTCGACTTTTCAAACAGAACCCTGGAGCCTGCCCACTGATTCGAGAGGTGCCCCATGAGTCTGCTGCTTGAACCCTTTACCCTTCGCCAACTGACCTTGCCTAACCGCATCGCCGTGTCGCCGATGTGCCAGTACTCCAGCGTCGACGGCCTGGCCAACGACTGGCATCTGGTGCACTTGGGCAGCCGCGCGGTGGGCGGTGCCGGGCTGGTTTTCACCGAAGCCACGGCGGTCACCGCCGACGGGCGCATCACCGCCGAAGACCTCGGTCTGTGGAATGACGAACAGATCGCTCCGCTGCAACGCATCACCCGCTTCATCACCGCCCAAGGCGCGGTCGCCGGTATTCAACTGGCCCATGCCGGGCGCAAGGCCAGCACCCACCGGCCGTGGATTGGCAAGCATGGCAGCGTCAAACCTGAAGATGGCGGCTGGACCCCGGTCGGGCCATCGCCGATTGCTTTCGATCCGCAGCATACGCAGCCGAAACAGCTGGATGAAGGGCAGATCGCTGAAGTGATCCAGGCCTTCGTCGATGCGGCCAAACGCGCGCTGACGGCCGGTTTCAGCGTGGTTGAGGTGCATGCCGCGCATGGCTATCTGCTCCATCAGTTTCTTTCGCCGCTGAGCAATCAACGCCGCGATCAGTACGGTGGTTCGTTCGAGAACCGTATCCGTCTGGTGCTGCAGGTCACCGAAGCGGTGCGGGCGGTGTGGCCGGAAGAACTGCCGGTATTCGTTCGCGTCTCGGCGACCGATTGGGTTGAAGACGGCTGGAATCCGGATGAGACCGTGGAGCTGGCGCGGCGTCTGCACGCCCTTGGCGCGGATCTGATCGATGTGTCGTCGGGCGGGACTGCGGCCAATGCGGAGATTCCGGTCGGGCCCGGTTATCAGACGCGCTTCGCCGAGCGCGTACGCAAAGAGTCAGGCATTGCCACCGGCACTGTCGGAATGATTACCGAGCCGGCGCAGGCCGAGCATATTCTTCGCACCTGTCAGGCCGATATCATTTTCCTCGCCCGCGAGCTACTGCGTGATCCGTACTGGCCGCTGCACGCCGATGATGATCTGGGCGGGCGCAAAGCGGTATGGCCGGCGCAGTATCAGCGCGCGACCCATCGCGACCAGCCGATTCATGAGTCGGATTTGCGTGATTGATTGAAGGCCGGAACGCAAAAGCCCCGACCAGTGATGGTCGGGGCTTTTCTATTCGGCACAAGCTTGCGTTGTCAGGCGGGCCTCTTCGCGAGCAGGCTCGCTCCCACAATAGGAATGCGGACCCCTGTGGGAGCGAGCCTGCTCGCGAATGACGCCAGAACAGCCGCCTTATAACCTCAAGGATATTTACGCTTGTCCGGCGCCGGCGGGAAATACTGGTACAGCCAGGTCTCGCTCAGCGTGCGATCGTTGGTGCGAATGAACAGGCGCAGTTCCACTGGCTCGACGCTGTCATTGGTCGGGTACCAATCGAACAGAATCCGATAACCCTTGATGTCATCCAGCACCAGCACGCTGAAGTCCTGCACCTTGCCGTTGGAACAGGTGATCACCGGCTCGATCCCGGTGCCCTGTGGCAGGCGCTCCAGGCCGCCACCGGTGAAGTCCACGGCAAAACGCCGCGCCCAGACCGGCGGGTAGTGTTCACCCGGCGCCCAGCCCTCGGTGAAGCCGCCCATGCCCGAACGCGTTGCGTGCACCCGTGCCAGTGGTGTGCCGACCGGTGGCAGTGCGCTCCAGTACAGCTTGTAACCGTAATTCAGCGAATCACCGGCAGCCACGGGTTTCTTCGGCGTCCAGAACGCGACGATGTTATCCAGCGTCTCGCCGGTTGTAGGAATTTCCAGCAGATCGATAGAGCCTTCGCCCCAGGCGGTTGTAGGTTCTACCCACAGGCTCGGGCGTTTGCTGTACCAGTCGACAGTGTCCTGATAGTTGGCGAATTCGTGGTCGGTTTGCACAAGGCCGAAGCCTTTCGGATCCTTGTCGGCGAACGCGTTGAATTGCAACGTTGCCGGGTTATTCAGCGGCCGGCAAATCCACTCGCCATTGCCGCGCCACATGGCCAGGCGATCGGAGTCGTGAATTTGCGGGTGAATGGTGTCGCACATGCGTCGTTCGTGGGTGCCGCAGCTGAACATGCTGGTCATCGGCGCCACGCCGAGTTGTTCGATGGTGGTTCGAGCGTTGATGTGCGCGTCGATTTCCATGACCACGCGCTCGGCCTGGCAATCGATGTCGAAGCGATAGGCGCCGGTGGCGCTCGGCGAGTCGAGCAGGGCGTAGACCACAAAGCGCGTGGCGTTCTTGTCCGGCGTCTCGAACCAGAACTTGGTGAAGTCGGGAAACTCTTCGCGCTTCTTCGCGTACGTGTCGATGGCCAGGCCGCGTGCGGAGAGGCCATATTGGCCAGTGGCATCAACCGCCCGGAAATAACTGGCGCCGAGAAACGACACCACGTCATGCCGATCCAGCTCCGGCGCCTTGAACAGTTTGAAACCGGCAAAACCCAGGTCGCCCTTGAGCTGCTGGGTGTCGACCGAAGTGTTCTCGTAGTTGAACAGCGCCGGGCGGAAATGTACTTCGCGGGCCATGCGCGTCTTCGGATCAACGCTGTACATGCGCACCGGTTGACGGAAGCCCATGCCGACGTGGAAGAACTGCACGTCCAACTGGCCTTTGTTCTCCTTCCACAGGGAATGCTCGCCGTCGTAGCGGATCGCGTTGAAATTCTGTGGAGTCATAGACGCCAGGGTCGGCGGCAACACCTGTTTCGTATCCTGATAGGCATTGCCAGCGAGCTGCTTGGCCTGACGCTTCAGCGACTCGAAATCGAAGGCCTGGGCCTCGCCATCAGCGGCGCCACCATTGGCCGCCCAGGCGCGAGCGGCCAACAGGCCCGACGCGGAAAGACCGGTATAGGCCGCAATGGCCATGGACGCTTTGAGCAAATTCCTGCGGTGCATAAATACAACCTGTCGTGTGCAATCCCGCGCCGTTCCTGGCACGTGTCGGATCGGAAATTACGGTTCGGTCATGCCTTCGGCCAAACGCAACGGACTATAAACAGATGCCCGCTAGCTTAATCGGTTCGATTGTCGGGCAAAAAGCCTTGTTTGCATCGCGTCATCTGGCAATGAAACAAGACATGTCTGTAATTTTTCTGACAGGGCTCTCTGATTTAGAGGGCATATCTGCTTTTTTCGATTAATTACTCTAAAAACCACTTTTCAACGCCGATTTAATTCCTATTCTATGGGCAAGACCGGATACAAGCCTTCGTGCCGGCGGGGCACACGACGCTGCTCGAAGAGGCAGGGCGATGTGAGGTTCAGCAGTTTCTTGACTCAATAGAGAAGGACATCGTCCATGGCAAAAATACAAGGCATCACCGAAATGTTGGGCATCTTCCCTTGCTTGGGCGGCGGGCGCAGAAGACGCCGCCTCAACTCCGAGGAATTGAAATTGGTGGAGCGTTATCGAGAGCTGTCAGAGAGTGACCGGATCGCCATGCGTTATCTGGTGGATGCGATGCGCAGTGTTTCGCGGTTTTAACCTGAAAAAAAGGACGGACTGTGAAGTCCGTCCTTTTCTACGTCCTACATGCTGTGGAACACCACGGTGCAATGGAGCGACCTCTTAGAAGGTGTTTCCGTCAATTCGAGGAGAATGATCCTACGATAAGCGGCGGTTGCGGATTCTGATAGCAGGTATTACGTTGATGGCACGAGTAATACTCAAGGAGCACGATATGACGACAACCATGACCAGCAAGGGCCAAGTCACTATTCCCAAACCCATACGCGACGCCTTGCGCCTGACGCCGGGGTCGGCTATTGAGTTCAGCGTCAATGAGCAGGGTGAAGTGGTTTTGCACAGCGCCAGACACGATCCAGGTCAACCAAACACACCGGATCGGTTTGACGCAGTTCGTGGCAAGGCAGATATCAAATGGCGGACGGATGACTTGATGGCATTACTCCGGGGGGATGATTGATGGTATTGGTCGATACCAACGTATTGATCGATGTTCTGGAGGACGATCCCGTGTGGGCTGAATGGTCGATTCAGCAGCTTCGGTCTCAGTCATTGATCCACGATTTAGTAATCAACCCGGTTGTTTACGCAGAACTGTCCCAGACGTTCTCTTCATTCGAAACCTTGGATGAAGTCGTTAACCAGCTAGGGCTGGTCGTCCAGGAAATTCCGCGACCTGCGCTTTTTCTTGCCGGCAAGGCGTTCGTACGTTATCGAAAAGTGGGTGGTGGAAAACACAACGTGCTGGCTGATTTCTTTATCGGTGCACATGCAGCGGTAAAGAAGCTCCCGTTGTTAACTCGGGATTCCAAGCGGTATCGCAATTACTTCCCCTCGGTCCAGTTAATCACACCCTCCTGAATGCTCAGCCCGGTTGCCAACCGCGAGCAGCGGAACTCCCCCGGTTTGGGATGTCTGTACCTGATGTGAGTCAGCCTGCTCGCGATGCATTTAGCGCTTGAACATCACATGCCGAACCGTGGTGTTGTACGCCAGCCCAAACATGGCCATGTCCTTGCCATAACCGCGGCGGCGGACATTTTTCGCTGGACTGAAGTGCAAAATCGGTTTTCCCCAGGTCAGCTGCGCAGTTCAATCCCGAGCGCGAGCAACATCTCGAAGCACACTCGCGGGGCGGGTTCGGGCACTTTCGAACTAGGCTGAGGGCCTTAGATCCGGATAACCCTTGTTTGGAGACGGAACATGAACACCCGTGGATTGCTCGATCAACTGCTCAAATCCGGGCAGGAAATGCTGCAGAACAAGGCTGGCGGCGCTTCCAACAAATCGGCTGCCAGCGGACTTGGCGGCTTGCTCGGTGGCTCGTCTGGCTCCAGCGGCCTCGGCGGCCTGCTGTCCGGCGCGGGCGGCGGCGCATTGGCCGCGGGCGCGATGGGCCTGCTGCTCGGCAACAAAAAAGTCCGCAAGGTCGGCGGCAAAGTCGCCATCTACGGCGGCCTCGCCGCGCTGGGCGTGCTGGCCTACAAGGCCTACGGCAACTACAACGCCCAGAAAGGCAGCGCGCCACAACGCGAACCACAAACTCTCGACCGCCTGCCACCCGCGCAAGTCGAAGAACATAGCCAGGCGATCCTCAAAGCCCTGGTCGCCGCCGCCAAGGCCGACGGCCACATCGACGAGCGCGAGCGCGAACTGATCGAAGGCGAATTCACCAAACTCGACAACGACCAGGAGCTGCAACACTGGCTCCACGCCGAACTCAACAAACCCCTCGACCCCACCGACGTCGCCCGCGCGGCCAGCACGCCGGAAATGGCGGCGGAGATGTACATCGCCAGTGTGATGCTGGTGGATGAGGATAATTTCATGGAGAAGAGTTATCTGGATGAACTGGCACGGCAGTTGAAATTGGAGCCGGGGTTGAAGGTGGAGTTGGAGAGGCAGGTGCGGTTGGCGGGGGCTTAAAGTTATCGTTTAAAAAAATCGCAGTGTTAGGCTGCGATTTTTTTGCCTGCGGACTGGAGGAAAGCGACAGTTGAGCGCGGTTAGAAAGATCTGCTTTTTGCGCCTGTGATCACAGCTGTCTGGCTGCTGCAGGAAGCGCGAATCAAACCTCCTGCCGCCAAGCGGAGAACGTGATCACTGTGCCGGCTTCTTTTCTATTGGTGATTTCTATTTTATAGGTACCACCATCAATGTGACCCTCAACCAGTGCTTTGCGCTCGTTGCCGCTGACTTCCGCGTCCTTCGCATGCTGCTGATAGAAGTCGATAACATCCGCGTATTCGGTAAAAGTCCTGAGAATGACCTCATATTCATGCTGAGGGCGTCCGGCTATTTTGTCCCAATCACCGTCAATTGGTGTGCCTTCCATACCCGGTGTCGTAAATACACCGTGAGCGCCAGCGCCAATCAGGTGAGCTCGCTGCGGAAGCAATGCCAGCATCGCTTTTGGAAAATCGGAAGGTAATTGAGCCGCAGACCAGGCTCCCTGTTTCGGCTGAGTCACGATGTACTCAACGTGGGCAATCTTCTGCGCAGCGGCTCGGCGTTCTGGGTCATCACTCTCCGCCCACAGCGCCATCATAGGAGGCAACTGCTTACTCCAGGAGACCAAAGAGTCAGCGTCAGCCTTCTTGGCGCCTTCTGGCTGGAAAATAGTCAGCACTGTTTCCGGCGCATCGTTACAAGTCAATGCTTCCTCACGAGACTTGACGGTGCAGTGGCCATTGACCAATCCTACGGCGAGCAAATGCCCCTTGTCGTCCAACAGTAATGCGCCGCGCTCGAATCCGTTGTTACCGTCGTCCATGGCGGTGATCATTTTTCTGCCGGGAGGCACGCCATCAACAAACGTGGCCATCTGCGAGTCGAGCGCTTCAAGAACCTGCTGCACGATCATCGTATTGTCATTGGTGTAACTTCCGGTTTGGTACCCAAAAAAATTAACGAGTGCAGAGCGAACCGCCGGGTCTTGGTTGAGCTTGGAAGCCCGTTCTGGACTGGCTTCGTTTGTGAGCAACAAGGCAGTTGTGCCGTCGGGACGTTGTTCGGATCGAAGTGACAGCGCGATTGCGCTCAGGGAGAAGGTGAAGGCTAGAAGCAAGGCGAGAGTGCGGCTCAAGTGTTTCAAGATAACAGTCCTTTGGTTATTTAATCCGTGAGAGTGATCGCAGAGATTTGATCGGGTGATTATGCGTTGAGCGTAAGTTTTCTGTTTTTTTTCATTATTCTTGATTGGGGATTTTTAATTTGACAGTGGCCTTGCAGGTCTCAGTATCGCGCCTTCCATGCTTATCAGGCGGCCCAGCAGATTTCTTCGTACAACTAATCAGTCAAGGCTTCCAGAACTCAATTCCTTCCATATGACGCTCTATGTCATCCATGTCATCCTCACCAAGAGTTGAGTCAAAATTTTTGCTGATAATTGTTCTGATTTTTGCTAGTCGCTGAGTTACGTTTTCATCGTCAATGAACTCAGTTGTAGCTTTCCGGTATTCTTCAACCGATTTGTCGCTATAGTAACTTCCCATTTTATGTAGAGAAATCAAGATGAATTCAATATTTGCGAGTGCTTCCAGAGCATCTTCGCCAGTCAGTATGATTTTTTGTTTTTTTTTCTAACATTATTTTCTCTGATAGGGCATTGCGACAATTGGGGGCGGATTTATTTCAATGGAAAATAAATCTGTCCCTGTATGTCCAGACTGGCTCTTATTGATTTTTATCTGATTTTTTAGCTTTTTCCAAAAGGTTGTACAGCTCTGGATAATAGTCGATTTCTTCTGGCGGCAGTTGGTCAATTATATTTTGTATTTTTTCGGCATATTTTGTTTCAATTGGTGTTTCTGTCCAGTCTAGCTCTGAGGCGGCGGCGATAGATACCTCGATAGATTCGGAGTCAAGAAGTAGTTTTAAAATCTCTATGGCATCTGCTGACCGCAATTCACCCAGTGCCGCAGCACTTCGCTCTTGCCAATATTGCTCCATAGAGAGAATAGTGTCGTGCAAAAGTTTCCAATCTTCCGCGTTGAATTTTTTCAATACTCCCTTAGCTACTTGCTCCGTTATGTACTCGTTCCAATTGGAGTCTTCATTCTGCCCAAGCCAGTGATTGTACTCTTCGTAAATTTTGCTGTTCATTCGCTATCTCAACTTAAGTTGATGGTGACATAGGCGCGTCGCCTGCAGGAAATGAAGACGTAATGACTCCGTCGTCCTTTAAAACCTGCCACTTCACACCGTCAACCGTTTTGGTGTGTAGGGTGGTTGTAACGCCGTCAACTTCCCGCATGAATACACCGGGTGTAGCGGCTACTTCATCTGTAACCCAAAGTATCTTGTCGTTGCTCCAGGTTTCTGGGGCTAGTGTATGTTTTCCGCCTTTCTTGGCTGACATACCGACGGTACCGTCTTTTCGTACAAGAACCATTTTGAAGTCTTGAACTTTTATCGTACCGTCTGCGTTTGTCTGTACAACGGTCATTTCGTGTTTTGGGGATTTTAAAACTTCAGAGGAATGCCCCCCAATCGGCTTATTACTGTTCGGGCTGCGCGTGCCGAACAGAATCTTATCTTGCATCTGGGCAGGCAGTGCCCCGGCGTATGGGCGATTATATGGATCAGGTGGCGCTTTTCCTTCGTCGTGTTCAGCTTTTTCCGAATCATCGGGCCTCTTACCTTTAGGTTCGTCCCCTGCGCCAGGACAGGTGTTCAGCCCCAACGGATCCACCCACCCCGTAGGGTTCGTCACGTACTGGTAGCTATTCAACCCACCCGCAAGCTTGATCGGATCGGGGGTCAAAAAACGCCCAGTGCCCGGATTGTAGTAGCGGTGGCGGTTGTAATGTAACCCTGTCTCGGCGTCGAAATACTGACCTTGGAAGCGCAGCGGATTATCGATTTCGCTGACATCCAGCGCCGCGAGGTTGCCGTACGCTCGGTACCTCGCGGACCACATGATTTCGCCGCTGTAGTCGGTGAGTTCTTGAGGGGTGCCGAGGTGGTCGAGTTGGTAGTAAAACGGGGCCGCTTTTAGCGGGCCTTCGCCGTCGAGCATTGCCAACGGGCGGAAGGTGCCCGGTTCGTAGATGTAGCTGCGATAACGATTTTGTGCGCTTTCGGCGATCAATCGTTCGCCTTGCCAGAGGAATTCAGTGGTATGGCCGTCGACGGTTTTCTCGATGCGGCGGCCAAAGGCGTCGTATTTGTAGGACGCCGTGCTGCCGCCCGGCAGTCTTACGCCGACCAGGCGATGCTGGCAGTCATACCGGTATTCAGTGACGAGTTTCTGGCCGGCTCCGCGCCGCTCCCGGATCAGGTTGCCGTAAGCGTCATAGTCATAGTGACGGTCGCCCTGCATCAGCAGACGGTTGCCTTTGACGTTGGCGAGGTTGGCAACAGGTATATCGGTTTGACCGAGCAGGTTGCCAGCAGGGTCATGGGCAAAACTTTCGGGTGTTGCGCCACGTACGTTGATCAGGCGATCCAGCGGATCGTAGTGGTAGCTGCGATTGCCTTTACGGCTGTCATTGATGCCGGCGAGATTGCCGTTGGCGTCGTAGGTGTAGCGACGCTGGAGCACATTTTTGTCACGTTGACTGACGCTGTGCGCTTGCAGGCGGCCCTGTTCATCGTATTGGTATTGGCTGAGTAACAGACCTTGCTGGCGCTGTTGTTCGCGACCGGCGTTGAACTGGTGGCTGGTCAGGCGTGAGCCATTGAGGTCGATGCTGCTCAGGCGTCCACCGGACAAATGACGGTAATCGAGCGTGCAGCCATCCGGCAGACGGCAGTGGCTGAGTTGGCCGACGTTGTCGTATGCGTAACGCGTGGTGCCCCAACCTTGATGCTCGGTGATCAAGCGATCTTGCACGTCGTATTCATAAGCGAGCGGCCAATGGCCGTCGTCGACGTTGACCAGGCGACCCAGTGCGTCGTAGCTGTAATGAATCTCCTCACCATCGGGCAAGGTCTTGACCAGCAAACGGCCTGCGGCATCACGCTGATATTCGGTGACCAGTTCGCTGCCGTCTTCGCCAAACTCGGTTTTCTTCAGCAGTTGGCCGTTGAGGTCGTATTCGTACGCGGTGCGTCGGCCGTCGAAACCGGTTTCCTGCTGGATCAGGCCGTTCGGGTGGTAATCGAGTTGATAGCGTTCGCCGCGCTCGTTCTCGATCTCGGTGAGGTTGAGTTGCGAGTTGTCGTAGCGGTAGCGCAGTTGGCTGCCGTCGGGATTGATGCGGCGGCTGACGAGGTGCAGGTTGTCGGCGTATTCGTAGCGGGTGATGCGGCCGAGCTCGTCACGCTCTGCGGTGACGCGGCCATACGGGTTGTAGGTAAACGCACGTGTGGCGCCGCCGGGCAGGGTGACCTGAGTGAGGCGGTCGACGGCATCCCATTGGTATTGGGTGATCGCGCCGAATTCGTCCTGGCGAGTGATTTGCCGGCCGAGGGCATCGTAGCGGTATTTTCGTTGACCGCCGTCCGGCAGGCGCTCTTCCAACAACTGGCCGAGGTTGTTCCAGCCCAAGTGATGACGACTGCCGTCGGGGTGACGGATCTCTACCAAGCGGCCCTGGGGGTCATAGTTGTATTGGGTTTCATTACCCAACGGATCAATTTGTTGGGTGATATCGCCTTGTCGGTTGTAGTCATACTGCCAACGCGCTTGGCCACGTCTGACCTCAATCAGTTGGCCATTGTAGTAGTTGTAAAGCGTGGGCTCGTCTTCCGGGGGGATCACGGCCAGCAAACGGCCGGCATTGTTGTACTGATACTCTGTGACGGCGCCCAATGCATTCTTTTCAGCAATCAGACGACCCTGATCGTCGTAGGCTTTCTGCGTTTCTGCGCCGTCCGGACCGATTTCGCTGATCAGGCGCGCATTTTCATCGTGTATGTAAACCTGCTCACTGCCATCGGCGTTATGAACCGTGACCGTGCCTTTGTCGTCCCACTCATAGCGTGTTTCCAAGGGTAAGTAGTTTGTCCAATGACGGACGCAGCGGGACAGCTTGCCTTCTCGCGCCCACTCCCAGAAGAAGCGGGCACCACCGGCCAATTGACGCTCGAGGATTACATGTTGTTCGTTATAGCGGTAATGCTCGGTTTCGCCTGCAGCATTGGTTGCCGACACCAGTTGATGGCGAGCGTTGTACTCGTAGGAAACCAGTGTCTGTAAAGTCAGCCACGGATCCTGCCGTCTACCGGAATCGTCATACTCCGAGCGTTGCTGCTGTTGGTCCACGGCAATGATATGGCGGTCGTCGTAACGCAGCAGCAAGGCGCGACCGGAGCCATTGTCGATACGTTGAATGCGACCGACCAAGTCATAGCTGATATGCACCTGGTTTTCATACGAATCACTGATGGTGGTCAGCCGTTCTGCACGGAAATGATAGAACCGCGGCTTTGGCCCTGCTTGCGTGAGAACCAGCTCTCCGGGTGCATTCCCCAGAAAAATGGCCGCTTGAGCGAGGCTATTGGTGATGGCCGGTCGTTTCTCGGTCGGCTTTGGGAAACGGGTCTGGCGGTTTTCATTGTCTGTCCACAGCACGCCTTCGTCATCGATAAGCAAGCGATGAGACAACGAGTGGCTCCAGCCTGGCCCCATACGGTTGTCGATTTCAACAGCACTGCTGCGGTAGAGACGTGTCCATTCCAGCGGTAAGAGACCGCCCAGTTCGCCGTCGGTGAGTTTCAGCAGCTCCTCACCCGTGACCATGGAGACGGGGTCACCGTTGGAGCAGGTTTTGTCGACGCATTGTGCGGGTTCATCAGCCGGGTTTTTTGACTGTTTAGGCGCGTTGTCGATGTTCTCCTGCTGTTCCAGGCGCGTTTCGTTCTGGGTTTTGTTTCGTGCGTGAATTTGCGCGTCGTTTTCGACTTTGCCTCCTGTCGCAGGCGAAGGGCGCTTCGGAGCTGTTGCCGTTTGTGCAGGCGTGTGATCGGCGACAGTCGCCACTGCTTTTTTGCCCGAGTTGGTTACGCCGTTGCCATGAAATCTCACCGCGGCAGCGGCATCCGCATGGGACTTGGAGCGTATCCTGCTGATCTCAATAAGCTTGGCCGTTAGCTTCTCAACCAGGTTGATCGCTTTTTGCGCCTGCAATGTGCCCTTGACCGCTTTCGCACTGGCGCGTAATGCAACCCCCAGCCCGCCGGTAAAAATGATCCCGAGGACGATATAACTTATTTCAGACTTCACTCTGGCTAGCACTTCTGTGCGAGTCTGCGGTGGCAGTAAAGTCGTCCATGCCCAAACCGCAGCGACATAAACCCACAACAATGGCTCGTCACTCGCTATCAAGAAACTGGTGCGAAGTGCTTCAGTTGAGGAGTTGTAGATTTTCTTGATGTTTTCGTCGGTGAAAAACTCCTTGAGTGTTTCGTAATTTTCACGGGGGTGAGTAACAAGCTTGAACAGCGACTTGATATCGCCCCAGATTCCCATGACGAATTTCCAGAAACCATCCCACTCCGATTGCAATTGTTGCCAGAGACGGCCAGCTATCGACGCGTTGTTATGCTCCTTCCACAAAGGCAGGCATGTAGTTGTCCATTCCGAGGACAACCACTTGCTCAGATCGCCGATGACTTCGTCGTAGGATTTGAATAGACGCTCGTTGTCCGCGCTCGTCAGGTCGGGGTAGAAAGTAATTCGGTAGAGCTGACGTGGCTTCAGGTCGCTAACGACTTCAATCCCGGTCGGGCCGATTGTTTTGCGCATGGGTTGCCCGACGGGATTGTTCTTCGAGTCGACAGGCGTCAGAACCACTGGAGTATTGCCAATCGGCACAAATCGCGCCGATTCGAAACTATGAATCAGTGTGAGTTTTCCATTCTCGGGACAAGTGGCGAAGTAAACCGGTTTGGTTTTGTCGCCCGTCGCAACGGGTTTTTTAACCTCGTCACCGACTTGAAATTGCTGCTCCATTTCCAGGCCAGGTATGAATCTGGCGGTGGACCGATAATCCTTCAGGCAGTTCTTGAACTCTGCAATGACCTTGTTGAAGTCAGGCTGTTGAGCGGTGACATGAGCAATCGTATCCAATGGGGTCATACCACCACCTCTTTTTCCAGATAGGCCTTCAACAGCCCGGTAAAATTTTCTTCCGTGAGTGGCGTGCGTTTAACAAAGCGCGCCACTTTTTGTTTCAGGTTCGATTCGGGAAAGGAGAAATACAGATCGGCGTGTTCCTCCTGCAACCACTGCAGCATGTTGCCGATAACGGTGGATGGATTTTCTGCCATCAACCCCTCCAACAACCCCTTCGGCACCTCCCACCACGGCCAGTCCCTGACCTTCGGCACCACCCGCGTGCCCACTTCCAGCGCTTGTCCATTAATCAGATACCGCTCAAACACCGGCAGCACTTCTCCAGCCTTCTCCCCAAGCCCCCGCAGAATCGGATAAATATGCCGCCCATCCCAAAACCGGAAAAACACTTCAGTGCCGTCCGGCATCTTCACCTGCGTCAGGCTGCGCAGATGTTCGAACACTTCGTTCGGTGCTGAACGCGATGTCGCCAGCCAGCCCCAGTCCAGCGCATCAGTTTCGGCGATCCAGGGCAGGAAGGCGGAGTTGGCTTTGAGTTCGGTGAGGTAGGGCATCACCGGTTGCCAGGTGGAGTAGGGCGTGCCGCCCCAGATCGGCAGGAGCTGGGCGGTGGGTTCGGTGAGGTACAGGGTTTTCAGTGCGTCGGCGTCGCTGGCGGCGCTGATGATCAGGTACAGGCGCTCGCCGCTTTGCAGTGGCTGTTGCGCCAGCCAGTCCTTGGGGGTGATTCGTTCAGATGGCACAGGCACCTGCCTTGCATTTTTCGCATTCTTCACAGAACGGCGCGTTGCGTTTGAGGGTGTTGATTTGCGCCGGGGTCAGGACCTGGCCAGCCTTGTCTGCATCCGCCTGTTTCAACACACCGGGCATCAGCGGGGCGGCGCCGGTGCCGCTGCCGGGGCTACCACCGGAGTTCATGTTGATCACTGGCCCGCTCAGGGTCACGCCGCCGGCATCGATCTTGATGAAGCTGCCGCCGCCGATCAGCGTGAGTTCCGCACCAGCCTCCATCACCACTTTCATGCCGCTGCTCAGGTGGATTTCTTGCCCTGCGTCGATGAACTGGCCGGTGCCGATCTTGATGTGCTGGTTGACGCCGACGGTGAGGTGGTCGTTGGCGCGGGTTTCGACTTTGCGGTCGGCGTAAACGGTGTGGTGTTCTTCGGCCTTGAATTCGCTGTAGCTGTTCTGTTCGACGGTGTCGTGGCGTTCGTTGCCGACGCGGATCTTCTGGTCGTGCTCGATGTTTTCGTCCCAGTCGCGCTGGGCGTGCAGGTAGATCTGTTCCTGGCCTTTTTTGTCTTCGATGCGCAGTTCGTTGTAGCCGCCACCACCCATTGAGCTCAGGGTCTTGAAGGTGCTGCGGGTCTTGTTCGCCGGCAGTGGATAGGGGACGGTGTTTTCCTTGTGGTACAGGCAGCCGCTGATCAGCGGTTGATCGGGGTCGCCTTCAAGGAACGTGACCAGCACTTCCATGCCGATGCGCGGGATGGCGATGCCGCCGTATTGGGCGCCGGCCCAGGCGGATGAGACGCGCAGCCAGCAGCTGGTCTTGTCGTCCGCTTGGCCTTCGCGATCCCAGTGGAACTGGACTTTGACCCGGCCGTATTCGTCGCAGTGGATTTCTTCGCCTTTGGGGCCGGTGACTACCGCGCTTTGGCTGCCGAGGATGCGCGGTTTCGGATGGCGCAGCGGTGGGCGGTTGGGCACGTCCCACGGCGTGGCCTGGAAGCGGTTGCGGTAGCCCTGATGGAAATCATCTTTCAGCGCGGTGGTGTCGCTGGTCACCGACTCTTCGAGCACCTGCGGCTGCTTGCCTTCGTGCCGGACTTCGGTGAGCAGCCACAGGTCGTTCCATTTGGCTTTCGGGTGTTCGGTCAGGGCGAGGAAGTGGCCGCTGACCAGCAGTGGCTGATCACTCTTGCCTTCGGCCAATTGGAAGTCGCTGCGATGGCGTTCGAGGGCGCGTTTGGCCAGGTGCTTGCCGCGCTCGCGGTCGATGAAGCGGCCCGGGTAATCGTAGTCTTCGAGGTCGGGTAGGGCGTCGCCACGGTTTTCGCTTTCCAGGGTCAGGCGCGGTTTTTCGAAGTCGTAGTCGCGACGGGTGGTGCGGCTGGTGCGGGTTTCCAGGCGCAGGTCGAAACGCTTGATCACCGGGTTGCTGGCGACCATGCCGGAGTCTTGCTGGTAGGGCACAGGTGCCAGTTTCGGGAACACCGTCTGGTCATCGCCGAAAACGAGCTTGTGCGCGTTGGCGCTGTGCTGGAAGTGGAAGTGAATGCCTTCTTCTTCACACAGGCGCTGGATGAAGTGCAGATCAGACTCGTCGTATTGCACGCAGTAGATGCGCTCGGGATAGATCGAGCCGGTCTTGAATTCGTAGGCGTTGCCTTGAATACCGTGCTCTTCCAGCACCATGCCGATGATTTTCGGCACGCTGAGGTTCTGGAAGATGCGCTGGTTGATGCGGTGCGCCAAGTACGCCAGTTGCGGGCGCAAGGTCACCGAATAACGGGTCAAGCGCTTGCCGGAATCGCCTTGCGCGGCGCGGTAGATCTGGCCATGGATGCCGCTGCCGTCAGGCGACAGCTGCAGAAAGGCCGGTTTGTGCAGCAGGGTTTCGAGGTCCAGCGACGGCTGCTCACTGACCAGTTCCACCTCAAAGACAAAAGGCTGGCTGATGGCTTCCCGGCCTTGCAGGGTAAACACCTGAAAGTCGGCGGAAAGCCCTTCGATGGTCAGGGCAAAGTGGGTTTCATTGGCCGGCGCGAACATCCCTTGTTCCTCGTGCTGTACAGCGGCGCTCGTCGACGACCGCAAAAAAAGCGGCTCAACGTACGCGAAATTCTGGAGGGGCGTAAACAACATCGACCAGCAGAGCTGGCCGATGCGTGTAACGGTCAGCCGTAATTAAACGACTGGAGCACGCCAGTCATCGGAACCCGAAGTACCGGATACTTCGTGGGTCCAGGTGATTTTGCGGTAGGTGAACTGCACTTCTTCCAGGTGGGTGAAGTGCGCGTTGCCTGGATCCTGGCAGTTGTGCATTTTGTTGTTGATGGCGACGATGATCGCGTCTTCCAGTTTGGTGGTGTAGTAGTGCTCTTGGGTGCCTTGAGCCGAAGTGCGGTACCACTGGATAACGATTTCGCTCATGCGCTCGCCGGAAGTCAGAGCTGCTTGCAGCAGTGGCGAAGCCTTGTCGTAGACCTTGGTGATCACAACTGGCTTGTGCACGCGCTGACCGGTTGGCTGACCGGATTGCGGGTCACGCGGGATGATCACGTCGTGGGTGAAAGCCTGAACCATAACCTGGTCTTCGTGGCCTTCCTGGTAGGTGTTGCCAACGGAGTCGGCGGTGAAAGCGCCGGCAGTGATCAGGCCTTGTTTTTCGCCGGTAACCGACATGTACGCTGGTGTTGCCATGGGGTGCTCTCCTTGCGGATAAAGTTAGGGTGCCCGGAGGCGAAATCGCCCGGTGGGTGGCTGAGGGTTATCAAGGAGCGTGCCAGGTTTGGAGAGGTGCCCGGGGGACGGGGGCTTTGAGGCAGTGAATCGAGAATTGGCAGGTTTTTCGCCCTGAGATCCGGGAGAAAGTGCGCAAGAAGTTGCGCAGTACTGCGCAACTTCTTGCGCACTTGGCTGCAGGGCTTGCCCGGCGTGGGCTGCAGGACAATTTACCTCTGGAATATTACGACCTACTGCGCAACTTCTTGCGCAGTTGGACATTTGCCGGGACCGAGGTGTCTGCTTCGCGAGCAGGCTCGCTCCCACAAGGATTTATGGATTGCCTGAGAGCTGAGTTCATGCGCGAAACCTGTAGGAGTGAGCCTGCTCGCGATCGCGCCTGTTCAGGCAAAACATCAGCGACTGATACACCGCTATCGCGAGCAGGCTCACTCCTACAGGGGATTTGTGTGTTGCCCCGAATTCGTGTTCATCCGCGAAACCTGTGGCAGCGAGCCTGCTCGCGAAGGCGTCCGTTCAGGCAAAACATCAGCGACTGGTAGACCGCTATCGCGAGCAGGCTCACTCCTACAGGGGATCAGTGCGTTGCCCGAATCGAGTTTGTCCGCGAAACCTGCCGGAGGCGCGGGTTATAAAGCGTCTTATAAATGAAACACCGCCCTCGGCTATACTCCCCGCATTTCGATCAGGCACGAGGATTCACTGTGAAGAACTGGACGTTGCGCCAACGCATCTTGGCGAGCTTTGCGGTGATTATCGCCATCATGCTGTTGATGGTGGTGCTGTCCTATTCGCGGTTGCTGAAGATAGAGGCCAGTGAAAACAGCGTGCGCGACGACGCCATCCCCGGTGTCTATTACAGCTCGATGATTCGCGGCGCGTGGGTCGACAGTTATTTGCAGACCCAGGAGCTGCTCGGCCTCAAGGAAGGCCAGGGCATTTCCAGCGAAGACGCGGCGGACTACAAGGCGTTCGAGGCGCGTCTGCAGGAGCAGATGGCCAACTATCGCAAAACCATGGCCACCGATGAAGACCGATCCGAATTCGCCCTGTTCGAGAAGTACCACGATACCTACATCCAGATTCAGGATGCGGTGCTGGACTTGCACAAGCGCAATCTGGAAGCCGATGCCATCAAGCTGTTCAACGAAAAACTGACCCCGGCGTGGTACTCGGGGCGGATGAAACTCAACGACATCATCGGCGAAAACAAAGTCGTCGCTGATACCGCTATGGCCAACATCGACGACGCGGTCGGAACGGCCAAAGTCAGCATGGTCATTTCCCTGCTCGTCGCGGTACTGGCCGCCGGCCTCTGTGGTCTGCTGTTGATGCGCGCAATCATGGCGCCGATGAACCGCATCGTGACCATCCTCGACATCATGCGCACCGGCGACCTCAGTTCGCGCCTGAACCTTGATCGCAAGGATGAATTCGGTGCTGTCGAAACCGGCTTCAACGACATGATGACCGAGCTGACGTCACTGGTATCCCAGGCCCAACGTTCTTCGGTGCAGGTGACCACCTCGGTGACCGAGATCGCCGCTACCTCCAAGCAGCAACAAGCCACCGCCACCGAAACTGCAGCGACCACTACCGAAATCGGCGCAACCTCTCGCGAGATTGCCGCGACCTCGCGCGATCTGGTGCGCACCATGACCGAAGTGTCCACCGCTGCCGATCAGGCCTCGGTGCTCGCCGGCTCCGGCCAGCAAGGCCTGGCGCGCATGGAAGACACCATGCACTCGGTAATGGGCGCGGCTGATCTGGTCAACGCCAAACTGGCGATCCTCAACGAGAAGGCCGGCAACATCAATCAGGTGGTGGTGACGATCGTCAAGGTCGCCGATCAGACCAACCTGCTGTCGCTCAACGCAGCGATCGAAGCCGAGAAGGCTGGCGAGTACGGTCGCGGTTTTGCCGTGGTCGCCACCGAAGTCCGGCGTCTGGCCGATCAGACCGCCGTGGCCACTTATGACATCGAGCAAATGGTCCGCGAGATCCAGTCGGCAGTGTCGGCCGGGGTGATGGGCATGGACAAGTTTTCCGAAGAAGTGCGCCGGGGGATGTCGGAAGTGCAGCAGGTCGGCGAGCAGCTGTCGCAGATCATCCATCAGGTTCAGGCGCTGGCGCCACGGGTGCTGATGGTCAACGAAGGCATGCAGGCCCAGGCCACCGGTGCCGAGCAGATCAATCATGCGCTGGTGCAGTTGGGCGATGCCAGCAGCCAGACCGTCGAATCGCTGCGTCAGGCCAGTTTCGCCATCGACGAACTGAGCCAGGTGGCCGTCGGCCTGCGCAGCGGCGTTTCGCGATTCAAAGTCTGATGAGCGAAATCATCGCCAAACGTGGCACCGCGCCTGTGGCGAAGCAGGCGCTGTTTTTGCTGTTTCGCATCGGCAGCGAACGCTACGCCCTGCGCGCTACTGAAGTGGCCGAAGTGCTGCCGCGCCTGCCATTGAAGCCGATTGCGCAAGCGCCGCATTGGGTGGCTGGGGTGTTCGCCTATCGCGGCGCGGTGGTGCCGGTGATCGATCTCAGCGCGCTGACTTTTGGCCAGCCCGCCGAGGCGCGTACCAGCACGCGGCTGGTGCTGGTCAATTACCAGCCGGACGACTCGCAGCGAATGCAATGGCTCGGACTGATTCTCGAGCAGGCCACCGATACGCTGCGCTGTCATCCACAAGACTTCCAGCCTTACGGGCTCGACAACCGCGCGGCGCCGTACCTCGGCCCGGTGCGCGAAGATGCGCAGGGCTTGCTGCAATGGGTGCGGGTCAATGACCTGCTAGATGACGCCGTGCGCAGCTTGCTGTTCCCCGATCCGCCGCGCGATCCGGCGCAGCTTGAGGCGCTGCCATGAATGGTGATCAGCGCTTTTTCGATTTCCTCAAGGAACGCATCGGCCTCGATGTCGCCTCGGTGGGGGCGGCGATCATCGAGCGTGCCGTGCGCCAGCGCACCACGCTGTCCCAGGCTGCCCATGCCGACGAATACTGGCAACTGTTGCAAAGCTCCCGGGATGAGCAGCAGGCGCTGATCGAAGCGGTGATCGTCCCGGAGACGTGGTTTTTCCGTTACCCGGAATCCTTCGCTACCTTGGGCAAACTGGCCCGCCAGCGTCTCGCCGAACTGAACAACATGCGCGCATTGCGCATCCTCAGCCTGCCGTGCTCGACCGGTGAAGAACCCTATTCGATCGCCATGGCCTTGCTCGATGCCGGGCTCAAACCGCATCAGTTCAAGGTCGACGGCATGGACATCAGCCCGCTGTCGGTGGACAAGGCGCGCCGCGCTGTCTACGGCAAGAATTCGTTTCGCGGGCAGGATCTGCAGTTTCGCGAGCGGCATTTCATGCCTGAGCAGGATGGCCACCGGGTCAACGAATACGTTCGTGAACAAGTGCGCTGGCAGGTCGGCAATGTGCTCGATCCGGCGCTGTTGGCCAGCGAGCCTGCATTCGATTTCGTGTTCTGCCGCAACCTGCTGATCTACTTCGACCAACCGACCCAGAAGCAGGTGTTCGAAGTGCTCAAGCGCCTGACCCATGTCGACGGCGTGCTGTTTATCGGCCCGGCGGAGGGCAGCCTGCTTGGGCGCTTGGGCATGCGCTCGATCGGTATCGCGCAGTCGTTTGCCTTCAGCCGTCACAGCGAGCCGCACCCCGAACCGCTGCCGACGCCCAAACCGCTCGCCGTGCCGGTCAGCCAACCACTGCGCAGCACGCCGCCAGCGCCAGTGCGCAGCCGTCCGTTTGCCGCCGTGACCGCTTTGCCAGTGACGAAAAAAACCGCCGACCCGGACGCCGCGACATTGCTGGCGCAGATTGCTGCACTGGCCAACGAAGGCAAAAGCGCCGAGGCCCGTGCCGCGTGCGAACAGTATCTGCGCAGTCATGAACCGGTGGCGCAGGTGTTCTACTGGCTCGGCCTGCTCAGCGATGTCGCCGGGCTGAGCCTCGAAGCCCAGGGTTATTACCGCAAGGCCTTGTACCTCGAACCGCAACACCCCGAAGCGCTGATGCACCTGGCCGCGTTGCTGCAGGCCCAGGGCGACTCGGCGGGTGCCCGACGATTGCAGGAGCGCGCCGCCCGCAGCGGGCGCACCGCCGACAGTGAGCGTAAACGATGAACGGGTCCGACACCTTGAACGTCACCCACGAAGACGCCCAGGCGATAGACGATTGCTGGAACCGCATCGGCATCCACGGCGACAAGTCCTGCCCGTTGCTGGAAGAGCACATCCATTGCCGCAACTGCTCGGTGTATTCCGCCGCCGCCACGCGCCTGCTCGACCGCTATTCGTTGCAGCAGGACCAGCGCGACGCGGTGGTCAGCAAGGTCGAAACCGACGTCAAGACCCGCTCTTTGCTGATGTTCCGTCTCGGCGAGGAATGGCTCGGACTGGCGACGCGCAGCCTCGTTGAAGTCGCGCCGCTGCAGGCGATTCATTCGCTGCCGCACCAGCGCTCGCGCGCCTTGCTCGGCGTGGCCAACGTGCGTGGCGCACTGGTCGCGTGCCTGTCGCTGGTGGAATTGCTTGACCTTGACGGCAGCGTTGCGCCGGTCGGCGGCGGACGAGTCATGCCGCGCATGCTGATCATCGCCGCACACGGCGGGCCAGTGGTGGTGCCGGTGGATGAGGTGGACGGCATCCATGCCATCGACGAACGCATCCTCGATGCCGCGTCGCAGCCCGGTGCGCAGACCAGTGCCAGGTACACCCGTGGCGTTCTGCAATATCGCGGTCGCAGCCTGCGCTGGCTGGACGAAGAACAGTTGTTGTCCGCCGTGACCCGGAGCCTGACATGACCCCCGAGCAAATGCGCGACGCCTCTCTGCTCGAACTGTTCAGCCTCGAAGCCGAGGCCCAGACTCAAGTGCTCAGCGCCGGGCTGCTGGCGCTGGAACGCAATCCGACCCAGGCCGATCAACTGGAGTCGTGCATGCGCGCGGCGCATTCGCTCAAGGGCGCGACGCGGATCGTTGGTATCGACAGCGGCGTCAGCGTCGCCCACGTCATGGAGGATTGCCTGGTCAGCGCGCAGGAGGGCCGATTATTGCTGCGCCCCGAACACATCGACGCGTTGTTGCAGGGCACCGACCTGCTAATGCGCATCGCCACGCCGGCCAACGCGCCGCAACCCACCGACATTGAAGCCTATGTGGCGTTGATGGGGCGTCTGCTCGATCCGTCGGCACCTGCCGCTGTGGTTGCCACGCCGCCGATGGCCGAGTTGCAGATCGAGCCAGCTCCAACAACATCTGCACCGATTGTTGACGAGCCCGCCGAGCCGACTCCGCGCCCAAACAAACGAACCACCGAAGGCGGCGAACGCGTCTTGCGCGTCACCGCCGAACGCCTGAACAGCCTGCTCGATTTGTCGAGTAAATCGCTGGTGGAAACCCAGCGGCTGAAACCTCACCTGGCGACCATGCAGCGGCTCAAACGCATGCAGAATAACGGCCTGCGCGCCTTGGAAAACCTCAACGTTCACCTGAAAGAACATGCGCTGAGCCCGGAAGCTCTGGAGGCGCTGGAAGATGCGCGACGCCTGCTCGCCGAGTCGCAGCAACTGCTCAGCGAGAAAAACGCCGAACTCGACGAGTTCGCCTGGCAAGCCAGTCAGCGCGCGCAAGTGCTCTACGACACCGCGCTGGCCTGCCGCATGCGCCCCTTCGCCGACGTATTGGGCGGACAGGCGCGCATGGTTCGCGACCTCGGTCGCAGCCTCGGCAAACAAGTGCGCCTGGAGATCGAAGGCGAGAAAACCCAGGTCGATCGTGACGTGCTGGAGAAGCTCGAAGCGCCGCTCACGCATCTGCTGCGCAACGCCGTCGATCACGGCATCGAAACCCCGGAACAACGCCTGCTCAAGGGCAAGCCCGAAGAGGGTCTGATCCGCCTGCGCGCCTCCCATCAGGCCGGGCTGCTGGTGCTGGAATTGAGCGATGACGGCAATGGCGTCGATCTGGAGAAAGTCCGCCGCAGCATCGTCGAGCGGCAGTTATCCCCAGCCGAAACCGCAGCGCAATTGAGCGAAGAGGAGCTGCTGACATTCCTGTTTCTGCCGGGTTTCAGCTTGCGTGACAAAGTCACCGAAGTGTCCGGCCGCGGCGTCGGTCTGGACGCTGTTCAGCACATGGTTCGCCAATTGCGTGGGGCCGTGGTGCTGGAACAGACGGCGGGCGAGGGCAGCCGTTTCCACCTGGAGGTACCGCTGACCTTGTCGGTGGTGCGCAGCCTCGTGGTGGAGGTCGGCGAAGAAGCCTATGCGTTCCCGCTCGCGCACATCGAACGCATGTGCGATCTGGCCCCCGAAGACATCGTGCAGGTCGAAGGTCGCCAGCATTTCTGGCACGAGGGCCGCCATGTCGGCCTGGTGGCGGCGAGTCAGTTGCTCAATCGCCCGGCCAGTCAGAACGCTGGCGCTACCCTCAAAGTCGTGGTGATCCGCGAGCGCGAGGCAATCTACGGCGTGGCGGTCGAGCGTTTCGTCGGTGAGCGCACGCTGGTGGTGTTGCCGCTGGATGAGCGTCTGGGCAAGGTTCAGGACATTTCCGCCGGGGCCCTGCTCGATGATGGTTCGGTGGTGCTGATCGTCGATGTCGAAGACATGCTGCGTTCGGTGGACAAGCTGCTCAATACCGGGCGTCTGGAGCGCATTGCTCGCCACGGCAACCAGGCCGCAGAAGCGGCGCGCAAACGGGTACTGGTGGTCGACGATTCGCTGACCGTGCGCGAGCTGCAACGCAAACTGCTGCTCAATCGCGGCTACGACGTCGCGGTGGCGGTGGACGGCATGGACGGCTGGAACGCGCTGCGTTCGGAGAACTTCGATCTGCTGATCACCGACATCGACATGCCGCGCATGGACGGCATCGAGCTGGTCACCCTGTTGCGCCGCGACAACCGTCTGCAATCGCTGCCGGTGATGGTCGTGTCGTACAAGGATCGCGAAGAAGACCGCCGCCGTGGACTGGACGCCGGCGCCGACTATTATCTAGCCAAAGCCAGTTTTCATGACGACGCCCTGCTCGATGCAGTGGTCGAGCTCATTGGGGGAGCGCGGGCATGAGGATCGCAATCGTCAACGACATGCCCCTGGCGGTGGAGGCCTTGCGCCGAGCGCTGGCTTTCGAGCCGGCGCATCAGGTGATCTGGGTTGCCGGCAACGGCGCCGAGGCGGTGCAACGCTGCGCCGAAAACACCCCGGACCTGATTCTGATGGACTTGATCATGCCGATCATGGACGGCGTCGAAGCCACGCGGCGGATCATGGCCGAGACGCCGTGTGCAATCGTCATCGTGACGGTGGATCGTCAGCAGAATGTGCACCGCGTGTTCGAGGCCATGGGCCACGGCGCGCTGGACGTGGTCGATACCCCGGCGATCGGCGCCGGCAATGCTCAGGAGGCGGCGGCGCCGTTACTGCGCAAGATACTCAACATCGGCTGGCTGATCGGCGACAAGGCGCCGCGTTCGCGCCCCACGCCGAGTTCGCCGCGCAGTTCGCCGTCACGCCAGCGGCTGGTGGCGATCGGTTCGTCTGCGGGTGGGCCGGCGGCGCTGGAGGTTTTGCTCAAAGGCCTGCCGAAGGATTTTTCCGCGGCGATCGTACTGGTGCAGCATGTCGATCAGGTGTTCGCCTCCGGCATGGCCGAATGGCTGGCCAGCGCCAGCGGCCTCGATGTGCGTCTGGCCCGTGAAGGCGAGCCGCCGCAGAGTGGCGCAGTGTTGCTGGCCGGGACCAATCACCATATTCGCCTGTTGAAAAACGGCACGCTGGCCTACACCGCCGAACCGGTCAACGAGATCTACCGGCCCTCGATCGACGTATTTTTCGAGAGCGTGGCCAGTTACTGGAACGGTGACGCCGTCGGGGTTTTATTGACCGGGATGGGGCGCGATGGTGCGCAAGGGCTTAAGCTCATGCGCCAGCAGGGTTATTTGACCATCGCCCAGGATCAGCACAGCAGTGCGGTGTACGGCATGCCCAAGGCTGCCGCGGCGATCGATGCCGCGGTGGAAATCCGCCCGCTGGAAAAGATAGCGCCACGATTGCTGGAGATTTTCCCCAAATGAACAGGTTGATCGGCAATCCAGGCCCCCGCAGTACTCAGGTGACCGCTCATGAATGATTTACAGATCGACGACATTAAAACCGACGAGAACGCCGCTATGGTGTTGTTGGTGGATGATCAGGCGATGATCGGCGAAGCGGTGCGCCGTGGGCTGTCGGATCAGGAAAACATCGACTTCCATTTCTGCTCCGACCCGCAGCAGGCCATCGCCCAGGCGGTGCGGATCAAACCGACGGTGATCCTCCAGGACCTGGTGATGCCCGGCCTCGATGGCCTGAGCCTGGTGCGTGAATACCGCAATCACCCGGCAACCAAGGACATCCCGATCATCGTCCTCTCGACCAAGGAAGACCCGCTGATCAAGAGCGCGGCGTTCTCTGCCGGTGCCAACGATTATCTGGTGAAGCTGCCGGACACCATCGAACTGGTTGCGCGGATCCGCTACCACTCGCGTTCCTATATGACCCTCCTGCAGCGCGACGCGGCGTATCGCGCGCTGCGGGTCAGCCAGCAGCAATTGCTCGACACCAATCTGGTGCTGCAACGGCTGATGAACTCCGACGGCCTGACGGGCCTGTCCAACCGCCGCCACTTTGACGAGTACCTTGAACTGGAGTGGCGCCGTTCGCTGCGCGATCAGACGCAGCTGTCATTGCTGATGATCGACGTCGATTACTTCAAGTCGTACAACGACAGTTTTGGCCACGTGGAAGGCGACGAAGCGTTGCGCAAGGTTGCCACGGCGATCCGCGAGGCCAGCGCGCGACCGTCGGATCTGCCGGCGCGTTATGGCGGCGAGGAGTTTGTGCTGGTCCTGCCGAACACCTCACCGGGCGGCGCGCGGCTGTTGGCGGAGAAGCTGCGCCAGACCGTGGCGGCGCTGAAGATCCCGCATAACACACCGGCCGAAGGCTCCAGTCTGACCATCAGCATCGGTCTGGCGACCATGGTGCCGCAGGCGGGGAGTGATTGCCGGCTGCTGATTTCGGCGGCGGATCGCGGCTTGTATCTGGCGAAGAACAATGGACGCAATCAGGTCGGGATCGAATAGCCCGCGATCCTGGTAGGAGCTGCCGAAGGCTGCGATCTTTTGATCTTGAAAGCAAAATCAAAAGATCGCAGCCTTCGGCAGCTCCTACAGTGAGAATGTGTCAAGTGAATCACCCCCACACCCGCCACACGGGCTGCCGCGACAGCCTGTTTACGTTATACTCGCCGGCTTTCAAAAGTTCGCCAACGAGTGCTGCCCGTCATGGAAATTAACCCGATCCTGAACACCATCAAGGACCTGTCCGAGCGCTCCGAAACTATTCGGGGGTATCTTTGACTACGATCAAAAGCATGAGCGTCTGACCGAAGTCAATCGCGAGCTTGAAGATCCGAGTGTCTGGAACAAACCTGAATACGCCCAGGAACTGGGCCGCGAGCGTGCCGCGCTGGCGCAGATCGTCGACACCCTCGACGAACTGAACGGCGGTCTGGCCGATTGCCGTGACCTGCTGGACATGGCCGTCGAAGAGAACGACGAAGGCGCAGTGGGCGATGTCGTCGCCGAGCTGGCCCGTCTCGAGGAAAATCTGGCCAAGCTGGAATTCCGCCGCATGTTCAGCCATGAAATGGACCCGAACAACGCCTACCTGGACATCCAGGCCGGCTCCGGCGGTACCGAAGCGCAGGACTGGGCCAACATCCTGCTGCGCATGTACCTGCGCTGGGCCGACAAACGCGGTTTCGACGCGACCATCATGGAACTGTCCGCCGGCGAAGTCGCCGGGATCAAGGGCGCGACCGTGCACATCAAGGGCGAATACGCCTTTGGCTGGCTGCGTACCGAGATTGGCGTGCACCGTCTGGTGCGCAAGAGCCCGTTCGACTCCGGCAACCGTCGCCACACTTCGTTCTCCGCCGTTTTCGTCTCGCCAGAGATCGATGACAAGGTGGAAATCGAAATCAACCCGGCAGACCTGCGGATCGACACCTATCGTTCCTCCGGTGCCGGTGGTCAGCACGTAAACACCACCGACTCGGCCGTACGTATCACCCACGTACCGACCAACACCGTGGTCAGCTGCCAGAACGAACGTTCCCAGCACGCCAACAAGGACACCGCGATGAAAATGCTGCGGGCCAAGTTGTACGAGCAGGAAATGCAGAAGCGCAACGCCGCCTCGCAAGCGCTGGAAGACACCAAGTCGGACATCGGCTGGGGTCACCAGATCCGCTCTTACGTGCTCGATGCCTCGCGGATCAAGGATCTGCGGACCAACATCGAACGCAGCGATTGCGACAAGGTGCTCGATGGCGACATCGATGAGTACCTGGAAGCCAGCCTGAAATCGGGCCTGTAACAGACGCCAACACAGGATCGAGCGATTCGATCCCTGTAGGAGCCAGCCTGCTGGCGATCCCCGGGCCGCAGGGCCCGGGGGCAACGAACCTGATGGAATACTTAAAGACATGAGCGACCTACAACTCGACCCGCAAGCCCTGCAACAGGAAGAAAACTCCCTGATCGCCCTGCGCAAGGAAAAGCTTGCTGCCGAGCGCGCCAAGGGCAATGCCTTCCCGAACGACTTCCGCCGCGAAAACTACTGCGATGCCTTGCAGAAACAGTACGCGGACAAGACCAAGGAAGAGCTGGCAGAGGCTGCAATCCCGGTCAAGGTAGCCGGTCGCATCATGCTCAACCGTGGCTCGTTCATGGTGATCCAGGACATGACCGGGCGCATCCAGGTCTACGTCAACCGCAAGACTTTGCCTGAAGAAACCCTGGCCGCGGTGAAAACCTGGGACATGGGCGACATCATTGCTGCCGAAGGCACTCTGGCGCGTTCCGGCAAGGGCGACCTCTACGTTGAAATGACCAGCGTGCGCCTGCTGACCAAATCGCTGCGTCCGCTGCCGGACAAGCACCACGGCCTGACCGACACCGAACAGCGCTACCGTCAGCGTTACGTCGACCTGATCGTCAACGAAGACGTGCGCCAGACCTTCCGCGTGCGTTCGCAAGTGATCGCGCACATCCGCAGCTTCCTGATGAAGCGCGACTTCCTCGAAGTCGAAACGCCGATGCTGCAGACCATTCCCGGCGGCGCCGCGGCCAAGCCGTTCGAGACCCACCACAATGCGCTCGACCTGCCAATGTTCCTGCGTATCGCCCCTGAGCTTTATCTGAAGCGTCTGGTGGTTGGCGGTTTCGAGAAAGTCTTCGAGATCAACCGCAACTTCCGTAACGAAGGTGTTTCGACCCGTCACAACCCTGAATTCACCATGTTGGAGTTCTATCAGGCATACGCCGATTACGAAGACAACATGGACCTCACCGAAGAACTGTTCCGCGAGCTGGCGCAGCTGGTGCTGGGCAGCACCGACGTGCCGTATGGCGACAAGGTGTTCCACTTCGGCGAACCGTTCGTGCGTCTATCGGTGTTCGACTCGATCCTCAAGTACAACCCTGAGCTGACTGCCGATGACCTGAACGACATCGACAAGGCCCGCGCCATCGCCAAGAAGGCCGGCGCCAAGGTGTTGGGCTTCGAAGGTCTGGGCAAGCTGCAGGTGATGATTTTCGAAGAACTGGTCGAGCACAAGCTGGAGCAGCCGCACTTCATCACGCAGTACCCGTTCGAAGTGTCGCCGCTGGCCCGTCGTAACGACGACAACCCGAACGTCACCGACCGCTTCGAGCTGTTCATCGGTGGCCGTGAAATCGCCAACGCCTACTCCGAGTTGAACGACGCCGAAGACCAGGCCGAGCGCTTCATGGCGCAGGTGGCCGACAAGGATGCCGGCGACGACGAAGCCATGCACTACGACGCCGACTTCGTCCGTGCGCTGGAGTACGGCATGCCGCCAACCGCCGGTGAAGGTATCGGCATCGATCGTCTGGTGATGTTGCTGACCAACTCGCCGTCGATCCGCGATGTGATCCTGTTCCCGCACATGCGACCGCAAGCGTAAACGTTTCAGTTGAAAAGCCGCCTAAAACAGGCGGCTTTTTATTGCCTGTCTGGTACAAATGTATCAATTGGTTAATTTGCAAATAGCAGAGGAAGTGCTGTCGTGATGGGTGCAATAGCTCAAGAAGGTGCAGCGGGTATCGCCACTGCGGTCGCTGAAAGTGTTCAGTACCAGGGCCGCAAGGCCAGCCGACAGGGCAGTGAGCAGCGTCGCCAGGACATTCTCGACGCCGCGATGCGCATTGTCGTGCGCGACGGCGTGCGGGCCGTGCGCCATCGTGCGGTCGCGGCGGAAGCCGGCGTGCCGCTGTCGGCGACCACGTATTACTTCAAGGATATCGATGACCTGCTCACCGATACCTTCGCCCAATATGTGGAGCGCAGCGCTGCGTACATGGCCAAGTTGTGGATCAACAACGAAGGTCTGTTGCGCGAAATGGTGGTCAGCGCCGACGGCAGCCCGGAGTCGCGCTCGCAACTGGCCGATGACATTGCGCGGCTGATGGCCGATTACGTGCACCGGCAATTGATCAACCGCCGCGAGCATTTGATGGCCGAACAGGCTTTCCGCCAGGAGGCGCTGCTCAACCCGCGCCTGGCGATTCTGGTGCGCTCGCATCAGCAGATTCTGTTGCAGGGCACTTGCCAGTTGTTTCAGGTACTGGGCTCGCGCGAACCGCAGCAGGATGCCAAGGTGTTGACGGCGATTATCGGGCGGATGGAATATCAGGGCCTGCTTAACGACGCCGAGCCTTTGGCCGAAGAGGACATGCTCGGGATTCTGACGCGGTATATGCACCTGGTGCTGGCGTCGGTCTAACACAATGTCATCCGTCTGACGCCGATCACACTGTAGGAGCTGCCGAAGGCTGCGATCTTTTGATCTGCTTTGAGAAGACCAAGGTCAAAAGATCGCAGCCTTCGGCAGCTCCTACAGGGAGTCCGCGCCCAGTCATTCAACGCGTCACGTTTTCTACAGGAGTTTCGGGTGGACGATTACCAGCAGACGATACGCATGTTGTCCGATCGCATTGTGCTGGCGCAGACGCCGATCCGCGTGCTCGATGCGGTCAAGTGGGACGACAACGTGCGCAAAGGTTTCCTCAAGGCCAAGGGCAAGGAAATGCCGGCGGTGGATCGCGACTACTACCTCAACCGTCCGCTGTCATTCGATTCGAGCCAGGTCAAGCTGGAATTCCAGAACATTGAACGCGATATCACCCGCCAACTGGGACAGTTCAACCCTGTCGGGCAGATCATGCGGCGCATGTGCAAGGAATACCGCATGGTGGTGCGCATGCTCGAAGCGCGCGGCACCGAGGATTTCGGCCTGATCTCGCAAGAACTGTACGGCGCGGCGTCCGATGCCTTCCACGCCGGTGACCCGACCCTGGCCGACCTCGGCCTGATGATGTCCGACTACCTGAACAACATCGACGGGCGCGGCGACCTCAAGGACGAGCCGAAAATCCTTACCGCCAAAGACGCGGTGCACCTGCTGCAAACCCGACTCAACAAGGTGTTCGGCGAGGCCGAGGAAACCATTCGCGTGTTCGAGTCCGACGGCATCGTCGCCGACGCCGCAGCGGGCGCCGACTACATCAAGATCCGCACCGACGCGCTGTTCAATGACCGCGACGTGCGCGCACTGGAAGTCCACGAAGGCCTGGTGCATGTCGGCACCACGCTCAACGGTTTGAACCAGCCGATCTGTACGTTCCTGTCGAAAGGCCCGCCCTCGTCGACGGTAACGCAGGAAGGTCTGGCGATCCTGATGGAAATCATCACCTTCGCCTCCTACCCGAGTCGCCTGCGCAAACTGACCAACCGCACCCGTGCGATACACATGGTCGAGGAGGGCGCGGACTTCTTGCAGATCTACGAATTCTTCCGCGAGCAGGGTTTCGAGATGGCCGAAAGCTACGGCAACGCCAGCCGGGTTTTCCGTGGCTCGACGCCGACCGGTCTGCCATTCACCAAAGACTTGTCCTACCTCAAGGGCTTCATCATGGTTTACAACTACATTCAGTTGGCCGTGCGCAAAGGCAAGCTCGAGCAGATTCCGCTGTTGTTCTGCGGCAAGACCACGCTGGAAGACATGCGCACTTTGCGCCAGTTGGTGGATGAAGGGCTGGTGGTGCCGCCGAAGTACCTGCCGGACCAGTTCCGCGATTTGAATGCGTTGTCGGCGTGGATGTGTTTCTCCAACTTCCTCAACCATTTGAGCCTGGACCGGATTGAGGCGGATTATTCCAATATCCTTTAACCCTACCGCTGATCGTTCCCACGCTCCGCGTGGGAATGCCGCCATGGACGCTCTGCGTCCGCTGTGACGCGGAGCGTCACGGGATGCATTCCCACGCGGAGCGTGGGAACGATCTACCTGAAACCCTACCTTCTTTGCGAGGTTTCACCGGATGAGAATCCTCGGCATCCTTTGCCTGCTCTTGACCCTCGGCGGTTGCAGTTCGCTGCTGTTCTACCCCGAACCGGGCCAGATTTTTACCCCGGACAAAGCCAGACTCGAATACCGCACTGTCACGCTGACCACCGCCGACGGCCTGAAACTCAACGCCTGGTGGCTGCCGGCCAAATCTGGCGTCGAGGTCAAAGGCACGGTCCTGCATCTGCACGGCAACGGCGGCAATCTGCCGATGCATCTGGGTGGGAGCTGGTGGTTGCCGAAGAACGGCTATCAGGTGCTGCTGGTTGACTATCGCGGCTACGGTTTGTCCGAGGGCAAGCCGAGCCTGCCGGCGATCTATCAGGACATCGATGCGGCGTTCGCCTGGCTCGACAACGCGCCCGAGGTCAAAGGCAAACCGTTGGTGCTGCTCGGGCAGAGTCTCGGTGGCGCCATGTCAGTGCATTGGCTGGCGCAGCATCCTGAGCGACAAAAACAGCTCAAGGCCCTGGTGCTGGATGGCGTGCCGGCCAGTTATCGCAGTGTCGGCCAGTTCGCCCTCAGCACTTCATGGCTGACCTGGCCATTGCAGGTGCCGCTGTCGTGGCTGGTACCCGACGGCGACAGCGCAATCAACTCGATGGCGCAGCTGACTGGCGTGCCGAAGCTGATCTTCCACAGCATCGACGATCCGCTGGTGCCGATGGCCAACGGCATTCGTCTGTATCAGGCAGCGCCGCCACCGCGCGTGTTGCAACTGACCCGTGGTGGTCATGTGCAAACCTTCGGCGACCCGGTGTGGCGCCAGGTCATGCTGCGCTATCTCGACGATCCCGAGCACTTCGACGGCCTGCGCCGCCTCGGCGAAATCCCCAACTATCCGCCGCCTCCGAATAATGAAGATGAGACCCCGCAATGACTGAAGAACGCAACGCCATCCCGCTGATCATCACCGGTATCTGCAGCATCCTCGGCACCGTCGGAGCGCTGTGGTACTACGGCTATCTGCATTTCGCCAAGCCGGAGGATGCGTTGCTGCTCAGCGAATTCACCATGCTCAAGACCGTGCCGGGCGAGGACTACAAAGTCTCGCTGACTCCGGCGCCGCAAGTGGCGCAGTGTATTGATGGTGTGCTGGTGTTGTTCGATACCGAGCAGAAAGGCCTGACCGGGGTGTTGGTCAATGCGCAGAAGAAAGCCGTGCGTTGCATGGGCGAAGAGAGCCCGCAGAAGCTGGAGGAGTGATCTGCAGGCCCAGCCCTCACCCTAACCCTCTCCCAGAGGGAGAGGGGACTGACCGAGGTGTTTGTTTGAGCTACGCCGACCTGATCCATTGCGTCGAACACAAGTTTTGAACACGGCACAATTCGGCTCCCTCTCCCTCGGGAGAGGGCTGGGGTGAGGGGCTGCAATGTCAGCACTCACAAAAAAGCCCCGCCTGATCACTCAGGCGGGGCTTTTGCGTTACCGGGTGAAGCTTAGTTAGAGCTCACCGAGGAACGCGGTGCGACCGGCTGGTTGTCGTTGGAAATGGTCACTTCCACACGACGATTCATCGCACGGCCCGAGACGCTGCCGTTATCCGCTACCGGGTATTCCTTGCCATAACCCTGAGCGACGATGCGCGAAGGATCGACGCCCATCTTGATCAGAGCCATCTGCACGGAAGTCGCGCGACGCTCGGACAGCGACTGGTTGTAGCTCGCGGTGCCGGTGCTGTCGGTGTAACCCTCGACGATCACTTTGCGATCCGGATTTTCCTGAAGGAACTGCGCCAGTTTGTTGATGTTCACCAGACCGCTGGACTTCAGATCCGCCTTGTTGGTGGCGAACAGCACGTCACCGAAAGTCACCAGCGTACCGCGATCGGTCTGCTTGGCGTTGAGGCTGTCCTGCAGCTGTTTGATCTGCTGGTCACGGGCATCCAGACGAGCCTGAGCGCGCTGTGCAGCGGCGTTTTTCAGGTTGTTTTCAGCGGTGCGCAGAGCGATGGTCTGCTTTGCCACTTCCACGCGCTGGTTGGTCAGGTAAGCCAGCTGGTCAACTTTGGCCGCGTCTTGTTTATCCAGATAGGCCTTGTCGGCCTTGTCCAGGTAATCGCTGGCGTCTTTGGTTTCCAGTGCTGCGACTTTGCTCGCCTGTGGGTTGGCCTGCAGGCCCGCGTAGTTGGTGCGCGCCTGTTCCAGGTTCGGGTTAGGCGGGGTGGAGCAGGCAGCCAGTGCAACGCTTGCGGCCAGAAGAGCGGGAATCATCAGTTGCTTACGCATAATTTGTCGTCCTTTCTATCGGTAAGAGTTTCAGCTTTGCGGTCGGGATGCGCGCTTACTGCACAGTGCGCTGGCTTTCCTGACGCAGTTCCTGAACACCTTTCTGGGAATCCTTCACAGCCTGTTCGGCCTTGGCGGCCTGAGCCTTGCGTTCAGCGACGCGAGCGTCCCATTCAGCCTGTTCGGACAGGCGACGGGCCTCGTCATACTTCTTGTCGTGCATGGCGATTTCAGCTTGTTTCAGTTTGTCCTGAGCCTGCTTCATTTCCACAGCAGCGAACTCGGTACCGCCAGCGCTGACAGCGCTGTTGACGGCCGATTGGGTCACGGCGTACTGCTCGGTCGGTGGGTTACCCGCGCAACCGGCCAGCACGAAGCTGGTGCCGATGGCCAGAGCGGCCAGTTTCAGACCGCGCAGGTGGGAAAACGAGGTTTGGGTTTTCATGGTCTTCAACTCCATTAGGCATCTCCTGAAAATACAACTGAATCCATCCTGGCAGAGGAGCCGAAAGCATCGCTTGTTGACGCGAATTGAAACGCTCGTTCCAGGCGTGGTTACCAGTTCCGACCGGCGGCTTTTTTGAAAAGTTCAGAAAAGATGGCCTATCGCCAAAAATTAAATTGACCGTTTGGACAAGGCTCTGGGACGGGAACTTTGACGGTCGGAAGCGGTACGCGCGGGGTAAATATTCAGGATGTACACCATCCATTGTAGGAGTGAGCCTGCTCGCGATAGCGGCGTGTCAGCCACACATGTGGTAGCTGAAAATCGCCATCGCGAGCAGGCTCACTCCTACAGTCTGATGTGTGTCGGGTCAGTGCTTCTGCTTGTTCTCAGCCGAGGACAAGTCATGCAGATGTCGACGCGACAAGGCCAGAAAACGCGGGGTCGGGCCTACATCCTCATACAACGGGTCACCTTCCTCGTCCGTCGCCACCACAGTCGAGCCCTTCACATACGGCAGGCTCGCTTCGAACTCCTCAAGCGCAGCGCCGATCAGTTCGCCGAGCAGTTCTTCGGGATGGCGCTTGGGATACATCTCGGCAATCGCCGCCAGGCGAGCAGCGGATTCCACATCCAGGTAAATCGTGTAGCCGGTGTCGGTCAGGCGACCTTTGGCGTTTTCTTCCCAATGCTGGGCGAGTTCACGAATTTTCATGATGACCTCATTTCGCGCCTGCTGATCGCAGGCCTGGGTGAGTGTCCGGCAGCGCCGGCAGCGGGCCGTCGTACGGCTTACTGTTGAGACTGGCTTTCGCGCGCAAGGTTTAAGTCGATTCGTCGCCTGCTTGTAAGAAGCGGCGCAGAGCGGCACTCTCTGGCAAAGCATTCATTTCTGCGCTGTCCCCGATTACCGCTGGAGAACTGCTGATGACCGATATTGATGCACGCTTGCGCGAAGACGTTCACCTGCTCGGAGAGCTGTTGGGCAACACCATTCGAGACCAGTACGGCGAGGCGTTCCTCGACAAGATCGAGCAGATTCGCAAGGGCGCCAAAGCCGACCGGCGTGGCTCGATGGACGCTGAACTGAGCGCCAGCCTCAATCAATTGAGCGAAGACGAATTGCTCCCGGTCGCGCGGGCCTTCAACCAGTTTCTCAACCTGGCCAACATCGCCGAACAGTATCAACTGATCCATCGCCGCGAGGAGTCGCAGCCGGCGCCGTTCGAGTCGCGGGTATTGCCGGAATTGCTCGCGCGCTTGCGCAGCGAAGGGCACAGCGCCGAATCCCTGGCCCGGCAACTGGCGCGGCTGGAAATCGAACTGGTGCTGACCGCGCACCCGACCGAAGTGGCGCGACGCACGTTGATCCAGAAGTACGACGCGATCGCCGCGCAACTGGCCGCACAGGATCATCGCGACCTGACCAGTGCCGAGCGCGAGCAGATCCAGACCAAACTGCAACGGCTGATCGCTGAAGCCTGGCACACCGAAGAAATCCGCCGCACCCGGCCGACCCCGGTCGATGAAGCCAAGTGGGGCTTTGCGGTGATCGAGCATTCGTTGTGGCAGGCGATCCCCAACCACATGCGCAAGGCCGATCAGGCGCTGTTCGCCGCGACGGGCCTGCGCTTGCCGCTGGAAGCCGCGCCGATCCGCTTCGCCTCGTGGATGGGCGGCGACCGTGACGGCAACCCCAATGTCACCGCCGCCGTCACTCGCGAAGTCTTGCTGCTGGCGCGCTGGATGGCCGCTGATTTGTACCTGCGCGATGTCGATCATCTTGCTGCCGAGTTGTCGATGCAACAGGCCAGCGACGCGCTCAAGGCCAAGGCTGGCGACAGCGCCGAACCCTATCGCGCGGTGCTCAAGCAATTGCGCGAACGCCTGCGTGCCACGCGCAACTGGGCACACGCCGCGTTGACCGCGCCGACCCCGGCAACCGCCGATGTGCTGAATGACAATCGCGATCTGCTCGAACCACTGCAGCTGTGTTTCAACTCGCTGCACGAATGCGGCATGGGCGTGATCGCCGACGGGCCGTTGCTCGATTGCCTGCGTCGGGCGGTGACGTTCGGCCTGTTCCTGGTGCGCCTCGATGTGCGTCAGGATTCCACGCGGCACAGCTCGGCGATGACGGAAATCACCGATTACCTCGGCCTCGGCCGCTATGAGGACTGGGACGAAGAACAGCGCATCAACTTCCTCACCGAGGAGCTGAACAACCGTCGTCCGTTGCTGCCAGCGCATTTCAAACCGTCGGCGGATACCGCTGAAGTGCTCAACACCTGCAAGGAGATCGCCGCCGCGCCCGCTGCGTCGCTGGGCTCCTACGTGATCTCCATGGCTGGCGCGGCTTCCGATGTCCTCGCGGTGCAATTGTTGCTCAAGGAATCCGGCGTGCTGCGGCCGATGCGTGTGGTGCCGTTGTTCGAAACCCTCGCCGACCTCGACAACGCCGGGCCGGTGATGGAGCGTCTGTTGCTGTTGCCGGGCTATCGCGCGCGCCTGCAAGGTCCGCAGGAAGTGATGATCGGCTATTCCGACTCGGCCAAGGATGCCGGCACCACCGCTGCGGCCTGGGCGCAATATCGCGCGCAGGAGCGGCTGGTGGAAATCTGCCGTGAACAGCAAGTCGAACTATTGTTGTTCCATGGTCGCGGCGGCACCGTGGGACGTGGCGGCGGCCCGGCGCACGCGGCGATTCTGTCGCAGCCGCCGGGTTCGGTGGCGGGGCGTTTCCGTACTACCGAGCAGGGCGAAATGATTCGTTTCAAATTCGGCCTGCCAGACATCGCCGAGCAAAACCTCAATCTGTATCTGGCCGCCGTGCTCGAAGCGACCTTGCTGCCACCGCCGCCGCCGACGCCTGAATGGCGGCACCTGATGGACGAATTGGCGGCCGACGGGGTCAGCGCTTACCGCCAGGTAGTGAGGGAAAATCCGCAATTCGTCGAGTATTTCCGTCAGTCGACCCCGGAGCAGGAACTGGGACGTTTGCCTTTGGGCAGTCGTCCGGCCAAGCGCCGTGCCGGCGGAATCGAAAGCCTGCGGGCGATCCCGTGGATTTTCGGCTGGACCCAGACGCGGCTGATGCTGCCGGCGTGGCTCGGTTGGGAGACAGCGCTGAGCAAGGCCCTGGAGCGCGGCGAGGGCGAATTGCTCGGGCAGATGCGCGAGCAGTGGCCGTTCTTCCGCACCCGCATCGATATGCTGGAGATGGTTCTGGCCAAGGCCGACGCGGATATTGCGCAGTCCTACGACGAGCGTCTGGTCGAGGCCGATCTGCTGCCGTTGGGCGCGCAGTTACGCGACCTATTGTCGCAGGCGTGCTCGGTGGTGCTCGGCCTGACCGGGCAGTCGCAGCTGCTGGCGCACAGCCCGGACACTCTCGAATTCATCCGCTTGCGCAATACCTACCTCGACCCGCTGCATCTGTTGCAGGCGGAGTTGTTGGCGCGTTCGCGGCAGCAGGAAGTCGAGCAGGGCAGCCCGGTGGAACAGGCGTTGCTGGTGTCTGTGGCGGGGATTGCCGCCGGATTGCGCAATACCGGCTAAGGTTGCTGATCACGTCAGGCGGCATTCGCGATGAGGATCGGATGCCGCCACGCTTGGCGTAGGAAAGTGCCGCGAGGCGACAGTTAATGTTGGGGTTGCGACTTGGGTTACCGCGTCGCGAGGTCACGGCGGGCGTCGGTTTCTCCGACTTTTGGCGTCTTGTGTGGGCGCAGCCTGCTGTGTATCTTGATCAGCCTTTGGCCGTTTGTGCGGCCACGACCCGTATTTTCAGGATCCGCCGGTTACGAGCGAATCCTTTGTTTTGTAAAGCTTTTATATAAAAAATTGAGGAGCACATCGATGCGCGTCATTCTGCTGGGAGCTCCCGGGGCCGGTAAAGGTACTCAGGCAAAGTTCATCACCGAGAAATTCGGCATTCCGCAAATCTCCACCGGCGACATGCTGCGTGCTGCGGTCAAGGCCGGCACTCCACTGGGCGTGCAAGCCAAGAGCATCATGGATGCCGGCGGCCTGGTGTCGGATGACCTGATCATCGCGCTGGTCAAGGACCGCATCGCTCAACCTGATTGCGCCAACGGTTTCCTTTTCGACGGCTTCCCGCGCACCATTCCGCAGGCGGAAGCACTGGTCACTGCCGGTGTCGAACTGGACGCTGTGGTGGAAATCGCTGTTGAAGACGAAGAAATCGTCCAGCGCATCGCCGGTCGCCGTGTTCACGAAGCCAGCGGCCGCGTTTACCACATCGTCTACAACCCGCCGAAACTGGCAGGCAAGGACGACATCACCGGCGAAGAGCTGGTGCAGCGCAAGGACGACACCGAGGAAACCGTGCGTCATCGCCTGTCGGTCTACCATTCGCAGACCAAGCCGCTGGTGGAGTTCTACCAGAACCTTTCCGCGAAGAACGGCGGCAAGCCGAAGTACAGCCACATTCCAGGCGTGGGTTCGGTCGATGCGATCACCGCCAAGGTGCTGGCCGCGCTGAGCTGAAAAGTCTGAACAGACGCATCATCCACGGCCCGCTTGCGGGCCGTTGTTGTTTATACTGACGCACTTTTTCCCACCCCTGTTTTGGAAACATCGATGAGCACCTTGCTGGCCCTGGACACCGCGACTGAAGCTTGCTCCGTTGCCTTGCTGCATGACGGCAAGGTCACGAGCCATTACGAGGTGATCCCGCGCCTGCACGCGCAGAAGCTGCTGCCGATGATCCAGCAATTGCTCGCCGATGCCGGCACCACGCTGCAAGCGGTCGACGCGATTGCTTTCGGCCGTGGCCCGGGCGCGTTTACCGGTGTGCGCATTGCCATTGGTGTGGTGCAGGGTTTGGCCTTTGCGCTGGATCGTCCGGTGTTGCCGGTATCCAATCTTGCGGTGCTGGCGCAGCGTGCCTTGCGTGAGCATGGCGTCAGCCAGGTGGCGGCTGCGATTGATGCGCGGATGGATGAGGTGTATTGGGGCTGCTATCGCGAGACGGCAGGGGAGATGCGTCTGGTCGGCGCCGAAGCCGTGCTGCCGCCGGAAGTCGCCGCGCTGCCGGCTGACGCCAGTGGCGATTGGTTCGGTGCCGGAACCGGTTGGGGTTATGGTGAGCGCATTGCGGTCAATCTGAGCGGCTCCGACGCCGGCATGTTGCCCCACGCCGAAGACCTGCTGACGCTGGCGCGTTTCGCCTGGGAGCGCGGCGAATCGATCCCGGCGGATGACGCCCAACCGGTTTACCTGCGCGATAAAGTCGCCACCCCGAAAGCCCGCTGACACGACACTTTCTCCTGTGGGAGCGAGCCTGCTCGCGAAGGCTTCTGGTCAGTCAATGCATATGTTGAATGTGCTGGACTCTTCGCGAGCAGGCTCGCTCCCACAGGTTCGCTGGTCACATACAAATATCGCCAATCGTCAGTTTCTACCCCCTCGCTTAAAACCTTTTGCGCTTTCTGTGTTCTAGTTATCACTCGGCGGTTTGCTAAGTCGGTCAAGTGCCGCTAAATTGCCATCATCGATACCGGGCATGACATTATGCGTATAGACGGCGTTTCCACTCAGTCCTATCCCATCAAGCGCAAGCCGCGCAAAGGCAATGCGGCGCTGGATGAGTCCGTCGACATCATCGACGGCGAGCTGGAATTTCCGAGCGAAGAGCAAATGGCCGCTCGTGCTGCCCAAGCCACCGCGCAACGTCTGAGCAACCTGCCTGCCCGTCAGCAAGACATGATCTACCACCGCGCAATGAAGAAAAGCGTAGCGATGGCCTTGGCCAGCTACCTGAGCACCGCCGGTTTTGTCGATTGGGATGCGGACGTGCTGGGCCTCGATCTGTATATCTGATGGATCTGCCTTACTACCTCGGCTGCCCGTCCTGGAGTGAAAATGCCTGGCGCGAGTATCTGTATCCGGTAGACGCAAAAACCTCCGATTTTCTCGCTCTCTACTGCCAGATGTTCAACGCGGTTGAAGGCAACACCACCTTCTACGCCAGTCCGTCGCCAGCCACTGTGCAGCGCTGGGCCGAGATCATGCCCGCGCACTTTCGCTTTACCGCCAAATTTCCCGGCGACATCAGCCACAGCGGCGATCTGCGCGAGCAACTGACCGCTGCCGAAACTTTCCTGCAATTGCTAAAACCCCTTGGTGAGCGTGTTTCGCCGCTGTGGCTGCAACTGTCGAAAAGCTTCACACCGCAGCGTCTGCCGGAACTGGTGGCGTTCATCGATGCGCTGGATTGCCCGCTCGCGGTGGAAGTTCGCAATGAACAATTCTTCGCCAAAGGCGAGAGCGAGCGCCTGCTCAATCGTCTGCTGCTGGATCGCGGCGTGGAGCGCATCTGCCTCGACCCGCGTGCGCTGTTCAGTTGCTTGTCGACTGAGTCTTCGGTGATCCACGCGCAATCGAAGAAGCCGCGAGTGCCGACCCGTCCGGCAGCGTTCACGCAGTTTCCACAGGTGCGCTTCATCGGCCATCCCGAGCTTGAGGCCAACGATGCGTTTCTCGTGCCGTGGGTGGCGAAGATTGCTGAATGGATCGAAGAGGGGCGCACGCCGTACATCTTCCTGCACACCGCTGACAACCTGTTGGCAGCGAAACTGGCGCAACGTTTTCACGCTCAGCTGATGCAACGTTTGCCTGGCTTGCCCGCGCTGCCTGAGCTATACAGAGAACCCGCCGCCGAGCAGCTTGGCTTGCTCTGAGGCGGGTTTTTTTCTGCCCCGGAGCCCGTCGATGAACGTCCAAGCCAGTCAAGCGCAACTGCGTAAAGCCCAGGCCTTCAAGGCCCTGCATGATCGCCAGGGAATCTTTGTGATTCCCAATCCGTGGGATGCCGGCTCGGCGAAGATGCTCGCCAGTCTGGGTTATCAGGCCTTGGCCACCACCAGCGCCGGTTACGCGTTTTCTCAGGGCAAGGCCGATGGCGCGTTGAGTCTCGAAGAGACCCTGACCAATGTCCGCGCGATCGTCGCAGCGACGGATCTGCCGGTGGCGGTGGATCTGGAAAACGGCTTTGCCGATGACCCGGTTGTCTGCGCACAGAGTCTTTTACGCGCAGCCGAGGCGGGCGCGGTGGGCGGTTCGATCGAAGATGCCACGGGGCGTCCGGACGCGCCGATCTATTGTTTCGAACACGCCGTGGCGCGCATTGAAGCCGCCGTCGCGGCGGTGCGCACGCTGCCGTTTCCCTTTGTCCTCACCGCTCGCGCGGAAAACTACCTGCACGGTCACCCGGATCTTGATGACACCATTCGCCGCTTGCAGGCGTTCGCCGAGGCGGGTGCCGACGTGCTCTATGCACCGGGTTTGCGCACCGCCGAAGAAGTGCGCGCAGTGGTGCAAGCGGTGGCGCCGAAACCGGTCAATGTATTGATGTCCGGTGGTTTGAAACTGACGGTGCAACAGCTTGAGGAAATGGGCGTACGGCGGATCAGCACCGGGTCGGCGCTGGCGCTGGCGGCGTTCGGCGAGTTCTTCCGCGCGGCTGAAGAAATCCAGCAGTCCGGCACCTTTGGCTTTACGTCGCAGTCGATGCCGTACGCCAAGGCCAATCAGTTCTTCAAGGACTGAGCATGGGGCGCTGGCTGTTCTGGGGGGTGTTGCTCGCGATCGCTGGTGGCGCGGTAAGTGTCTGGCATGGCTGGCTGGACGTGCCGCCGCAGTGGAACCCTTGGGCACCGCTGGACGTAAAAGCCGCGCCCAATTGGCTGACCGGTTACAAACTCATGCGCCTGCGCAGCGATCCTGAGCTGTGCGCACAGGTGCTGGGCAGCTCGGATCTGCGCGTCAGCCGCCAGGCCGACAGCCCCGGTGCCAAGTGCCCGCTGATCGGCGCTCTGCGTGTGCAGGGCGGTGAAGTGGCGCTGAGCAGCAGTTTCATCGCCAGTTGCCCCCTCGCAGTTTCGTACGCCATGTTCGAACACCACACCCTGCAACCGGCGGCGCAATCAGTTTACGGCCAGAAGATCACGCGGGTCGACCATCTCGGCAGCTTTGCCTGTCGCAATGTCTACAACCGTGAGAGCGGCGCGCTCAGTCGACACGCCAGTGCCGACGCGCTGGACATCGCCGGCTTCCGCCTCGCTGACGGACGCACGATCAGCGTACTCAAGGACTGGCCAAAACAGAATCAGGACGCACAATTTCTGCGTCAGCTGCGCGATGGCGCCTGTGAGTCATTCAGTGTGGTGTTGAGCCCGGATTACAACGCTGCCCATCGCAATCACTTTCATGTCGATGTCGGGCGCTGGAGCGTGTGTCGCTGAGGATCAGGCGGCGAGACGCAGGTTCTGCAGAACGATAGGGCGAGCCCAGCCGTTATCGAAGTCCAGGGCTTTCTGCTGTTCAACGATTTCTTCCGGTGGGAACGGCGGGTATGGCTTCTGCAGCAAGTCCAGGTCGAACTCGGCGATCGGCAGGTACAGTGGACGTTTCTGCGGAGCGGGGCCTGGTTCAGGCAGCGGCTGGCCATTGTTGATCACGATCGGGCGCACCCAACTGCTGTCGAAGTCCTGTTGCTCTTGCTGGGCTTTGATTTCTTCAGGCGGGAACGGCGGGAACGGCTTGTCCAGCAGCTCCATTTCAAATTCGGCGATCGGCAGGAACAGCGGCTCTGGCGGACGAACTTCGGTTTCCACCACATCGCACTCGCGCTGGCTGACGATGTGCGCGTGCAGTTCGCTGCCAACGGTCGGTTCTTCCGGGCTGTTCAGGTCTACCGGTGGAAACGTGCCACAGGCAGGCACCACTTCACTCGTCTGTTCGGCCAGGGCCTGGGCAAAGAAATCCTGCCACAGGTGACTGACGCCGCTCAGTGCTTGAGTGTTATGACGGCTGAAGTCGCCATGGGGCGAAACGTAGCCAATCGATGTGGGAAGAATGCCTGACATTTTTTTCGGTTGACGCTCAGCTCTGGCAAAATGCGCGTTGAATGGTTTATCGGCGGTTTTTGTCGATCCTTAACTTTTTTGAGCGTTTTTTCATGATCGAGTCACCCGCGGCCTGCCGCATCCATGTCCAGGCCCTCGCCCCAGCGTTTCAAACGCAAGCCGAACACTGGGCCGAACGTCTCGGCCTGCCGCTCGGCGAGGCCGACGGTGAGTTCGCCTTGCAGGTCGGCGAGCAGGGTTTGCAGTTGCAGCAGCTCGGCCCGGACGCCCCGGGGCCGGTGCGGGTCGACTTTGTCGAGGGCGGTGCGGCGCATCGTCGTTTGTATGGCGGCGGCAGCGGGCAGATGATTGCCAAAGCTGTCGGCATCGCCCAAGGCGTGCGCCCGCGCGTGCTCGACGCTACGGCGGGGTTGGGCAAGGATGCATTTGTACTGGCCAGTCTCGGTTGTGAAATGAGCCTGATCGAGCGTCAGCCGCTGATCGGCGCACTGCTCGAGGACGGCTTGGCGCGGGCGGCGGAAGATTTCGACGTGGCGCCGATCGTGGCGCGGATGAAATTGCTCAAGGGCAACTCCATCGAAGTGATGCGCAGCTGGGAAGGGGAGCCGCCGCAGGTGATCTATCTCGATCCGATGTTTCCGCATCGTGAGAAAACCGCATTGGTGAAGAAAGAGATGCGCCTGTTCCGACCGCTGGTAGGCGATGACCCGGATGCACCGGCCTTGCTCGAAGCGGCGCTGGCCCTGGCCACGCACCGGGTCGTCGTTAAGCGCCCGCGCAAGGCACCGTGCATCGAAGGGCCGAAACCGAGCCATGCGCTGGATGGCAAATCGAGCCGGTATGACATTTATCCGAAGAAAGCGCTGAAGCCCTGAAACCGAGTCGCCTCATTCGCGAGCAGGCTCGCTCCCACAGTTGAAATGCATTCCGATGTGGGAGCGAGCCTGCTCGCGAAGCGGTCTGCACAAGCACCGCAAAACTGTCAGGGTTTGTACGCCCGCATAAACAACCCCACCACCTCCCGCACATGCCGTTCCGCCGCCTCACCCGTCAGCGGCTCGCCACAGCCATACAGCAAACGAAAATTCCCCGCGCCTTTGATCAGGCAGAAGAAGTGCTCGGCGGCATTGCGTGGCTGGTCGATGCTCAGCGCGCCGGTCGCATGGATCTTCGCCAGCAAACCTTCCATTCCATTGACCACCCGCTCCGGGCCGGCCTCGAAGAAGATCAGCGACAGCTTCGGGTCCTGACTGCCCAGCGCCATGATCAGGCGGTGCAGGTTCACTGATTCGTCGCTGTTGATCAGTTGATGGAAGCCCCGGGCAATGTTCAGCAAGACGTTTTCCACCGGGATATTTTCCGGCAATTCGAAGAACAGCGGCGGCAGTTGCTCCTCGCATTTCGCGACGACGGCGGCGGAAAACAGCGTCTCCTTGTCGTTGAAATGGCTGTAGACCGTCAGCTTTGACACGCCGGCCTCGCTGGCCACCGCGTCCATGCTGGTGTTGGCGTAGCCATGACAGAGAAACAGGGTTTTCGCCGCGTCGAGGATCGCCTGGCGCTTGGCCAGATCCTTGGGTCGGCCCGGGCCGTTTGGAGCTGAAAGATTGTTCGACATTCTTCGCTTTTAATACTGGACTGGTGAGTTTGCTATTAATACCATACCCGCCAGTATAAATATTCCAAGCCTCATTCGCGAAAGGTCCGTCACCATGTTCCGCCATGCGTTGTCCTTTGCATTGCCAGCCAGTCTGGCGTTCCTGTTATCGGCATGTGGTCAGGAAGAGGTGACCAAAGTCACCGTGCGACCGGCCATGGTGGTGCAACCCGAGCCTTCGGCGCAGGCGATGGAAAGCTATCCGGGCGAGGTTCGCGCGCGTTATGAGCCTGATCTGGCGTTTCGCATCGGGGGCAAAGTCAGCCGACGACTGGTCGACGAAGGCCAGCGCGTCAAAGCCGATCAGCCCTTGGCCGAACTCGATCCGCAAGATGTGCGCCTGCAACTGGAGGCCACCCGCGCTCAGGTCGCCGCCGCCGAGGCCAATCTGAACCTGGTGCGCGCCGAGCGCGATCGCTACAAAACCCTGATGGAGCGGCAGATGGTCAGCCGCTCGGCCTACGACAACGCGGAAAATCTATACCGCTCCGGCGAAGCCCGCCTTAAACAAATCAAAGCTGAATTCAACGTTTCGACCAACCAAGCCAGTTACGCGGTGCTGCGTGCGCCACAGGATGGCGTGGTGGCCAAGCGTTCGGTGGAAGTCGGCCAGGTGGTCGCCGCCGGGCAAACCGTGTTCACTCTCGCTACCGACGGCGAGCGCGAAGTCCTGATCAGCCTGCCGGAGCAAAGCTTCGGCCGCTTCAAGGTCGGTCAGCCGGTCTCCGTAGAGTTGTGGGCGCAGCAGAATCAACGCTTCGCTGGGCAGATCCGCGAGCTGTCGCCAGCCGCCGATCCGCGCTCGCGCACTTTCGCCGCGCGCATCTCGTTCACCAGCGGCAAAGTCCCGGCCGAGCTGGGGCAGAGCGCCCGGGTGTTCGTGCAAGCGGCCGACAGTGTTTCGCTGTCCATTCCGCTTTCCGCGCTGACCGCTGAAAACGGCGCCACCTACGTATGGGTAGTCAACGGCAACAACTCGTTGAAGAAAACCCCGGTGCGGGTCGGCCCGTTCGGCGAGAAAAGCGTGGTAGTGCTCGAAGGCCTGAGCGCCGGCGACTGGGTGGTGGCTGCCGGCGTTCACGTGTTGCTCGACGGCCAGCAGGTGCGGCCGGTGGATCGCGCCAACCGTGTGGTCAATCTGGCGAACAAGGAGTAAGCCCCGATGCGCTTCAACCTCTCCGAATGGGCGTTGCGTAATCGCCAGATCGTACTGTTCCTGATGCTTTTGCTCGCCGTTGTCGGCGCGTTGTCCTACACCAAACTTGGCCAGAGCGAAGACCCGCCGTTCACCTTCAAGGCGATGGTCATCCAGACCCGCTGGCCCGGTGCGACCGCGCAGGAAGTCTCGCGCCAGGTCACCGAACGCATCGAAAAGAAGCTGATGGAAACCGGTGAGTACGAACGCATCATGTCGTTCTCCCGCCCCGGCGAATCCCAGGTCACGTTCATTGCCCGCGACTCGATGCACTCCAAAGACATCCCCGACCTCTGGTACCAGTTGCGCAAGAAGGTCGGTGATATCCGCCAGACCCTGCCGCCGGGAATTCAAGGGCCGTTCTTCAACGATGAGTTCGGCACTACCTTCGGCAATATCTACGCGCTGACCGGCGACGGCTTCGATTACGCCGTGCTCAAGGATTACGCCGACCGCATCCAGATCCAGCTGCAACGGGTCAAGGACGTCGGCAAGGTCGAACTGCTCGGCCTGCAGGACGAGAAGATCTGGGTCGAGCTGTCCAACGTCAAACTCGCCACGCTGGGCCTGCCGCTAGAGGCGGTGCAGCAGGCGCTGGAGGAACAGAACGCGGTGTCCACGGCGGGGTTCTTCGAGACCGGCAGCGAGCGCTTGCAGCTACGCGTTTCAGGGAATTTTCAGACAGTCGATGAGATAAAGAACTTTCCGATCCGCGTCGCCGATCGTACGTTCCGCATCTCCGATATCGCCGATGTGCGTCGCGGTTTCAGCGATCCACCGGCGCCACGCATGCGTTTCATGGGTGACGATGCGATTGGTCTGGCCGTGGCGATGAAGGACGGCGGCGACATTCTGGTGCTGGGCAAAGCGCTGGAAGGCGAATTTTCGCGGATCCAGAAAAACCTCCCGGCCGGCATGCAACTGCGCAAGGTCTCCGATCAGCCGGCCGCAGTGAAAACCGGGGTCGGCGAGTTCGTTCAGGTGTTGGTCGAGGCGCTGGCGATTGTATTGCTGGTGAGCTTCTTCTCTCTCGGCGTGCGCACTGGCATGGTCGTCGCGCTGACCATTCCGCTGGTGCTGGCGATGACCTTCGCCTGCATGTATTACCTCGGCATCGGCTTGCACAAGATATCTCTCGGCGCGCTGGTGCTGGCGCTGGGGCTGCTGGTGGACGACGCGATCATCGCCGTGGAAATGATGGCGATCAAAATGGAGCAGGGCTTCGATCGCATTCGCGCGGCGAGTTATGCCTGGACCAGTACGGCGTTTCCGATGCTCACCGGCACGTTGATCACCGCCGCCGGCTTCCTGCCGATTGCCACCGCGCAGTCCGGCACCGGCGAATACACCCGTTCGATTTTCCAGGTGGTGACCATTGCCTTGCTCGCTTCATGGGTGGCGGCGGTGATGTTCGTGCCGTACCTGGGGGAAAAGCTCCTGCCGGATCTGGCGAAAATTCACGCGGCAAAACACGGCACTGGCGATGGTCAGCCGGATCCGTACGCCACGCCGTTTTATCAGCGCGTGCGGCGTCTGGTGGAGTGGTGCGTGGCGCATCGCAAGACGGTGATCGTACTGACCGTCGGCCTGTTCATCGCTTCGGTGATGCTGTTCCGTTTCGTCCCGCAGCAGTTCTTCCCGGCTTCGAACCGGCTGGAGTTGATGGTTGATCTGAAACTGGCCGAAGGCGTTTCGCTGGCGAATACCACCAGCGAAGTCAAACGTCTCGAGGCGCTGCTCAAGGAGCACGCCGGCATCGACAATTACGTCGCCTATGTCGGCACCGGCTCGCCGCGTTTCTACTTGCCGCTGGATCAGCAACTGCCGGCGGCGAGTTTTGCCCAGTTTGTGGTGTTGGCGAAAACCATCGAAGAGCGTGAAGCGCTGCGCAGCTGGTTGATCGAAACCCTCAACGAACAGTTCCCGGGGCTGCGTTCGCGGGTCACCCGTTTGGAAAACGGCCCGCCGGTTGGCTATCCGGTGCAGTTCCGCGTTACCGGTGAACACATCGAAGAAGTCCGTGCGTTGGCGCGCAAAGTGGCGGCCAAGGTTCGCGAGAATCCGCATGTGGTCAATGTGCATCTGGACTGGGAAGAACCGAGCAAGGTTGTGTATCTGAACATCGACCAGGACCGCGCCCGCGCACTTGGCGTGAGTACGGCCAATCTGGCGAAATTCCTCCAGAGTTCGCTGGTCGGTTCGACGGTCAGCCAGTATCGCGAAGACAACGAATTGATCGAGATTCTGCTGCGCGGCACGGTGCATGAGCGCACTGAGTTGTCGTTATTGCCGAGCCTCGCGGTGCCGACGGATAACGGTCGCAGTGTAGTGTTGTCGCAGATTGCCACGCTGGAATACGGCTTCGAGGAAGGCATCATCTGGCACCGCAACCGCCTGCCGAACGTGACGGTGCGCGCCGACATTTACGGCAAGGAGCAACCGGCGACGCTGGTCAAGCAGATCATGCCGACGCTTGACCCGATTCGTGCCGAATTGCCGGATGGTTATCTGCTGGATGTCGGCGGCACGGTGGAGGATTCCGAGCGCGGGCAGAAGTCGGTGAATGCCGGGGTGCCGATGTTCATTGTCGTGGTACTGACCTTGCTGATGGTGCAACTGCGCAGTTTCTCGCGCACGGCGATGGTGTTCCTCACCGCGCCGTTGGGCTTGATCGGGGTGACGTTGTTTCTGATGGTGTTCCGGCAGCCGTTCGGGTTTGTGGCGATGCTGGGGACGATCGCATTGTCCGGGATGATCATGCGCAACTCGGTGATTCTGGTTGATCAGATCGAGCAGGATATTGCTGCGGGGCTCAGGCCTTGGCAGGCGATTATCGAGGCGACGGTGCGGCGCTTTCGGCCGATTGTGTTGACGGCGCTGGCGGCGGTACTGGCGATGATTCCGCTGTCGCGCAGTGTGTTTTTCGGGCCGATGGCGGTGGCGATCATGGGTGGGTTGATTGTTGCGACTGCGCTGACGCTGTTGTTTTTGCCGGCGTTGTATGCGGCCTGGTTTCGGGTGCGTAAGGACGCTTGATTTTTGGTGTCGTGGCGGCCTTCGGGCCGACCATGCTTTGGGTGTTTTGGGTGTATATCCGTTTCTGCGGGTGTTGCTGATTACGGTTCCGCCCTTACGGCGGGTCACCTTTTTCAAACGCCAAAAAGGTAACCGAAAAGGCTTGCTCCTGCGTTCGGCCCTCGCAGGCTCGGGTTCCTTCGCTGCGGGATCGATCCGGGCGCAGCGGCTCCGGTTTGCTTCGCTGCACCTCCTTCCGCTGTGTTCGACTTCGTCGAACGGTCGCTGCGCTCCCACGCCCGGATCGATCCCTCCACTCAGCCTTCCGACGTCGCCGGTGGATCAAGATCAAGAGCACTCGAGCTTGCGCTCATTGTCGAGTGGGGCGGCTTCGCCGCGGGCAGCTGCGCTGCTTGCTTTTCTGTGGGAGAGAGCCTGCTCGCGAAGGCGGCCTGACAGCCGACCTGATTGTCCCGGATGCGACGATTCCAATTGTAGGAGTGAGCCTGCTCGCGATGACGCCGTGTCGGCCAACCATTCGCCATCAGATGTACTCGATCTCCTGTGGGAGCGAGCCTGCTCGCGAAAGCGGTCTGACAGCCAATTCATTTCAACTCGCCAATTCACGCTGCCTTCCTACAGCTTTTTCAGAAACCTCCGATCTTGAGGCGCTGCCCGTCGAATGCTGTACTCCGGGTTCTGTTTTTCCGAGTCCTTGAGGCTGTCCCATGAAGAAGCCACCGACATTAAGCGGCAGAACGGATCCTGTTTTCGACCTGTTGGCCCGCTCGCCCCACAAGCAACGACTTGCGGATTATCTGGCGCTGCTCAAGCCGCTCGATGATCAGGGGCGCTATCTGCCATTCGAGGCGTTGCGCTATCGCTGGCCTGCGGGATTGGACGCCAACCTTTGTTGGGCGTTGGTGAAGAAGGCGCGGGCAGCCCAGTACATCCGTTTGTTGCCGTTGGGCGAGCCGGTGCAGTGGGGCAAATATGTGCCAACGCCGTTGGCGCAGAAAACCTTGGCTGTGGTGGATCGTCACGCCAGTACGGCCGCGCTGGATTACATGACCAGTCAGATCGGCGAACGTGTGCATTTCTCTTGTCTGCTCAATGACCTGATCGAAGACGAAGCCATCGCAAGTAGCCAGTTGGAGGGCGCTGCGACTACGACTCGTGTTGCCAAGGACATGCTCAAGCATCAGCGCCAGCCGCGGACGCCGGATGAGCGCATGGTCATGGGTAATTATCAAATGATGAATTTCGCTTGGGAAAAGCGTTATGAACCTCTGAGCATTGAGCTGATTGCAGAGATCCATCGAGTGGGTGTGGAGGGGATTGATGACGAGCAGTATTCCCCTGGATTGTTCAGAACCAATGATGAGGTGGTTGTTCAGGATGGTTCGGGCAACACCGTGCACCGACCGCCTCCTGCGGCGGGTCTGGTTACGCGGTTGGCGAGGCTGTCCGGCTGGATCAACCAGCCCGATGCCTCGATCCTGGAAAAAAACTATCTGCATCCACTGATCAAGGCCATCACGCTGCATTTCGCCATGGGTTACGAACATCCCTTTCGCGACGGTAACGGGCGGGTTGCGAGAGCCTTGTTTTACTGGTTCATGTTCAAGCATGAGTTCGCGGGCTTTCGCTACATTACGATCAGCCTGTTGCTACGCAATGCACCGGTGAAATACGGGCGCTCCTATCTGCACACCGAGGCGGATGAGCTGGATCTGACCTATTTCATCGAGTTCCAGTGTTCTGTCATTCTGCGAGCCGTGGTCGGCTTTACCGATATTTACCGCAAGAGCGTGGCAGACACCGAGGATTTTGACCGTTGGCTGATCAGCTCGGGCGTATTTGAGCAACTGACGCAACAGCAGCGCGCCCTATATCAGGTGGCTAAAAGCGGGGAAGCGAAGGAATTTACGGCGAGCAACGTCGCGGAAAATTTTTCCTGCACGGGCAGTGAGGCGAAATCGATATTGGAAGGGTTGAAGCAGTTGCAAATATTCGCCAGAAGAAAGATGGGCCGGGAGGCGGTGTATTTTTTGTGCGGGCCCGTAGAAGAAAAAACACACGGGGTCGAATCACTTCGCCCCGCGTGATGACCGTTTACAACGTACCAAACACCTTCTTCGCCAGACTCGTCGCCGCAGCGGCCGGGTTCTGACGAATGGTTTCTTCCTGCTTGCCGATCATCTCGAACAAACCATTAAGTGCCTGTTCAGTGACGTAGCTTTCAACATTGGCGCTCTTAGCATCGACCACGCCGAAGGCTGCAGCCTGGCCGGCAAAGGAATTGTACTTCTGCGCAACGCCGACCTTGTCGGTAGCTTGCTTGACGATGGGCAGGAATTTCGCGCGGATCTGTTCGCGGCTGGATTTGTTCAGGTATTGAGTCGCCGAATCGTTGCCGCCGCTGAGGATGCCTTTGGCGTCGGCCACGCTCATTTTCTTCACCGCGTCGACGAGGATCGGCTGGGCCTGGGTCACGGCGGATTCGGCGGCTTTGTTCATCGCGGTTTCCAGTTCTTCGACCTGGGCACCCATGCCGAAGGCTTTCATTTTGCTCGCAGCTTTGCCGAGTTTGCCCGGCAGCTCGATTTTCACTTCGGGGTTGTTGCTGAAGCCGCCCGGGGTACCAAGCTGTTTCACGGCGATCTGCGCGCCTTGGGTCAGGGCGTCCTTGAGGCCGCCGGTGGCGTCTTGCTGCGACAGGTCATTGAGCGACAGGGCCAGGGCGTTGGTGGTGATCAGCAGGCCGGCGCAGACGGCGGCGAAGCGAAGGGTAGGGCGGCGCATGGCGGCTTCCTTGTGGCGAAAAATGGATTAACGAACGGCGTCGACGCGGATTTTCAGCGGCTGCGGGTCGTTGCCGTCGAGTTGCACGGCGTGGTTTTGAGTGGTGATGAACATCAGCTCGCCGTTGACTTCAATGCGTGCGCTGACCGAGTAACGGTGGCCGGTTTTGACCTGCGCCGGATCGTAGCTCAAATGAAACGGCAGCGGCACCTGGCCTTTGATCGGGCCTTTCTGTTGGGCGAGGACCACGGCTGGCGCATCGGCCAGCGACACGTCCTGCAGACTCACGCTCAGGGTCGCGCTCGGGGGCAGGGCGATGCGTTGCAGGTAGATGACTTCGCCGTCGAGGCTGGCCTTGCCGGCGGGGGTGATTGATTGGCAGGCGCTGAGCAGCGTGGCGGCGGCGAGGGTCAACAGTTTTTTCATGTAGTACTCCATTCAATTGTAGGAGTGAGCCTGCTCGCGATAGCGGTGTGTCAGACGACAGTGATGTTGACTGAAAAACCGCTATCGCGAGCAGGCTCACTCCTACAGGGATTTGCGTCATGCTTCCGGCAACGCGGTAACCTGATCAGCCGCATCTTCACTGCGGTGCAGCGCGACCTGACGGATCGACAGGCGGATCTCCGCCGGCAACACGCGCTTGGCCGCGCCTTCGGCCAGCTCGCCGAGCAGTTCGTGGTAGCTGAGCTTGCCGGCTTCGTCGCGGCGCAACACGTCGAGGTCGAGCAGGGTCTGGATGAAATGGCGGAACAGGCTCTTGTCGAAGAATTCCGGCGCATTGAGGCCGTGCAGGATCGAAAGGCGCTGGGCCATCACTGTGCAGAGGTCTTCCAGCTCTTCGGCGCTGATGCTGTTCTGGCCGCTGTTGAGCAGCAAAGACACGGTCATGTAGAAACGCTGCAAGGTCTGCGCGATGCTTTTCGACAGCAGCGTCAGCAGCACGAAATGCCGCGAACTCGGTGCCGGACGCATGTACACGTCCTTCTCGAAACGCAGCAGGCCCTGCTCGACGAACGCTTCCAGCCACTGATCGATCACCGCGTCGAGCTCGTCCAGACTCCAGCGGATGAACAGCTCCGATTGCAGGTACGGATACAGCGCGCGGGTGTAGCGCAGGATCTGCTCGCGGCTCATGCGCGAGGTGCTCTGGAAGAAACTCGCCAGCAACGAGGGCAGGGCGAAGATGTGCAGGACGTTGTTGCGGTAGTAAGTCATCAGGACCGCGTTCTGCTCGTCCAGATACAGAATCTTGCCCAGCGCATCGTTCTGCTCGGCGAGCAGATCCATGTCTTTCACATGCTCGATCAGCGCCCGGCCATCGCCTTCCGGCAAGGTAGTGTGCGGCGAATACGGGACTTTACGCAGCAGTGCCAGATACAGATCCAGCACCCGCGCCATGGCGCGATCGTCCAGGGCCAGACGCGTAGTCGACAGCAAGGCAAGGGCCACCAGATTGACCGGGTTGATCGCCGCCGCTTCGTTCAGGTGTCGGGCGACTTTCTCGCCGAGGCGGTTGGTGGTTTCGTTGAGCCACGCCGGTTTGAACTGCGGGCCGAGTTCCTGCTGGCGCCAGTCCGGTTGCTCGGCGTCAAGGAATTCCGCCAGTTTGATCGGCTCACCGAAGTTCACCGCGACTTGGCCGAAGCGCTGCTTCAGCGCACCGATGACTTTGAAAATGTCGAAGATCGATTCTTTCTTCTTGCTCGCCCCGCGCAGTTCGCCGAGGTAGGTGCGGCCTTCGAGCACGCGCTCGTATCCGATGTACACCGGCACGAACACGATCGGCATCCGCGACGAACGCAGGAAACTGCGCAGAGTAATCGCGAGCATGCCGGTTTTCGGTTGCAGCATGCGCCCGGTGCGCGAGCGCCCGCCCTCGACGAAATACTCCACCGGGAAACCTTTGGTGAACAGGGTGTGCAGGTATTCGTTGAACACCGAGGTGTACAACGGATTGCCCTTGAACGTGCGGCGCATGAAAAACGCGCCGCCACGGCGCAGCAGGCTGCCGATAACCGGCATGTTCAGGTTGATGCCGGCGGCAATGTGCGGCGGGGTCAGGCCGTTGCGGAACAGCAGATACGAGAGCAGCAGGTAGTCGATGTGGCTGCGGTGGCACGGCACGTAGATCACTTCGTGACCTTGCGCGACGTTCTGCACGCCCTCGATGTGGTTGACCTTGATGCCGTCGTAGATCTTGTTCCAGAACCAGCTCAGCACCACTTCAAGAAAGCGGATCGCGGTGTAGGTGTAGTCCGAGGCGATTTCGTTGCCGTAGCGCAGGGCCTGGGCCTTGGCTTTTTCCGCGGAGATATTTTCGCGCTCGGCTTCATCGAGAATCGCCTGTTTGACCAGCGGCTGGTTGAGCAGGCCTTTGACCAGATTGCGCCGGTGGGAAATGTCCGGGCCGATCACCGCAGCTTTGAGATTGCGGAAGTGCACGCGCAGGATGCGCTGGGCCATGCGCACGGTGCGCTCGTGGCCCTTGTTGTGATCGATCAGCTCACGCAGGTGGATCGGCGCGGAAAACTGCACGCGAGTCTTGCGGCCGAGGACGATGATGCTCAGCAGCCGGCGCAGGCGCCCAGTGACTGCCCAGCTGTCGGCGAACAACAGTTTCCACGGGCTGTTTTCGCTGTCTGGCGACTGACCCCAGAACACGCTGACGGGAATGATCTGCGCGTCCTCGGCAGCGTTCTGCGTCAGCGCGCTGACCAGACGGGTCAGGGTCGGCGGCGCGCCGCGTTTGTCCTGGCGGCCGAGCCAGTCCGGGTCCGGCGTCAGGTAGAAAAACGCCGCCGGCTCGATCAGCGAACCCACCGATACCGACAGCACCGGACGCGGCAGGCCGGCCTTGGTGCACTCGGTGTCGACCACTGCCAGATCGGTCAGCGAGGGGTTTTGCAGGACGTAGAACACCGGACGACTGCGGTCGAGGTTGAGGGTGAACGACGACTGATTGATGGTCTCGGAGCGAACCCAGAGATACAACAGGCGGCGCAGGGTGCCAAACACAAGACGGCGGAACGGGGAACGGGTCATACGGCTTCTGCGTGAGTGGATAGAACCGAGCAGGCGCTCGGGGCCAGATAGTGTGCAGTATTAAGGGAAAATCGGCAAAAAGCGCCGAAGTAATCTCCTGTTGAGAGTTTCTGCACCTGTCATATACTCGGCGGTCTGTTGCCGGTGCCCTGTCATGGACGTCGGACGCAGGCTGACGTTCCTCGAAGGCTTTCCTGCGAAAAGCCCGTTCAATAATAAAAAAGGAGTATGAACAGATGGCAACACGCGAAACCGGCAACGTGAAGTGGTTCAACGACGCCAAAGGCTACGGCTTTATCCAGCGCGAAGACGGGGTGGACGTGTTCGTGCACTACCGCGCGATTCGCGGCGACGGGCACCGCTCGCTGACCGAAGGTCAGCAGGTTGAGTACGCGGTGATCACCGGTGAGAAGGGCTTGCAGGCTGAGGATGTTGTAGGTCTGTAACACAAATCTGCAGAGCGCTAAAAACCACTGTGGGAGCGAGCCTGCTCGCGAATGCGGTGTATCAGTCACCATTCATATCGACTGACACTGCGCATTCGCGAGCAGGCTCGCTCCCACGTGGGCTCTACGTTGCCCTGGTTACGCGGTCTTCCAGGTGATCTCTTCTTCCCCGTCTTCGCTGATGCGAATCCAGCGATCAGCGGTTTCTTCACCTTCTTCTTCAACCCACGTTCCCGGTGCACAACGCACTTCAACGTTCAGCGCAGCGAATGCAGCGCGGGCGCAGGCGATGTCGTCGTCCCACGGGGTCTGGTCGCTTTCCAGGTACAGACTGTTCCACTTGCCCACGGCTTTCGGCAGCCAGGTCACCGGCACGTTGCCGGCCTTGCACTTGTACGTCTGGCCTTTCTGCACCCAGTCGCTGCACGGGCCCAGCGCTGCGCCGAGCCAGGCGGAAATGGCCTTGTGGTCGACGTCAGCGTCTTTCAGGTAAATCTCGATGTCCGGTTGGCGCATGGATGTCCTCACTGCGGGTCTGAAAAATCCATTCGCGGATTTAGCCGGCCCCGGGCCTGTGCCCGAGACCAAAAGTTATTGAAGAACGAAATAATCGTAGCGCATCGACACGCTGGTCTCGAACGGCTCGGCCTGTTCGATCACCGCCGCGCGTCGCTCGGCACTGGCACGCCAGCCGTGGGGTGTCATCGCCAACAGGTTGGCGCGATCCTCGGGCTTGTCCAGGGTCAGCTTGAATTCCAGCGTCTCGCTATGTGCCAGCGCCATGCCTTCGGGCGCCAGCGCCAGATGCTTGTCGTCTGTGTACTCGCGCACTTCGTCGTACAGACGCTCGCGCAATTCCATCAGATGGCCACGGGTCGGGCCGACTTTCATCAAGCCGCCGCCGACGCTGAGCAGACGCTTGGCTTCCCCCCAGTCCAACGGACTGAAGACGCTGGCGAGAAACTGGCAACTGCCTGACGCCAACGGCACCCGCGCCATGCTGGCAATCAACCAGGTAATTGCCGGATTGCGCTTGCAGGCGCGTTTGACGGCTTCGCGGGAAATATCCAGCGCATAGCCATCGGCGTTCGGCAAAGCCTCGGCGATTTGCGCGGTGTAATAACCCTCGCCACAACCGATGTCGACCCAGCGCTCCGGGGCAAAACTGGCTGCCAGTTCGGCGAGTCGTTTGGCCACTGGCGCGTAATGTCCGGCATTGAGGAAGTCACGCCGCGCTTCGACCATTGCCTGATTGTCGCCCGGGTCACGGCTGTTCTTGTGTTGCACTGGCAGCAGGTTCAGATAACCCTGACGCGCACGGTCGAAACGATGCCCGGCAGGGCAGACCACGCCGTTGTCCACCGCGTTGAGCGGTTCACTGCAGATCGGGCACGCGAGCATCAGGCGAGCAACTTGATCAGGGTCTGGTAGTAGATCTCGGTCAGCACGTCGAGATCGGCTGCCAGCACGCGCTCGTTGACCTGGTGAATGGTCGCGTTGACCGGGCCCAGTTCAACCACTTGCGTGCCCATGGTCGCGATGAAACGGCCATCGGAGGTGCCGCCGCTGGTCGACGCCTTGGTTTCGCGACCGGTGATGTCCCTGATGCTCGACGACACCGCATCGAGCAGCGCGCCCGGTTCGGTGAGGAAAGGCAGGCCGGACAGCGCCCAGTCGATGTGCCAGTTCAGACCATGCTTGTCGAGGATATCGGCAACGCGCTTCTGCAGGCCTTCGACGGTCGATTCGGTGGAAAAACGGAAGTTGAACACCGCCACCAGATCGCCCGGGATCACGTTGGTCGCGCCGGTACCGGAATTGAGGTTGGACACCTGGAAACTGGTCGGTGGGAAGAAGTCGTTACCATTGTCCCAGTGCTCGGCGGCCAGTTCGGCCAGCGCGGGAGCGGCGAGGTGAATCGGGTTCTTCGCCAGATGCGGATAGGCCACGTGACCCTGCACGCCTTTGACCGTGAGCTTGGCGCCGAGGGATCCGCGGCGGCCGTTTTTCACCACATCGCCGACCAGCGTGGTACTCGACGGCTCGCCAACGATGCACCAGTCCAGACGCTCGTTGCGCGCGACCAGACGCTCGACCACAGCTTTGGTGCCGTGATGCGCCGGGCCTTCTTCGTCGCTGGTGATCAGGAAGGCGACTTTGCCTTTGTGATTCGGGTAATCGGCGACGAAACGCTCGGCGGCGACGGTCATTGATGCCAGGCTGCCTTTCATGTCCGCCGCGCCCCGGCCGCAGAGCATGCCGTGTTCATCGATCACGGCGTTGAACGGATCGATCTGCCACTCGGTGACCGGACCGGTCGGCACCACGTCTGTGTGACCGGCGAAGCACAGCACCGGACCGTCGTGGTTGCCGTGGGTGGCCCAGAAGTTATCCACATCTTCGATGCGCATCGGCTCCAGGGTGAAACCGGCATCGCCCAGGCGCTGCATCATCTGCTTCTGGCAGTCGGCGTCGACCGGAGTCACGGAAGGACGGCGGATCAGGTCGATGGCCAGTTGAAGGGTCGGCGATAGGTCGGCGTGGGCCGTCATGTAATAACTCCGGGGTGCGCACGGTAAACCTGTAGGAGCTGCCGAAGGCTGCGATCTTTTGATCTTGTTTTTGAAATCAACAGCAAAATCAAAAGATCGCAGCCTTCGGCAGCTCCTACGGGATGTGTTGGCATTGAAAAAGGCGACCATTCTAATGCAAAACGGCGACCCGAAGGCCGCCGTTTGACGTTAAGCAGTAACCGATCAAGCGGCGGCCGGCTCAGCCTTGGCCACAGGTTTGGGCAGCGACGACAGGAACGCCATGATCAGCGCCGCCAGATACGGCAGCGACTGCACCAGCAGCATGGTCACCCAGAAGCGCATGTCATTGCTCGGCATGCCGTTGACCAGGAAGATCCCCAGCGCTGCGCCCCACAGCAACAGCATGATGAACAGCTCCTCGCGCGCCTCGCTGATCGCCACCCAGAAACCGTGGTTGTCGGCGTTTTTCGGCGTGCGGAAAAACGGAATGCTGCTGGTGAAGAAACCGTACAGCACCGCTTTGGCGATGGTGTGTGACAACGCCAGACCGGCCAGTGCCGCGCAGAACGCATCCTTCAGATTCACCCCCACCGCGCGGCGGTAAAGGAAGATGATCTTGCCGACCTTGAACACGAACAGCGCCAGCGGCGGGATCGCAAAAATCAGCAACGGCGGATCGACCCGTTGCGGCACGATGATCATCGCCGCCGACCACAACAGCGCGCCGACGGTGAAGAAAATGTTCATGCCATCGGCAACCCACGGCAGCCACCCGGCGAGGAAGTGATAACGCTGGCCACGGGTCAGCTCGGTGTCCTTGCCGCGCAGCAGGCTGCGGGTATGACGCTTGATGATCTGGATTGCGCCGTAGGCCCAGCGGAAGCGCTGTTTCTTGAAGTCGATGAAGGTATCCGGCATCAGGCCCTTGCCGTAGCTGTCGTGATAATACGCCGCCGACAGGCCTTTCTCGAACACGCGCAGGCCCAGTTCGGCGTCTTCACAGATGCACCAGTCAGCCCAGCCCAACTCTTCCAGCACCGAGCGGCGGGTCATGGTCATGGTGCCGTGCTGAATGATCGCGTCACGGTCGTTGCGGGTGACCATGCCGATGTGGAAAAAGCCTTTGTATTCGGCGTAGCAGAGCTTCTTGAAGGTGCTTTCGTTCTGGTCGCGATAATCCTGCGGCGACTGCACCACGGCGATTTTCGGGTCGGCGAAGTGCGGCACCATGTGCTTGAGCCAGTTCGGGTGCACGCAGTAATCGGAATCGATCACCGCAATCACTTCGGCATCCTTGGCGGTGTGCGGGATCAGATAATTCAGCGCGCCGCCCTTGAAACCGGCCAGCGGCGATACATGGAAGAACTTGAAGCGCGGGCCGAGGGTGGCGCAGTAATCGCGCACCGGTTCCCACACCGCCGGGTCCTTGGTGTTGTTGTCGATGATCAGGACTTCGAAGTCCGGGTAATCGAGGTTGGCCAAGGCGTCGAGGGTCTGTTTGACCATCTCCGGTGGCTCGTTGTAGCAGGGCACATGGATCGACACTTTCGGCCGATAGTCGGAATCGCCAAGCACTGGCAGGAATTCGCGCCGGCGCTTGTGAATCCACACCGCCTCGGCCAGTTCATGGGCCTCGGTGAGCAGGACGATGAATACTCCTAGCGCACCGAGCGCCAAAAGGAATCCGACGGTGAGGCTGAACCACGTGCTGTATTGCTGGCTGTAGTCGTAGCCGATGTACACCAGCACCGAACCGCACAGGAATGCGATAAAAGTCAGGAACGTGCGACCGCGCTGGCGCAGGGCCGAGCCGTCGATCATCAGCAGGGTCAGCGACAGCAGCGCCAGCACCACCGAGCCGATCGCCAGCACGCGCCATTGCGGAATCGCCACCACCGGGCCTTCGAAATTGAATTTCTGCTGGCGCGCGGCGTTGAACACGCCCCAGTAGGCGCCAACCGAACCTTCATCACTGGCCTTCCACGGCTGGTCGAAGGCTTCGATGACGAAGTAGTTGAAGCCTTGGCGATTGAGCTTGTTGACCAGTGTGCGCAGATAAATCGCCTGATCCGCCGGCGATGCATCGGCACCACCGCGCATGCGGCCGTTGCTCGGCCAGCCGACTTCGGACAGCAGCAGCGGTTTTTTCGGGAACAGCTTCTTCAGATCGCGCGCGCGGTCGAAGACGAACTGGCCGGCCTTGTCCACCGGAATGAATTCCCAGTAGGGCAGGACGTGGGCGGCGATCAAATCAACGTGCTTGGCCAGTTGCGGGTATTTCTCCCAGATGTGCCATTGCTCGGAGGTGGTCACCGGCACCTTGACGGCAGCGCGCACCCGATCCAGCAGAACGATCAGGGCCTCAGGGGTGATCTCTTCGCGAAACAACGCCTCGTTGCCGACCACTACACGCACGACGCTGCGCGAGGTGTTGGCCAGTTCGATGGCCTTGACGATTTCTCGTTCGTTGCGTTCCTGATCCGGACTGATCCAGATACCCAGGGTGACGCGCAGGCCGAATTCTTCAGCCAGTTTCGGGATGTCTCCCAGCGAACCGTCGACCGAATAGATACGGATGTTGTCGGTCAGCTTGCTCATGATTTCCAGGTCACGGCGCATCTCGTCGTCCGACGGGTACTGATCCCTTTGGGGGTATTGCCCCTGCTGGAATGGCGAATACGAGAAGCCGGAGATCTGCTGCGGCCAGTTCGGCGCCGTGACCGGGCGATTGACCAACGCCCAGAAACCGGTGAACAGGGCAGCGATGGCCAGCACCACCACCAGGTTGAGTCCAAATTTACGCGATGACATAACGATTTCGGGTTCCAAAGGCTGTGGAACGGAGGAACGGTTGGCAAACGCCAAAGGGCGCGAATCCTACACCGGCAGTCCATGAGTCGTACAACAGACGCAGAAATGCCCGACTTTGGGCAACCGGCCAGCACATAAGTTCTTACACTTGATCGCGAAGCTTAAAACTTGTCGCTGCGTGGCCCTATAATGCGCGCCGGTTTTTGGGGTAATGGTCATGAGTACAGAAGATCCGCGGTTTGCAGGCATCGCCCGTTTGTATGGCATCGAGGGCCTGGAACGCTTGCGCGCTGCCCATGTGGCGATCGTCGGCGTCGGTGGCGTCGGTTCCTGGGCGGCGGAAGCCATGGCCCGTTGCGGGGTGGGCGAGATCTCGCTGTTCGACCTCGACGACGTCTGCGTCAGCAATGCCAACCGCCAGTTGCACGCCTTGGACAGCACCGTGGGCAAACCCAAGGTCGAGGTGATGGCTGAGCGCCTGCGCGGGATCAATCCCGATTGCACGGTGCACGCCGTGGCCGATTTCGTCACCCGCGACACCATGGCCGAATACATCACGCCGAACATTGACTGCGTGATCGACTGCATCGATGCGGTCAATGCCAAAGCGGCGCTGATCGCCTGGTGCAAACGCCGCAAGATCCAGATCATCACCACCGGCGGCGCTGGCGGGCAGATCGACCCGACGCTGATTCAGGTCTGCGATCTCAACCGCACCTTCAACGATCCGCTGGCCTCGAAAGTGCGCTCGACCTTGCGCCGTGACTACGGCTTTTCCCGCACCGTGACCCGCCACTACAGCGTGCCGTGTGTGTTTTCCACGGAACAGCTGCGCTACCCGAAACCGGACGGCAGCATTTGTCTGCAGAAGAGCTTTGTCGGCGATGGCGTGAAGCTCGACTGCGCCGGCGGGTTTGGCGCGGTGATGATGGTTACCGCGACATTTGGCATGGTCGCGGCGACCAAGGCTGTGGACAAGATTGTCGCGGGGGTGCGGCGCCCGGCGGATCGCATTAAACCTGAGGTTTGATCGGTGAGGCTGATGGCCTCTTCGCGAGCAGGCTCGCTCCCACATTGAAATGCATTCCCCTGTGGGAGCGAGCCTGCTCGCGAAAGCGATTAACCAGCCAACTCATTCATTCGCTGGAGCACGGCATTCAAGCCATTACTGCGCGAAGGCGACAACTGCCGCGACAGCCCCAGCTGAGCGAACCACTGCGGCAGATCCACCTGCTGCAACTCAGCCGCCGACAACCCGTTGACCCGTAGCAGCAACAACGCCACCAGTCCGCGAATCATCCGCGCATCGCTGCTCGCCCTGAACTGCCAGTGATCGTCGTGCAGTTCGCCAACCAGCCACACCTGACTCTCACAGCCATGCACCCGGTTGGCCTCGCACTTTTCAGCGTCATCCAACACCGGTAAGCGATCACCAGACTGCATCAGCAGCCGCGCCCGCTGTTCCCAGCCAGCCGCATTCTGAAAAGTCTGCAGCGCTTCAGCCGCTTCAACCGGCAAGCTCATCGCAACAACTCCAGCGCCTGATCCAGTGCCTCGAAAAAGCGCTCCAGATCTTCCGAGTCGTTGTACAGCGCCAGCGACACGCGAATCGCGCCGGCCAGTTCGAAGCCTTTCATCAATGGCATGGCGCAGTGATGCCCGGCGCGCACGGCGATGCCCTGTTCGGTCAGCAAGTGCGCGAGATCGGCGTTGTGCACGCCTTCGACGACGAAACTGGCCAGCGCCAGTTGCGGCTTGCCGAGCAGGCGAACGCCATTGCGTGCGGCGAGGCCGCGCAGCAGATAATCGTGCAGCGCCGCTTCGTGTGCCGACACGGCTTGCTGATCCAGCCCGGCCAGATAATCGAGGGTCGCACCGAGGCCAATGACACTGGCGATCGGCGGTGTGCCCGCCTCGAAGCCCAGCGGTGCGGGGCGGAAGCGCGAATCGTGATAGTTGGCATCCAGCACCATCTCGCCGCCGAATTGCCATGGCTGCAACTGTGCCAGCGCAGCGTTGCGCCCGAACAGCACGCCCAGGCCGTCAGGACCGTAGAGCTTATGGCTGGAGAACACATAGAAGTCGCAACCCAGCGCCTGCACGTCTTGGCGACCGTGCACCACACCTTGCGCGCCATCGACCACGGTCAGGGCGTTCTGCGCGTTGGCCATGCCGAGCAAAGCGGTCAGCGGTTGCCAGGCACCAAGGACGTTGGACAGCTGACTGACTGCCAGCAAACGCGTGCGCGGGCCGATCAGATGCACGGCAGCGGCGAGGTCGATCAGGCCGTCGGCATCCAGCGGCAGGATCACCAGTTTCAGGTTGCGGCGTTGCGCCATTTGCTGCCACGGCAGCAGGTTGGCGTGATGTTCGAGAGCGCTGATGACAATCTCATCGCCCGGATTGAAAAGATGTTCCAGGCCATAGGCGAGGAGATTCAGCGCACTGGTGGCACCGTGTGTGAAGACGATTTGCCCGCTGTCACCGGCGTTCAGCCATTGGGCGGCTTTCAGTCGACTGTCTTCGAACGCCTGTGTCGCATGGGCACCCGGCAGGTGTTGCGCACGGTGCACATTGGCCGCGCCGTTGGCGTAGTAATGCGTCAGTGCGTCGAGCAGGGCCTGGGGTTTTTGCGTCGTGGCGGCATTGTCCAGATAGGTCTGGTCTTGCCGTTGCAGGGCAGCGATGGCCGGAAAATCGGCGCGCCAGGGGGAGGGGATCATCATGTTAGCGGGCCCAGGAGGGTATACGCCTGACCCTGTGGGAGCGAGCTTGCTCGCGAAGGGGATCTGTCAATCAACATGGTTGCCGAATCGCAGACCGCTTTCGCGAGCAAGCTCGCTCCCACAGGTATTGGGTGGTGCTGCTTAGTTGTGAGCGTGCAGCGCTTCGTTCAGTTCGATCGCCGATTTGTGGGTCTTGCACTCCACAGCACCGGTTTCCGAATTACGACGGAACAGCAGGTCAGTCTGACCAGCCAGCTCGCGCGCCTTCACAACCTTGACCAGATTGTTGTGCTCGTCCAGCAGCGCAACCTTGGTGCCGGCGGTGACGTACAGGCCCGATTCGACAGTGTTGCGGTCGCCCAGCGGAATACCGATACCGGCGTTGGCGCCGATCAGGCAGCCTTCGCCGACCTTGATCACGATGTTGCCGCCACCCGACAAGGTGCCCATGGTCGAGCAACCGCCGCCCAGGTCCGAACCCTTGCCGACGAATACGCCAGCGGAAACGCGGCCTTCGATCATGCCCGGGCCTTCGGTGCCGGCGTTGAAGTTGATGAAACCTTCGTGCATGACGGTAGTGCCTTCACCGACGTAGGCGCCCAGACGCAGACGTGCTGCATCAGCGATACGCACGCCGGCCGGTACTACGTAGTCGGTCATTTTCGGGAACTTGTCCACCGAGAAGACTTCCAGCAGTTCGCCGCGCAGACGCGCTTCGAGTTGCATTTCCGCCAGTTCGCTCAGGTCGATCGCGCCCTGGCTGGTCCATGCCACGTTTGGCAGCAGCGGGAAGATACCGGCGAGGCTGACGCCGTGCGGCTTGACCAGACGGTGCGAGAGCAGATGCAGTTTGAGGTAGGCCTCAGGCGTGGAGGTCAGTTGCGCGTCTTCGGCCAGCAGCGTCGCGACCAACGGCTTGTGGCTTTCAGCCAGGCGGGTCAGCAGCTTGCCTTGCACGGCGTCGATGCCTTTCACGGCTTCAGCCAGTTGCGCAGCCTGGGCGGTGGTGAAGGTGATGGCCTGGTTGCCTTCGCTGTAACCGAGGATCGGCGCGACCGCTGCGACCAGTTCGGCCGAAGGATTGAGCAGTGGCTGTGCGTAGAACACTTCCAGCCATGCGCCTTGACGGTTCTGGGTGCCGACACCAAAGGCGATGCTGAACAGGGAATTGGACATGTGAATACCTCTACGAAGAGTGACGGGCTGCTTACTTCAGAGCGGCCGCGTAGATATCTGGCTTGAAGCCAATCAGGGTTCGGTCACCGAGATCGAGCACCGGGCGCTTGATCATCGAGGGTTGTGCGAGCATCAGTTCGATGGCTTTCGACTGGTCGAGATCGGCTTTGCGTTCGTCGTCGAGTTTGCGAAAGGTCGTGCCGGCGCGGTTCAACACGGTTTGCCAGCCGTGCTCGTCGCACCATTGGGTCAGGTGCTCACGGTCAATGCCGGCGGTCTTGTAATCGTGAAAGTCATAGCTGACAGCGTGTTCATCGAGCCAGGTGCGCGCCTTTTTCATGGTGTCGCAGGCTTTGATGCCGAAAAGGTGCAACGTTTTACTTGAAACGGCCAAGGAATCGCCCCCTTTACAGGTGCTGGAAAAAAATGGTGACGGATTATGCCATGACCGGACGGTTTCGCGGCGCTCACGGTCAATTTCCAACGCAAAACCCTGTAGGAGCTGACGAGTGAAACGAGGCTGCGATCTTCTGATCTTGACCACAGGAATAAAAAGATCGCAGCGTTCCGCAGCTCCTACAGGAGAGTCATGCACAGAGGCTGCGACATAGGTGCAACGGTCAGCCACAGCCTAAGGCGCTAATATGGCAGTTCAACGCTGTCGATCGCCTGAGATTTCCGTTTTATGCAAACTGCTTACACCGTCCTGATCCTGCTGATGCTGGTCAGTGTCTCGCGCCTGGTCGGACGGGTCATCCCGCTGCCATTGCCGCTGGTGCAAATCGCCGCCGGTGCCTTGCTCGCCTGGCCGAACCTGGGCCTGCACGTCGCCCTCGATCCCGAGCTGTTCCTGTTTCTGTTCCTGCCGCCGTTGCTGTTTTCCGATGGCTGGCGCATGCCCAAACGCGCGCTCTGGCAATTGCGCGGACCGATCCTGACCCTGGCCGTCGGCCTTGTTCTGTTCACCGTGGTCGGTGCGGGCTATTTCATTCATTGGCTGTTGCCGACGATTCCGCTGCCCGTGGCCTTCGCCCTGGCGGCGGTTCTGTCGCCGACCGACGCCGTAGCCGTTTCAGCGATTTCGCAGAACCGCTTGCCGACGCCGCTGATGCACATGCTGCAGGGCGAGGCGCTGATGAACGACGCCTCGGGTCTGGTGACGTTCAAGTTCGCCCTCGCTGCCGCGGTCACGGGGGTGTTCTCGTTGACCAATGCCAGCCTGACGTTCGTCGCGGTGGCGCTGGGTGGTCTGGCCGTTGGCGTTGCGCTGAGCTGGCTGGTCGGTCGCCTGCGCGCATGGATGATCGCGCGTGGCTGGGACGACCCGGCGACCCACGTGGTGTTCATGTTGCTGCTGCCGTTCGCCGCTTACGTGTTGGCGGAACGTTTGGGCGCTTCAGGGATTCTTTCGGCGGTGGCGGCGGGGATGATGCAGAGCTGGCTCGATCTGTTGCCACGCCAGACCAGTACACGATTGCTCAATCGCAGCGTCTGGTCGCTGCTCGAATTTGCTTTCAACGGCTTGATCTTTTTGCTGCTCGGCCTGCAATTGCCGGACATCATCAAAGCGGTGGTCAGCCATGAACCGACGTTGTGGCCTACCCTGTTTTACCGTTGCCTGGATGTACTGGCGATTTTCATTGCGCTGGTCCTGCTGCGGTTTGTCTGGGTGCAAAGCATCTGGCGTTTGTCGGTGTTGTTGCGACGATTGCGCGGCAAGGGTGAGCTGACGCAGGTGCCGACGGCCCGCTCTTGCTGGTTGCTCACGGTGGGCGGCGTACGCGGGGCGGTGACGCTGGCGGGCGTGATGTCCGTGCCGATGCTGATCGGCGCCGAGGCTTTTCCTGAACGCGACTTGCTGATCTTCATCGCTGCCGGAGTGATCCTGCTGTCGCTGGTCTCGGCCTGTATTGCGCTGCCCTTGCTGCTGCGTGGTATCGAAAAAAGTCCGGACGACAAGCGTCGCCAGGAAGTGCGTGATGCCTGGCGCAAGACCGCTGAAGCCGCGATTCATTCACTGGAAACTGAAGAGGTTGTGCCACAGGATGCTGCGCAAGCGGCGCTGGCAGCGGAGCTCAAGGCACGGATCATGTCCGAATATCGCCATCAACTCGACGTCTTCAATGATTCCGCCGAAGCCCAGGCGCTGGCGTTCCAGATGGATCTGCTTGAGCGGCGCTTGCGGTTGAAAGCGCTAAGGGCGCAGCGTCTCGAGCTTTACAGCCTGAGCCGTCAGCACCAGATCGGCGATGACGTGTTGCGAGAAGTGCTCGGGGAACTGGATTTGAGCGAGGCGAATCTGGGGCAGGTCAAATAGCCGTTTGAACGCTTGCAGCAGGGCCGCTGCTGCAAGCGTTCGCTGATCACTGCTGTCGGGTGATGAAGTCGCGAATTCGTTCGGCGGCCTCAACGCATTCAGCCAGCGGCGCAACCAATGCCATGCGCACACGGCCGGCGCCAGGATTGACGCCATCGACGTCGCGAGACAGATACGAGCCCGGCACCACGGTCACGTGCTCCTGCTCGAACAGATCCCGGCAGAACGCCGCGTCATCGCCTTTTACATTCGGCCACAGATAGAAGCTGCCATCCGGGCGCTGCACGTCCAGCACCGGGCTGAGGATCTCCAGCACCGCATCGAACTTCTCGCGATACAGCGCGCGGTTGGCGCGCACGTGCTCTTCGTCATTCCATGCAGCGACGCTGGCCAGTTGGGTTTGCACCGGCATCGCGCAACCGTGGTAGGTGCGATAAAGCAGGAAGCCTTTGAGGATGTCGGCATCGCCGGCAACGAAGCCTGAACGCAGGCCCGGCAGGTTGGAGCGCTTGGACAGGCTATGGAAGACCACGCAGCGCTTGAAGTCGTTGCGGCCCAGTTCAACGCAGGCGCTGAGCAGGCCCGGCGGCGGGGTTTGCTCGTCGAAGTACAGTTCGCTGTAGCACTCGTCGGCGGCAATCACGAAGTCGTACTGATCGGCGAGGGCGATCAGCTTCTTCAGGGTTTCCACCGGAATCAGTGCGCCGGTCGGGTTGCCGGGCGAGCACAGGAACAGGATCTGGCAGCGCTTCCAGATGTCTGGCGAAACGGCATCGAAGTCCGGGTTGAAGCCGTTTTCATCAAGGCACGGCAGATAGTGCGGTTTGGCCCCGGCGAGAAACGCCGCGCCTTCGTAGATCTGATAAAACGGGTTGGGGCTGACCACCAGCGCATCGTCGCCACGGTTGACCACGGTCTGGGTGAAGGCGAACAGCGCTTCACGTGTGCCGTTGACCGGCAGCACATTGCGCGCTGGATCGATCCAGCCGCTCGGCACGCCGAAACGTCGCTCGCACCAGCCGGCGATGGCTTCGCGCAGGGCCGGGATGCCGAGGGTGGTCGGGTACACCGCCATCTGATCCAGATTGTTCGCCAGGGCTTCGGCGACAAAACCCGGCGAACGGTGTTTCGGCTCGCCGATCGACAGGGCGATCGGGCGTTTGTCCGGGTTCGGCGTGACGCTGCCGAGCAGGGCGCGGAGCTTTTCGAACGGGTAAGGCTGGAGCTGGTTCAGAGCGTTGTTCATGGGGGCCTCGGTCAATGTCGGATGGCCAGGCGCAATATCAGGCTGGAACGAGCCCTGTGGGAGCGAGCCTGCTCGCGAAGAGGGTGGTCCATCCAACATTGGTGTGCTGAATGACCGCTTCGCGAGCAGGCTCGCTCCCACAGGGTTTCATTGTCAGGCTGTCATTGGCGCTGGTCGCTCCGACAGGGAAAATTCATTGATTCAAATACTGATCCGCGAAAGCTTGATATCCGGTTCCTGATTGACGCTCAGCTGCTCGACGATCGCATCCTGCAAGCGGCTGCACAGCAGCGGATCGGACAGCGGCTGGTTGTGCGCGTCGGTGATGAAGAACACGTCTTCCACGCGCTCGCCCAGGGTCGCAATCTTGGCGTTCTGCAGCGACAGATCGAACTCGAGGAAAATCCCCCCGACTCGCGCCAGCAGGCCCGGCCGGTCGGGGGCCGTCAGTTCCAGCACGGTCACCGGACGCTGGGCGTCGTTGTGGATCGTCACTTGCGGCGCAAAGGCGAAATGCTTGAGCTGGCGCGGCACGCGGCGCTGGATGATCGTCGGGTAATCGTCCGGGTTGCGCAGGGCCTCGGTGAGGCCTTCACGGATCTGCTTGATCCGCGCCGGGTTGTCGCCGATCGATTCGCCCTCGTTGTCGAGCACGATGTAGGTGTCGAGGGTGAACTGGCTGCTCGAGGTGATCACCCGGGCGTCGTGAATGTTCAGGTTGAGCTGGTCCATCGCCGCTACGGTCACGGCGAAGAAGTCGTGCTGGTCCGGGGCATAAATGAAGATTTGCGTGCCGCCCTCGAACTCGCGCTGGGTGGTTTCCTTGATCAGCACCAGCGGCCCGCCATCCACCGGTTGCTGCAGGATCGCATCGCTATGCCAGGCGACGTCACCGGCGGTGTGGCGCAGGAAATAGTCATCGCCCAGTTGCGCCCACAGTTGCTCGACATCGTCCGGGTCGGTGCCGCCGCGCACCAGAATATCCAGCGCGGCGCTTTGCGTCTGGCGGATCTGCTCTTCGCGATCCACCGGATTTTCCAGACCCCGGCGCAGGGCTCGTTTGGTCTCGGTGTAGAGCTGGCGCAACAGGCTGGCGCGCCATGAATTCCACAGTGTCGGGTTGGTCGCGTTGATGTCGGCCACGGTCAGCACATAGAGGTAGTCGAGGCGGGTTTCGTCGCCGACCGCCTGGGCGAAATCGTGGATCACCTGCGGGTCGGACAGATCCTTGCGCTGTGCAGTGGTCGACATCACCAGGTGGTTCTGCACCAGCCAGACGATCAGGCGGCTGTCCCACACCGGCAACTGGTGGCGCTGGCAGAACGCTTCGGCATCGACCGCGCCGATCTCCGAGTGATCGCCGTGTCGACCCTTGCCGATGTCGTGGTACAGGCCGGCCATGTAGATCAGTTCGGGCTTGGGCAACTTGGCCATAAGCTTGGCGGCCAGCGGAAATTTCTCCGAGACCTGGGTGTACTGCAGTTTGCGCAGGTGCTTGATCAGATTCAGCGTGTGCGCATCGACCGTATAAATGTGGAACAGGTCATGCTGCATTTGCCCGACGATAAAGCCGAATTCCGGCAGATAACGGCCGAGAATGCCGTAACGGTTCATCCGTCGCAGATTGCGGTGGATGCCGATCTTGCACTTGAACAGCTCGATGAACAGGCTGGTGTTGCGGATATCGTTGCGGAAGTTGTCGTCGATCAGGTGACGATGTTCACGCAGCAGACGAATCGTGTCGGCGCGCACGCCTTTGATTTCCGGCTGCTGGGCCATCAGCACGAAAATCTCCAGCATGGCGAACGGCGTGCGGCGGAACACGTTGTCGTTACGCGCTTCGATGTAACCGTCGTGCAACTGGAAGCGTGAGTTGATCGGTTGCGGCGGTGCTTCATCTTCCGGGGCGAGGATGACTTCCTCGAAATGCTGAATGATCAGGTCGCTGAGTTGGGCGATGCTCATCACTGTGCGGAAGTACTGCTGCATGAAGTTTTCGACGGCCTGTTTGGCGTCGTCACCTTCGAAACCGAGCAGGCCGGCAATGGTGCGCTGGTGATCGAACAGCAAACGGTCTTCCGAGCGCCCGGCGAGCATGTGCAAGGCATAACGCACCTTCCAGAGGAATTCCTGGGAGGAGGCGAGCAGGGCGTTTTCGCTCTCGACCAGAAAGCCTTCGCCAGCGAGGGCGCGCAGGTTCAAAGTACCGTACTGACGGCGGGCCACCCACAGAATTGTCTGAATATCGCGCAGGCCGCCGGGCGAACCTTTGACGTTGGGTTCGAGGTTGTACTCGGTGTCGTTGTATTTGTGGTGACGGGCCTTTTGCTCGGCACGCTTGGCCAGGAAGAACTCCTTGGCCGGCCACATGTGTGCGGTACTGGTCACCTCGATCATGCGCTGGCGCAGACGCTCGGGGCCGCAGATGGTGCGGCTTTCCATCAGGTTGGTGACCACGGTCAGGTCGGCGCGGGCCTCTTCGGCACACTCGTCGACCGAGCGTACGCTCTGGCCGACTTCCAGACCGATGTCCCACAGCAGCGTGAGAAAACGCTCGATGGAATCGCGAAAAACTTCGTGGTCAGCGCTGTCGAGCAGGATCAGCAAATCAATGTCGGAATAGGGATGCAGCTCGCCGCGACCATAACCGCCTACCGCCACCAGAGCGATATCGGCGTCTTCGCTCCAGTTGAACTGCTCCCAAGCCTTTTGCAGGATGTTGTCGACAAACCAGGCGCGGTCCTCGATCAGGCGGCGGATGTCGCGCCCATTGCGAAAACGCGTGTCGAGGACCTCGCGGGCCTGGCGGATCGCCTTCTTGAACGCCGCGATGGGACTCGCTTTGAGGGCCAGTTCAGCCTGGAACTGGCCGCGGTCGAAGAGTTCGGGATCCACCTGCGGCATCGATTGGCTTTCCTTCTATAGGCTGGGAGCGTTTTGTGAATCAGGCCGAGACGCGCGGGATGGTGTCATCGCTGCGCAAAGTGAAGATCTCGTAGCCGGTATCGGTGACCAGCAGCGTGTGTTCCCACTGGGCCGAGAGCTTGCGGTCCTTGGTGATTGCAGTCCAGCCGTCGCCCAGTACCTTGGTGTCGGCCTTGCCCTGGTTGATCATCGGCTCGATGGTGAAGGTCATGCCGGCCTTCAGTTCCATGCCGGTGCCGGCGCGACCGTAGTGCAGGATCTGCGGTTCTTCGTGGAAGACCTTGCCGATACCGTGGCCGCAGAACTCGCGCACCACCGAGAAACCATTCTTTTCTGCATGCTTCTGGATCACTTCACCGATGTCACCGAGGCGGCAGCCGGGCTTGACGATCTCGATGGCCTTGTACATGCATTCCTGGGTGACTTGCGACAGGCGCTCGGCCCAGACCGGTACTTCGCCGACGTGGAACATGCGGCTGGTGTCGCCGTGGTAGCCGTCTTTGATCACGGTAACGTCAATGTTCAGGGTGTCGCCGTTTTTCAGCGGCTTGTCATTCGGGATGCCGTGACAGACCACATGGTTGATCGACGTGCAAATCGACTTCGGGTAACCCTTGTAGTTGAGCGGGGCAGGGATGGCTTGCTGCACATTGACGATGTAATCGTGGCAGATCTGATTGAGCTGATCGGTGGTCACGCCCGGTTTGACATGTTCGGCAATCATTTCCAGCACATCGGCGGCCAGTTTGCCGGCGACACGCATGCCAGCGATGTCCTCGGGGGTTTTGAGGTTGACGGTCATACAGGCTCTCTCTGCGCTCGGCGGCGCTTACGGATACGAAACGGGTGGCAGGTGTATATTTGCGACCCTGAAAAACGCGATTCTACCAGACGGGAGGCGCAAATCCGCGCCTGCATGTCTGGCTTCTCTCTATACAATGGAGTCCGTCAGGCCGATTCCAAGGGGGCCGCGCCCATGTCGCGGGTGCGAATACAGATTCCGGGTTCCGTTTCTGCGCACCCTGTGGTATAAAATGCGCCGCTTTCCGGGGATGCCCCGAAAAGCTTAAATCCACACACGTGTCGACACGATGACCTGGGTGCCTTGGGCTTTATGCCTCTGGTTGGTCATTGGGATACGTGGAGGCCAAACCCGACTTATCAAGGAACTATCATGTCCCAAGTCAACATGCGCGATATGCTGAAGGCCGGTGTGCACTTCGGTCACCAAACCCGTTACTGGAATCCGAAAATGGGCAAGTACATTTTCGGCGCGCGTAACAAGATTCACATCATCAACCTTGAAAAAACCCTGCCAATGTTCAACGAAGCTCTGACTTTCGTAGAGCGTCTGGCCCAGGGCAAAAACAAGATTCTGTTCGTCGGCACCAAGCGTTCCGCTGGCAAGATCGTTGCTGAAGAAGCAGCACGTTGCGGTTCGCCGTACGTCGATCACCGCTGGTTGGGCGGCATGCTGACCAACTTCAAGACCATTCGTGCTTCCATCAAGCGTCTGCGTGACCTTGAAGTCCAAGCCGAAGACGGTACTTTCGCCAAGCTGACCAAGAAAGAAGCGCTGATGCGCTCCCGTGATCTTGAGAAGCTGGATCGTTCGCTGGGCGGCATCAAGGACATGGGCGGTCTGCCAGACGCACTGTTCGTGATCGACGTTGACCACGAGCGCATCGCGATCACCGAAGCCAACAAGCTGGGCATCCCGGTCATCGGCGTTGTCGATACCAACAGCAGCCCGGAAGGCGTTGACTACATCATCCCAGGCAACGATGACGCCATCCGCGCTATCCAGCTGTACATGGGTTCGATGGCTGACGCAGTGATCCGTGGTCGCAACAATGTTGCTGGCGGTACTGTTGAATTCGCAGCTGAAGAAACTCAGGCTGCAGCTGAGTAATCGACGCCCCTGGCGTTGACTCAGTAAGCAAAAAGGGGGCTTGGCCCCCTTTTTGCCACCTCGAAAACCATTTGTCGGCGCCCACGTCCGTATTTGTCATGTGCGGCAGCCAACATGGGTGGTTCGGGAAGAATTGAACGCCCGTTCGATCGGGTGGAATGGTTGAAAACCTATCCAAGAGGAATTTGAAAATGGCAGCAATTACTGCAGCGTTGGTCAAAGAACTGCGCGAGCGTACCGGCGAGGGCATGATGGATTGCAAGAAAGCCCTGGAAAAGGCTGACGGCGACATCGAAAAAGCCATTGATGACATGCGTGCTTCGGGCGCAATCAAGGCTGCGAAAAAAGCCGGCAACGTTGCCGCTGAAGGCGCAATCGCCATCAAATCGAATGACAAGGCAGCCGTGCTGCTGGAAGTCAACTCGCAGACCGACTTCCTGGCCCTGCAAGACGATTTCAAGAACTTCGTTGCTGCCAGCGTAGAAAAAGCTTTCGACGAAAAACTGACCGACGCAGCTCCGCTGATCGCCGCTCAGGAATCGGCTCGTGAAGCTCTGGTTGCCAAAGTCGGTGAGAACGTCAACATCCGTCGTCTGGTACGCGTAGAGGGTGACGTTGTCGGCACTTACCTGCACGGTAACAAGATCGGTGTTGCTGTTGTCCTGAAAGGCGGTGACGTCGAGCTGGCCAAAGACATCGCGATGCACGTTGCTGCAAGCAACCCTGAGTTCCTGCTGCCTTCGCAAGTCTCCGACGAAGCGATCGAGCGCGAGAAGGCTGTGTTCCTGCAGCTGAACGAAGAGAAGATCAAAGGCAAGCCGGAAAACATTGTTGAGAACATGGTCAAGGGCCGTATCAGCAAGTTCCTGGCAGAAGCAAGCCTGGTCGAGCAGGCGTTCGTCAAGAACCCTGAAGTCAAGGTTGGCGAACTGGCCAAGAAAGCCGGTGCTGAAATCGTTTCCTTCACTTACTTCAAAGTAGGCGAAGGCATCGAGAAGCCGGTCGACAACTTCGCTGAAGAAGTTGCTGCCCAGCTGGCTGCCGCCAAGCAATAAGACGGTTTTTCAACTGTCGCCCGAAAGAGGCTGCCCGCTTACGCGCGCAGCCTCTTTTCAGATGGGGTACCAATTTTTATTTGGTTTCCACCCGGAACTGACTTACAAAGCCATGTTCCGATGGCGCTGCAGCAGCGCCAAGCTAGAGTGAACGCCAGCTGTAAACAGCTCGCAAAGAATTTTAAATACGCCGCAGGAGAGATTCGCAATGGCTCAGCAGGGCAGTGGTTATCAGGCTCGCTATAAACGCATTCTACTCAAGCTTAGCGGCGAGGCCCTGATGGGCTCGGAAGAGTTCGGGATCGATCCTAAAGTGCTGGACCGCATGGCGCTGGAAGTCGGCCAACTGGTCGGCATCGGCGTCCAGGTCGGTCTGGTGATCGGCGGTGGCAACCTGTTCCGTGGCGAAGCCCTGAGCAAAGCCGGTATGGATCGGGTCACGGGCGACCACATGGGCATGCTGGCCACTGTGATGAACGCTCTGGCCATGCGCGATGCGCTGGAACGTGCCAATATCTCGGCCATCGTCATGTCGGCCATTTCCATGGTTGGCGTAACCGATCACTACGATCGCCGCAAAGCCATGCGCCACCTGAACTCCAAAGACGTCGTGATCTTCGCGGCCGGTACCGGCAATCCGTTCTTCACCACGGATTCTGCAGCCTGCCTGCGTGCAATCGAAATCGACGCCGACGTTGTGCTCAAAGCCACCAAGGTTGATGGCGTCTACACCGCAGACCCGTTCAAGGATCCGCATGCCGAGAAGTTCGATCATCTGACTTATGATGAAGTACTGGATCGCAAGCTGGGTGTAATGGATCTGACTGCTATCTGCCTGTGCCGCGATCACAAGATGCCGCTGCGCGTATTCAACATGAACAAGCCCGGCGCCCTGCTGAACATTGTGCACGGCGGCGCTGAAGGGACTTTGATCGAGGAAGGCCAACAATGATCAACGAAATCAAGAAAGACGCCCAAGCGCGTATGCAGAAATCCCTGGAATCTCTGAACCACGCGTTCGGCCAGATTCGTACCGGCAAGGCTCACCCGAGTATCCTCGGCAGCGTCATGGTGCCTTACTACGGCACTGACACCCCGCTGAGCGGCGTTGCCAACGTTACCGTTAAAGACTCGCGTACCCTGCAGGTCGTGGCGTTCGAGCGCAACATGCTTGCTGCCGTCGACAAGGCGATCCAGAGCGCCGGGCTGAACCTCAACCCGACCAACCTGGGCGAGCTGCTGCTGATCCCGATGCCGGCCCTGACCGAAGAAACGCGTAAAGGCTTCACCAAACAGGCCCGCAGCGCAGCCGAAGACGCACGCGTTGCCGTGCGCAACATTCGTCGTGATGCCTTGGGCGAGCTGAAAAAGCTGGTCAAGGACAAGGAAATCAGCGAAGACGAAGAGCGTCGTGCCATCGCCGATATCGACAAGCTGACCAAAGAATCCGAGGCCCAGATCACCAAGGCCACGGACGAGAAAGAAAAAGACCTGATGGCCGTATAAGGGTCGAGCTTTAAATGGACAAGACCAAGCAGACTGCGCCGTCCGCGGTGCCGCGCCATGTCGCGATCATCATGGATGGCAATAATCGCTGGGCGAAAAAACGCTTCATGCCGGGTGTCGCCGGGCATAAAGCGGGCGTGGATGCTGTGCGGGCGGTGATCGAGGTGTGCGCTGAGGCCAAGGTCGAAGTCCTGACCCTGTTCGCCTTCTCCAGTGAAAACTGGCAGCGCCCCGCCGATGAGGTCAGTGCCTTGATGGATCTGTTCTTCAAGGCGCTGCGTCGTGAGGCCAAGCGTCTCAACGACAACAACATCAGCCTGCGCATCATTGGCGACCGCTCGCGCTTCCATCCTGAGCTTCAGGCGGCGATGCGCGAAGCCGAAGCCATGACTGTCGGCGCCAACCGCTTTGTCCTGCAGATCGCCGCCAATTATGGCGGTCAATGGGATATTGCCCAGGCCGCGCAGCGTCTGGCGCGCGAGGTTCAGGCTGGGCACTTGCGTCCGGAGGATATCACCCCGGATCTGCTGCAGACCTGTCTGGCGACTGGCGATCTGCCGTTGCCCGATCTGTGCATTCGCACCGGTGGCGAGCATCGCATCAGTAACTTCCTGCTGTGGCAGCTGGCCTACGCCGAGCTGTACTTCTCCGACCTGTTCTGGCCGGACTTCAAACACGAAGCCATGCGCACCGCGCTGGCCGATTTCGCTTCACGCCAGCGTCGTTTCGGTAAAACGAGCGAACAGGTCGAAGCTGGAGCCCGGGTTTAATGCTTAAACAACGAATCATCACCGCACTGATCCTGCTGCCGATTGCCTTGTGCGGGTTTTTCCTGCTCAAGGGTGCAGGCTTCGCGCTGTTCATTGGTCTGGTAGTCAGCCTCGGTGCCTGGGAATGGGCGCGTCTGGCCGGCTTCACCGCACAATCGTTCCGCGTTGGCTTTGCCGCCGTAGTCGCCTTGATGCTGCTTGTCATGTATGTGCTGCCGGGGCTTGCGCCCTGGGTGCTGGGCGCCTCGGTGATCTGGTGGGCCATTGCCACTTATCTGGTGCTGACGTATCCACGCTCCAGCGCGCATTGGTCAACGGCGGCGACCAAGCTGCTCATTGGTCTGCTGATCCTGCTGCCTGCGTGGCAGGGCCTGGTGCAGATCAAGCAGTATCCGTTGGGTAACTGGTTGATCATGGCGGTGATGGTGCTGGTCTGGGGCGCGGACATCGGCGCTTATTTCTCCGGGCGCAAATTCGGCAAGCGCAAGCTCGCACCCCAAGTCAGCCCGGGCAAAAGCTGGGAGGGCGTTTATGGTGGTCTGGCTCTGAGCCTGGTGATTACCGCGATTGTCGGGCTGGTGCGCGACTGGACCGTGGCCGAACTGCTCAAAGGCTTGATCGGCGCTGCTGTGATCGTCTTCATTTCCGTGGTCGGTGACCTCACCGAAAGCATGTTCAAGCGCCAATCCGGCATCAAGGACAGCAGTAACCTGCTACCCGGCCATGGCGGTGTGCTGGATCGCATCGACAGTCTGACCGCCGCCATTCCGGTATTCGCCGTATTGCTCTGGATGGCCGCACCGTGAGCCGTCCCCAGCAGATTACGGTGTTGGGTGCGACCGGTTCGATCGGTCTGAGCACCCTGGATGTGATTGCCCGCCACCCTGAGCGTTATCAGGTTTTCGCCTTGAGTGGCTTTTCACGTCTGAGCGAATTGCTCGCATTGTGCGTGCGGCATGTGCCGCAATTTGCCGTGGTGCCCGAAGGTGCCGCGGCGCGCGGGTTGCAGGATGACCTGCGTGCTGCCGGCTTGCCGACGCGCGTGCTGGTAGGTGAGGAGGGCCTGTGTCAGGTTGCCTCCGCGCCTGAAGTCGATGCGGTAATGGCGGCCATTGTCGGCGCGGCCGGGCTGCGTCCGACACTGGCGGCGGTCGAGGCGGGCAAGAAGATACTGCTGGCGAACAAGGAAGCGCTGGTGATGTCCGGCGCTCTGTTCATGCAGGCCGTGCGCAAAAGCGGCTCGGTACTGCTGCCAATTGACAGCGAACACAACGCGATTTTTCAATGCATGCCCGCAGACTTCGCGCGCGGCTTGAGCTCGGTGGGTGTGCGGCGGATTTTGCTGACAGCCTCTGGCGGCCCGTTCCGGCAGACGCCGATGGCCGAGCTGGCAGATGTTTCGCCTGAACAGGCTTGTGCGCATCCGAACTGGTCCATGGGGCGCAAGATCTCCGTGGATTCGGCGAGCATGATGAACAAGGGGCTGGAGCTGATCGAAGCCTGCTGGCTGTTCGATGCCAAACCGGCTCAGGTCGAAGTGGTGATTCATCCGCAGAGTGTGATCCACTCTCTGGTCGATTACGTCGATGGCTCGGTACTCGCGCAATTGGGCAACCCCGATATGCGCACGCCGATCGCCAGTGCCCTGGCCTGGCCGGAGCGCATTGATTCCGGCGTACCGCCGCTGGATCTGTTCGCCATTGCGCGACTGGATTTCGAAGCGCCTGATGATGTGCGCTTCCCGTGCCTGCGTTTGGCCCGACAGGCGGCCGAAGCCGGCGACAGCGCACCGGCGATGCTCAACGCGGCCAATGAAGTGGCCGTGGCAGCCTTTCTCGACGGACGGGTTCGCTACCTGGAAATCGCGAGTATCATCGAGGAAGTCCTGAATCTGGAGCCGGTAGTCGCGCTGAACGATCTCGATGCCGTGTTTACGGCGGACGCGAAAGCACGAATGCTGGCCGAGCAATGGTTGAGTCGGCACGGCCGATAGTTTTGCAACACAATGGCGACACGCGACACTGAACAGGATTGCGGAGAAAGTAGATGAGCGCGCTCTATATGATTGCCGGCACCCTGATCGCCTTGGGTGTGCTGGTCACCTTCCATGAATTCGGCCACTTCTGGGTCGCGCGTCGTTGTGGCGTCAAGGTTCTGCGTTTTTCCGTAGGCTTCGGCATGCCGCTGCTGCGCTGGCATGACAGGCAAGGCACCGAGTTCGTGGTCGCCGCGATTCCGCTGGGCGGCTACGTCAAGATGCTCGACGAGCGCGAAGGCGAAGTGCCGGTCGATCAGCTGGATCAGTCGTTCAACCGCAAGTCGGTGCGCCAGCGTATCGCTATTGTCGCTGCCGGCCCGATTGCCAACTTCCTGTTGGCGCTGGTGTTCTTCTGGGTGTTGGCGATGCTCGGCAGCGAGCAGGTGCGCCCGGTTATCGGCGCGGTCGAGTCTGGCAGCATTGCTGCAAAGGCTGGTCTGAATGCCGGTCAGGAGATTGTTTCGATCGATGGTGAGCCCACGTCGGGCTGGGCTGCAGTCAATTTGCAGCTGGTTCGTCGTCTTGGTGAAAGCGGCGCCATTCAATTGGTGGTGCGCGACCAGGGCTCGAGCGCTGAGTCGCCGCGCACGCTGGCACTGGATAACTGGCTCAAAGGTGCCGACGAGCCGGATCCGATTCGCTCGCTGGGTATTCGTCCGTGGCGTCCGGCCTTGCCGCCGGTGCTTGCCGAGCTCGACCCGAAAGGCCCGGCCCAGGCAGCCGGGCTGAAAACCGGCGATCGCTTGCTGGCGCTGGATGGCCAGCCGCTGAGTGACTGGCAGCAAGTGGTCGATACCGTTCGTACGCGTCCTGATACCAAAATCATGCTGCGTATCGAGCGCGACAATGCTCAAATCGACGTGCCTGTGACCCTGGCGGCGCGCGGTGAGAGCAAGTCGCCAAGCGGTTATCTGGGCGCTGGCGTCAAAGCCATCGACTGGCCGCCGGAAATGATCCGCGAAGTCAGTTATGGTCCGCTGGCCGCGATTGGCGAGGGTGCCCGTCGCACTTGGACCATGAGCATTCTGACCCTCGATTCACTGAAGAAAATGCTGTTCGGCGAGCTCTCGGTAAAAAACTTGAGTGGACCGATAACCATTGCTAAAGTGGCGGGCGCTTCTGCCCAGTCGGGCGTCGCTGATTTCCTGAATTTCCTTGCTTATCTGAGTATTAGCCTGGGCGTTCTGAATTTGCTGCCCATTCCTGTACTGGATGGGGGGCATTTGTTGTTTTATCTGATCGAGTGGGTGCGTGGTCGCCCCTTGTCGGATCGGGTGCAAGGTTGGGGGATACAGATCGGTATCAGTTTGGTGGTCGGGGTGATGTTGCTTGCTCTGGTTAACGATCTGGGTCGACTGTAACGCTTCGCTGAATTGCGAATCTGCCGCATTTTGCGGCAGTTTGTTTATTGCCAGTTGGAATAAGAAAGGACTTCATGAAACGTCTGCTGCTAACTGCGGTTCTCACCGTATTGATGATCGCCGAAGTTCACGCCGAGTCCTTCACTATCTCTGATATTCGCGTCAATGGCCTCCAGCGGGTCTCCGCGGGTAGCGTCTTTGGTGCCTTGCCGTTGAACGTCGGCGAGCAGGCGGATGATCGTCGCCTGGTGGAATCCACTCGTGCGTTGTTCAAAACCGGTTTCTTTCAAGATATCCAGCTGGGCCGCGAAGGCAACGTTCTGGTCATCACTGTGGTTGAGCGTCCATCGGTCGCCAGTATCGAAATCGAGGGCAACAAAGCGATTTCCACAGAAGACCTGATGAAAGGCCTCAAGCAATCCGGTCTGGCCGAAGGCGAAATCTTCCAGCGCGCTACCCTCGAGGGTGTGCGTAACGAACTGCAGCGTCAGTACGTCGCCCAGGGTCGCTACTCGGCTACCGTCGATACCGAAGTGGTCTCGCAGCCACGTAACCGCGTGGGTCTGAAGGTGAAGATCAACGAAGGTACGGTTGCCGCCATCCAGCACATCAACGTGGTAGGTAATACGGTTTTCCCTGAGGAAGACCTGACCGACCTGTTCGAACTGAAAACCACCAACTGGCTGTCGTTCTTCAAGAACGATGACAAATATGCCCGTGAAAAACTCTCCGGTGACCTGGAGCGTCTGCGTTCCTACTACCTGGACCGTGGCTACATCAACATGGACATCGCTTCGACCCAGGTGTCCATCACCCCGGACAAGAAGCACGTCTACATCACCGTCAATGTCACCGAAGGCGAGAAGTACACCGTTCGCGATGTCAAACTCAGCGGTGACCTGAAGGTTCCTGAAGACCAGATCAAGTCGCTGTTGCTCGTGCAGAAAGGCCAGGTGTTCTCGCGCAAGTTGATGACCACTACTTCCGAGCTGATCACCCGTCGTCTGGGTAACGAGGGTTACACCTTCGCCAACGTCAACGGCGTGCCTCAGCCGCACGATGACGACCACACCGTGGACATCCTCTTCGCTGTCGACCCGGGCAAGCGCGCCTACGTCAACCGCATCAACTTCCGTGGCAACACCAAGTCCGAAGACGAAGTGCTGCGTCGTGAGATGCGTCAGATGGAGGGCGGCTGGGCTTCGACTTACCTGATCGACCAATCCAAGACCCGTCTGGAGCGTCTCGGCTTCTTCAAGGAAGTCAACGTTGAAACCCCGGCCGTGCCAGGTGTCGACGACCAGGTTGACGTGAACTACGCCGTTGAAGAACAGGCTTCCGGTTCGATCACTGCCAGCGTCGGTTTCGCCCAGAGTGCCGGTCTGATCCTCGGTGGCTCGATCACCCAGAACAACTTCCTCGGTACCGGTAACCGTGTCAGCATCGGCCTGACCCGCAGCGAATACCAGAGCCGCTACAACTTCGGCTACGTTGACCCCTACTGGACCGCCGATGGCGTGAGCCTGGGTTACAACGCGTTCTATCGCACCACCGACTACGATGAACTCGATGCCGATATTTCCAGCTATGCGGTAGACAGCCTCGGTGCCGGCGTGAACGTCGGGTACCCGATCAGCGAGACTTCGCGTCTGACCTTCGGTGCCTCGGTTCAGCAGGACAAGATCAATACCGGTCGCTATACCGTTGACGAGATTTTCGACTTCGTTAAAAAGGAAGGCGATAACTACCTGAACTTCAAGGCATCTGCCGGTTGGTCCGAGTCGACGTTGAACAAGGGCGTTTTGCCAACTCGTGGCCGTTCCCAGAGCCTGACCCTGGAAACCACCATTCCAGGCAGCGACCTGTCGTTCTTCAAACTTGATTACCGTGGTCAGTTGTTCCAGCCGATTACTGAGAATTACACCATGCGCCTGCACACCGAACTCGGTTATGGCGACGGTTACGGTTCGACCGACGGCTTGCCGTTCTATGAAAACTACTATGCAGGTGGTTTCAACTCGGTACGCGGCTTCAAGGACAGCACCCTTGGCCCGCGCAGTACGCCGAGTCGTGGTACCAACCCGGGCACTATCGCGGACCCGGATCAGGATCCACTGCCGTTCGGTGGTAACGTCCTGATCCAGGGCGGTGTGGAAGTTCTGTTCCCGCTGCCATTCGTCAAGGATCAGCGTTCCCTGCGTACTTCGGTCTTCTGGGATGTCGGTAACGTGTTTGACTCGCAGTGCAAGGACACTACGAACGCCAACGGTTCCTCGTCCAACACCAAGTGCAACGACATCAGCCTGAGCAACATGGCCAGTTCCGTAGGTGTGGGTGTGACCTGGGTCACCGCACTGGGTCCTTTAAGCTTTGCGCTGGCGATGCCGATCAAGAAGCCGGATGAAGCTGAAACTCAAGTGTTCCAATTCTCCCTCGGCCAGACCTTCTAAGCGTCTGACCCAAGATAACGACAATGGATTTTGTAGGAGTGCATCGTGCGTAAGTTGACTCAATTGGTTCTCCTGGCCTCCGTACTGGTGGCAGGTCCGGCGTTCGCCGACATGAAAATTGCTGTTCTGAACTATCAGATGGCTTTGCTCGAATCTGATGCGGCGAAGAAGTACGCCGTTGACGCCGAGAAGAAGTTCGGTCCGCAGCTGACCAAGCTGAAAACCCTGGAAAGCAGCGCCAAAGGCATTCAGGACCGTCTGATGGCCGGTGGCGACAAGATGCAGCAGGGCGAGCGTGAGCGTCTGGAGCTGGAATTCAAGCAAAAGGCCCGCGACTTCCAGTTCCAGTCCAAGGAGCTGAACGAAGCCAAAGCCGTTGCTGACCGCGAAATGCTCAAGCAGCTGAAGCCGAAGCTGGACAGCGCTGTGGAAGAAGTCATCAAGAAAGGTGGTTTTGACCTGGTGTTCGAGCGTGGCGCAGTCATCGATGTCAAACCTCAGTACGACATCACGCGCCAGGTTATCGAGCGCATGAATCAGCTGAAGTAACCCATGACCGTGACTATCAGGCTCGGCCAGTTGGCCGAGCACCTCGGCGCCACCCTGCGTGGCGACCCCGAGAGGCAAATTACTGGGCTAGCCACTTTGCAAGAGGCTGGCCCAGCTCAGTTGAGCTTTCTGGCAAATCCCCAATACCGCAAATACCTCGCCGGTTCGCAGGCGGCTGCGTTACTGCTCAAAGAAGCCGATGCCGAAGGTTTTGCCGGTAACGCGCTGGTGGTGGCGGATCCTTACCTGGCCTATGCGCGTCTTTCGCACCTGTTCGATCCAAAGCCAAAAGCCGCTGCGGGTATTCATCCGACGGCAGTGATTGCGGCGGATGCGTTGGTTGATCCAACCGCCAGCATCGGCCCGTTCGTAGTGATCGAAGCCGGTGCACGTGTTGCTGCACAGGTGACGCTGGGCGCGCATTGCGTGGTCGGTGCCCGCAGCGAAATCGGTGAAGGTGGCTGGCTGGCTCCTCGCGTCACGCTGTATCACGACGTACGCATCGGCAAGCGCGTAGTCATTCAGTCAGGTGCGGTGATTGGCGGTGAGGGCTTCGGCTTCGCCAACGAAAAAGGTATCTGGCAGAAAATCGCCCAGATCGGTGGCGTGACCATTGGCGACGATGTCGAGATCGGTGTGAACACCGCCATCGACCGCGGCGCTCTGGCGGACACCGTGATCGGCAATGGTGTGAAGCTCGACAACCAGATTCAGATCGCACACAACGTTCAGGTCGGTGATCACACCGCCATGGCCGCGTGTGTCGGCATTTCCGGCAGCACCAAAATCGGCAAGCACTGCATGCTCGCCGGCGGTGTCGGTCTGGTCGGCCACATTGATATTTGCGACAACGTTTTCCTGACCGGGATGACCATGGTGACCCACTCGATTACCGAGCCGGGTGCCTATTCTTCCGGCACAGCCATGCAACCGGCGGCCGAATGGCGCAAAAGCGCGGCCCGCATCCGTCAGCTCGATGACATCGCGCGACGGTTGAAACAGCTGGAAAAGCGCGTAGGGGAAGTGACCCCTGACGGCAATGCTTCATCTGATGGCTGATACCATTTCCATATCAAGTGTGCACAGCCTCTAGACTGCCTCCTTGATTTGCTAGAGGAGTGCGCGTCAGTCGCGCTCCCAATCTTTACATAGGCTTTCCCCTGAAATGATGGACATCAACGAGATTCGCGAATACCTGCCTCACCGTTACCCGTTCCTGCTGGTGGACCGGGTGGTGGAACTGGACACTGAAGGCAAGCGAATTCGCGCCTACAAGAATGTCAGCATCAATGAACCGTTCTTCAATGGTCACTTCCCTGCGCATCCGATCATGCCGGGTGTGCTGATCATCGAAGCGATGGCTCAGGCTGCCGGGATCCTCGGTTTCAAGATGCTCGACGTCAAACCGGCCGACGGCACCCTGTATTACTTCGTCGGTTCCGACAAGCTGCGCTTCCGCCAGCCAGTCAAGCCGGGCGACCAGTTGATCCTCGAAGCGACCTTCATCAGCTGCAAGCGCAAGATCTGGAAATTCGAGTGCCAGGCTTCGGTCGATGGCAAGCCGGTCTGCTCGGCGGAAATCATCTGCGCGGAACAAAAAGTATGAGTTTGATTGACCCTCGCGCAATCATCGATCCGTCCGCCGTTCTGGCTGACGGCGTCGAGGTCGGCCCGTGGTCGATCATCGGCGCAGGTGTGGAAATCGGCGAGGGTACCGTGATCGGGCCGCATGTGATCCTCAAGGGGCCGACCCGCATTGGTAAGCACAATCGCATCTACCAGTTTTCTTCGGTAGGCGAAGACACCCCGGATCTGAAATACAAAGGCGAGGAAACCCGCCTGGTGATCGGTGACCACAACGTCATCCGCGAAGGCGTGACCATTCACCGTGGCACCGTTCAGGATCGTTCGGAAACCACCCTGGGTGATCACAACCTGATCATGGCCTATGCCCACATCGGTCACGACAGTGTCATCGGCAATCACTGCATTCTGGTCAACAACACCGCGCTGGCTGGCCATGTGCACGTTGACGACTGGGCGATCCTCTCCGGTTTCACCCTGGTGCATCAGTACTGCCACATCGGCGCCCACAGCTTTTCCGGCATGGGCACGGCGATCGGCAAGGACGTTCCGGCGTTCGTCACCGTATTCGGCAACCCGGCCGAGGCGCGCAGCATGAACTTTGAAGGCATGCGCCGTCGCGGTTTCAGCGAAGACGCGATCCACGCCTTGCGCCGTGCCTACAAGACCGTCTACCGCCAGGGCCTGACAGTCGAGCAGGCGCTGGCCGAGCTGGTCGAGCCGTCTGCGCAGTTCCCGGAAGTCGCCGTGTTCCGCGATTCGATCCAGGCCTCGACCCGCGGCATCACCCGCTGATCATGGCCAGTCTGCGTATTGCGCTGGTGGCGGGTGAGGCTTCCGGTGACATTCTCGGCGCCGGCCTCATGCGCGCGCTCAAGGCACAACATCCGGCGATCGAGTTCATCGGTGTGGGCGGGCCGCTGATGCAGGCCGAAGGCCTGACCTCGTACTTTCCCATGGAGCGCCTGTCGGTCATGGGCCTGGTGGAAGTGCTCGGTCGGCTGCGTGAATTGCTCAAGCGCCGCAAGGACTTGATTGCCACGCTGATCGCCGCCAGGCCGGACGTGTTCATCGGCATCGACGCGCCGGATTTCAACCTCAACATCGAACTCAAGCTGCGTCAGGCCGGGATCAAGACCGTGCATTACGTCAGCCCGTCGGTGTGGGCATGGCGGCAGAAACGGGTACTGAAGATCCGCGAAGGCTGCGATCTGATGCTGACCCTGTTGCCGTTCGAAGCGAAGTTCTACGAAGAGAAGGGCGTGCCGGTACGTTTCGTGGGCCATACCCTGGCCGATACCATTCCGCTGGAAGCTGACCGCGCCGCTGCACGGGCCGAGTTGGGTTTGCCCGACGGTCCGCTGGTGGCGCTGATGCCGGGCAGTCGTGGCGGTGAAGTCAGTCGCCTCGGCGCGCTGTTTCTTGATACTGCCGAACGCCTGCGAGGCATGCGTCCGGGCGTGCGTTTTGTCATTCCCTGTGCCAACCCGGAACGCCGCGTGCAACTTGAAGCGCTGCTGGTCGGCCGCGATTTGCCGGTGACATTGCTCGATGGTCAATCGCATCTGGCCCTCGCCGCCTGCAACGCCGTGTTGATCGCGTCAGGCACTGCTACCCTTGAAGCGCTGCTGTACAAGCGGCCGATGGTGGTGGCGTATCGGTTGGCGCCGCTGACGTTCTGGATTCTCAAGCGCATGGTCAAGAGCCCGTACGTGTCGCTGCCCAACTTGCTCGCCCAGCGCTTGCTGGTGCCGGAGTTGTTGCAGGATGATGCGACTGTCGAGGCATTGGCGCAGACGCTCTCGCCATTGATCGAAGGCGGAGAGGAACAGACCCGCGGTTTCGACGAGATCCACCGCACGCTGCGGCGCGATGCTTCCAATCAGGCGGCGGACGCCGTCCTTAACCTGATCGGCAAACCACAATGACCAAGACAAGCATGCAGATGGGCCTGGACTTCACTCTGGTCGCCGAAGTCGAAGAACTGGTCGCCGGTGTCGATGAGGTCGGTCGTGGTCCGTTGTGCGGCGCGGTGGTGACGGCGGCGGTGATCCTCGATCCAAACCGGCCAATCCTCGGCCTCGATGATTCGAAAAAGCTCACTGAAGCCAAGCGTGAAAAACTCTACGACGAGATCTGCGAAAAGGCCCTGAGCTGGTGCATCGCCCGCGCCGAAGTCGAAGAAATCGATGACCTGAACATTCTCCACGCCACCATGCTGGCGATGCAGCGTGCGGTCGCTGGCCTGCACGTTCAGCCGAAACTGGCGATGATCGATGGCAACCGCTGCCCGCATTTGCCGATGCGAGCCGAAGCGGTGATTCAGGGTGACGGCAAGGTTCCGGCCATCGCAGCAGCGTCGATTCTCGCCAAGGTCAGCCGCGATCGCGAGATGGCGGCATTCGAATTGATCTACCCGGGCTACGGCATCGGCGGCCATAAAGGTTACCCGACGCCCGTTCATCTGGAAGCGCTGGCGCGGCTCGGCCCGACGCCGATTCACCGCCGCTCGTTCGCCCCGGTCCGCCTGGCTTACGAGGCGAGGGAAAGCCTGACGCAGGTTTAGGCGCAAGGCTGATGTTTTATTCGAGGCCCGGTACAATCCGGGCCTCGTTGTCTCTATGTAACTGGACAGGATCACTATGCCGGCTTCATTCGTTCATCTACGCCTGCACACTGAGTACTCCCTGGTCGACGGGCTGGTGCGGATCAAGCCCCTGGTCAAGGCGCTGACCGCCATGAACATGCCGGCGGTCGCGGTCACCGATCAGAACAACATGTGTTCTCTGGTCAAGTTCTATAAAAACGCCATGGGCGCCGGCATCAAGCCGATCTGCGGTGCCGACCTGTGGCTGGCGAACAAGGACCCGGATGCGCCGCTGAGCCGCCTCAGCCTGCTGGTGATGAACGCTCAGGGTTATCGCAATCTCACCGAATTGATCTCCCGCGGCTTCATCGAAGGCCAGCGCAACGGCATGGTCATCGTCGAGCGTGAATGGGTGGCCGAGGCCAACGAAGGCCTGATCATGCTGTCCGCCGCCAAAGAGGGCGAGATCGGCATGGCGATGATCGGCGGCAATCCGGCGGAAGCCGAAGCGCTGACGCGCGAGTGGATGGCGGTGTTCCCGGATCGCTTCTATCTGGAAATCCAGCGCACCAACCGCCCCAACGATGAAGAGCAACTGCATGGCGCCGTGGTCCTGGCCGACAAGCTTGGCGCACCTCTGGTGGCGACCAACGATGTGCGCTTCATCAAGCAGGAAGACTTCGCCGCCCACGAAACCCGCGTGTGCATCGGTGAAGGCCGCGCACTCGACGATCCGCGCCGCTCAAAGAATTACAGCGATCAGCAATACCTGAAAAGCGCCGAGGAAATGCTCGAGCTGTTCAGCGATATTCCCGACGCCATCGAAAACACCGTCGAAATCGCCAAACGCTGCAACATCGAAGTGAAACTGGGCACGCACTTCCTGCCCAACTTCCCGATTCCCGATGGCATGACCATCGACGAATATTTCCGCAAGGTGTCCTTCGAAGGTCTCGAAGAACGCCTGGCGGTGCTGCTGCCCAAGGACACCACCGAAGACTATGAAGCCAAGCGTCAGGTGTATGTCGACCGCTTGAATTTCGAGCTGGATATCATTATCCAGATGGGCTTCCCCGGTTACTTCCTGATCGTGATGGACTTTATCCAGTGGGCCAAGAACAACGGCGTACCGGTAGGTCCGGGCCGTGGGTCGGGTGCCGGTTCGCTGGTGGCTTACGTACAGAAGATCACCGACCTCGATCCGCTGGAATATGACCTGCTGTTCGAACGTTTCCTCAACCCGGAACGGGTCTCCATGCCCGACTTCGACGTCGACTTCTGCATGGACGGTCGTGACCGCGTGATCGATTACGTGGCCGAGAAATATGGTCGCAACGCGGTAAGCCAGATCATCACCTTCGGTTCCATGGCCGCCAAGGCTGTGGTGCGTGACGTGGCGCGGGTGCAGGGCAAGTCCTACGGCCTGGCGGATCGTCTGTCGAAGATGATTCCGTTCGAAGTCGGCATGACCCTGGAAAAAGCCTACGAGCAGGAAGAGATCCTGCGTGACTTCATCAAGGTCGATGAAGAAGCGGCGGAAATCTGGGAGATGGCGCGGAAGCTCGAGGGCGTGGTGCGTAACGTCGGCAAACACGCCGGTGGTGTGGTGATCGCGCCGACCAAGCTGACCGACTTCTCACCGATCTATTGCGACGAGGCCGGCGACGGTCTGGTAACCCAGTTCGACAAGGACGACGTTGAGGCGGCCGGTCTGGTGAAGTTCGACTTCCTCGGCCTGCGTACGCTGACGATCATCGACTGGGCGCTGAAAACCATCAACCGCGACCGCGCCAAGGTCAACGAGCCGCCGCTGGATATCGCCTTTATCCCGCTGGACGACAAACCGACCTACCAGTTGCTGCAAAGAGCCGAAACCACGGCGGTGTTCCAGCTTGAATCCCGGGGCATGAAAGAGCTGATCAAAAAGCTCAAGCCCGACTGCCTGGAAGACTTGATCGCACTGGTGGCCCTGTTCCGCCCAGGGCCGCTGCAATCGGGCATGGTGGACGACTTCATCAACCGTAAGCACGGTCGCGCCGAACTGGCTTATCCGCACTCGGATTACCAGTACGACGGCCTCAAGCCGGTACTGGCGCCGACTTACGGCATCATCCTGTATCAGGAACAGGTGATGCAGATTGCCCAGGTCATGGCCGGTTACACCCTCGGTGGTGCAGACATGCTCCGTCGGGCGATGGGTAAGAAAAAGCCCGAGGAAATGGCCAAGCAGCGCGGCGGTTTCATTGAAGGTTGCGCGACCAACGGCATTGACGCCGACCTTGCCGGTAACATTTTCGACCTGGTGGAAAAATTCGCCGGTTACGGCTTCAACAAATCCCACTCTGCCGCCTACGGCCTGGTGTCGTACCAGACCGCCTGGCTGAAAGCTCATTACCCGGCGCCGTTCATGGCCGCGGTACTTTCGGCGGATATGCACAACACCGACAAGGTCGTGACCTTGATCGAAGAAGTGCGGACGATGAAGCTGCGCCTCGACGCGCCGGACGTGAACAATTCGGAGTTCAAGTTCACGGTGAACGACGACGGCCGCATCGTCTATGGCCTCGGCGCAATCAAGGGCGTCGGTGAAGGCCCGGTGGAAGCGATCACCGAAGCGCGTCAGGCCGGTCCGTTCAAGGATCTGTTCGATTTCTGCGCGCGGGTCGACCTCAAGCGCATCAACAAACGCACCCTTGATGGCCTGATTCGCAGCGGTGCGCTGGATCGCCTCGGCCCGTATTTCCATGACGAGCAGAAAGCCTATCAAGCCAACATCGACCGTAACCGCGCGGTGCTGCTGGCGGCGATGGAAGAAGCGATCAAGGCGGCCGAGCAGACCGCGCGTACCCACGACAGTGGTCACGCCGATCTGTTTGGCGGCTTGTTTGTCGAAGAAGATGCCGACGTATACGCGTCCCATCGCAAGGCCAAGGAGCTGACCCTCAAGGAACGTCTCAAGGGTGAAAAAGACACCCTGGGGCTGTACCTGACCGGTCACCCGATCGACGAATACGAAGGCGAAATTCGCCGTTTCGCCCGTCAGCGCATCATTGACTTGAAGCCGGCGCGCGATACGCAGACCGTGGCGGGGATGATCATTGCCCTGCGGGTGATGAAGAACAAGAAGGGGGACAAAATGGGCTTCATCACCCTTGATGACCGCTCCGGGCGGATCGAGGCGTCGCTGTTTGCCGATGCGTTCCATTCGGCGCAGTCACTGCTGCAGACCGACGCGATGGTGGTGGTCGAGGGCGAAGTCAGTAATGACGACTTCTCCGGCGGCCTGCGCCTGCGGGTCAAGCGGGTGATGAGCATGGAAGATGCGCGGACCAATCTGGCCGAAAGCCTGCGCCTGAAGCTGCATACTCAGGACCTGAAAGGCGATCAGCTACGCTGGTTGGGCGAACTGCTCAAGCGTCATCGCGGCGCGTGCCCGGTGACCATGGAGTACACCAGCCCGGATGCGAAGACCTTGCTGCAGTTCGGCGAGACCTGGCGGATCGACCCGGCGGATGCCTTGATTCAAGCCCTGCGTGACCAGTTCGGGCGAGACAACGTCTTCCTCCAATACCGTTGACCGGCAGGTGCCATCATTGCGCTTGCCCGCAACCTGAATTTTTAATCTCGACCTCAGCGCGCCTCTCCCTTAAGGTAGGGCGCGAATAGACAACCGGCCGGCCCAAGCTCACTTTGGACACGACCCAAGACGGACGCCTATGAACCCGAATTTTCTAGATTTCGAACAGCCGATCGCCGACCTGCAAGCCAAGATCGAAGAGTTGCGCTTGGTCGGTAATGACAATTCGCTGAATATCGGCGATGAGATCTCCCGCCTGCAGGACAAGAGCAAGACGCTGACCGAAGACATCTTCGGCAAGCTGACCAGCTGGCAGATCGCACGCCTGGCGCGTCACCCGAAACGCCCCTACACCCTCGATTACATCGAGCACATCTTCACCGAGTTCGACGAACTGCACGGCGACCGTCACTTCTCCGATGACGCCGCCATCGTTGGCGGTATCGCCCGTCTGGAAGACCAGCCGGTGATGATCATCGGCCACCAGAAGGGCCGGGAAGTGCGCGAGAAAGTCCGCCGCAACTTCGGCATGCCGCGTCCGGAAGGCTACCGCAAGGCCTGCCGTCTGATGGAGATGGCCGAACGCTTCAAGATGCCGATCCTGACCTTCATCGACACCCCGGGTGCTTACCCTGGCATCGACGCTGAAGAGCGCAACCAGAGCGAAGCGATTGCCTGGAACCTGCGTGTGATGGCGCGTCTGAAGACCCCGATCATCGCCACTGTAATTGGTGAAGGTGGTTCCGGCGGCGCACTGGCCATCGGCGTCTGCGATCAACTGAACATGCTGCAATATTCGACCTACGCGGTGATCTCGCCGGAAGGTTGCGCATCGATCCTGTGGAAAACCGCCGAGAAAGCGCCGGATGCCGCTGAAGCAATGGGCATCACCGCCGAGCGTCTGAAAGGCCTGGGCATCGTCGACAAAGTGATCAGCGAGCCACTGGGCGGCGCCCACCGTGATCCGGCGGCTGCCGCCGCTTCGATCCGCGCCGAGCTGAGCTCGCAACTGGCGATGCTCAAGCAGTTCGATAACGAAGCGCTGCTCAAGCGCCGTTACGATCGCCTGATGAGCTACGGTCTCTAATCGAGCGCTACCCCTTGTAGGAGCTGCCGAAGGCTGCGATCTTTTGATCTTGCTTTTCAGAATCAAAAGATCGCAGCCTTCGGCAGCTCCTACAGGGATCTCAGAGAAGCGGCCCTCTCTATGAAGTCTTCGAAGCGTGATTTGCCGTCGCAGCTTCTGCTGAACCTTGAGCCCTGGCGCAATGCCGCTCACTGGCGCGTCGCCTTTTCCGGCGGCCTCGATTCCACCGTCCTCCTGCATCTGCTCGCCACCCTGGCGAAGACCGAATCCCTCCCTGCGCTAAGCGCCATTCATATCCATCACGGCCTTCAGGCTGCGGCCGATGCGTGGCCGCAACATTGTCAGGCCGTTTGCGATGCGCTGGGCGTGCCGTTGCGAGTAGAGCGGGTAACCGTGAGGGCCGGGGCGAGCCTGGAGCGGGCGGCACGTGATGCGCGTTACGCGGTGTTCAGTTCGCTGACGCAAGCCAATGACGTACTGCTGACCGGCCAGCACCGTGACGACCAAGCGGAAACACTGCTGTTTCGGCTGTTGCGCGGAGCCGGCGTACGTGGGCTCGGCGGGATGCCGCAGCAGCGCCCGGTGGGGCAGGGCATGCTGGTGCGACCCTTGCTGGATGTCAGCCGCGCTGAGCTGGAAAGTTATGCACAGGCACATCAGTTGCGCTGGATCGAAGATCCGTCGAATCAGGATCACCAGTTTTCGCGCAACTACCTGCGTCATCAAGTCATGCCGGTACTGACCGAGCGCTGGCCGCAAGCGCAGGCGAGCATGGCGCGCACGGCTGCGCATCTGCGTGAGGCGCAGGGCTTGCTCGATGAGCTGGCGCAGATCGATCTGGCGCAGGCTGAAACTTCACATGAGTTTGATTGGCTCGGCGTGCCATCGCTGGCGCTGGCGCCGTTGGCTGCATTGCCTGACGCGCGCCAGCGTAATGCCCTCTGCCACTGGCTCGAACCGTTGACCCGGCTGCCAGACGCTGACCATTGGTCGGGTTGGGTCGACCTGCGCGATGCCAGCGCCGACGCTTCACCGGTCTGGCGTCTGGCCGATGGCGAGTTGCACCGCAGCGCCGGTCGCGTCTGGTGGCTCAGCGGTAAGTGGCTGCACACGCCGGTGATCGGCGCCGACTGGCAGACCCCGACGTCAGCGCTACGCTTGGCCGATAACGGACGCGTCATGTTCAACGGTCAGGCTCCATTCGGGCCTTTGCGCATTGCCTATCGGCAGGGCGGTGAAATCATGCAACTGGCTGAGCGCGGCAGCCGTGACCTCAAGCGTCTGCTCAACGAGCGCGCAGTGCCGGCGTTCGTGCGTGGCAGATTGCCGCTGCTGTTTCGTGGCGAAGAATTGCTCGCGGTGGCGAACCTGTCGGGTCTTGATGGTCAGATGCACGAAGGCTGGGCATTGCACTGGCAGCCAACAGACGAAGATCAAGGTTTGAGCTGAAAGGAGCATTCCGGTAGACTACGCTCCCTTCTTGATACAACTTCTGTGGATTCGCCTGAATTGCAGGAGTTGCCGATTACCAAGCAGTCTTTGCTGGGCGATTCCAAAAAATGTGTAGCGAGCAACGTACCGGTGTTTCATCTGCCGGTCTGTCACAACGCGGCGGTTTTTTCGAAAGGTGCACTGTGATTAATGCAGGTGATCGGGGGCTTCGGCCTTCCTTCGCTTTCCCCGGCGGCTCGTTCCGCTTTAACGCAGACTTCTAGGGTTTTTCATGACGCGCTACATATTCGTCACGGGCGGTGTTGTTTCTTCATTGGGGAAAGGCATTGCCTCGGCTTCATTGGCGGCTATCCTGGAGGCGCGGGGGCTTAAGGTCACCATGCTGAAGCTGGATCCGTACATCAACGTCGATCCAGGCACCATGAGCCCGTTCCAGCACGGTGAAGTGTTCGTCACCCACGACGGCGCCGAGACCGACCTGGACCTGGGTCACTACGAGCGGTTCATCCGCACGACCATGACCCAGAACAACAACTTCACCACCGGCCGCGTCTACGAGCACGTGCTGCGCAAAGAGCGCCGTGGCGACTACCTGGGTGCAACCATCCAGGTGATCCCGCACATCACCGACGAAATCAAGCGCCGCATCATCAAGGGTGCCGGTGACGCTGACGTGGCGATGGTCGAAATCGGTGGCACCGTCGGTGACATCGAGTCGCAACCGTTCCTCGAAGCCATCCGCCAGTTGCGTTTCGAAGTCGGCGCCAAGCGCGCGATGCTGATGCACCTGACGCTGGTGCCGTACATCGCCACTGCTGGCGAGACCAAGACCAAACCGACCCAGCATTCCGTCAAGGAGCTGCGTTCGATCGGCCTGCAGCCAGACGTGCTGGTGTGCCGTTCCGATCACCCGATCGACGTGTCCTCGCGTCGCAAGATCGCTCAATTCACCAACGTTGAAGAACGTGCGGTGATTGCCCTGGAAGACGCCGATACCATCTACAAGATCCCGGGCATCCTGCACTCGCAGGGTCTGGACGATTTCGTGGTTGAGCGTTTCGGCCTGCAATGCGGCAGCGCCGATCTGTCCGAGTGGGACGCAGTGGTCGATGCCAAGCTGAACCCGGAACACGAAGTGACCATCGCCATGGTCGGCAAATACATGGAATTGCTCGACGCCTACAAGTCGCTGATCGAAGCGATGAGTCACGCCGGCATCAGCAATCGCACCAAGGTCAACCTGCGCTATATCGATTCCGAAGACATCGAAAACCAGGGCACAGCGCTGCTCGAAGGTGTCGACGCGATTCTGGTGCCGGGCGGCTTCGGTCTGCGCGGTGTGGAAGGCAAGATCACTGCCGTTCAGTACGCTCGCGAAAACAAGGTTCCGTACCTCGGCATCTGCCTCGGCATGCAAGTGGCGGTCATTGAATTCGCCCGTAACGTGCTGGGCTGGAAAGACGCCAACTCCACCGAGTTCGATCGCGCCAGCGGCCATCCGGTTGTCGGCCTGATCACCGAGTGGGAAGACGCCACCGGCGCGGTCGAAGTGCGTACCGAAGCGTCCGATCTGGGCGGCACCATGCGCCTCGGCGCACAGGATTGCCTGCTCGAGCCGGGCTCCAAAGTGCACGATTGCTACGGTAAAGACGTGATTGTCGAGCGTCACCGTCACCGTTACGAAGTGAACAACAACCTGCTGCCGCAGATCATCGAAGCCGGCCTGAAAATCTCCGGTCGCTCCGCCGATGCTGCGCTGGTCGAAGTGGTTGAAGCGCCGGATCATCCGTGGTTCGTCGCCTGCCAGTTCCACCCTGAGTTCACCTCGACCCCACGCGACGGCCACCCGCTGTTCAGCGGTTTCGTCAAAGCCGCGTTGGCTCAACACCAGAAGAAGGCGTAACCCGATGGCACAGAAGATCATCCGCGTCGGCGACATCGAGATTGCCAACGACAAACCCATGGTGCTGTTCGGCGGCATGAACGTGCTGGAAAGCCGTGACATGGCCATGCAGGTTTGCGAGGAGTACGTGAAGGTCACCGAGAAACTCGGCATTCCATACGTGTTCAAGGCCAGCTTCGACAAGGCCAACCGGTCTTCTGTGACCTCGTATCGCGGTCCTGGCCTGGAAGAGGGCATGCGCATCTTCCAGGACATCAAACAGGCCTTCGGCGTGCCGATCATCACCGACGTCCACGAGCCGGATCAGGCCGCGGTCGTCGCTGAAGTCTGCGACATCATCCAGTTGCCGGCCTTCCTGTCGCGCCAGACCGATCTGGTTGTCGCGATGGCCAGGACCAATGCCGTGATCAACATCAAGAAAGCCCAGTTTCTCGCGCCTCAGGAAATGAAACACATCCTGAACAAGTGCGTGGAAGCCGGTAACGATCAGTTGATCCTCTGCGAGCGCGGCTCGAGCTTCGGCTACAACAACCTCGTGGTCGACATGCTCGGCTTCGGCATCATGAAGCAGTTCGAATACCCGGTATTCTTCGACGTGACCCACGCGCTGCAAATGCCGGGTGGTCGTGCCGACTCCGCCGGTGGTCGTCGTGCCCAGGTTCTGGATCTGGCCAAGGCCGGCATGAGCCAGTCGCTGGCGGGTCTGTTCCTCGAAGCGCACCCGGATCCGGACAACGCCAAATGCGACGGCCCTTGCGCCTTGCGCCTGGACAAACTGGAGCCATTCCTGGCCCAGCTCAAAGCTCTGGACGAACTGGTGAAGAGTTTTCCGACGGTAGAAACCGCGTAACGCTCGATTCTCCGGTAAAGTACCGCACGATTTGTCGCTCATGCCCTCGGGCGTGAGCGCTGTCGTCTGCAAGTCTGCCCGCTGTACTTCGCTTGCCGACGATAAAGATTTCCTCTAGCTGCGTCGTTTTCGTCAACTTTGGAGTGTTTACAACAATGGCAAAAATCGTCGACATCAAAGGTCGTGAAGTTCTCGACTCCCGTGGCAATCCCACCGTGGAAGCGGACGTGCTTCTCGACAACGGCATCATCGGCAGCGCCTGCGCGCCGTCCGGTGCATCCACTGGCTCGCGTGAAGCACTCGAGCTGCGTGATGGCGACAAGAGCCGTTACCTGGGCAAGGGCGTGCTCAAGGCGGTAGCCAACATCAACGGTCCGATCCGCGATCTGCTGCTGGGCACTGACCCGAGCGACCAGAAAGCCCTCGACCAGGCGATGATCAAGCTCGACGGTACCGAAAACAAAGCGACCCTGGGCGCCAACGCCATCCTCGCCGTGTCCCTGGCTGCGGCCAAGGCGGCTGCGCAGGATCAGGACCTGCCGCTGTACGCGCACATCGCCAACCTCAACGGCACCCCGGGTGTGTACTCGATGCCGGTCCCGATGATGAACATCATCAACGGTGGCGAGCACGCCGATAACAACGTCGACATCCAGGAATTCATGGTGCAGCCAGTCGGCGCCAAGTCGTTCTCGGAAGGTCTGCGCATGGGCACCGAGATTTTCCATCATCTGAAAGCCGTGCTGAAGGCCCGTGGCCTGAGCACCGCCGTTGGCGACGAAGGCGGTTTCGCACCGAACCTGGCGTCCAACGAAGATGCGCTGAAAGTGATCTCCGAAGCCGTGGCCAACGCCGGTTACAAGCTGGGCACCGACGTGACCCTGGCGCTGGACTGCGCCGCGAGCGAGTTCTACGAAGACGGCAAGTACAACCTGTCCGGCGAAGGCCAGGTGTTCACCGCTGAAGGTTTCGCCGACTACCTCAAAGGTCTGACCGAGCGTTATCCGATCATCTCCATCGAAGACGGTCTGGACGAGTCCGACTGGGCTGGCTGGAAAATCCTCACCGACAAGATCGGCGAGAAGACCCAACTGGTGGGCGACGACCTGTTCGTGACCAATACCAAGATCCTGAAAGAAGGCATCGATAAAAAGATCGCCAACTCGATCCTGATCAAGTTCAACCAGATCGGCACCCTGACCGAAACCCTGGAAGCCATCCAGATGGCCAAGGCTGCCGGTTACACCGCAGTGATCTCGCACCGTTCCGGCGAAACCGAAGATTCGACCATTGCCGACCTGGCCGTGGGCACCTCGGCTGGCCAGATCAAGACCGGTTCGCTGTGCCGTTCCGACCGCGTTTCCAAGTACAACCAACTGCTGCGTATCGAAGAGCAGTTGAACGGCAAGGCCAAGTACAACGGCCGCGCCGAGTTCCGCGGTTAAGCGCAACCTGATCAAAGGACACCGGATTGTGTCGGAAAAGTCGTGACAGCGATGGATTTGCCACTAATCTGATGTCTCAAGCACAAGCCTGGATCTTTCCAGGCTTCGTGCTATCAGATGCAGCAACATGATGCGTGGCTGTCTTTTTTCACTGGATACCTGATATTCGATGCGCAGTCCTTACTGGTTGTTTCTTGTTTTGCTCTTGCTGCTGGCCGGTCTGCAGTACCGCCTGTGGGTGGGCAATGGCAGTCTGGCGCAGGTCGCCGAGCTGAAACAGCAGATCGCCGATCAACATGCCGAGAACGAAGGCCTGCTGGAGCGCAACCGGGTGATGGACGCTGAGGTCAGCGAATTGAAAAAAGGCATGGAGACCGTTGAAGAGCGGGCTCGTCACGAACTGGGCATGGTCAAGGACGGCGAAACCCTTTACCAGTTGGCCCAATGATCGATTCCCTGCCGGCCTTCTGGGCCGTGATTCCTGCCGCGGGCGTCGGTGCCCGAATGGCCGCGGACCGTCCCAAGCAATATCTGCAACTGGGCGGGCGCACAATTCTCGAACACAGCCTCGGCTGTTTCCTCGATCACCCGAGCCTCAAGGGGCTGGTGGTCAGTCTTGCGGTTGACGATCCTTACTGGCCGAACCTGGCGTGTGTCAACGATCTACGCATTCAGCGGGTCGACGGCGGAGCGGAGCGTTCCGCTTCGGTGCTCAACGCCTTGCTGCATCTGCATGCGCAAGGTGCCGACGATGACGATTGGGTGCTGGTGCACGATGCGGCCCGGCCGAATCTGAGTCGCGACGATCTCGACAAGTTGCTCGCTGAACTGGCGGATGACCCGGTTGGAGGTCTATTGGCGGTTCCCGCCCGCGACACGCTTAAACGCGTTGATAAAAACGGGCGTGTGGTTGAAACGGTGGATCGCAGTGTGATCTGGCAGGCGTATACACCACAGATGTTTCGCCTCGGGGCTTTGCATCGGGCGTTGGCGGACAGTCTGGTCGCTGATGCGATTGTTACCGATGAAGCTTCGGCGATGGAGTGGGCCGGTCTGGCGCCGCGTCTGGTCGAAGGACGGGCGGATAACCTCAAGGTGACCCGGCCGGAAGATCTGGAGTGGTTGCGCCAGCGTTGGGCGAGTCGCCGCTGATTGCTGTGGCGCCTATTGCGCCGCCTTCGCGAGCAAGCTCGCTCCCACATTTGATTTGCGCCTGACATCAGATTTGCAGTTACTGCACGTCCACTGTGGGAGCGAGCTTGCTCGCGAAGGCGGCCGCACGAACAACCCATCACTCAGCTTCGATACTCCGGCCGCTCCGCCAGCCCCACCTTCAAATAATCCACCAACTTGCGCACCTTCGGCGACAGATGCCGCTGCTGCGGATACAGCGCCCACACGGCCGTATTCGGCGGCTGATGCGCCTCCAGCAAGGAAATCAGCGCGCCGCTGTGCAAATGCTCGAGCACGTAATAATCCGGCAACTGACACAACCCGACCCCCTGCAGTGCCGCATCCAGCACCGCCTGCCCACTGTTGCAACGCCAGTTTCCTTGCACCCGCTGGGAAAATTCCCGGCCGTTCTGTTCCAGTTGCCAGATATCCGAACTGCCGATCAGGCAATTGTGCCGACTCAACTCCGACAAACTGTGTGGGCGCCCGTACCGTTCAAGGTAGGAAGGCGACGCGCATAAGTACATGCGCCGTGGCGCCAGGCGTGTCGCGACCAACCGGGAATCTTGCAGCCGACCGAGGCGAATCGCCAGGTCCAGCCCTTCATGCACCAGATCCAGTTGCCGATTGCTCAACTCGATATCGATGCGCAGCTGCGGATACAGACCCATGAAGCGCGTCACCAGCGGCACGATGAACCGTTCGCCATAGGCTACGGCGCAGGTCATGCGCAGCATGCCTTTCGGTTCGCTGGTCAGATCGCCCACCGCGCGCAAGGCTTCCTCGCGGCCGTCCTGCAGGCGCTGGCAATGTTGCAGGAAAGTCTGCCCGGCTTCGGTCAGCGTTACGCGACGGGTACTGCGGTAGAGCAGACGCGTCTGCAAACGCTCTTCGAGCCGTACGATTTGTCGACTGATGTGTGAGGAAGAAACCCCAAGACGCTCCGCAGCGGCGGTGAATTGGTTGCACTCGGCGACGGCGACGAACTCGTCAATGCCTTCCCAGCGGTTTTCCGACACTTGGATTATCCCTGTATGGCAATAATGTTTTGCTTTCGTCCGGATTATTCCTCAGGACGCGCTGAACTACACTGTCTGTCTGCTTTTTTATTCACTGGATTTACTGGAGAGTCAGCATGATCAAGTCACGCGCCGCCGTTGCCTTCGAGGCCAAGAAGCCGCTGGAAATCGTAGAAGTCGATGTCGCCATGCCCAAGGCCGGTGAAGTGCTGCTGCGCGTCGTCGCTTCCGGCGTCTGCCATACGGACGCGTACACCTTGTCCGGCGCAGATCCGGAAGGCATCTTCCCGTCGATCCTCGGTCACGAAGGCGGCGCTATCGTTGAAGCGATTGGCGAGGGCGTGACCTCGGTCGCCGTCGGCGATCACGTCATCCCGCTGTACACCCCGGAATGCGGCCAGTGCAAATTCTGCAAATCGGGCAAGACCAACCTCTGTCAGGCCATTCGCGCTACCCAAGGCAAAGGCCTGATGCCGGACGGCACTTCGCGTTTTTCCTACAAGGGCGAAACGATTTTCCACTACATGGGCACGTCGACGTTTTCGGAGTACACCGTACTGCCGGAAATTTCCGTAGCGAAGATCTCCAAAGACGCGCCGCTGGAAAAGGTCTGCCTGCTCGGTTGCGGCGTCACTACCGGCATCGGCGCCGTGCTCAACACCGCCAAAGTGAAACCGGGTGACACCGTGGCTATCTTCGGTCTCGGTGGGATCGGCTTGTCGGCAGTGATCGGTGCGGTGAAAGCCAAGGCCGCGCGCATCATCGCCATCGACATCAACCCGGCCAAATTCGAAATCGCCAAGCAATTGGGTGCCACCGACTGCGTGAACCCGAAAGACTACGATCGTCCGATTCAGGAAGTGATCGTCGACATGACCGATGGCGGCGTTGACTTCTCCTTCGAGTGCATCGGCAATGTGCAACTGATGCGCGCCGCGCTTGAGTGCTGCCACAAAGGCTGGGGCGAGTCGGTCATCATCGGTGTGGCCGGTGCCGGTCAGGAAATCGCTACTCGTCCATTCCAGCTGGTCACCGGTCGCGTCTGGCGCGGTTCGGCGTTCGGCGGCGTGCGTGGCCGTACTGAATTGCCAAGCTACGTCGACATGGCCCAGAGCGGCGAAATCCCGCTGGATACCTTCATCACCCACACCATGAGCCTGGAAGATATCAACAAGGCATTCGACCTGATGCACGAAGGCAAGAGCATCCGCACCGTCATTCATTTCTAACAGCAGCTCCGAGCTGCAAGTTTCAAGCTGCAAGCAAAGGCATTCGTGCTTTGTCTTGAAGCTTGCGGCTTGCAGCTTGCAGCTAGGGAGAATCCCTTGAATCTGGAAAACATTTCCTGTCAGAAAAGTTTCGGTGGCTGGCACAAGCGTTATCGCCATCGCTCCGAAGTGCTTGACTGCGACATGGTCTTTGCCGTGTACCTGCCGCCACAGGCGGAGCAGGGCGGCAAGCTGCCGGTGTTGTACTGGTTGTCGGGGCTGACCTGCACCGATGAGAATTTCATGCAGAAGGCCGGTGCGATGCGCATGGCGGCGCAGCTCGGTCTGATCATCGTCGCACCGGACACCAGCCCGCGTGGTCCCGATGTCCCGGACGATGCGGACAAGGCCTGGGACTTCGGTCTCGGCGCGGGGTTTTACCTGAACGCTACGCAGGAGCCCTGGGCGCGTCACTATCGGATGCATGACTATGTCGTGCAGGAGTTGCCTGCTTTGGTTGAGGAGCATTTCCCCGCTTCCGACAAACGCAGTATCAGCGGCCACTCCATGGGCGGCCATGGCGCACTGGTTTGTGCTTTGCGCAATCCCGGGCGCTATAAATCGGTGTCGGCGTTCTCGCCTATTACCCATCCGATCGATTGCCCGTGGGGCCAGAAAGCCTTTTCCAACTATTTGGGCGAAGACCGCTCGAAGTGGAAAGAGTGGGACGCGTGCGTGCTGATCGCCGATGCTGCCGAGAAGTTGCCATTGCTGGTCGATCAAGGTGATCGCGACGACTTCCTCGCCACCCAACTCAAGCCCGAAGCCTTGCAACACGCCGCAAAACAAGCGAATCATCCGCTGGAGTTGCGCCTGCAACCGGGCTACGACCACAGCTATTTCTTCATCTCAAGCTTCATTGACGACCACTTGCAGCATCACGCGCGCGCTCTAGACGCCTAATGTCTGACAAAGCAGGTAGAATCACGCCCTGACAAAAATCGGGGCGTTTTTTTTATGCGTATTGGCCACGGCTACGATGTGCACCGTTTCGCTGAAGGCGATTTCATTACTCTGGGCGGCGTGCAGATTGCACACGGCTTCGGGCTGCTCGCTCATTCCGACGGTGACGTCCTGCTGCACGCCTTGAGCGACGCCTTGCTCGGCGCGGCGGCGCTGGGTGATATCGGCAAACACTTCCCGGACACCGACCCGCAATTCAAGGGCGCCGACAGCCGCGTGCTGCTGCGTCATGTGGTCAGTCTGATCCACGCCAAGGGCTGGAAAATCGGCAACGTCGACAACACCATCGTTGCCCAGGCGCCGAAGATGGCGCCGCATATCGAATCGATGCGCGCGCTGATCGCGGCGGATCTTCAAGTTGAGTTGGATCAAGTGAACGTCAAAGCTACCACCACCGAAAAGCTTGGCTTTGTCGGTCGCGAAGAAGGCATCGCCGTGCATTCCGTTGCCTTGTTGCTGCGCGCATGAATGAACTGCAATTGCTCGGCCCGCGTGCCTATGGCGAGCCCCTCGGCACAGCGGTACTGAAAGCCATCGCCGAAAACTTCCAGGTCGATGAAGTGCTCGACATTCCGTTCAGCGGTGACGGCGAACATCTGTGGATCTGGGTAGAAAAGCGCGGCCTCAATACCGAAGAAGCGGCGCGGCGTATTGCCAAGGCCGCGGGCGTGCCGTTGCGCACCGTCAGCTATGCCGGTCTCAAGGACCGTCAGGCCCTGACCCGACAGTGGTTCAGCGTGCAACTGCCGGGCAAGGCTGATCCGGATCTGTCGGCAGCGGAAAACGACACGCTGAAGATCCTCAAGACCACGCGCCATAAACGCAAGCTGCAACGCGGGGCGCACTCGGCCAATGGCTTCACCCTGCGCCTGACCCAGTTCGCCGGCGACAAGGCTGCGCTTGAGCAGCGGCTGCAACTGATCGCCACACAAGGCATCCCCAATTATTTCGGCGCCCAGCGCTTTGGCCATGACGGCGGCAACGTTGTCGATGCGCGTTCCTGGGCCGCACGCAAGGCCTTGCCGGAACAGCGCAATGTGCGTTCGCGCTTGCTGTCGACGGCGCGCAGCTTTCTGTTCAATCAGGTGCTGGCGGCGCGCGTCGCCGATGGCACCTGGAATACCGCACTGGTTGGCGATCTGTTGGCGTTTACCGACAGCCGCAGTTTTTTCCCGGCCGGTGAAGCTGAATGCAGCGACCCGCGGCTGGCGATTCTCGACCTGCACCCGACCGGCCCGCAGTGGGGCGAAGGTGACTCGCCGGCTGCTGGCGCTGTCCATGCTCTGGAGCAGGGGATCGCTGCCCGTGAAGCGGATCTGCGCGACTGGTTGATTCACGCCGGCATGAGCCATGAACGTCGCATCCTGCGTCTGCCCATTGGCGGGTTGACGTGGCATTATCCCCAACCTGACATTCTGCAACTGGAATTCGTCCTCCCGGCCGGATGCTTCGCCACCGTATTGGTGCGCGAGCTCGTTGATCTGGTGCCGGTGGGGCAGACGGACAGCCCATGCGTATTCTGATTTCTAACGACGATGGGGTAACCGCGCCCGGTCTCGCCGCGCTTTATGCTGCGCTGGCGGATTACACCGAATGCGTGGTTATCGCCCCGGAACAGGACAAAAGCGGCGCCAGCAGTTCGCTGACGCTCGACCGTCCGCTGCACCCCCAATACCTGGCCAACGGCTTTATCAGCCTCAACGGCACACCGACCGATTGCATTCACCTGGGGCTCAATGGCCTGTTGGAACGCGAGGCCGATATGGTGGTTTCCGGCATCAACCTGGGCGCCAACCTCGGTGACGACGTGCTGTATTCCGGAACCGTGGCGGCTGCGCTTGAAGGACGATTTCTCGAGCGTCCAGCCTTTGCATTCTCATTGGTCTCGCGTCAGGTGGATAACCTGCCGACGGCGGCGTACTTCGCGCGCAAGCTGGTCGAGGCCCACGCCGGGCTCGATCTGCCACCGCGCACGGTGCTCAACGTGAACATTCCCAATCTGCCTATCGATCACATCCGTGGCATCCAGCTGACCCGCCTCGGCCATCGCGCCCGCGCGGCGGCGCCGATGAAAGTGGTCGATCCGCGTGGCAAGGCCGGTTACTGGATTGCCGCCGCCGGCGACGCCGAAGACGGCGGCCCGGGCACCGATTTTCATGCCGTCATGCAGGGCTATGTGTCCATCACGCCGTTGCAGCTCGATCGCACCTTCAATGATGCGTTCAGAAGTCTCGATGGCTGGCTGGGAGGACTGAGCTGATGCGTGAACATGACGACCGCCTGCGCAGCGGCATAGGCATGACTTCCCAGCGCACCCGCGAGCGACTGATCCAGCGTCTGTATGAAGAAGGCGTGTCGAATGCCAAAGTGCTGGAAGTGATCCGCCGCACGCCGCGTCACCTGTTTGTCGACGAGGCGCTGGCGCACCGCGCTTACGAAGACACCGCGCTGCCGATCGGCAACAACCAGACGATTTCCCAGCCTTATATGGTTGCGCGGATGAGCGAGCTGCTGCTGGAGGCGGGCCCGTTGGACAAGGTACTGGAGATCGGTACGGGCTCTGGCTACCAGACGGCGGTGTTGTCGCAACTGGTCGAGCGGGTGTTCTCGGTCGAACGCATCAAGGTGCTGCAGGATCGCGCCAAGGAGCGTCTGGTCGAACTGAACCTGCGTAATGTGGTGTTTCGCTGGGGCGACGGCTGGGAAGGCTGGCCGGCGCTGGCGCCGTATAACGGCATCATTGTCACTGCGGTAGCGACCGATGTGCCGCAAGCATTACTCGATCAATTGGCTCCCGGTGGGCGCATGGTGATTCCAGTCGGCTCCGGTGAAGTACAACAATTGATGTTGATCGTGCGCGAGGAACATGGCTTTTCCCGACACGTTCTGGGCGCTGTTCGCTTCGTGCCTTTGCTCAACGGGCCGCTGGCGTGAGCATTTGCAAACAGGCGCTGAATTCCTTTGAACGGCGCCGGTCTTACACCGGCAGCCCGGGTTTAAACGCAGCGTAGTTGCAACTTGCAAACGTGTGCGCCTGGTGATTTCGCTTCATTAAAGGTAAAGCCGTTTCGGCCCGTTATACTTGCGTCACCTCATGCCGCGGTGCGGCATTCAGAATTTTCAGCCACCACAAAGGGAGCGGCGGGTGAGTCTCACAGTCATTGCGCAGCGTATGGGTAACACGAGCTTTCAGCGCCTGGTGACTGGCCTTGTCTTGAGCACCTTGCTGGTCGGTTGCTCCAGCACCAAATCGAGCAGCGTGCGCGTTGTCGATCGCAACAATGCGGTCGCCCAGCGTCCGACCGTCACAACCGGGCAATACGTAGTCCGTCCCGGGGATACCTTGTTTTCGATCGCCTTTCGTTACGGCTGGGACTACAAAACCCTCGCCGCGCGGAACAACATTCCTACGCCGTATACGATCCATCCGGGTCAGACAATTCGCTTCGACGGCCGAACCGGTTCAACGCCGACGGCGGTCGTGAGCAGCTCCAGTTCTTCGCCTTCGTCCTCCAGTAAAACCACGGTAATCCGGCGCCAGGCGAATGGCACGACGACCACTACAACCACCGGTTCCAAAGGGGTTGTACCGTCCGTCGCGAGCAAACCCGCGCCCGCTTCACTGCCTCCGGCAGGCCCGGCCCCAACCGGCTGGGGATGGCCATCTAATGGCGTTCTGATTGGAAAATTCTCTTCAAACGGTAGTTTGAATAAAGGAATTGATATCGCCGGGGATTTGGGACAGCCTGTTTTAGCTGCGTCTGATGGGACGGTTGTATACGCCGGGAGTGGCTTACGGGGCTACGGCGAATTGGTCATCATCAAACACAGCGAAACCTACGTCAGTGCTTACGGACATAACCGCAGGCTGTTGGTTCGGGAGGGGCAGCAGGTCAAGGTCGGACAGACAATTGCCGAAATGGGGTCAACGGGTACAGACCGGGTGAAACTGCATTTTGAGATTCGCCGCCAAGGTAAACCTGTGGATCCGCTGCAGTTCCTGCCAAGACGTTGATTTGAAGGCCAGCCTGTTCCGTCGCGTAGAGGGGACAGGCTCCAGCGTTGCCAAGGATAAAGGCGTCGCTTGAGCTTGGGGTCGAACTCACCAAAGGACTATAACAATGGCTCTCAGTAAAGAAGTGCCGGAGTTTGACATCGACGATGAGGTTCTCCTTATGGAGGCCGGCATCGATTCGGAATCTTCGATGTCGAATGATGAAGGGGCTGCTCCACCTTCCGTTCGTTCCAAATCCAGACACTCCGCTTCACTTAAACAACACAAGTACATCGACTACACGCGTGCACTTGATGCCACGCAGTTGTATCTCAACGAAATCGGCTTTTCCCCTCTGCTCTCCCCGGAAGAAGAAGTTCATTTTGCGCGCTTGTCGCAAAGTGGCGACCCGGCCGGGCGCAAGCGCATGATCGAAAGTAACCTGCGGCTGGTCGTCAAGATCGCCCGGCGTTACGTCAATCGGGGGCTGTCGCTGCTGGATCTTATCGAAGAGGGCAACCTCGGATTGATCCGCGCGGTGGAAAAGTTCGATCCCGAGCGCGGCTTCCGCTTCTCGACCTACGCCACGTGGTGGATTCGTCAGACCATCGAACGCGCGATCATGAATCAGACCAGGACCATCCGGTTGCCGATTCATGTGGTCAAAGAGCTCAACGTGTACCTGCGGGCTGCACGGGAGCTGACGCAAAAACTCGATCACGAACCTTCACCCGAAGAAATCGCCAACCTGCTGGAAAAACCGGTGGGCGAGGTCAAGCGCATGCTCGGCCTGAACGAACGGGTTTCTTCGGTCGACGTCTCGCTGGGTCCGGATTCGGATAAAACCCTGCTGGACACCCTCACTGACGATCGTCCAACCGATCCGTGCGAACTGCTGCAGGACGACGACCTGTCGCAGAGCATCGATCAATGGCTGTCGGAGCTGACCGACAAGCAGCGTGAAGTGGTGATTCGCCGCTTCGGCCTGCGCGGTCATGAGAGCAGTACGCTGGAAGACGTAGGCCTGGAGATCGGTCTGACCCGCGAACGGGTACGGCAGATCCAGGTGGAAGGCCTCAAGCGCCTTCGCGAGATCCTTGAGAAGAATGGCCTGTCGAGCGAGTCGTTGTTTCAATAAGCGCCTTGTCGACCGCCGCAAAAAGCCCCGGCTGATTTGATCAGTCGGGGCTTTTTGTTGTTCTAGGGAAGCGAAACGGAATGCCGCCCGACAAGCGGTAGGCAATTTCTGTGTTTGTAGTCTCTCGCTGTAAGCCTTTGCTTACTGTGTCGTAAGTTTTCGCTATCTTTGCCCTTCCGTGGAAGCCGATCGCGATCGGACGCTAATCGGTAACCTGCTGTATTTATGGAATATATTTTGATTGTTATGTGCTTATGACAGCGCGGACTTGCATCGAGCTCCAATTGCTCCTGCCCGCAAACCCTCTAATATTCAACCTGTGTCGACGGACAGACACACCCTTCACGGATGAGGGTAACGGACATCGCAGGAGGCGGTTCATCAGGACGATGAAAAGGAACACAGGGAATAGGGAAAAAATGTGGGCGGGTCATACCGCCCCTTTTTTCGCCTGTAGAAAAGTAAAATCTGCAAAAAGCAAAAAGGCCCGCAAGGGGCCTTTCAGGTCGAACGCGGGCAGATCAGCGTTCGAGTTGTTCGATCTTGTTCGGCTTGCCATCCCACTCGGCAGAATCCGGAAGGGGATCCTTGCGCTCGGTGATGTTCGGCCAGACATCCGCCAGCTCGGCATTGAGCTCGATGAAGTTTTCCATGCCGCTTGGGATCTCATCTTCCGAGAAGATCGCCACAGCCGGGCATTCTGGTTCACACAGCGCGCAATCGATGCACTCGTCCGGGTGAATCACCAGGAAGTTCGGGCCTTCGTAAAAGCAGTCCACCGGACAGACTTCTACGCAGTCGGTGTACTTGCACTTGATGCAGTTGTCGGTGACGACGAAGGTCATTTCTAATTTTCTCCTCAGGCGGCGGCAGCGTTGCCCCTTCACGGTTGGGGTCGCCAGGTTCGGGAGCGATACCTGCTGACCAGGCTATGAGCCAGCAGCATCCCGAACCGCGCGAGATTCTAACAGCTTGAAGCGATTTGCGTTATATCCGCTTCTTCAGTGCTTATATCCGGTTCTTCAGTGCATAGAGCATCTCGAGCGCACGCCGTGGCGTCATGTCGTCGAGATCCACTTTGGCCAATTCGTCCAGCACCGGATGTGGCAACGAGGCGAACATGTCGCTTTGCTGCGGCGTCGACGGCTTGCCCTTGGCTGCCGGTTTCGGCGCCTCATGGGGCAGGGCGGTATCTTCCAGGCGACTCAGATGCTCGCGCGCGCGCATGATCACTTCGCTCGGCACACCCGCCAGTTGCGCCACCGCCAGGCCATAGCTCTGGCTGGCAGGCCCGGGCAGAACGTGGTGCAGGAACACGATGCGCTCGTTGTGCTCGGTAGCGTTGAGATGCACGTTGGCTACCAGAGGTTCGGCTTCTGGCAGCACGGTCAGTTCAAAATAGTGGGTGGCGAACAGGGTATAGGCGCGCAGATGGGCCAGGCGCTCGGCGGCTGCCCACGCCAGCGACAGACCGTCGAAGGTGCTGGTGCCGCGGCCGACTTCGTCCATCAGCACCAGACTGCGTTCGGTGGCGTTGTGCAGGATGTTGGCGGTTTCGCTCATCTCGACCATGAAGGTCGAACGGCCACCGGCGAGGTCATCGCTGGAACCGATGCGGGTGAAGATCCGGTCGACCAGCGACAACTCGCAACTGGCGGCCGGTACGAAACTGCCGATATGCGCCAGCAATACGATCAGCGCGGTCTGACGCATGTAAGTGGATTTACCGCCCATGTTCGGGCCGGTAATGACCAGCATGCGCGTGTTGTCGTCGAGGCTCAGATCGTTGGCCACGAACGGCGTGGTCAGCACTTGCTCGACCACCGGGTGACGACCCTGGGTGATGCGCATGCACGGCTCGCTGACGAAACGCGGGCAATTCAGGTCGAGGTTCAGCGCACGCTCGGCGAGGTTGCTCAAGACGTCGAGTTCGGCCAAAGCGCCAGCGGTATCCTGCAACGGTGGCAACTGGCTGATCAAGTCTTCGAGCAGCGCTTCGTAAAGCATCTTCTCGCGGGCGAGCGCGCGACTTTTGGCGGACAGTGCCTTGTCTTCGAATTCTTTCAGCTCCGGGGTGATGAAGCGTTCGGCACCTTTGAGCGTCTGCCGGCGGATATAGTCGGCCGGCGCCGATTCAGCCTGCTTGCTCGGCAGTTCGATGAAGTAGCCGTGGATACGGTTGTAGCCGACTTTCAGATTGGCCAGACCGGTGCGGGCTTTCTCCCGGGCTTCAAGATCGATGAGGAACTGACCGGCGTTTTCGCTCAGTGATTGCAGTTCATCGAGTTCGCTGTCGTAACCGGTTTTCAGCACGCCGCCGTCACGGATCACCGCTGGCGGGTTGTCGATGATGGCTTTTTCCAGCAGCGCCGCCAATTCCGGATAGGTGCTGGTGGTGGCCGCCAGATGCTGCAGGTGCGGCGCTTCCAGATCGGTCATCGCCACTTGCAGTTCGGGCAGCGCGCCGAGGGCATCACGCAGACGCGCCAGGTCACGAGGCCGCGCATTGCGCAAACCAATACGCGCCAGAATGCGCTCGATGTCGCCGATTTCCTTGAGCTGCGGTTGCAGCTTTTCGAAGCGATAGCCGTCGAGCAGGCAACGGATCGAGGTCTGACGCGCCAGTAACACGGTGAGATCGCGCAACGGTCGGTTCAACCATCGAGTGAGCAAGCGGCTGCCCATGGCGGTCTGGCAGCGATCGACCACCGATTGCAGGGTATTATCGCGGCCACCGGCCAGGTTGGTGTCGAGTTCCAGATTGCGCCGGCTGGCACCGTCGAGCACCACGGTGTCATCGAGACGTTCGTGACGCAGGCTGCGCAAGTGGGGCAGGGCAGTGCGCTGGGTTTCCTTGGCGTAGGCCAACAGGCAGCCGGCAGCGCCAATGGCCAGGGTCAGGTTCTCGCACCCGAAGCCCTTGAGATCCTGAGTGGAAAACTGCTGACACAGGCTTTTCAGCGCTGAATCACGCTCGAAATCCCATGGTGCGCGACGACGCACGCCACGGCGTTTTTCCGCCGGCAGGTCTTTCGGCCAGTCATCCGGGATCAGCAGTTCAACCGGATTCACCCGCTCCAGTTCCGCGAGCAGGTTTTCCCAGCCTTTGATCTCGAGCACGGTGAAGTTGCCGCTGGTGATGTCCAGCACCGCGAGACCGAACAGGCGCTCATCGCCCAATACCGCGGCGATCAGGTTATCGCGGCGTTCATCCAGCAGCGCTTCGTCACTGACCGTCCCCGGCGTGATGATCCGCACCACTTGGCGCTCCACCGGGCCTTTGCTGGTGGCCGGGTCGCCGACCTGCTCGCAAATCACCACCGACTCGCCGAGCTTGACCAGTTTCGCCAGATACCCTTCCGCTGCATGGTAAGGAATCCCACACATCGGAATCGCCTGCCCCGCCGACTGTCCGCGCGCGGTCAGGGTGATGTCGAGCAACTTGGCAGCCTTCTTCGCGTCTTCGTAGAAGATCTCGTAGAAGTCGCCCATGCGGTAGAACATCAGCTGATCCGGGTGCTGATTCTTCAGGCGCCAGTATTGCTGCATCATCGGAGTGTGGGAGGACAGGTCTGAAATAGCTTTATTCATCAGGGGTTTAGCTTTACCGGAATGAGTGACGAGGCAAAAACGGGGTCGTTCGCATCTGCAAAATGGCGAGTGTTTGCCAGGGATGCGGCCCGTGGGTTGATTCAGTGGCGCTGAGTATGAAGTTTTTTTGAGGTGGATGCAGCAACGTGCCGCCGCTCGGGCTCGCATTGTGTCCTAGAGTGCCGAAAAGCCATGGATGATCGGAATTCGTGGGTTGAAGGTCAGTCGAGGAAGCAGCGTGGCACAGTCCGAAGGCATCGGCTCAGGATCGACATCGAGCGATGTGGCGTGGTGGTGTTGCGTGAGATTCGATTGGTCAGCGCTGAGCTGGCGGAGCTGAATCCAAGAGATCGGCGCCAGCGCCTGACGAGCCGGCTTTCATCACAGTGACACAGCCGTCGCGCCAGCGATGGCACTTCCCCTGTTTTACGCTCGGTTGAACTTTAAGGATCCCACCTCGACACATCCAGGTTTCTATTCAAGACGCGATCGTTTGTGAAGTTCGATTCAGACACCGCCGCAGATGAACTGCCTTTTATGGAACGAGGATTCCAGGGCGCTATGGTGACCATTAATTACTTCTCCCGCCGAGTCAAAGGCTGAGCAGCGGGTAGAGACAGTTGATCCGCACAAGGGCGGTTCAGGTGCCGGCGAGGGCAAAAGTGCGTCGTACCACAACGCTTTTTGCCCTTTCGCGACTTTCAAGCCACGGCGAATCGCGATTTGAGATTGCGCGACAATTTCTCGCCCTGCCTTCTCATCGGGTTTTCGATGTAGCGGTAGTTGAATTCGGAAAACAACAAAGTGACTGCGACAAAAACACCGATATACAACGCCGTGTATCCACCGTCGAAAGGCGTTGGCTGAGTGTCGCCAGGTGAGGCAAAGAACCAGTGCCTGACCAGCGACAGCGCAATGACGTGCGTCAGGTAGATGGCGTAGGAGCGCGAGCCGATGTAATTGCACAAGGCTGCCAAGGCGCGGTTGGGCGTCAGATAATCCTTGTTGTAGCTCGCGACCCAGACCAGCAAACCTGAGCCGACAGCGGTCAGTCCCATGGCGAAAGGCAGGGGCGGGTTAGGGGCGGTCAGCGCGGCAAGGAGCCAGATCATCGCCGCCAGTAACAGCACAACGACTGCCTTGTTTTTCAGGAAGGTCGGTTCCAGACGCCGGTAACTTTCGCTGCCGTGCCACAGGGCCAACAGCACGCCCAGGGAAATGGCGTCGGTACGGAACGCCCACAACTCGGGCGTAGGGCGGATCAGTTGCCGGGTCAGAAAGAACTGCGCCAGGAATACCGCAATGAATACTGCAGGCATCCAGCGCCGACCAGCCAGCACCGCAATGATCGGCAGCACCAGATAAAACTGGTTTTCCAGGGAAAGGCTCCAGTAAATCCCGGCATCACCCAGCGTACCGGTGTCCCGGCTGACGGCGTACACCACATTCATATACTGCAAGGCAGCGGCGATGGCGGAGTGGACGAAAATCTCCAACTGCAAAAACACCCCTTTGCCGCCGTACAGATATGACAGCAGCAGAGAAACCCCGATCCAGAACAGGGCCGATGGCATAAGTCGCCAGAACCGCCTGACCCAGAACGGCACGCTCAACTCCAGCAAGTCACGAAGGCTTCGGCTGGCCGGAATCTCACTGGCAATCGATTTGGTAATGATGAACCCGGAAACGCAGAAGAAAATATCGACGCCGTAGCCGAATCGATAGTCCGCCAGGACGTTCCAGTAGAGTGATTGCGGAGACAGGATCAAGGCGATGTGGGCAAAGATGACAAGGACAATCGCCAGCGCGCGCAACGCTTCAATGTCGCTGTTCTTGCGCTGTTTTACATGGGGTGTGGTCATGGTTGGCTCAGTGTTGATCGATCGCTCGACTGTGCAGTCCTGCAGGCTGAGCCACAGGCGACAGTTGCTTGTTCCGGGCTCAAATCGTTTCAGCGTCGGATCTGAAGGAGGCTGGATTTAAATAAGATTGTTCTGATTGGCTTGTAGGAAGTTTCCTAGTTGGCGCTAGGTTACCACGGCTCATTGGCACGTCGCAGCCGTGAAACGACTCGGTGCGGATGAGTTTTTATGCATTATTTATGCAAATCAGCATTTGTGTTCGCAAAAGAGTTCAAGCACTATGCGCGTTATGCAAAAACGCAACGTATCCTCCGTCTTAAGAGCACTGCTCGACCAGCACGGGATCTCCCCCACGGAGCTCCACCGTCGCACCGGCGTGCCTCAATCCACGCTCTCGCGGATTCTCAGCGGGAAGATTGTCGATCCTTCGGATAAACATATCTCGAAGATCGCCGATTACTTCAATGTAAGTACCGATCAGTTGCGCGGGCGTGCGGACGTCGCATCGAACGCGGGCGGCGCCCGCGAAGACGTGCATGCGGAACTCAAGGACATCATGCTGTGGGACGATGACACCCCCGTCGAGGATGACGAAGTGTCCGTGCCCTTTCTACGCGAGGTTGAATTGGCTGCTGGATCAGGAAGATTCGTCATCGAAGAGAGCGAGCGCTCCAGCCTGCGCTTCGGCAAGCGCAGCCTGCGCCATAACGGCGTTCAGTTCGACCAGGCCAAGTGCGTAACAGTGCGCGGCAACAGCATGTTGCCGGTGTTGCGTGATGGCGCCACTGTCGGCGTCAATGCTGGCAAGTGCGGCATTGGCGACATCATTGATGGCGACCTCTATGCGATCAATCACAATGGCCAGTTGCGCGTGAAGCAACTCTATCGCCTGCCCACTGGCATCCGTCTGCGCAGCTTCAATCGCGACGAGCATCCGGACGAGGACTACAGCTTCCAGGAAATTCAGGAAGAGCAGATCGTCATCCTCGGTCACGTCTTCTGGTGGGGTATGTACGCCCGCTAGCCCCCTTCGATCGAACTGAAACCTGCCGCTCGGCAGGTTTTTTTTCGCCTTCAGAAATCCTCCAGCCCTTGTCCTGCGCGGCTTCCATGCATGCGTGCAAAATCAATGCATAAATAAATGCATTTATGCATTGACTGTATATGCATCCATGCATATTCTTGCCACCAAGCCGCTCGACAAAGCGGCTGGCAAGACAAGCTCTTTAGTTCCACAAGAACAGGCAGCGATGAACCGGCCTCAACGGTTCAGAGGGTTGGCAACTGACCCGGGTGTGCAGCGTAAAGCACCAGAAGCAGTTATCCGGCGGGCAGGGACCGCGGTCGGAAAAACAATCTGAATGGACTCGTACCGCGCCAGTAGCGCCGAAAAGTCAGCTTCCTTCTCGAACACAGGATTTGAAGGAAGGCGAAGGAGCGCATTACTGAAAAGCCTGGCGTGCAAGCGCCGGGCTTTTTGGAATGCCTGCCTCAAGAGAAACCGTTTGAACCCAACCCATCACTCATCAATCACCCACGGAGGCGTGACATGACAAACGAGCAACAAGCGTTGGCGGACATGCCGATCTGGCTGGTCATCCTCCTTGCCGTCGTCGGCGGGGTGTCCGGCGAAATGTGGCGCGCCGACAAGGAAGGCGCACGCGGCTGGTCGCTGCTGCGGCGTCTGGCCCTGCGCTCCGGTGCCTGCATGATCTGCGGCGTGTCGGCAATCATGCTGCTGTATGCCGCAGGATTATCGATCTGGGCCGCCGGCGCGTTCGGTTGCCTGACAGCGATGGCCGGCGCCGACGTCGCCATCGGCCTTTACGAACGCTGGGCGGCCAAGCGCATCGGCGTATGCGAAGTGCCGCCGCGCGATTCACCTACCGATAAATGATCCTCTCCAAGAGAAACACCAACTATGAATGATGAAGATCTGGCCGCGATAAATAGATTGGTCGCAGCGCTACAAATCCAGTCTGACGGACAGACTGCGCTGAATGCGTCCATCCGGTTATTGGCGCAAAGCAATCAGGCCCTGGTGGATCTGATCAAGAGCCGGGAGCCGGATCCGAATGCACCGCCTTACCTTGACGGCACCCCGGCGCCGTGATCCGGCGGCTTCGTGCCTTTGAGACCGTCCCCGAATAAAGCAACACCCCCACCCCCGCCTATGCGGGTTTTTTTATGTTCATTGGAGAACACCAGATGTCGATTCTTACCCAAGGTACTCAAATTTTCGCCCTTGTTCCGCCCGCCACAGGCACCGGCTCCTACACCGTGCTGGAAATCGAACACGCCACGTCTTTCGATCCGGGTGGTGCTCCGTCGGAGCAGATTGAGGACACCAGCCTCGACGCCGAGGCGCGCACCTATAAAAAAGGCTTGCGTACGCCTGGCACCGCCAGTCTGGGCCTCAACGCTGACCCGACCAATGCCAGTCATATCCGTCTGCATCAACTTTCCGAAGCCGATGGTGACACCGGTATCAAATGGGTAGTGGGTTGGTCCGACGGCAAAGGGGTAGTGCCAACCGTGAATGCACAGGGCAATAACTTTGAGCTGCCAGCGACCCGTACCTGGTTTGCGTTTGACGGTTATGTGTCGGACTTCCCGTTCAATTTCGCGCTCAATGCCGTGGTCACGACCACGGTCACTATTCAACGTACCGGCGGTTCCGCCTGGATCAAGAAAGCCTGAGAAATGCCATGAACCTCAAAGAACTGAAAGCCAGGGGGGGCATCGTCGATGCCCAACTGATCCGTAAAGAGGTGAGCTGGACGCATCTGGACAGCAAATCGGGCGAGGAAGTAACGGATACCTTCATCCTGCATATTCGCCGGCAGTCGTTTGGCGTCATCGAGCGGCTGTTTGCTCAGGGCGAAACCGAGCAGAGCCGAAATGCGAGTTACATTGCAGCTTCGGTGTCGCTGGGAGCTGAGGGCACGGAAGCGCTCTCCTACGATGATGCCTACAGTCTTGAACCCTCCTTGGGTTTTCTGATGCTCAATGCAATCAATGAGGTGAATGGCACGGGCGGTAATGCCGTAAAAAACTGACCGCCGCCGATGAGTTCTGGCACGAGTTGGTGCTGAACGGAGTTGGCGGCCGGACTATTGCTGAAGCCAAGGAGCGCATGACCTATCACGAAGCCTTGGCGTGGGGCTGCTATATCGATCGATATGGTTCGCTTCATACCGGCCGACGGCTGGAGGCGGGTAGCGCGATGGTTGCTCTACAGACTCACCGACTGGGCGGCGGCCTGGCGGAACTGCTGGATTTCATGCCTCATGAGCAGCGTCAAGGGTTATCCCTTGAACGTGCAATTGAGCAATGGCGATAGGCAGACAACTACATGACCCGTTTCGGCGGGTTTTTTCATAGCCCGGAGAAATGCACATGGCAGTTACCTCCTCAGCGGGTTTGACGCCAAATCTGGACGGCCTTGAACAAGCCTGGACTCAGGCGTCACGAATTACTGAACAAAAGCTGCGCCAGATGCAAAAGCAGATCGAGGACGCGGCAAAGAAAATTGGTGTGACGTTGCATGCTTCGGCCAGTTCGATTGCCCAAGCCAATATCGCCACCTACGTCGATGTTCAAGAACAAGTTAGCAAGCAAACCCACTACTCAGACGATTTCGACAAATTACGCAGTCAAGGTGCTCTTGCTGCCGCGCAGGTCGCGATGGGTACAAGGGAAAGTGAACGTGCCAAGGCGTTGAGTGAAATCGATCAGAAATACGCGCTGGCCCGCAAGGCCCTGGACAAGCCCACGGCGGGAGGCATTGCGCCTCAGGACGGTGCCGATTACGGCACTAAACTCGACGAGCTGAAAGCCGAACATGAGCAGATGACTCTGCAGGTTCAGAGCAACTACGAGGCGATGACCGAAGCGCAAGGCAACTGGATTAACGGCGCCACCTCAGCCTGGGACGATTACCTGACAAGCTCCAACAATGTCGCAGCCAAATCCAGAGCCGTGTTCACCAGTGCATTCAACACCATGGGCGATGCGGTCTCGACATTTGCAATGACAGGCAAGTTTTCGTTTTCCGATTTTGCCAAATCCGTGCTCGGCGACATGGCCAAGCTGGCTGCGCAAACAGCGGTCTCCAGCGGATTGAATTCGCTGTTCGGTCTGGTGAGCTCCGCTGCAATGTCATATCTCGGCAACTCTGCGGCACCCACAGCGACGATAGCCAAAGTCGATGGTATGAGCACTACCTTCGTCCCGCAGCTCAACACGGCGGGAATCACTTATCACGCCAAAGGTGGCGCCTTCACAAACGGCGTCGCCACAGGACCGACGCTGGCCCCCATGGCCATGTTCGGCGAAGCCGGTCCGGAGGCCATCATGCCGCTCAGCCGCGGTTCCGATGGTTCCCTTGGCGTGCAACTCCAAGGAGGATCACTGGTAGGTAGCAGCAGTCATCAAGTAGTAATCCAGCAAACTATCAATGTCGGTGACGGCTCCGGCGGTGGCGCTGTCGGCGACATGAACTCGCAAACCGTTGCCAAAGCCTATGCCGGCGCTGCCAAACAAGGCGCTGCCGAGCAGATTGCCCGCGATCTCAAACCGGGTGGGCAGATCTGGTCCGCCATCAACGGCCGCTGAATTTCAGCGGCCGCAATCATTCACGCCCGGAGAAAACATGAGCATCGAAACATTTAGCTGGGTTCCGAAGATTGAACCCGTTGGCAATGTCGAGTTTCGCCTGAAAAGGGCGAAGTTCGGCGATGGCTATCAACAAGTCGCCGCCGACGGCATCAACAACAAATCGCAGTCCTGGCCGCTGACGTTTGTCGGCGACGAGGCGCGTATCAAAGCCATTCTGCAGTTCCTCGATCGTCACGCTGGCGCCACGCCGTTTTACTGGGCTGCACCCTTGGGCGAGCCAGCTCTTTATCGCTGTAAAGCTTATCAACCGACCCCGATGGGCGCTGGTGTATTCAGCTTGGCGGCCACCTTTGAGCAGGCGTTCCATCCGTAATCGGTAGAGGCGCATGCGGTCACAACCCCAACCCCGCCCACTGCGGGGTTTTCTTTGTCCGGAGATTCCAATGTCCATTACCGCAGATATCCAATCGCTGGAACCGGGCGCCTGGGTTGAGCTGTTCGAACTCGATGCCACCAGTCTGGGCGCCGAGCTGTACCGCTTCCACGGCTATCCACAGCAAGCCTCGATTTTCTGGCAAGGCCTGGAATATTCACCCTGGCCGATACAGGCTGAAGGTTTCGAGATGAGCGGGCAGGGCACGCAACCGACACCGTCGCTATCGGTAGGTAACGTCGGTGGATTTATTACGGCTCTGGTTTTGTATTTCGATGACTTGGTCGGAGCGCGGCTGATTCGTCACCGCACTTTGGGCAAGTACCTTGATGGTCAGCCTGAAGCCGACCCCGAAGAAGAGCTGCCGCCTGACATCTGGTACATCGAGCGCAAAGTCAGTGAAGACCACGAGGTGGTGAAATTCGAACTCGCCAGCGCTCTGGATTTCAACGGTGTACAACTGCCTCGTCGGCAAATCGTTGCCAACGTTTGCTGGTGGCTCAGTTGTGGTGGTTATCGAGGTCCATATTGCGGCTATAACGGCGGACCGGTGGCGGACGCCAATGACGTGATTGTCACTGATGCCGCCAAGGACAAATGCGGTGGCCGCCTGAGCAGCTGCAAGCTGCGTTTCGGCGAGAACAATCCGCTGCCTTACGGCTCATTTCCGGCGGCAGGTCTGATTCGGAGCTGAGCATGAACAAGACAACGCTGGCCGCCATCGAGCGTCATGCCATCGCGCAGTATCCCGACGAGTGCTGCGGTTTGCTGATTCGCGAAGGCGGTAGACAACGATATGTGCCTTGTCGCAATACGGCGACGACGCCAAGTGAACACTTTCGACTGTCCCCACAAGACTACGCGGCGGCCGAGGAGTGCGGAGAAGTGCTCGCAGTCATTCATAGCCATCCGGACTATCCCGCCACGGCCAGTGAGGCAGACCGGGTCTCTTGTGAGGCATCCGGATTGCCTTGGCATATCCTTGGAGTACGCAAGGATGATGACGGTCAGGTTTGCACTGGTGAGCTGGTCACCATCACACCCAGTGGCTATCAGGCTCCGTTGATCGGGCGCGCATTTGTCCACGGTGTGCATGATTGCCTGAGCATCATCCTTGACTATTACCGACGGGAAATGGGCATCGAGCTGGGTAACTATCAGCGCGAAGACGGTTGGTGGGACAAGGGCGGCAACCTCTATCTGGACAATCTACCTGCCGTCGGCTTCGAACAGGTCAGCCGACCGCAACAGGGCGATATCGTGCTGATGCAGATTCGCTCACCCGTGCCCAACCATGCCGCCATTTTTCTTGCAGACGGCATGCTGAAGAGTGAGCCGCAGCACTTTCCGGCGCCGGGCTCCATCCTCCATCACTTGTATGGCCGGGACAGCAGGCGCGACACCTACGGCGGGTATTGGGCAGAGGTGACGGTGAGCTGTTGGAGGCATGGCACAAAGAACTCCCTGAATGGATAGAGGATTGATTCAATGGCAAATGAGAAAGTTAGAACAATCAGATTGTATGGCGTGTTGGGTTCCAGATTTGGACGGCTGCACCGTCTCGCGGTAAACAGTACTTGTGAAGCGGTTCGCGCTCTTTCCATCATGATTCCCGGTTTCGAACGGTTTTTAATGGAATCCAAAGATAGGGGGCTGACCTACTCAGTGTTTATAGGGACCGAGAACATCGGGCCTGAACGGCTGAGGGCTCCTGTCGCCGATAATGACATCCGGATTGCCCCGGTACTGCTCGGCAGCAAACGCGCGGGTCTTTTGCAAACCATCATCGGGGCCGTGATATTGACCGTCTCGACTTTCGTTCCCGCGATGCAGGGATGGGGACAAGCATTCGGCCTCTCATTGATGATGGGAGGAGCAATGCAAATGCTGTCTCCACAGGCAAAAGGCCTAGGCGCCCAGGACAGCCCGGCCAACCGCGCCAGTTATAGCTTCAACGGGCCGGTCAATACCAGCGCTCAAGGCAATCCGGTCGGTCTGCTTTACGGGCAGGCCATTGTCGGCAGCGCCGTGATCAGTGCCGGAATTTACGCGCAGGATCAACTCTAACGCGCCTCCCGGTTACCGACCTCCACCCAACCCGCCGTGTGCGGGTTTTATTTCGCCTGAAGGAAAGCCATGACTGACCTCATTATCGCTGGCAGCAAAGGCGGCGGCGCCAAGCCGCGCCCCTCCGTGGAAGCGCCAGACAGCCTGCAAAGCACGGCTTACGCTCGTATCCTCGATCTCGTCAGCGAAGGCGAAATCGTCGGTTTGAAAAACGATACTCGCTCGGTGTTTCTGGATGAGACACCGCTGGCCAATGAAGACGGCAGTTTGAACTTCAACGGTGTGACGCTGGATGTTCGCACCGGTAGCCAGGACCAGGCACACATCCCCGGTTTCCCGGCCGTGGAAAACGAGTCGGTCGCGGCCGTCGAACTGCGAAGCGACCAACCGTGGACCAAGGCGTTCACCAATCTGCAGCTGTCAGCTGTGCGGATTCGCCTGGCGGTCTCTCGCCTGGCGCAGACCAATACCAGCAACGGCGACACCAACGGTTACACGGTTAAATACGCGATCGATCTGGCCACTGATGGCGGTGCCTTCGTCGAGGTGCTCGCGTCTGCATTCAGTGGCAAAACCACCACCAAGTATGAACGCTCACACCGTATCGACTTGCCGCCCGCCAAAAGCGGCTGGACTGTACGCGTGCGTCGGTTGACCCCCAACTCCACCAGCGGCGCTATCGCCGACACGACCAGTGTCGAATCGAGCACCGAGGTGATTGACGCCAAGCTGCGCTATCCAGGTTCAGCCATTATCGGTTTGCAGTTCGACGCGTCGCAATTCCAATCGATCCCATCGCGCTCCTTTGAACTGCTGGGGCGGATCATTCGAGTGCCAAGCAATTACGACCCGCAGAGCCGCGGCTACAGCGGCGTCTGGGACGGCACGTTCAAATTGGCGTGGACCGACAACCCGGCGTGGATTTACTACGACCTGCTGCTGCACCCGCGTTATGGCCTGGGCCATCTGCTCAATGCCGGTCAGGTCGACAAATGGGAGCTGTACCGCATTGGTCAGTATTGCGACCAACCGGTTTCCGACGGCAAGGGCGGGACTGAGCCGCGATTCACCTGCAACCTCTATTTATCGGTGCGCGCCGATGCGCTGAAGGTCTTGCAAGACCTCGCGACCACTTTTCGTGGCATGTCGTATTGGGGCGCGGGTTCGGTCATGGCAGTGGCCGACATGCCGGAAGACCCGGTTTACACCTATTCCAATGCCAACGTGATTGACGGCAAGTTCGTCTATGGCGGGTCAGCGAAAAAGACTCGTTTCACCGTAGCACTGGTCAGTTGGAATGATCCGGCGGACTTCTACCGACAGAAGGTCCAGTACGTCGATGACGCGGACGGAATTGCCCGCTATGGCGTACAACAGACGGAGATCACGGCCACCGGCTGCACGTCGCAGGCGCAGGCCCAGCGCATTGGCAAATGGGCGCTGCTGACCAACCGTCTGGAAACTGAAAGTGTCACGTTCTCGGTCGGTCTGGACGGTACGTTGACCCGCCCAGGGCAGATTATCCGGGTAGCCGACAATGACCGTGCCGGACGACGCATCGGTGGACGCCTGCGTGATGCGACACTTACCACTCTGACTCTCGATGCTCACGTCAGCGCCGAAGCGGGCGACACCATCACGCTGATCATGCCGACCGGTAAAGCCCTTTCCCGTGTCATCAAGTCGGTGAGCGTCAGCGACGAGACGCAGCGTGTGGTTCTGGCTCAACCCTTGAATGAACTGCCACCAGCGCAATCGATGTGGGCGATTGATTCAGCATCGTTGGCTACTCAGCAATTTCGTGTTCTGTCTATTGCCGAAGACTTCTCCGCCAGCGAAATCAGATACAGCATCAGCGCAGTCAAACATGTCCCGAGCAAGTACGGGGCGATCGACAACGGTTCTCGTATCGAGCGCCCTCCGGTCACGGTCATTCCGCCAGGCGTGCAAGCCCCTCCGGCGTCGGTCACGATCAGCAATAATCATTTTGTCGACCAAGGCAGCGCGGTCGGTGTGATGACGATCGAATGGGCGCGTCCGGCGAGCGCCATTGCCTACGAGGTGTACTGGCGCAAGAACGACAGCGAATGGGTGTTTGCCGGCCGCACCGGCGGGGCGTCGATGGAGGTGCGGGGTATTTATGCCGGGCGATACGTGGCCAAGGTTCGGGCGATAAACGCGTTGGACATCGGCTCGGTGTACGCGACGTCAGCTGAAACTCAGCTGTCAGGAAAAACCACGCCACCGCCATCGGTGACATTCCTCAAGACGGACAGCCTGTTGTTCGGTATCGGCTTGAAATGGGAGTTTCCTGCAGGTGCCGAAGACACGCAGCGAACCGAAATCTGGTACGGGCCAACGGCAAACCTTGAAGCCGCTACCAAGCTGGCCGACCTTGCATATCCGCAAAGTGATTACGCAATGCAGAGCTTGCTGGCAGGCACGTCGTTTTTCTTCTGGGCTCGGCTGGTCGATCGCACGGGCAATATCGGGCCTTGGTACCCGACTGGCAATGGTGTGCTGGGTCAGGCCAGTTCAGAGGCCGGACCGATACTCGACATGCTCGCGGGTAAAATCTCGCAGACCGAATTGGGGAAAGACCTGCTCAGCGACATCGAGAAGATCCCCGGACTGCAGAGCCAGATTGATGCCCTGGACGAGAACTATGACCCGACCCGGACCTACGCGAAATCTGCCGTCGTGCGTCAAGCCGAGCGGTTGTATCAGGCCAAGGCGCTCGTCCCCGTCAATTCGCCACCACCGAACGCCGAATATTGGGTCGATGTGGGGCAAACAATCGAGACCGCTACCGGTCTGGTTCAGCAGGTCGGGACCAACACCGCTGATATCAGCAAGATCGACGGCGCGGTAACGGCTCAGGCCGCGGCATTTCAGGCGCTGCGTGCAGCGTCTCGAGATGACAACGGTGAAGGCGAGCTCGCAGATGCGCTCAAGGGCTGGACCAGTACGGCCGCCATCGCCACGGAAAGCAGCGTCCGGGCATCCCAGAATGAGGCCACGGCGCAACGTGTTTCAGCGCTGGAAGTCCGTACTGGCAATAATGCGGCAAATATCCAGTCGCTTGAGAAAGTTGTAACGACCAATAGCTCGGCCACGGCGACGAAGCTTGAACAGTTGAATGCGTCTGTTGGGCAAAACAGTGCTGCCGTTCAGCAGGCCTCAAGTGCTATTGCCGATACCAATGGCAAGTTATCGACGATCTGGTCGGTGAAGATGGATACAACGGCGGGAGGCCAAAAATATGCCGCGTCGTTTGGTTTGGGGCTGCAGGTCGATCCTTCGGGTGTTTCCTCACAATTTGTTGTGCGCGCCGATACGTTCATGTTGTTGAATCTGGCGAATGGAAATCCGGTGTCGCCATTTACCGTGAGCGGCGGTCAAACATTTATTAATGATGCCTTTATTCAGAATGGCTCTATTAATATGTTGAAGATTGGCGATAGCTTGCAGTCAGATAATTATCATCCAGGGACATCTGGATGGAGACTGACTAGATCCGGTAACTTCGAAATCAACAGCAGCGTAGCCGGACAGGGACGAGTGATCATGACCAACAGGTCGCTCCGAGTGTTTGATGCCAATGACGTCAAGCGCGTCCAACTTGGAGATCTGAGTGAATGAGCTTCGGAATGACGGTGTTTGATGCCAACGGTGTGCAAACCTTGGGTATGGAAGACTTTACCATTGAAAAGCTGGCTCAGATGAACTTGCCCGCGACTCGCAATATGGGAAATGGGGTCAGGTCCGATTACATTTTGATGGACGTTCCAGGTTATAACCCGGCGACCTGTTTTGTTGTGATTACTCCGCGAGTTTATGCGGGATATGGTCAGCCAGGTTATCCGGATTCCTGGGGCTATGTCCCAACTTACAAGGACCTTGGCGGAACAAAAATCGGTATTTTCACTTACGTGAACAGGCGGCGGCCTACCGGTTATCACAACAACTACGTCGATGAATGGACTGAGCACACGGTCGAGTGTGTGGTCGAAGTCGTGAGGGTGTTGTAATGGCTGACTACGGGCTTTCAGTGACCAATGCATATGGCGCCGTCGTAATATCCAGCGCCTATAAAGTGATGGTGTTTTCCGAACGTGGCAGTTTTCGAATCCAGTCCAGGTACACCGATCGCGAAGGGAGTGGCGCTGTTACCTTCCTGAAACCGATCCAGACCCTAGAGGCGCCACAAGTTTTTTTCAGGCATGTAAGTGGTTTTCATACATCCTTGGGTGTGTACCTGACCATGTTGGGAGGGCCTGGAAACTGGACTGGTTTTCTAGTGACATCCGCAGTGCGCAATGGCAAAAATTTACAGAATTATCTGATTGAATATGTCGTCTGTAAATTTTCTGATCAGCCCAGTCCGCAGCGGTATGGCATGAATATCTTTGACGCCCAAGGTCGCATCGCATTTTCTTCCGAAGACAGGGTTGTTCGTTATCACAAGTTTGCCAAATCATGGTCGCTGGTAGGAGGTGACTATGTAGATACATACAAAAGCAACCTTGTCATCGAAGCGGATGATTTCGTATGTGTTTCCAGTATTGATCGTGGTGTGACGTGGTTTGCTGATGGTTTTGGTTTTGTAGGTATGAGCTTGCTGGATAATAATATTCCTGTTTTAGATATTACCGCGCAGAGGGCGGGCGGCGGATATTGGTATTACCAAGGGACTAATGGGACATGCTTCGGCATTCCGGTTTGTAAGTTTCCATCGTCTAGGTATTACAACTAGTCAATTTAAAGGAGATCGGTATGCCATGGAGCAAGACCGGAACGGTAAGCGTCACTAATAATTCCAATTCAGTCATCGGCGTAGGGACATCCTTTATCGTTAATGGACGTGTAGGGGATGCGTTCAGGGGGCCTGATGGCAGTTGGTATGAAGTTACCAACATCGCTAGCGACACGGCGATGTCAATTTCGCCGAACTATCAGGGCGTGACTGACGGAGCAGGCTCGTACGCACTGGCGCCGTTGCAGGGGTACATAAAAGAGTCGGCCGATACGTTGCGGGCATTGGTCAACACATACGGTGCCAAACTTGCGGCATTAGGAGCCACCGCTAACTTCGACGTACTGCCTGTCTCGAAGGGCGGCACTGGGGGCGTGTCAGCCGCCACAGCTCGCGCTGCTCTGGAACTCGGTTCTGCTGCAACAGCAGCGCTTCAAATCACTCCCAGCGATGCAACCGCCGGACGCGTCATGCAGGTCGGAGCATTTGGGATTGGCGGTGATGCTCCGGTCTACAACGGCAACATCGACGACACTGCGGCTGTTCCGGCGGGACGCTGTTTTGTCATTAACACCGCCACCGGCGTGAAACCGACGGGATCATCCTACGGTTTGATGGACACCATCAAATACGTTGGTCAGCCGGTTCATCAGGTCTGGCACGAGGTCAACGGCGTTGCCAGCGGCGGCACTCTACGTACCTGGGAGCGAGATCAATACGGTACGGGTGTTTTCGGTCCATGGCGCATGGTTTACCGACAGAACAACATCGTTGGGGTTGTTTCGGGGGCCGGTGCACCTACCGGCGCGATTATCGAGCGGGGCGCCAACGCGGCTGGTGAATACACCAAATTCGCCGATGGCACGCTGGTCTGCTGGAAGGTGATTGCCACCAACTCGACGGGTACGTATGCCGTGGGCGCATTGTTCGGCAGTGATGCGTATGCGCCGGGCGCCTATCCTTCAGCCTTCGCATCCATACCTACCGTGACGTCGGCAGCGATTGGCAAGGTCTACGCCGACTGTGTAATGGCCAGCGCCTGGATCCCTCCGACGATCGCCAACTGGGGCGCCTGGCGCGCCATCGCAACAACCAACGCAGCCGCGGCTGCGCAAATCAATTTGATCGCAATAGGCAGGTGGTATTGATGAACGTTGTTCTGTCTCCGCAGCGCAGAGACGACTCTCTGACACTGCACAAGTCCGGTGCGCTGATTACCGTGAACGGCGAAACCTTCGATTTCTCGCGATTGTCCGACGGCGACACGTTGCCGCAACGCGCAATCGACTCCGAATGGTTCGTGGGTGACGTTACTTGCGAGCAGGGAAAACTGACGCTTCATCTGTTGTTGCCGATCCCCGCTCATTACAGTCAGGCGCAAGCCTTTCCCGCAGACCTGATCGATATTCCTGACGGTGACGTGGCATTGCCACAGCCATTGCCGCAAGCGGAGGTTGAAGTATGAATATCGACTGGTCGCAATTGATCACCAAAGCGATGAAAGAGGCAGCAGCTGCCGCAGCACGATTGAGCGAAGCGCAAGCACTGCTCAAGAGCAGAAACGAAGCGGCCGCAGGGCAGGTCGCGCGCATTCAGGATCGGATCGACACCCTCGGTTACGGCATCGATCTGGGGGAGGCAACGTCTGAAGATGAGGCGGAACAGCAAACACTGCTTGCCAACCTGAAACAGTGGAAAGCCTACAAGTTCAGTTTGGGCAAAGTGAGCACACAAGCTGCCTGGCCCATGGCGCCAGAGTGGCCTGTCCAGCCTGATGTTCCGGTGATTGTGGTTGACCCGATCTTGCCAACGGGCTGACTGGCTTTCTGACTGCTACGTGATGGAGATCGTCTTGAACACCCCATACCGCCGACTGCGGTTTTTTTTCGCTTAAAAAAAGGACTGCACTATGCCCTGGCTCCGAACAGGTACGGTCAATGTCAGCAACAACTCGCCTGCGGTCAGCGGTGTCGATGTGGATTTCGTGACCGATGTCCGGGTCGGCGACGCGTTCGTCGGACCGGATGGGCGACAGTATGAAGTCACCAATATTGCCAGTCCGGGCTTGTTGTCGATCACTCCGGCTTACCAAGGCGCAACGGCTAGCGACGCGGCATATTCGATCATGCCGGTGCAGGGTTATCCCAAAGCACTGGCTGATGCATTCAACAACCTGAATGTTCAGTACGGCCCGAAACTGGCCGCTCTGGGCACTACGGGAAACTTTGATGTCTTGCCTGTGAGCAAAGGCGGCACCGGTGCGACCGATGCCGCCTCGGCTCGACTTGCGCTCGGACTCGGCGCTGTTGCGTCGGACGCTGTTGTCCCGGTAGCGAGAGGTGGAACCGGCGGTATCACCCCGGCAGCCGCCCGAGCGGGACTCGGACTGGGCAGTGCTGCTGTCGCCGCGTTGGTCGGGTCGGTCAGCCAGGACAAAGGCGTTCCCACCGGCGCTGTCATTGAACGTGGCGCCAATACCAATGGTGAGTACGTCAAGTTTGCAGACGGCACGCTGATTTGCACGCTCTACGGCCGAGCTGGCATCGCGTTCAACAACCCGTCCAACATGGGCTTCAACTGGACTTATCCGATGAGCTTTGTGGCACCGGGATTTGTCACCGCAAATCTGGTGGGGGTCCTGGGCGTGGCGAAACAGGTGACAAGCGTCGGTGCCTACAGCAGAACCTCTAGTTTTGCCAGCATCTGTGTTTTCAGTCTCGGTCAGTTCATTGAGACCGACTTGTCCATGGTCGCTTTTGACTGCTTCGCCATCGGCAGGTGGTTCTAAGCCGGATACTTGGACAGCGCACCAGTGCTTTTGCCTATCGTTAATCCGGGTTGTTGTGGGATCTGACCTGCGGCAGCCTCTACTCGGTACTTCCTCATGAAAATGACCCCTCTGGTCACGCAACTGCGTGCTCAGTGCCCGACGCTGGGCAATCGAATCGGAGTGGGGATTGACATCGCTGCACTGCAAATCGATGCCTCACTGCAGACTCCCTACGCCAGTCTCACACCGCTGGCCGATCTGGCCAGTCCTGGCAGCGCACAAAACCTCCTGACCCAACCGATCCGCGAGCGCTTCGAAATCGTCCTCGCGCTTGACGCCACCGACGCTACAAACGCGCTGGATTTGTTGCACGATCTGCGCGCCGAACTGTGGCGCGCGCTGGTGGGGTTCAAGCCTGACGCTGACTACAGCGCCATCGTTTACGACGGCGGCGAACTGGTGTCGATCAACAGCAGCCGCGTGTTTTATCGGCTGCGTTTTTATGCCGAGTTCCAGCTTGGCCGCAATCTGCCCGGTCAGCCTGCGGAGAGTTGGCACGAACGCGAACTGGACGGTTTGTCGTCCTTTACCGGGGCCACGGTGCGGGTCGATGCGATCGACCCGGCCGACCCCAACCTGCAAAGCCCGGGCCCCGATGGGCGCGTGGAAATGACTTTCTCTGGAGACGTAACCCCATGAGCAACCGCATCACCGTACTGCCGGCCGCCGGCCGTGTCGTACCTGACCCCGAGGCGGGCGACCTGCTGCCGGCCGAAGGCCGTGAAGTGCTGGACAGCGCCTGGTGGCGCCGGCGTCTGGCCGACGGCGACATCACACTCAAAACCGCAAAAGCGGCTAAACCACAGGGAGCCAAATAATGGCGATCGGATTCAGCAACATCCCGGCGGACATTCGTGTGCCGCTGTTCTATGCCGAAATGGACAACTCGGCCGCCAACAGCGCGACCTCGGCCATGCGCCGTTTGATTGTCGCGCAGGTCAACGACAATATTGCCCCGACTGAAGTCGGCAAACTGGTGCTGGTCTCCAGCGTGGCACTGGCGAAAAGCATCGGTGGCCAGGGCTCGATGCTCGCTTCGATGTACGAGACCTCTCGCAAAGCCGACCCGATTGGCGAGATCTGGTGCCTGCCGCTGCACAACACTGAAGGCGCTATTGCCAAAGGTGTGTTGACCCTGACCGGCACCGCGACTCAGGCGGGCATGCTCAACCTGTATGTCGGCGGCGTGCGCGTGCAGGCCACCGTGGTCAACGGCGCCACCGCCGCGCAAGCGGCCACCGCACTGGCGCAGAAAATCAACGCCACTGCCGACCTGCCGGTGAGCGCTGCCGCTGCCGAAGGTGTCGTCACCCTGACTGCCAAGTGGACGGGTGACAGCGGCAACGACATCAGCCTGCAATTCAATCGCCTGGGCAAGAGCAATGGCGAAGAAACCCCGGCAGGCCTGACCACCGCAATCACCACCATGACCGGTGGCGCCGGTGTGCCGGATCAGATCGCCGCCGTCGCGGCACTGGGCGATGAGCCGTTCGAATTTATCGCTTTGCCGTGGTCCGATCTGGCCACTCTGAACACTTGGCAAGCGGTCATGGATGACAGCACCGGGCGCTGGTCGTGGGCCAAGCAATTGTTCGGTCACGTCTACAGCGCCAAGCGCGGTACCGTCGGCACGCTGGTCGCTGCAGGCCAGGCGCGCAATGATCAGCACATGACCATTCAGGCGCTGGAACCGGGCGTACCGCAACCGTTCTGGGTACAAGCGGCGGCACTGGCTGCGCGCACTGCTGTGTTCATCTCTGCCGACGCCAGCCGTCCCACGCAAAGCGGCAGCCTGCCGGGCGTTGACCCGGCGCCGGCGAGCGAGCGGTTCACCCTGACCGAGCGTCAGTCGCTGCTCAACTACGGCATCGCCACCGCGTACTACGAGGGCGGTTACGTGCGCATCCAGCGCTCGATCACCACTTATCAAAAGAACGCTTACGGCCAGGCCGACAACTCCTATCTGGACAGCGAAACCATGCACCAGTCGGCGTTCATCGTGCGTCGTCTGCAAAGCGTGATCACCAGCAAATACGGTCGCCACAAACTGGCCTCCGACGGCACCCGTTTCGGCGCCGGCCAGCCGATCGTGACGCCGGCGACCATTCGCGGCGAGTTGATCGCGCAGTACGCCAAGCTGGAACTGGAAGGCCACGTCGAGAATGCCGAACTGTTCGCCGAACACCTGATCGTCGAGCGCGATGTGCAGGACCCGAGCCGCGTGAACGTGCTGTTCCCGCCGGATTACATCAACGGTCTGCGCGTGTTCGCACTGCTCAACCAGTTCCGTCTGCAGTACGACGACGCGGCCTGATTTGCGCAGTCGACGTCAGCATTCAGCCCACCTCGCGTGGGCTTTTTATTTGAAGGGAGAAACACCATGGGTCAACTGATTGCAGGCACCTGCTACGTCAAGGTCGACGGCGCACAACTGACCATCAATGGCGGCTGCGAAGCCCCGCTGATGGCCGTCAAACGTGAAACCGTCGTGCCCGGTTTCTACAAGGAAACCGACATCGCGCCGTCGTTCAAAGTGACCGCGCTGCACACCGCCGACTTCCCGCTGAAGAAGCTGATCGAAGGCACCGATATCACCGTCACCTGCGAATTCAGTAATGGCAAAGTCTACGTGCTGGCCGGCGCCTATCTGGTCGAAGAGCCAGTGTCCAAGGGCGACGACGCCACCATCGAACTGAAATTCGAAGGCATCAAGGGGACCTGGCAATGAGCGCCGCCGTGAAGCTTCAGGTAGCGATCGAAGCCCACGGCGAGCCCCTGACCGAACTCGTTCTGCGCCGTCCGACGGTGCAGGAAGTGCGAGCGATCAAGGCGCTGCCTTACAAGATCGACAAGAGCGAAGAAGTCAGCCTCGACATGGACGTGGCGGCCAAATACATCGCCGTGTGCGCCGGCATTCCGCCGTCGTCGGTCAACCAGTTGGATCTGGCTGACCTCAACGCACTGAGCTGGGCCGTTGCGAGTTTTTTCATGAGTGCGGCGTCGGCGCCATCACCGACCTGATCGCCGTCGCCTATGACCTGGCCTGGTTCTGGAAGGTTGACCCCGAACAGATGATGGCCAGGCCACTGGATGTGCTCCGCGAATCGCTGGAGCACGCGCAACGGATCAACGCGATGCAGCAGGTGCAGTGATGGCAGACGAAGAGAAGAAAACCCCGAAACCGGTGCTGATCACCGGCATCGATGAACTCTCGCCCAAACTGGGCGCCTTGCGCGTGAAGGTCGAGAGTTTCAAAAACAATCTCGAGCAGACCGGCCTCGGCAAACTGGACATCAGTGGTCTTTTCAAGGGCGGCAGTGTCATCACGCCGTTTGTGGAAGGGATCAAATCGGCAGCGGCGTTTCAGGGCAAACTGAGCGAGGTCAGTGACACGGCGAAAACCGTCGATCTGCCCGCCGCGCCGAAAATCGCGACGCAGAACATGAACGTGTTCAGTGCGTCGATGGAAAAGGTCTCGGCCTCGGTCGACGCCGCGCTGGTGCCAGCCGTCGGGGCGCTGGTGGTTGGCCTGGAGCCGGTACTGACTCAGGTCGGCAGCCTGCTCGCCGACAATCCGCAACTGGTTGAAGGCCTGGCGGCGGGGGCCATTGCTTTCTCGGCGATGCAAACTGCGGTGGCTGGCGCGACGCAAGTGTTCGATGTGATGGGCATGGTGCTCAAGACCAACCCGATCATGCTGATCGCCATGGGCATTGCCGTGGCCGCCGGTCTGATCGTGGCCAACTGGACACCGATCAGCGCGTTCTTCACAGGGATGTGGGAGGGCGTGAAAAACGCCGGGGCGAGTGCGATGGCGACGTTGCGCTCGATACTCGACTGGCGACCGCTGGCGGCCCTGGCGGCGTTGTGGGAACCGGTCACGGGATTTTTCTCCGGCGTCTGGGACAAAGTCAAAGCAGTCACCGCGCCGGTGACTGACTTTTTGCAATCGGTGTTCTCCTGGTCCCCGGCCGGCATGATCATGGAAAACTGGGGGCCGCTGACCGGCCTGTTCTCGGCGATCTGGGAATTGCTCGAGGCGTTGAGTGTGCCGGTGACGGCGTTTCTCAGAAACCTGTTCGATTTCTCGCCGATGCAGATGATTACCGATGCGTGGGGTGGTGTCGTGACGTTCTTCGAACCGATGTTCACGACGCTGCGATCGGCCGTACAAAGCACCCGGGATATCCTGCGGACGCTGTTCGATTTTTTCCCGATGGAAATGCTCACCAGCGCATGGGGCGGGATTGTCGGGTTCTTCGAACCGATCTGGATGGCGCTGCAAACGTCTGTGCAGCGGGTCAGAGGCTTTTTCACCAGCCTGTTCGAATGGTCGCCGCTGGAGCAGATTGCCCAGTATTGGCAACCGATCGGGGAGGTCTTTTCGGCGATCTGGGGCGTTGTAATGGCACTGTCCGCGCCGGTCGTGGATTTTCTCCACAGCCTGTTCGAATGGAAGCCTCTGGATCAGATCATCGAGAGTTGGGGGCCGATCACCGAGTGGTTCGGCGAGTTGTGGCAAAAGCTGCAAACCGTCATCGCGCCGATCAAGGAATTGTTCGACGGCGGTTTTGCCGGATTGATCGCCAAGGTCACCGGCAAGGTCGAAACGCTGACCCAAGCGCAACGCCAGACCAATGCCGAAGGCAAGGGTGAGCTGGCGCCGGCGTTCTTCGCTGCCAGCCCGGCGTCTGCGGGCAATGGCACCTTGCAAAGCGGTTCGTTGCCGCAAACCTCCAGCGCGCTGATCCAGCAGAGCGCCGCCAACAACCGTACGCAACTCGAAGGCGGCCTGACCGTGCGCTTCGAAAATGCGCCGGCAGGCCTGCGCACCGAACAACCGCAAAGCAATCAACCGGGCCTCGCCGTGTCTTCGCGCATCGGCTATCGCTCGCTGTCGATGGGAGGTTCCCAATGAACTGGCGTGACCGTTTGTTGCCGGCATCCTTTCGCGGTGTCGGCTTCTGGATCGACCAGGCGAAAACCCCGGTCGGTCGCAAAGGGCAGTTGCATGAATATCCGCAACGCGACCTGCCGTTTTTCGAGGACCTCGGCCAGCAGGCCAAGACCCACGATCTGACGGCGTTCATCATCGGCCCCGATTGCCTGGAGCAGCGCGACAAGTTGCTCAAGGCGCTGGAGCAGGGCCGTGGCGAGCTGGTGCATCCGTGGCTCGGACGCCTGCAAGTCAAGGTCGGCGAATGCGACATGACCCACACCCGGCAGGACGGTGGGCTGGTGACGTTCGCCTTGAAGTTCCATCCCGATCAGCCGCTGCCGTTTCCGACAGCCACGGTGAGCACGCAGAAAGTGCTGCTGGCCAAAGCCGACGGTCTGCTGGGTTCGGCGGTGGCGCGTTTTGAACAGGCGATGACGTTGATCAAGGCTGCGCGGATCGGCATCACCAACCTGCGCAACAGCCTCACCGGCGTTTACGAGGTGATCAAGGAACAACTGAAACCGTTGATCGAGCAGTACCGGCAGATCACCGAACTGGTCAAAGCGGTGAAGGAGCTGCCCAAAGAAGTGGCGGCAGAATTCAAGGGCCTGCTCGGTGATATCAAGGAGCTCAAAGCGTTCGCCAAGGAAGGCTACCGGGGCGTGATTGCCGACGTGTCGCAGCAACTCGAAGCGATTCGCAAGGCCGATGCGCCGAAGATCACCACCGGCAAGGACACCAATGCCGCAGCGCAAGCGATGGCCGATCTGGTGCAGGACACGCTGCTGGTCAAAGTCGCGCAGTGGGTCGCGTCGATGCCGGTGGCGACCACGCCGGTGAAGCTGGCGTCGACACCGTCGGTGGCGCAACAGTCGACGTCGCCGGTCAGCCGTCAGGAAGTCCCCGTCAGCGATGACATGCAAGCCCTGCGCGCAGCGGTGACTGCCGCCATCGACCCGATGCTGGCGAAAGCCGGACCTGCGCACTTCCAGGCAATCAATGATGTCAAGGAAGCGCTGGTGGCTCATCTCAAAGCGGTGGCGTCCTCCGGCGTGCGGCAAGTCAGCAAATCGTTTCAGGAAAGCTTTCCGGCAGTGGTCGTGGCCTACAAGCAGTTCGGCGACGCCACGCGAGTCGAAGAAGTGACTCAGCGCAACGCGATTACCCATCCCGGTTTCTCGCCCAACGATGTGAAAGTCTCGCGGGAGTGACGCCATGAACGAGATGGACAATCACGTCACACTGACGGTCAACGACATGGAGTACGGCGGCTGGAAAAGCGTCGAAATCACTGCCGATCTGGAGCGTCAGTTCCGCACCTTCAAGCTCGACATCACCTGGCAATGGCCGGGGCAGACCGTGGATCAAAGAATCAAACCGGGCGACCCCTGCGAAGTAAGAATCGGCAAGGATCTGGTGCTCACGGGCTACGTGTTCAAGGCGCCGATCCGTTATGACGGGCGGCAGATCAGTCTGACCATCGAAGGCAGTTCGAAAACCCAGGATCTGGTCGATTGCGCCGCCCGCAACCTGCCCAGCCAATGGCAGCAACAACCGTTGCTGAGCATCGTCCGCGATCTGGCGAGCGAATATGGACTGTGGGTCGTCAATGAAATCAGCGAAACCACTCGCCTGACCAAACACACCATCGTGCCGGGTGAAACGGTATTCCAGTCGATAGACCGATTGTTGTCGCTGCTGCGGGTGTTTTCCACCGACAACGAGCTGGGCCAGTTGGTGTTGGCCAAACCCGGTACCGGCGGGCGCGCCAGCGATGCATTAGAGTTGGGAAAAAATATTCTGTCGGCCAATGCGCCGATGGATTTCAGCCAGGTGTTCTCCGAGTACCGGGTGATCGGCCAGCAGAAAGGCTCGGATGCGAAAAGCGGCGCGGCGGTCAGCGAAGTCGAATCGACGGCGGCGGATCTGAGCTTCAAACGCCGCCGCACCACGGTGATCAATGAAGGCACTCAACTGACCTTTGAGTTGGCGCAGCAGCGTGCCCAATGGGAAAGCGCGACCCGCATGGGCCGGGCGCAGACCACCACCTATCAGGTGCAGGGCTGGCGGCAGAGCAATGGTGATTTGTGGCGCCACAACACGCTGGTCAAAGTCACCGATCCGGTGCTCGATTTCAATGGCGACATGCTGATCTCCAAAGTCACTTATTCGTTGTCGGCGCAGGGTTCGGTAACCACGTTGCAAGTGGCACCGCCGCATACGTTTGATGCCAATCCCACACCTCCAAAAACATCCTCATAGGCCCGGAAAAGATCGCAGCCTTCGGCAGCTCCTACAGGTGTACGCCGATCTTATGTAGGAGCTGCCGAAGGCTGCGATCTTTTGACCTCGGCCCGTTTCTTACGAGAACCAAGAATGAGCCTACTGACACGCCTGCTGGCGCGCGGCACTGTCGTGCTCGCCAATTCGGCTTCGAAACTGCAATCGCTGCAAATGCGCCTCACCGCCGGTGAAGTCAACGACGACCTCGAACACTTCGAACCCTACGGTTTTACCAGCCATCCGCTGGCTGGGGCCGAAGGGATCGTCACCTTCATCGGCGGTGACCGTTCCCACGCCATCGCCCTGGTCATTGCCGACCGCCGCTATCGCTTGCAAGCACTCGCTGCCGGTGAAGTGGCGATCTACACCGACGAAGGCGACAGGATTCATTTCAAGCGCGGGCGGATCATCGACATCGAAACCGCCACGCTGAACATCCGCGCCAGTAGCGCGGTGAACTTCGATACACCGGTCATCAACCAGACCGGCAAGATCGTTTCCACGGGTGATCAACTGGCCGGCGGTATCAGCCAGATCAAGCACGTCCATGTGGGCGTTCAGGCCGGTAATGGGCAGACCGGCGCACCGGCAGGAGGCCAATGATGCTCATCAGCCAGAATCTCCACGCCGCACTGACCCGCGCCGTGCTCATCAGTCTGTTCACCTGGCGCCGCGCCGCCGATGACGACGCCCTCGATGACGAAGAGCGCTTCGGCTGGTGGGGCGACAGTTTTCCCACCGTGGCCGACGATCGCATCGGCTCGCGGCTGTGGCTGTTGCGCCGGGTCAAGCTGACCCGGCAGACGCAAATGGACGCCGAGTTCTATGCCCGTGAAGCCCTGCAGTGGCTGCTCGACGACGGCCACTGCAGCGCCATCGACATCATCAGCGAACGCCTCGACGCCCAGCGCCTGAACCTGCGCACGGTCCTGACCCTGGCCGACGGCGAGCGTCTGGACATCAACCCCGATAACAGTTGGCAGGTGATCTATGCCGTTTGAAACCCCTTCGCTGCCGGTGCTGATCAAGCGCACCCAAAGTGACCTGGCCGGCGATTCGCTGCGCCAGTCCGATGCGCAAGTGCTCGCTCGTACTCTTGGCGGTGCTGCTTATGGCTTGTACGGTTATCTCGACTGGATCGCCGAGCAGATCCTGCCCGACAAGGCCGATGAGGCGACCCTTGAACGTATCGCCGCACTGCGCCTGAACCAGCCGCGCAAAGCCGCGCAAGTGGCTACCGGCAGCGTCAGTTTTACCGCCACTCCCGGCGCTGTGCTCGATATCGACACGCTGCTGCAAGCGAACGATGGCCGCACTTATAAAGTCACCACCGCGCGCACCACGGTCAATGGCAGCAACAGCACCACGATTGCGGCGCTGGAGGCCGGCAGCCTCGGCAACGCTGATGCCGGTCTGACGCTGACCCCGGTGCAACCGATTGCCGGGATTGTCGGCAACAGCTTCGTGGTGCTGGCGCCGGGCCTCAGCGGTGGCGTGGCCCGCGAAAGCCTCGAGTCACTGCGCTCGCGGGTCATCCGTTCCTACCGCGTGATTCCCCACGGTGGCGCGGCCAGCGATTACGAAACCTGGGCACTGGAAGTGCCGGGTGTGACGCGGGCGTGGTGTCGTGGTGGCTTGCTCGGTCCGGGCACGGTGACCGTGTTCATCATGCGCGACGACGACCCGCAACCGGTGCCCAACGATGAGCAACTGGCAGAGGTTCAGGATTACCTCGAACCGCTGCGCCCGGTCACCGCCCAGGTGCAAGTGCAGCGACCGGTGCAAGTGCCGGTGGTGTATCGCTTCAAGAGCGTCAATCCGGACACCACCGCCGTGCGCGCCGCCGTCGAAGCGCAGTTGCGCGATCTGCACAACCGCGAGGCCGATCTGGGTGTGCCGTTGCTGATCAGCCATATCCGCGAAGCCATCAGCAGCGCTGGCGGTGAGTACGATCACACGCTGACCGCGCCAGCCGCTGACGTGCCGGCCGGGCAGAGCGAACTGCTCACCTTCGGAGGCTGCGTATGGGGGGCATAAGAACCGCCGCGCAATACCAGGCGCAATTGCGCGCCTTGCTGCCCAGCGGCCCGGCGTGGGACCCGGAACGGGTACCGGAGCTCGAAGAAGTGCTCGAAGGTGTCGCCGTCGAACTGGCGCGCCTTGATGCCCGCGCCGCCGACCTGCTCAACGAAATGGACCCGGCCGGCGTCAGCGAACTGGTGCCCGACTGGGAACGCGTCATGCAACTACCCGACCCGTGTCTGGGCGCCACACCGCTGTTCGACGACCGCCGCCTGGCCGTACGCCGCCGTCTGCTCGCAGTCGGCAGCCAGGCCGTCGGCTACTACCTCGACATCGCCAAAAGCCAGGGTTACCCCAACGCCAGCATCACCGAACACGAAGCGCCGCGCATGGGCCGCGCCCGTTTCGGCTCAGCCCATTGGGGCACCTGGGAAGCGCAGTTCATGTGGACGCTCAACACCGGCGGCCGGCTGCTGCTCGGCCGGCGTTATGGCGCTAGTTATTGGGGGGAGCGCTTCGGCGTCAACCCGGGCTCGGCACTGGAGTGCCTGATCCATCGCAGTGCGCCGGCGCATACCAAGGTGCACATCAATTATGACTAGGGAGGAATGAGGGATGGATTATCCGAATAGTGTGCCCAGTGCCGGACTGGTGAATGGCAGGTTTGTCGACGAGAACCCCATGACAGGGACGCCGGGGTCGTTGATTCCAGCGGACTGGGGCAACGGGGTTACCCAGGAAATTCTCAACGTGATCAAGGCGGCAGACCTGACGCCGGACGAGAAAAAATACGATCAGTTGTTGCAGGCGATCCAATCGGTGACGGCCAAGGGCTGGAACCAGGATTTGGCGCTGCCGTTGGCTGCTTTGCCTTTACCTACAGTTGCCACCGCCGATGCACGTCTGCCGGTCAGTCCGGCTGCGGCCTCAACCAGTGGCGGCCGGGTTTCGATCGCAGCGGGAACCTTTATCAGTCTCGGTCAGGAAGTAGTGGCCGGCCAACTCGGACGTTCGCGCACCTTTGTGACGGCGGCGTGGAGCAGCGCGGACCTGCTGCCCAGCAGCCATTACTTTCTGCGAGCGCAAGTTGTCGCAGGCGTACTGACGTTCTACACGCAACGCGGTGGCATTCATGACGTGGTGCCTGACTCGCTGAAAGGCACGGTCAACGGCGCTGCCGGCGGCGGTTTTCAGTCCACGCCTCTGGACATGTGCCTTGCGTGGGTAATAACCGGAGCACCCGGTTCGGTGCCGGTTGTGCGGACCATATACAACCGCGCACGTTTGACCTGGACGCAAACGGTAAACGGTACCGGCGCAATATTTTTACCGCTCGACCCGCATGCGCGTGCGGCGCGACTGGTCGCCGGTAACCCGACGCCGTCGTCGACGGCGGTCACCTCAGTCGCCTTTCCATCCACCGATTGGGCAGGAGGCAACTACTGCTTCCTGTCGCCGATCCTGACGGGCAGTTCGAACAACCCGGGAGGATGGAACCCGGCAACGGTTTCACCGTGCGTATTGTTCACCAACAACATCGTCAATGACGTCACGGTTTCGACTCTGGCAGCCAGTTTCGACCATGCCAATTTGCGCTCGCTGTGGCAGTGCTATCAGGCCGAACACAACCTGGGCCAATCGAATGCCGACAGCGATGAGCTATTGCTGAGCATGGGTATCAAAACCCATCCACTCACAGATTACAGCGTGGGAATTGCCATCAACTTTTCCGACGCGGTGAACGTACAGTTTTCGTGGGAGCTTATTCGATGATCGTTATTCAGGAACTCCATCAGTGCGACGGTGAGTTGCGCCTGCCGCAACCGTCGGCTGCGCACGAGTGGGATGGGCAGAGCTGGATTTTCGATGCAGACAAGCAGATTGCGCTGGATCTGCAGGAAGCCGAACGCCTCTGCACCAAGGTTGACGCCACTGCCGACAGCGCTCGCATCGCACTGGCAGGCGACCCGCTCAAAGCCATGGAGTACGCACAGGCAGCCGCAGACGCTCAGGCTTTCAGCGACGCCGGATACCCGAAAAAGGAAGTGCCACTTTCGGTCGCAGCGTGGGTTGCCAAAGGGCGCAGCGCCAAACAGGCCGCCGAGCAGATTTTGAGCAAGGCCGATCAACTGACCGACCGTTTGCTGACCCTGCGGACTCTGCGCCTGAAAGCCAAAGCGCACATTCGCGCGCAGGCTGCCAAGGGCAAGATGGATCTGGCGCGCAGCGCGAGTGAAGAAGCTTTGGTCGCCATTCGCGAATGGGACAACGGTCCATCCAGCTAAATCAGAACCCTCCGCTCTGCGTCACCCACGCCCACTTCGATGTGGGCTTTTTATTTTCTGAAAACAGAGCGTGAACAGGTAGGCGAAGATCGTTTTGCCGATGCCAGTCATTTGTGACTTCAAAGGAACGAATATTCTATGGATTATCCAAAAAGTGTCCCCAGCGCCGGGCTGGTGGATGGCAAGTTTGTTGATGAAGACCCGCTGAGCGGCAAACCGGGATCGTTGATCCCGGCGAGTTGGGGCAATGGTGTCACCCAGGAAATTCTGGGGGTTGTACAAGCTGGCGGGTTGACGCCGAGTGAAGCGTCCAACACGCAATTGCTGGGTGCACTTCGCAGTACCGAGTTGTTCAAGACTGCCGCGCCTTTCGATGTCAGTCGTTCGGCGGCGACATGCGAATTTGTCCAGCGGGCGCTTGGCAATTATTCGGGGGCGCGCGACATCACGGTCAGTACGCAACTGACTCTCGCTGATCTGGGCTGGTCGTTGGGGCTGGGCGGTAATTCGCCTTACACCGTCACCTTGCCGAACATCGACACGGTTCCAATCGGCGCAGTCATCGCACTTCATTGCCGCAGCAACGCCCCCGTCACCATTGCTCACCCTGGCGCAGCAAAAATAAGCCCGCAAGGGGCTTTATTTAATTCGATTGTGATCAACAGTGGCGAGAGCGCCACCCTCGTTAGGGAAAGTGGAGCCTGGGCGGTCCACGGCACGGCGAGCCTTAAATATGCCGCGCTGTTTTCTGGTTTGGCGAGTAACCCTGGGTATCAGAAGCACGCCAGTGGAAACATTGATCAGTGGGGATTCGGCACTACAGATGCCAACGGAGAATTGTGGGTGAATTTCCCTATGTCCTTCCCGAATGGTTTTTTCTCATGTGTCGCCAACCATGCCGGTGGCGACGCGGCCATCGTGATTGTTGTCGGAGGCACCGCCACCAAGCAAGGCGTTCGCTTGAAAGTGCGCAACGCGGTCAACCAGCCTGGCGCTGGCTGGACCGTGTTCTATTTTGCCAAGGGGTATTAAATGAATACTTTCAACGTTTTGTTCAGCGCCAGTACCCGAGGGGTATATGTACCGGGTATCAACTCATCGGACATTCCGGGCGACGTCATTGAAATTCCTCAGGCCTATTGGATCTCGCTGCTCCAGCAATTGGCGGTCACTTCCAAAGTCATTGGAGTGCATGAGGAAACCGGTTATCCGGTTGCAATCGATCCGCCACCGCCTTCGGTAGAAAAGGCGGCGGAGGCTGAGCGCGATTGGCGTAACTCACAACTGGCAGCCACCGATGGCATGGTTGCACGCGACCGCGATGAATTGGAGGACGGCGGTGGCACGACGCTAACCACCGGACAATATGCCGAACTGCAAGCCTATCGACGTGAACTACGCGACTGGCCGCAAGGGTCTTTCTTCCCGTTCAGCGAGCATCGCCCGGTAGCGCCGCGCTGGTTGGCGGCGGCACTCTGACCCGCGTTCCTTCACGAAGACGTTTGCGGAAAACTCTGGAAAGAAATGGCTGGCAGGCATCAGCCGCCAGCCGTGATTCAATCGGGGCAACATCCAGGGAGGATCAAGCAGCATGCAAATAACTGAAAAACACCTTATCGACATCATGCCCAACGCCCGCTCCCAAGCGGGCGTTTTTGTTTCGCCACTCAACGCCGCCATGGCCAGGCAACGCATCGATACGCCCAAGCGCATCGCTGCGTTTCTGGCACAGGTCGGTCACGAGTCGGGTCAATTGCGTTACGTACGCGAACTGGGCAACAACCAATACCTGAGCAAATACGACACCGGCACTCTGGCGCTGCGTCTGGGCAATACACCCGAGGCGGACGGCGACGGGCAAAAATACCGGGGGCGAGGGCTCATACAAATCACCGGTCGCGCCAACTATCGCCAATGCAGCCTCGGGTTGTTTGGCGATGAGCGCCTGTTGGCGTTGCCCGAGTTGCTCGAGCAACCGCAATGGGCTGCCGAATCGGCGGCATGGTTCTGGGCGCAGAAGGGCCTGAATGAACTGGCCGACGCGGACCAGCTCAACACCATCACCCGGCGAATCAACGGCGGGTTGAATGGCTTGCAGGATCGTCTGGAAATCTGGGCGCGGGCGAGGGCGGTGCTATGTCCGGCTCCTGGCGGGTGATTGGCCTGTTGCTGCTGGTGGCAGGGGCTTTCGTCGCGGCGTGGCAGTTTCAGGACTGGCGCTACGGGCGGCAATTGGCCGAGCAGGCGCGGTTAAACGCCGAAACGCAAAATCAACTGACACAAGCTGCCGCGAACGCGCAACAGGCCGAGCAGGATAAGCGCCTGGCGCTGGAGCAACGACTCGCGGCCAGTGAACAAACCCATTATCGAGCGCTGAGCGATGCCCAACGTGATCAGGATCGCCTGCGCGATCGTCTTGCTACTGCTGATGTGCGGCTGTCAGTCCTTCTCGACGCCGGCGACCCTGCCCACGGCTGTGCGGTGCCAGCCACCGCCGGCACCGTCGGCGTGGATTCTGCAACCATACGCGCCCGACTTGACCCGGCGCATGCTCAACGAATTATCGCCATCACCGACACCGGCGACCGTGGACTGATTGCGTTGCAGGCCTGTCAGGCCTATGTCAGAGCACTGGCGCCCGAACATTTTGAATGATTCTGTGTATTGAAAGCGCGTCCGGCTCGTGTACGGTGAAGGCATTCCACACGATCCCGGAGCTCGCCGTGAAAGAGACCACCCAACTGGCCGCCGAACTGGGCCGACGTCTGCAAGTGCTCAATGCCCACGTCACCACCGCCGAGTCTTGCACCGGCGGCGGGATTGCCGAAGCGATCACGCGGATTCCGGGCAGTTCGGCCTGGTTTGAAGCAGGGTATGTGACCTATTCCAATCGACAGAAAACCCGGCAGCTGAATGTGCCGGGCGAATTGTTCGAGACGGTCGGTGCGGTCAGTCGCGAAGTGGTCGAGGCCATGGTGCGCGGTGCACAGCAGCACAGCCTCGCGCATTTTGCCGTGGCGGTCAGCGGTGTCGCCGGCCCCGACGGTGGCACGCCGAACAAGCCGGTGGGGACGGTGTGGCTGGCTTGGGGCGTTGGCGACGAGGTTTACAGCGAGGTTCAACACTTTCCCGGCAACCGTGATGAAGTCCGCCGACAAACGGTGAAGGCCGCGCTAGAGGGGCTTGTGCGACTAGCGGCACGAGAAATCGAAAATCAGGGGTAGGCGATCTTCGAACGCTGTGGAATAATACTGGCTACTTATACAGGTGTTGGCCGTCAGGCCTTATTGATTACGTGAGGACTTTAATGGACGACAACAAGAAGAAAGCCTTGGCTGCGGCCCTGGGTCAGATCGAACGTCAATTCGGCAAGGGTGCCGTAATGCGTATGGGCGATCAGGACCGTCAGGCGATCCCATCCATCTCCACTGGCTCTCTGGGTCTGGACATTGCACTCGGCATTGGCGGTCTGCCAAAAGGCCGTATCGTTGAAATCTACGGTCCTGAATCTTCCGGTAAAACCACACTGACCTTGTCCGTGATCGCTCAGGCACAAAAAGCCGGCGCGACCTGCGCATTCGTCGACGCCGAACACGCCCTCGATCCAGAGTACGCCGGCAAGCTGGGCGTTAACGTTGATGACCTGCTGGTTTCCCAACCGGACACCGGCGAACAGGCTCTGGAAATTACCGACATGCTGGTGCGCTCCAACGCCGTTGACGTGATCATCGTCGACTCCGTGGCGGCACTGGTACCGAAGGCTGAAATCGAAGGTGAAATGGGCGACATGCACGTCGGCCTGCAAGCACGTCTGATGTCTCAGGCGCTGCGTAAGATCACCGGCAACATCAAGAACGCCAACTGCTTGGTCATCTTCATCAACCAGATCCGTATGAAGATTGGCGTGATGTTCGGCAGCCCGGAAACCACCACCGGTGGTAACGCGCTGAAGTTCTACGCTTCGGTTCGTCTCGACATCCGCCGTACCGGCGCGGTGAAGGAAGGCGACGAAGTGGTCGGCAGCGAAACCCGCGTCAAGGTTGTGAAGAACAAGGTGGCTTCGCCGTTCCGTCAGGCCGAATTCCAGATTCTTTATGGCAAGGGCATCTACCTCAATGGCGAGATGATCGACCTGGGTGTGTTGCACGGTTTCGTCGAGAAGTCCGGCGCTTGGTACGCCTACGAAGGCACCAAGATCGGTCAGGGCAAGGCCAACTCGGCCAAGTTCCTGGCGGACAACCCGGAAATCGCCGCGAAGCTCGAGAAGCAACTGCGTGACAAGCTGCTGGCCCCGGCAGCCGACGTCAAGGCTTCGTTGGCCAAGGACAAAGTCGATGATATGGCTGAGGCCGATGTCGACGTTTGAAGTCTTTGAATGACACTTGTACTGGATACCCTCGTCGCGGTGCGGCGAACCGCCATGGACCTGCTCGCACGTCGCGAGCATGGTCGAGTCGAGTTGACGCGCAAGCTGCGTCAGCGCGGCGCAGAGGCGGAGCTGATCGAAACAGCCCTCGACCGTCTGACGGAAGAAGGGCTGCTTTCCGAAGCCCGCTACCTTGAAAGCTTTGTTTCCTACCGAGCCCGTTCCGGCTATGGCCCTCTGCGAATTCGTGAGGAGCTCAGCCAGCGGGGCTTGCAACGTCCCGATATCGAAATCGCCCTGCGCGAAAGTGGTATCAATTGGCAGGCGCAGCTTCAGGATACGTGGCAACGCAAGTTCTCCGGACATTTACCGATGGATGCCAAAGAACGAGCAAAACAAGGCCGGTTTCTGGCGTATCGGGGTTTCTCGATGGAGATGATCAACCGCTTGTTCAGCGGTCGAGAAATGGACGATTAAACCGATTCAATAAAAACGGCCCGCTATTTAAAAATAGCGGGCCGTTTTTTTTTGCTTTCAAATCGCGTTTGAAGGCTCGAGCGAGCGTTGTGCTGTCGGCGGTTTCGAATCGACCCAGTTTTCCGGGAGGTTGATGTAATCCACCAACTCTCTCAGCCGGCCATGAGTGCGACCATTGAAGGCAAACGCCAAGCGCGCCAGGTGGCTGAACCGGGCGTCGTCGTGTTCCTCACCACTGTAGGCGTGTTGATGATAATGGTCGCTCAGGCACAGATCAGCGAACGCTTCCTGCATCTGTGTCAGCGCCTGGTCAGTGAGTTTGTGGTTCATGCGAATCACGAATTGGCGCTTGAGCCACCGGCTGGAGTGGAAGTTGCTGTAGAACTGATTGATCTCTTCCACCGCTTCTTCAACGCTGTAGACCAGCCGCATCAGCTTCATGTCCGTCGGCAGGATGTAGCGGTTTTCTTCCAGCTGATTGCGGATGAAATCCAGCGCGCCTTGCCAGAACGTCCCGCCCGGGACATCCAGCAACACCACCGGCACCAATGGGCTTTTGCCGGTCTGAATCAACGTCAGCACTTCCAGCGCTTCATCAAGGGTGCCAAACCCGCCCGGGCACAGCACCAGCGCATCAGCCTCTTTGACGAAGAACAGTTTGCGGGTGAAGAAAAAGTGGAACGGCAACAGATTGTCAGTGCCATCGACGGTGGGGTTGGCATGTTGCTCGAAGGGCAGGGTGATGTTGAAACCCAGGCTGTGATCTCGGCCGGCTCCTTCGTGGGCGGCGGCCATGATGCCGCCGCCGGCGCCGGTGATGACCATCATGTCCGCACGCGTCAACGCTGCGCCGAGTTCGCGGGCCATCGCGTATAGCGGATGTTCAACAGGCGTCCGGGCCGAGCCGAACACAGTGACTTTGCGCCGGCCCTTGAATTGTTCGAGCACACGAAACGCCTGCTCCAGTTCACGCAGGGCTTGCAGTGTGATCTTGGCGTTCCAGCGGTTGTGGTCTTCCTGGGCCATGCGCAGCACGGTGAGGATCATGTCGCGGTAGATAGGGATGTTCGGGCTGTTGGGGGAAACATGGTTGAGCTGTGCTTCGACCTGGCTGATAAGGTCGCCGCTTTCCTGAAAATGACGGCTCAAGAGGTCATTCGGTTGATAAGGCATTCAACGTCTCCTTCTGTACAGAGCGGGTAGCCCTGACAACCAGCGTCCGGGCCGCACTGCAAAAACACACAGGGCCGGCAGTTCCATTTCTGCCGTTAACGAATGATCGGGAATACTCTCAATCTAGACCCTCGCACGTATTCGTGCTGACTTGAACAGTGCGCTGTAACGTTTTGCCTGGCAACCGCTTACTGTTTTGCGCCAAAGCCTCGCCGCTCGTCTGAACGTGTCGCGAAGGGCCATCCCTCTGATTTACTCAAATACAGACGTCGCAAGACAACCTTGCGGTTGCACGAGGCAAGGCAATTCAAGGATTCGTGGGTGGCAAGGAGGCGGGATGCATGGCCAGAGTGATTCTGGAGATCGATACGCAGCTGTATCGAATGTTGCAAGAGTCGGCCAAGACCAATCAATTGAGTCTCGAGGAAGAGTGCTGCCGACGATTGGCGGGCGGCGAGCGTCGCTCGCGCTATCTGCAGGCTCTGGTGGCGGAATTGCGCGCCGAGGATGAACAGCGGCGCGCTAACGCTTCGCGCTGATTACTTTTTCTTCGCCGGTGCAGCTTTCGGGCAATCGGACTCCTGATAGCTGGCCGAGCCGATCGCTTTGTTGGTTTTCACTTCGGTGAAGTCGTAACGCATGATCGCGCCCTTGGCCATCAGCTTGCGGTACGACGGGTTATTGCAGACCGACGCGCCCAACTGGAAGTACACAGCCTTGGGATCGGCGCGCATCTTGTCGGCGTGGCTCTTCTGCACGCTCAGATGGTTGATCAGCTGCGTACCCTCGACGGTGTAGCCTTGATCAAGAATGTCTTCATTGATTGCCCGTGGCGTGCCGGCGCTGCTTTGGGCGGCGACGTTGCGCAGCTCTCTGTTCAGATTCTGCTCACTCAGGGACGCAGCCTGAGCGGTAAAGGACGACGCCAGCAGAATGACAGCGGTGGGAACGATAAGGCGCAGCATGAAACTCTCCTGATTCGGTGACTGGTGGTTCGACCCGTCACGGGGCGGTGCGTTCAGTGGCGGCGAATTATAGGTGAGCCGGTCTGGACGGTACAGGCTTGTGGCCGTCGCTCTGGTAAACTGCCGGCCTTTATTGCCCTCCCGAGTGTCGTTCGTGTCGAGTTTCCCTGTCTGCCGGTGTCGCCTGCGATGACCCATGCCCCCAACGCCGTGGCCCGCCTGCGCGATCAGCGTGAGGACGAAGGCATCAAGCCGATTCAGGCGCGCGGCTTTCGCTCCGAGCGCTGCCGTGATTGCCGAGTGATCATCAGCCATTGCCTGTGCGCATGGCGGCCAAGCGTCGACACCCGTTCCGGCGTGTGCCTGATCATGACCGGCAAGGAAGTGTTCAAACCCAGCAACACCGGCTGGTTGATTGCCGACGTGGTGCGCGACAACCACGCGTTCATCTGGTCACGCACCGAGCCCGATCCGCAAATGCTGGCGCTGCTCAACGATCCGCAATGGCAGCCGTATCTGGTGTTTCCGGGCGAATATGTCGAACCGTCGAGGGTGACCAACACGGTAACCGTCGATAGCAGCAAGCGTCCGCTGTTCATTCTGCTCGATGCGACCTGGACCGAGGCGCGGAAGATCTTCCGCAAGAGTCCGTATTTCGACCGCTTGCCGATCCTCAGCCTGCTGCCCGACAAACTTTCGCGTTATCGCCTGCGCCGTTCGACTCGCAGCGAGCATTTATGCACCGCTGAAGTCGCTGCGTTGTGTCTGGAACTGGCCGGTGACAGCGATGCGGCATCGGCACTGGACGCCTATTTCGATGTGTTCAGCCAGCATTACCTGGGCGCCAAACAGCAATTGGACATGAATGAGTCGACGCCAGCCCACGCCGAGTTGTTGCCCTATATACGAAAGCCGCAGCCGGCGTTGGCCCAATAGTGGCCCATACTGTCGACAGCGCTGGCCGTGTTGCTTGACCACCCCGGCTTCGCTGGGCATGCTTGGCGCCGTTCAGGGTGCGGCCAAGGTTTGCAACGCCGTGTTTGCTGTTGATTGGCGTTGAACGTGCCCCTGTGGATATCGCCGCGAAGCGGTATCTCGAGTTGCTTTGGCCAGACCGGAATGCACCGCGTCAGCCATCAAAAAAACAGGATCATTTGAAAAATGGCCACATACGACATCCTGATTGCCGATGATCACCCTTTGTTTCGTAGTGCCCTGCATCAAGCGGTGACGCTGGGCCTTGGCCCGGATGTTCGGCTGGTGGAAGTGGCGAGCATCGCCGAACTGGAAGCACGCCTGACCGAAAAGTCTGACTGGGACCTGGTCCTGCTGGACCTGAACATGCCCGGCGCCTACGGATTTTCCGGTCTGGTGCTGTTGCGTGGCCAATATCCGCAGATTCCGGTGGTGATGGTTTCGGCACAGGAAGAAGCTTCGGTGATGGTCAAGTCCCGTGAGTTCGGCGCCAGTGGCTTTATTCCCAAATCCAGTGATCTGAGCGTGATTCAGGAAGCGGTGCGCAAAGTGCTCGATGGCGATGTGTTCTGGCCACCGCAAGCGTTCGAAGCGGTCAGTGTCTCCGACGAAGCCAAGGCTGCCAGCGATGGCCTCGCCAGCCTGACGCCGCAGCAGTTCCGGGTGTTGACCATGGTCTGCGAAGGCCTGCTGAACAAGCAGATAGCCTATGAGCTGAGCGTGTCGGAAGCGACCATCAAGGCTCACGTCACGGCGATCTTTCGCAAGCTGAATGTGCGTACCCGCACCCAGGCGGCTCTATTGCTGCAACAACTTGAGTCAATTCCAAGCCAATAAAGGCTGGCGTCTTCACGCTTTTTTGACTTTTGTTGATCTAGCTTCCCCACTCCTTTTTGGTTGGTTCTTACTTTATGTCACCTTTCAAGGGCCAGACCGGCCTGAAACGAATCCTCAATGCCTCCGGTTATTCGCTGGACGGCCTGCGCGCAGCCTTCACCGGCGAAGCGGCATTCCGTCAACTGGTGCTGCTCAATGTGGTGCTGATTCCGCTGACGTTCTTCCTCAATGTCAGCCGAGTCGAGCAGGCGGTGTTGATTGCTGTTTGCTTGCTGGCGCTGATCGTCGAGTTGCTCAATTCGGCGGTGGAAGCGGCCATCGACCGCATCTCGCTGGAACTGCACCCGCTGTCGAAGAACGCCAAGGACATGGGCAGCGCCGCGCAGTTCGTGGCGTTGAGCATGATCGCGCTGGTGTGGGCAGTGATTCTGCTTTAAGCGATGGTCGGCAAGACGATCTCGTCGCTGCGCTGCACCCCGGCGGTGAATGCGCGGCACAGATCGAGAAACTCGCGCATGGCAGAAGTCTGATACTTCTGTTTGTGCCAGATGAAATAGAACTGCCGCGCCAGATCAAGATCCGGCGTTTCCACCGGCACCAGACTGCCGCGGCGGAAGGCATCGCGCAGCGCCAGCCGCGAAATGCAGCCGATCCCCAGACCTGATTCCACCGCACGTTTGATCGCTTCGGTGTGTTCCAGCTCGAGACGAATGTTCAGCGCGCTGCGATGGTGACGCATGGCCTGATCGAAGGTCAGCCGCGTGCCGGAACCCTGTTCGCGGAGAATCCACGCCTCGTGGGGCAATTCTTCCATCGTCGCGCTACCGCGCTTGGCCAACGGATGCTGCGGCGCGCAGAACACCACCAGCTCATCCTCGACCCAACTCTGCACTTCGATGTCGGGATGGCTGCAGTCGCCTTCAATCAGACCTAGGTCAATTTCGTAGTGGGCGACTTGCTGCACGATATTGGCAGTGTTCTGTACATGCAGCTTGACCTGACTTTCCGGGTGCCGCTGCATGAAGCTGCCGATCAGCAGGGTCGCCAGATAGTTGCCAATGGTCAGCGTCGCCCCCACTGATAAAGAGCCGAAACCGGATTTGCCGTTGAGCAGGTCTTCGATTTCCTTGGCCTGATCGAGCAGGGCCACCGCTTGCGGCAACAGCTGTTTGCCGAGGGCGTTGAGGCTCAGGCGTTTGCCGGCACGGTCGAACAGCTGACAACTGGACTGGCGCTCAAGCTCGGTGATCGAAGTGCTGGCCGCCGATTGCGAGAGGTTGAGCAGACCCGCAGCACGGGATACGCTTTCCTGCTGGGCGACGGCGACGAAGACTTGCAGTTGACGGAGAGTAAATCGCATATCGATATAACCGATAACCCTTATCTTAATAATCCAGTTAACAGATATTGTCGTCGCTATTAGAATGCGATGCAATTGCGCACGTTAAGCCTCATCGAGCCGCGCAGACCAATCTCCAGGAGTCAAACGTACATGAGCAACATGAACCACGAGCGTGTCCTCAGTGTTCATCACTGGAACGACACTCTGTTCAGCTTCAAGTGCACCCGCGATCCGGGCCTGCGCTTCGAGAACGGTCAGTTCGTGATGATCGGCCTGCAACAACCCAACGGCCGCCCGCTTATGCGCGCTTACTCGATCGCCAGCCCGAACTGGGAAGAGCATCTCGAGTTCTTCAGCATCAAGGTACAGGACGGTCCGCTGACCTCCCAACTGCAGCACTTGAAGGAAGGCGACGAGATCATCATCTCGAAGAAGCCTACCGGCACTCTGGTACTCGATGACCTGAACCCGGGCAAGCATTTGTACCTGCTGAGCACCGGCACCGGTCTGGCGCCGTTCATGAGCGTGATTCAGGACCCGGAAACCTACGAGCGCTTTGAAAAAGTGATCCTGGTTCACGGCGTGCGTTACGTCAACGAAGTCGCCTACCGCGAATTCATCACCGAGCACCTGCCGCAGAACGAGTTTTTCGGCGAAGCGCTGCGTGACAAGCTGATCTACTACCCGACCGTGACCCGCGAGCCGTTCGAGAATCAGGGCCGCCTGACCGACCTGATGCGCAGCGGCAAGCTGTTCAGCGACATCGGCCTGCCACCGATCAACCCGCAGGACGACCGCGCGATGATCTGCGGCAGCCCGAGCATGCTCGACGAGACCAGCGAAGTGCTCGACAGCTTCGGCCTGAAAATCTCGGCGCGGATGCGCGAGCCGGGTGATTACCTGATCGAGCGTGCGTTCGTCGAGAAGTAAGCACCACAGAGAGCCCCCATTGCCTTACAGGCAATGGGGGCTTTTTTATGCCCGATACATTTCCTTCATGCCTGCCACGATCCATGAGCTGCCGAAGGCTGCGATCTTTTGATCTGCGTTTTAAGATCAAGATCAAAAGATCGCAGCCTTCGGCAGCTCCTACACTGGGCGCGGTTTCAGGCGGTGGCAGGAATGACTTCCAGCACGCAAATCTGCGCAGGCGTCGGGTAATGCCAGCGCACGTCGAGATCCCAGAACTGCGCGCCATATTCCCGTTCCGGCGCCGGTGTCTGATACGCCGGACGTGGATCCTGCGCCAGACACTGCTCAATCAGTTCTACCAGCGGCTCGTCGAGGCGCTGTGCGTGTATGTGCGCCTGTTGCAGTGCCGAATCCGCCCACTGCACGTCGATCAACTGCGGCGCCGCGCTGGCGATGTGGTTGGTCGCGCCCTGGATGATATCGGCGTATGGCACATACGGCTTGATATCCAGCACCGGCGTGCCGTCGAGCAGATCGATGCCGGAAATGAACAGGCGATTGGCTTCCACCCTGTCCAGCTTCACTACCGATTGGCCGATGCCGTTTGGTCGGTGCGTGGCGCGGGTGGCGAATACGCCCATCGACTTGTTGCCGCCCAGCCGAGGCGGACGCACCTTCAGGCGCGGCTTTTCTTCCAGGGCTTGATGAAACAGGAACAACAGCCAGACATGGCTGACCTGCTCCAGGCCCTGCACGGCGTCACCCTGATCGAATGGCGCGACCAGTTCCAGCACGCCACGGGCGGCCGGGGCCAGTTGCGGTTGGCGGGGGATGGCGAACTTCTCCTTGAAGCAGGAGCGCACGAAGCCGATGGGGGAGACGCTGTAAGTCATGGTTTAAAGTCAGAAGCGGGATCAGGGCGGGCATGATAACCCGTCCAACCTTATGGCAGGTGGTGAGTGGGCTGACGCCATCGCGAGCAGGCTCACTCCTACAGGGATTTTCAGCGAGCACAGATTTTGTGTACACCCATGACCCTGTAGGAGTGAGCCTGCTCGCGATAGCTTCACCGCCGACCTAGAGGCTGAACCCGCCATCAAGAGGAATAATATTCCCGGTCATATAAGCCCCCGCCGTACTCGCCAGGCTGATCGCCAGCGCCGCCATCTCTTCCTCGCGTCCCCAGCGCTTCATCGGAATCAGCGCAGTATCCTCAGCCAACGCCTGCTCATCATTACCAATATGCTGCGTCATCTTGCTCGGGAAGCGCCCCGGCGCAATCACGTTGACGTTGATGTGCTGGCTCACCAGTTCCCGCGCCAGAATCCGCGACAACTGATGCAGCGCGGCCTTGCTCGGCCCATAGGCGTAAGCCTGCTCGCCAAACGAAGAAATCCCCGCCACCGAACCGATATTGATGATCCGTGCCGGATTCGCCGCCGAGCCGGCCTTGCGCAGCAACGGCAGAAACTGCTGAATGCAACTGAACACCGAGGTCACGTTGAGCTGCATGACCTTTTCCCAGCCTTTGACCGGATAGCTCTCCAGCGGTGCGCCCCAAGTAGTGCCGGCGTTGTTCACCAGAATGTCCAGATGAGTGATCTGCTCACCCAGACGCGCGGCCAGCTCCTGCACACCTGCTTCGGTAGCCAGATTGGCCGCCACGCCGTGGCAAGTGCCCAGGGCGCCAAGTTCTTCAGCGGTTTGATGGCAGGCTTCGACGTCGCGCGAGCACACGTAGACATGGGCGCCGGCCTCGACGAAGGCCTTGGCGATCATTTTGCCGATACCACGGGCACCGCCGGTCACCAGAGCGGTGCGGCCTTGCAGGGAAAAGTAGGGATGCATGGCGAGTCCTGAAGATTAGGGATCAGTACACTCTAGGCCATGCGGCCAGCTTCGAGTTGCAAGCTACAAGCGGCAAGTAGAAGCGAAGTGGCAGCTTGTAGCTTGTAGCTTGTAGCTGCTTTACGCTCTCACGCGCAGCGTGAGCCCTTTGAGGAAATTACGCAGCAACTGGTCGCCACACGGGCGATAGTTGGTGTGGCCGACCTTGCGGAACAGCGCGCTCAGCTCAGGCTTGGACACCGGAAACTCGGCAGCCTTGAGGATCGCGTGCATGTCGTCTTCTTTCAGTTCGAAGGCCACGCGCAGTTTTTTCAGAATGATGTTGTTGGTCACCGGCACTTCGATCGGCTGCGGCGGACGACTTTCGTCCTTACCGCGCTTGAAGATCACCAGACCGTCGAGGAAGTGCGCGATGACTTCGTCCGGGCAACGTACGAAGCCCTCTTCGTCTTCTTCTTTCTTGTCCAGCCAGGTGATTACATCGGCGAGCGTGACGTCGAGGCCGCCCAGTTTGATGATCTCGACCACTTTCTTGTCGCTGATGTCGAGCATGTAGCGCACGCTGCGCAGTACGTCGTTATGAACCATGTCGGTATTCCTGATGCGTTGTGGGCAGCGCTCGCGAGCGCTGCCGGAATGTGTGGCGGCAGGGAAGTCTCAGAACTTCTCTTTGCCGGACAGGTAGCGCCACTGGCCGAGCGGGACCTTGCCGATCGAGACGCCGCCGATACGGATGCGGCGGATGCCGATGACCTTCAGGCCGACCGCTTCGCAGAACTGCGCGATGATTCCCGGCTGCGGGTTTTTCATGGCGAAGCGCAGACGGTTTTCGTTCTGCCAGCTGGCCTTGACCGGCGGCAGCTCCTTGCCCTTGTGGGTCAGGCCGTGCTGCAGGCGATTGAGGCCGTGGGCAGCCATCTCACCTTCGACTTCAACCACGTATTCCTGCTCGATCTTCGAAGCATCGGCGGTGAGCTTGCGCAGAATTTTCCAGTCCTGGGTGAACACCAGCAGACCGCTGGCCTTGGGCTGCAGGTCGGCGCTGGCGGTCAGGCGCAGGAAATGCCCGCGCAACGGGCGCTTGCCGTAGCGGTGCTCTTCGCTGAGGGTTTCGGCGCTGAGCGACTGCATGGCGCTGTCGACATCCATGCCGGCGGGGGCGTTGAGCAGAATGGTCACTGGCTCCGGCGCGGTGGCCTTGGCGTCCTTGTCGAGCTCGACCTTCTGGTCGCCGACCTTGAATTGCGGCTCATCGATGACTTCGCCGTCCACAGTGACCCAGCCGCCCTCAATGAACAGCTCGGCCTCCCGGCGGGAGCAACCGACCAGTTCGATGAGGCGTTTGGAGAGGCGAATCGGGTCAGTCATGACAGGGCCGTAACAAAAAAGGGGTGGGCATTGTACCTGTGTGGCGCCAGTTAAGCCCGGTTCCATTTGCAGGCGCTGTATTCAACGTGGGAGCGAGCCTGCTCGCGAAGGCGTCCTGCCAGTCTATGTGTGCAGTGACTGGTACACCGCATTCGCGAGCAGGCTTGCTCCCACAGGGGGGCCATGGTGTGTCAGCCGTTGCTGGAGCGCTGTTGGGACTGTCGCAAGCGCATGTGCAGCAACGGATACGGCTGGCCCATGCCGTCGACCTCGGAGCGTCCGATCACCTCGAAGCCCTGTTTTTCATAAAAGCCCAAGGCTTGCGGGTTCTGTTCGTTGACGTCGAGTTCATCGGCGTTCAGCCGTTCGATCGCATAGCGGAGCAATTGCTTGCCGAGCCCCTGACCGCGATGATCGGGATCGATGAACAGCATTTCAATCTTGCCCGCCGCCACTCCGGCAAACCCGGTGATGCGCTGCTGGGCGTCTTTGGTGCAGATCAGCATCACCGCATCGAGATAGCGGGTGAGCACCAGATTGCGCAGCAGCTCGATGTAGCTGTCCGGCAGGAATTGATGAGTCGCCCGGACCGAGGCCTCCCAGACCCGGGTCAGTTCTTCGTAATCGCTGATTTTCGGTGTGTGGATGACCGAATGCTGACGCATGTGCGTGTGCCTCTTGTACGTTTCAAGGGAGTCCGTCCCCCGCTAAACGATAGCCGCAAAAAAGCCCCGCATCCTGGAAAAAAAGCGGGGCTTTTTGTATTTGTTGCGGTGTCTGGCTGGCTGTTCGTGTTGCCTGCAAGAGCTTTCCCCCTCACCCCAACCCTCTCCCCCAGAGGGGCGAGGGGGAAGGGAGCAGATCTTCATGTTTTTCAGAACCTGAGTTCGACTCGATATTCCAAGTCGCCGCAATTCGAAAGAACACCTCGATCAGTCCCCTCTCCCTCCGGGAGAGGGCTAGGGTGAGGGGCTTTGGATCTTCAGGTCAGATCTGCTCAGCCCACAGGTCATACTCGTCAGCGTCAGTCACCTTGCACCAGACCTTGTCGCCAGGCTTCAGGTTGCTGCCATTGTCGATAAACACGTTGCCATCGATTTCCGGTGCATCGAAGAAGCAGCGGCCGACCGCGCCTTGTTCGTCAACCTCATCCACCAGCACTTCGATCTCGCGACCAATGCGCATTTGCAGACGCGCCGAGCTGATCGCCTGCTGGTGCGCCATGAAGCGCTCCCAACGATCCTGCTTGACCTCGTCCGGAACAATCTCCAGATCCAGATCATTCGCCGGCGCGCCGTCTACCGGCGAGTACTGGAAGCAGCCGACGCGGTCGAGCTGGGCTTCGGTCAGCCAGTTGAGCAGGTACTGGAAATCTTCTTCGGTTTCGCCCGGGAAGCCGACGATGAAGGTCGAACGGATGATCAGGTCCGGGCAGATTTCGCGCCAGTTCTTGATCCGCGCCAGGGTCTTGTCTTCGAACGCCGGTCGTTTCATCGACTTCAGCACTTTCGGGCTGGCGTGCTGGAACGGGATGTCCAGGTACGGCAGGATCTTGCCGGCGGCCATCAGCGGGATCAGCTCGTCGACGTGCGGGTACGGGTAAACGTAGTGCAAGCGGACCCAGACGCCCAGCGTGCTCAGCGCTTCGCAGAGCTCGGTCATGCGGGTTTTCACCGGCGCGCCGTTCCAGAAACCGGTGCGGTATTTCACATCAACGCCGTAAGCGCTGGTGTCTTGCGAAATCACCAGCAACTCTTTAACGCCGGATTTGACCAGACGCTGGGCTTCGTCGAGCACATCACCGACCGGGCGGCTGACCAGTTTGCCGCGCATCGACGGGATGATGCAGAACGAGCAGCTGTGGTTGCAGCCTTCGGAAATCTTCAGGTACGCGTAGTGGCGCGGGGTCAGCTTGATGCCTTGTGGCGGCACCAGGTCGATCAGCGGGTTGTGATCCTGACGCGGCGGCACCACTTCGTGCACGGCGTTGACCACTTGCTCGTACTGCTGCGGACCGGTCACGGCGAGCACGCTCGGGTGCACATCGCGGATGTTGCCTTCTTCTACGCCCATGCAACCGGTGACGATGACCTTGCCGTTTTCCTTGATCGCTTCGCCGATCACTTCCAGCGACTCAGCCTTGGCCGAATCGATGAAACCGCAGGTGTTGACCACCACGACGTCGGCGTCCTGATAGGTGGACACCACGTCATAGCCTTCCATGCGCAGCTGGGTCAGGATGCGCTCGGAGTCGACCAGTGCTTTCGGGCAACCCAGAGATACAAAGCCAACCTTTGGATTGGCCGGCGCAGGAGTGGTGGACATGTCTAACCTCGGTGTTTTGTGACGTCGCTTGCTTGATGCGCAAACCGACGGATGGGCGCTTAGGGCGCGCCTCTGATCAAAAAGTGCGCAATTCTAGCGGCGGGCAACGCACTTGACCAGCTTTATACGGGGAAATACGACGAGTGCTGCGCTATGCTTCGCGCCGTTGAGCTTTACCGATTTCTTGCAGTCAATCATTGGTCTGTAACAACAGGTAAAACAGCGCATGCTGCAATACAAAGCATAGTGCTTCCTTCAAAGAAGCCGGTATCGAGATCAGGAGTGTTGGATGGGTCAGGCAAGTAGTCATGCGGCGGGCGCCGAGGGTTCGGCGAGCAGACCGCTGAGCATGCTGGTCGCGGCGGTCGGGGTGGTTTATGGCGACATCGGCACGAGCCCGCTGTACACCCTCAAGGAAGTGTTTTCCGGCGGTTACGGTGTGCCGGTCAATCACGACGGCGTACTCGGCATTCTGTCGTTGATCTTCTGGTCGCTGATCTGGGTGGTCTCGATCAAATACATGATGTTCGTCCTGCGCGCGGACAACCAGGGCGAGGGCGGCATCATGGCGCTCACCGCACTGGCACGGCGGGCAGCGGCGGGGCGCAAGCGCCTGCGTACGCTGCTGGTGGTCTGCGGACTGATTGGCGCGGCGCTGTTTTACGGCGACAGCATGATCACCCCGGCGATCTCGGTATTGTCAGCCATCGAAGGCCTGGGCCTGGCGTTTGACGGCATCGATCACTGGGTGGTGCCGCTGTCGCTGGTGGTGCTGGTCGCGCTGTTTCTGATCCAGCGCCACGGTACCGCGCGGATCGGCATTCTGTTCGGGCCGATCATGGTCACCTGGTTCCTCGTTCTCGGCGCGCTCGGCGTGTACGGCATCAGCCATACCCCGGAAGTGCTGCACGCGATCAATCCGATGTGGGCGGTGAATTTTTTCATTGTGCATCCGGGCATGGGCGTGGCAATTCTCGGCGCTGTGGTGCTGGCGCTGACCGGCGCCGAAGCGCTGTACGCCGACATGGGCCACTTCGGCCGCAAGCCGATCGCCCGCGCCTGGTTCCTGCTGGTGCTGCCGGCGCTGGTGCTCAACTACTTTGGTCAGGGCGCGTTGCTGCTGGAAAATCCTGACGCGGCGCGTAACCCGTTTTATCTGTTGGCACCGAGCTGGGCGCTGATCCCGCTGGTCGCTCTGTCGACGATGGCCACGGTGATCGCCTCGCAAGCGGTGATTTCCGGCGCGTTCTCCCTGACCCGTCAGGCGATCCAGCTCGGCTACATTCCGCGTATGTACATCCAGCACACCTCCAGCGACGAGCAGGGCCAGATCTACATCGGCGCGGTGAACTGGGCGCTGATGGTCGGCGTGGTGCTGCTGGTGATCGGCTTCGAATCCTCCGGCGCCCTGGCCTCGGCCTACGGCGTGGCGGTGACCGGCACCATGCTGATGACTACCATTCTGGTGTCGGCGGTCATGCTGCTGCTGTGGAAATGGCCGCCGATCCTCGCGGTCCCGGTGCTGCTTGGCTTCCTGCTGGTGGACGGCCTGTACTTCGCCGCCAACGTGCCGAAGATCGTGCAGGGCGGTGCGTTCCCGGTGATCGCCGGTATCGCCCTGTTCGTGCTGATGACCACCTGGAAGCGCGGCAAACAACTGCTGGTCGAACGCCTCGACGAAGGCGCGCTGCCGTTGCCGATCTTCATCAGCAGTATCCGCGTGCAACCACCGCATCGCGTGCAGGGCACCGCAGTCTTCCTCACTGCCCGCTCCGACGCCGTGCCGCATGCGCTGTTACACAACCTGCTGCACAATCAGGTGCTGCATGAGCAAGTGGTGCTGCTGACGGTGGTCTACGAAGACATCCCGCGGGTGCCGCCATCGCGGCGCTTCGAAGTCGAAGCGCACGGCGAAGGCTTCTTCCGGGTGATCCTGCACTTCGGCTTCACCGACGAGCCGGACGTGCCGCAGGCGTTGAAACTGTGCCATCTGGAGGATCTGGACTTCAGCCCGATGCGCACCACCTACTTCCTCAGCCGGGAAACGGTGATTGCTTCGAAACTTGAGGGCATGGCGCGTTGGCGTGAAGCGTTGTTTGCGTTCATGTTGAAGAATGCCAATGGGAATTTGCGGTTCTTTAATCTGCCGCTGAACCGGGTGATTGAGTTGGGGACGCAGGTGGAGATGTAACTTCGCGTTATAGAAAGAGCCCCCGTCAGCCTTGTGGCTGGCGGGGGCTTTTTTGTGCCCGCAGATAAACTTCAAATCCACTGCAAATCCCCCTGTGGGAGCGAGCTTGCTCGCGAAGGCGTAGTGTCAGTCGACAATCTGTTAACTGACCCTCCGCATTCGCGAGCAAGCTCGCTCCCACAGGGTGTTGGATTGAATCAAGAGGTGCGTTCAGACAGATCAGCTTCAGACTCGGTCTTCGTCCGCGCAGGTCGTGGCATCAACGCCTGAATTACATCATCAATCAAGGCTTTGCCCATCACCGTCAGGTAATGCGCGGCCCAGGCATGGCGGTCGGTGTCTCTGTTGAAGGCTGCGTCTTCTGCGAAGGATTTTGCGAGGGACAGCAGGTCGGAGGATTGGGACAAGGCATTGATGATCGGGATTCCGGAGCGGACGTTGAAGAACGCTTGATCCGAGCTGTAGAGGAAAGGGGTGAAGCCGATGGTTTTAACGCTTGCGAGTCCGTGCAGATCAGGTTCGGTCATCGTGTAACTCCTTAGTTCGAAGCGCCGCGACTTTCGTTACCACACGAAAGGGAGGCAGCTGTACGCAGGGTGGTAAACCGGGAACCAAGGAAACCGGCACGCCCGAAAGCGTCCCACGCACAGCCGCCATAACTCGATGAGCGCGCTGTTGCGCTGGTTTCTCCGGGTTACCACACCCGATCGCTGAATGGGTCAGCGACGTCCGGAGAGTATCCCGTCGAAAAACAGCGCAATAGAGCGGCAGAGCGTCCAAACACGAGTTTCGGAGTTTGCCTACAAGGTCTGTGGGCGTCATCTGATATTGCGAGACCAGAAGTAAACGAAACTAAACGTTGATGGCGGTTTTGCGGGTATTTGTTCGGCAGATGAATGAGTGTGGAGTTGACGATTCGATAATGCCAATCAAGCAGGTGTCCACGTTTTATGGAATGTGGACACTTGGCGTTTTTAGCTTCCTGAAGAGTCAAGAAATTTACGAGCGTCGGCACAAACCGCTGAATCCAGCGCGGTTCCCCTGTGGGAGCGAGCTTGCTCGCGAAGACATAGTCTCAGTCGACGAATCTGTAAACTGACCCACCGCTATCGCGAGCAGGCTCACTCCTACAGGGGAACGGGTTCATCATCCGAAATGTAAAAAAGCCCCCGAAACTGTGAAGTTGCGGGAGCTTTTTGTGGGTGTGGCTCTGATCACTCTTCAGCGACCGAATCCTTGCTCTGGCGCTTCTGAATCAGCTCCACCAGACGCTTGGCCAGCGCCGGGTAGTTCTCGTCGAAGTGGTGACCGCCGGGCAGTTTCACCGGTTCGCCAACGGCAGTCTTGTCGGTGCAGCCACTTTCATCGGTCTCTTCTTCACCATAGATGCACACAACCTTCGCCGCTGGCAGCTTGGCCATTTCCGGGCCGGTGGCGGCTTCTTTGCCGGCGTTGCCGAGCCAGCCTTCGACTTCGATTTCGAAGCTGCCGGTGCGGGCGAAGGCGAGCAGGATGATCGCGTCGACGCGCTGCTGTTCGTTCTCTGGCAGGCGGTTGTAGATCGCCGGCAGGACGTCAGCGCCGAACGAGTAGCCGGTGAGGATGAAGCGCTTGGTGCCCCATTTCTGCCGGTAGTGGTGCATCAGTTCGGTGAGGTCCAGGGCGCTTTGTTCCGGGCTTTTGTGCTGCCAGTAGTAGCGCAGGGTGTCGATGCCGACCACCGGGTAGCCGATCTTGGCCATTTCCCCGGCGACGTCGCGGTCGAGGTCGCGCCAGCCGCCGTCACCGGAGAGGAACAGGGTCACGGTGTCGTTGGCCTGACCGGCCGGGACTTCCACTACCGGTATTGCCAGCCCGCCGTTGGCCTTGTCGCCGCCGACGAGGATTTTGCGCAGTTCGTTGTTCAGCACTTGCGGCAGGTTGATGTCGTAGTCGCTGATGCTGGTTTCGGCGTTCGGCTGATCGCGCACGAACCCTGCGCTGGCGTCGTCCGGGTTGTCGTTCCACGCCACCAGCCAGTGGCCATGGGCGGCGGATTTTGGCAGCAGGTGGGTGCAGCCGGGCTTTTCCAGGGCCAGATCGACGGAGATGGCCTGGGCCTTGTCGTCTTGCTGTTCCGCCAGCCAGCGCCACGCCAGTACGGCGCCCGGGCCGATGCCGCTGACCAGAGTGGCCGGGCCGTTGAGTTCGCGCAGGCCAGATTGCAGTGCACGGCTTTGCAGCAGGCAGTCCTTGGGCAGAATCACCTGAACGATCTGCGCCGAAGCGCTGCGGCTGAGGGTGGTCAGTTGTTTCTCGGAAAGCTTCTGTTCGTCGGTGACAGCGACCAACACCTGAGCCTTCGGCTTGCTGCCCGGAATCACCCGGGTCATGGCCGCGCCATCGGCGGGTTTCAGCTGTTCGACGGTCGGTTCCGGTGCCGGGCGTTTCAGGTACCAGTAACCGCCGCCGGCAATCACGGCCAGCACGATCAGTGCGGCCAGGATGTACTTCAGGGAGCGTTGAATCATCAGCGTTTCACCAATCCAGTCAAGCCGCCCGCGATCAGGGCGGCAGTGTCGGCCAGCGCCACCAGCGGATCAAGTCCGGCGGGCACGGCCATATAACGGGGTTCCCAGTCAGGCTGGAACTTGTCTTTGAAGCGGCGCAAGCCTTGGAAGTTGTACAGCTGCTCACCACGGCGGAAAACCATCGAGCCCAGACGCTGGGTCAGTGGCGCACCACGGCGGGGTTGCAACCCCGACAACGGCACCATGCCCAGGCTGAAGCGCGCGTATCCGTGACTCTTATAGTGTTGAATCAGGCCGACCATCATGAATTCCATGGTCAGCTTCGGCGCTTCCGGGTGCGCGCGCATCAGGTCGAGACTGGCCAGATCGTGGCTGTAAGTCTCGAGCAGATTGGCGAACGCCACCGGACGGCCTTCAAAGCGAATCACCGCAATCCGGAAGTGCTTCAGGTAATCGTCACTGAACCGGCCGAGGGAGAAACCTTTCTCGCGCACGTTCTTGCCGGTCAGCCAGGCATCGGAAATCACTTTCAGCTCATCCATCGGCGCCTGGCCCGGATCAAAGATTTCCAGCGACAGACCGTCGCGGGTGCCACGGTTCCAGGTGTAGCGCAGGTCTTTCATCTCCTTGCCCTTGGCTTCCAGATCGAAGCGCCGCAGATCGACCCGGGCTTCTTCGCCGAGCTTGATCGCGGTCAGGCCGATGTCCATGTAGTACGGCAGATTCTCCGCACGTACCTGATAGAACACCGGGCGGGTGTGATGGATGTCGCAGAGGTCGCGGAACTGCCAGATCATTTCCGCGCGCTGCTGGCTCGGCCCGATCGGGTCGTACAGCGCCACCAGACTGCGGCCACGGCGGGCGTACATCAGGAACGCCTCGTCGTTGGGGTGAAACAGCAACGCCTTGTCACCGGTCAACGCGAGACCGCCGTCGGGTTGCGATGAGGCCATGAGGATTTTTGCCGCGCGATCCAGTTCGTCTGGCGTCGGCAAATGAATCACCGGGCGTGCGGTGCGCAGCAGCCAGGTCAGCGAGATGATCACCAGCAACACCGCCGCGCCGAGCAGCGAGCGCAGACCGCGCGGCGCGTCAGCATCGAGGGTGAACTGCCACCACAGTTGATGGCTGTAGGGCACGTCCTGATAGGCGAACAGCAGCAACCAGGCCGAAGCGCCCAGCACACACAGGCTGGCCACCAGATACAGCGGCGAGAACGGCAGTTCGGTCAAACGGCTCGGGCGGTAGAAGGAGCGGCGGAACAGTCCCAGTAGTGCTGCCGTCAGCGTCATCAGCGTGGCTTCTTCCCAGTCGAAGCCTTTGAGCAGCGAGAGCAGGGCGCCGACCAGCAGCAGAATGGTGGTCAGCATCCACGCCGCCGACAGGCGCCGGCGCAGGCCTTGGGCGAGCAGCAGACAGAGCACGCCGACCAGGCTGGCGCCGAAGTGCGACGCGTCGACCAGACGATGCGGGATCAGAAAACCGATGTGTTCCAGGCGCGTATCGATTTCAGGAGTAGCGCCGGAAAACAGCAGCACCACGCCAGACAGGAACACCAATACCGCCAGAATCGGTGCTGCCAAACCGGACGCGGCACGCATGGTCTGGGTTTGAAACAGGCGCTGGCCTTCGTTGATCAGCAACAGCACACAGGCGACCAGCAGCGGCAACACCACATAGATCAGTCGATACAGCAGCAGGGCAGCGGCCAGCGGTGCGGCGCCGAGCTTGTCGGCAAACGCCGCGAGCAGAATTGCTTCGAACACGCCGACGCCGCCCGGCACATGACTGAGCACGCCCGCGGCCAGGGCCAGCAGGTAGACCAGCAGGAACGGCGCAAACGGCGGCGCTTCCGGCAGCAACAAATAGAGAACGGTGGCGGCAGCCGCGACGTCGAGGGCGGTGATCACCAGTTGCAGGAAGGTCAGGCGTCGACCTGGCAGGCGCAATGTGCGCCGACCGGCGCGAACCAGCAGATTGTCGGGGTAGGGTTGTTCCGGCAGACGACGGCGATAGATGCCGATCGCCAGCACTGCACCGAGGATGAGTACAGCGGCGGCAACCGAACCGAGCAAGACTTCGGACAATCCCAGTGCTTGCGAGGCAGCGGGCAGATTGCTCAAAGTCGCCAATGCTGCCAGCGGCGGCAAGGCGCAGCCCAGCGAGAGGCTGGCGAACAAGGTCATGTGCGCGACTTCCGACGCACCGACGCCCAATCGCGCATATAAACGATAACGCACCGAGCCACCGGAAAGCAGCGACAGGCCAATCGCATTGCCGATCGCAAAAGCGGTGAAGCCGCCGAGGGCGAGCGTACGCGGCGGCAGCTTCACGCCAGCGTAGCGGCTGGCCGACCATTCATAGCCGAGCAGAATGATGAAACCGACCACGGTCGCGCCGATGGCGCCGAGCAGGGCCGGTTTCGGCACGTCGAGAATCGAGTCATGCAACGCATAGAGATCGAGCTCGGCGAGCAGATGGCGGCAGGCAATCAGGGCAATGGCAAACAGCAGCAACGTCACCGCCAGACCGATCGGCTGACGGTATTTGCTTAACCGATCCAGCCAGCGCAAACGCTGGGGCTTGATCGGTTGTTCTGCTGTAACGGTGTCTTGTGGATCAGACGAGTTGGCGCGCATCAATCACCTCTTGGATTGTGCGCGACAGGATGGAGGTATCCAGCCAAGTTACCAATCCCTGTAGAAAAAAATAATCACAAAATACTACGCCTCTCGTCGGGCATCGGCGAGGGCAGTTCCTGGATTGCAGAAACCCTGTCTGCGACTCAAGCATAGTCGCAACACAGCACTTCTAATGATCCCCAGCGGTTCACTGCACAGTGACAGATCATTGTTGCGAAAGGACTTTTTCGACAGATACAAAAAAGGCCACTCTTTCGAGTAGCCTTTTTTGATGTTTGGTTGCGGGAGCCGGATTTGAACCGACGACCTTCGGGTTATGAGCCCGACGAGCTACCAGACTGCTCCATCCCGCGTCTGTGTGGCGGCATTCTACAGGCGAACGACGAGGTGTCAACCGCTAATCCAGGAAAGGATCAAATAACTGCTAAATCGCGGCAAACGGTCGCAGGCGCGCGTTAAGTTTCGGAAATGCAAAGAAATCCTGTTTCTCCTCAACCCGCGTCGCACGACGCTGGCTGGACAAAACAGACGCGCACAAAAAAGGCCACTCTTTCGAGTAGCCTTTTCTGATGTTTGGTTGCGGGAGCCGGATTTGAACCGACGACCTTCGGGTTATGAGCCCGACGAGCTACCAGACTGCTCCATCCCGCGTCTGTGTGGCGGCATTCTACAGAGGTTCACGAGTGTGTCAACCTTCGATCTGGATAAATCTGTTGAGGTTCAAGCGCTTAGCGTTTTTTTCTTGCGATTGACCGGCGTGCAGGGCAGGCGGCGCAAGGCTTTCAGCTCTATTGACCGCTGATCTCTGATTGAAAAAATGAATTCATCGGAAATCTCCTACGGTCGGAAAAGAACATTCAACCACTGGTGCTATATACAGGTGCCAATGAGATACTGCTGCTCCGGCTTGCCACGTTGTCTTTTTCCTACATGACCCAGCGAAAAATCATCCACATCGACTGTGACTGTTTCTACGCCGCCATCGAAATGCGCGATGACCCGCGTCTGGCCGGCAAGCCACTGGCGGTGGGTGGTTCGGCGGATCGGCGCGGGGTGATCGCCACCTGCAACTATGAAGCGCGGGCCTATGGTGTGCGCTCGGCGATGGCCTCGGGGCATGCGCTGAAGCTGTGCCCGGACCTGACCATCGTCAAGCCGCGAATGGATGCTTATCGGGAAGCGTCGAAGGAAATTCATACGATCTTTGCCGACTACACCGATCTGATCGAGCCGCTGTCGCTGGATGAGGCCTACCTGGATGTGTCCGACAGCGCACATTTCGGCGGCAGCGCCACGCGGATTGCCCAGGACATTCGCCGCCGGGTCTCCAATCAACTGCACATCACCGTCTCGGCTGGCGTTGCGCCGAACAAGTTTCTGGCGAAGATCGCCAGCGACTGGAAGAAGCCCAACGGTCTGTTCGTGATCACTCCGGATCAGGTCGAGGATTTCGTCAGCGGTCTGCCGGTGAGCAAGCTGCACGGCGTCGGCAAAGTCACCGCCGACAAGCTCGGCAAGCTCGGCATCGTCGACTGCCAGCACCTGCGCGAATGGGGCAGGCTGGCGCTGGTGCGCGAATTTGGCAGTTTCGGCGAGCGCTTGTGGAATCTGGCGCGAGGCATCGATGACCGACTGGTGCATAACGACAGTCGGCGTCAGTCGATCAGCGTGGAAAACACCTACGACGTTGATCTTCCGGATTTGCGCGCCTGCCTCGACAAATTGCCCGAGCTGCTCGAGACCCTGAAAACCCGCATGGCGCGGATCGACAGCAGTTATCGACCGGGCAAGCCGTTCGTCAAAGTCAAATTTCATGACTTCACCCAGACCACGCTGGAACAGGCCGGGGCAGGGCGCGACCTGGGCAGCTATCAGTTGCTGCTGACGCAGGCGTTCAACCGTGGTGGCAAACCGGTGCGGTTGTTGGGGGTGGGGGTAAGGCTGGAGGATTTGCGCGGCGGGTTTGAGCAGATGGAGTTGTTTGAGCGGTAATTTTGCGTCGTCTGTCAGGACTCTTCGCGAGCAGGCTCGCTCCCACATTTGGAATGCATTCTATCCTGTGGGAGCGAGCCTGCTCGCGAAGCTTCTGCTTTTAATTCGGCCCAGGATCAGCCACTAAACGCCCGGCATCCTTGGCCAAAGACTTGAGAAACTCAGTCTGCAACTCGGGATCATTGCGGGTCAGTTCGATCAGGCTTTGTTCCAGTTCGCTGGCTTCCTCTTCCAGACCCAGTTCCGACAGGCGCTTGACCCGGTGCACCCACTGGCTCACCTCGTCATCTTCCAGATCGTCATAAATCAGCCCGTGCGCTTCCAGCAACTTGCCGCGCAGGTGACCGCTGAGCATCAGCGTCGAGTCGGTATGTACGTCGTCCTTGGCGTCCTCGACACTGATCTGCAAGCGGCCGATATGATTGAGGTCATGTTCGGCGAACGGACTGTCGAGCAGATTCAAGCGCAGCACGCCGTTGCGATCGGTCGTCATGTCGAAGGTCTGCTTGCCGGCCTTGACCTGCACCGGCCGCTCGCTCCATGGCAGGCTCGAATACTCCGTGCGCTTGTCGCGCTGGAGTTCGTCGATGCCCGCGAGGTTCTGCTGCGCGCGACCGTTGGACTGCACGTTCATGAACGGGTTGAGCCCGGCGAAACCGTAGCTCAGCCAGTCTTTGGTAACGCTGTCCGGCAGGTTGCCGAGGGCGAACACGTTGACCACGTTCGCACCGACACCACCGACCACGGCCACCGCGCCCAGCGGAATCTCATAGACCTCGCGCCAGGGTTGATAAGGCGTGTAGCGGTCGTAGCGGCGGGTGACCTCGAACTCGGTGACTTCAAAAGTCTTCTGCTCGTTGATCTTCACGCGTCGCTGCGGCAGCTCGAGCACCTTGGGCTCGCCGACATCGATCTGCAGGCTGTGGTCGAGCAACTTTCGCTCGACCCGCTCTTCGTGCTCGCTGCGTTGCGACATGTGATTGGCGCAGCCGCTGACCAGCAGGGCGCCGCACAGGGCGGCGCCACCGAGGCCTAAGGTGTTTCGCTTGAACATGACGTCTCTATCTGGTTTCAGCGGCGGATACGGGCCTGAAGGAAGGACACAACATCGGCCACCGGCAGCGCTTGCGCCTCGCCTTCGGTGCGACTCTTGTATTCCAGGTTGCCTTCGGCGAGGCTGCGGTCGCTGACCACGATCCGGTGTGGAATGCCGATCAGCTCCATGTCCGCGAACTTGATGCCCGGGCTGGTTTTCTTGTCGCGATCGTCCAGCAGCACTTCGAAACCGGCCGCCGTCAGTTCGGCATACAGCTTGTCGGTGGCTTCGCGCACCTGCTCGGTTTCATAGCGCAGCGGTACCAGAGCGATCTGGAATGGCGCCAGCGTATCGCTCCAGATAATGCCGTTGGCGTCGTTGTTCTGCTCGATCGCAGCAGCCACTACGCGGGAAACGCCAATGCCGTAGCAGCCCATTTCCAGGGTCACCGGCTTGCCGTTCTCGCCCAGCACTTCGCACTTCATCGCCTTGCTGTACTTGTTGCCCAGCTGGAAGATGTGCCCGACTTCGATGCCGCGTTTGATTTCCAGCGTGCCTTTGCCGTCCGGGCTTGGATCGCCAGCGACGACATTGCGCAGGTCGGCAACGGTCGGAACCGGCAGATCACGCTCCCAGTTCACGCCGAAGTAGTGCTTGTCATCGATGTTCGCGCCGATGCCAAAGTCGCTCATCATCGCGACCGAGCGATCGATGATGATCGGCAGCGGCAGGTTCAGCGGGCCGAGCGAACCGGCGCCGGCGCCGATCGCGTCGCGCAGTTCGGCATCGGAGGCCATGACCAGCGGGCTTGCAACGCCTGGCTGGTTGGCAGCCTTGATTTCGTTCAGTTCGTGGTCGCCACGGATCACCAGCGCGATCAGCTTGCCTTCTTCTTCGGCGTGGACGATCAGGGTCTTGATGGTCTTTTCAATCGGCAGATTGAATTTTTCCACCAGCGCCGCGATGGTTTTGGTGTCCGGTGTGTCGACCAGGCGCAGCTCTTCGGTTGGCGCAGGGCGCGAGGTTTCACGTGGCACCGCTTCGGCTTTTTCGATGTTCGCCGCGTAGTCGGAACCGTTGCTGAAAACGATATCGTCTTCGCCGGACTCGGCCAGTACGTGGAATTCGTGGGAGCCGGCACCACCGATCGAACCGTTGTCGGCTTCAACCGGACGGAATTTCAGACCCAGGCGGGTGAACACGTTGCAGTACGCCTCGTGCATGCGGTCGTAAGTGATCTGCAGCGACGCCTGATCGGCGTGGAACGAGTAGGCGTCCTTCATGATGAATTCGCGGCCGCGCATCAAACCGAAGCGTGGGCGGATTTCGTCACGGAATTTGGTCTGGATCTGGTACAGGTTGATTGGCAGCTGCTTGTAGCTGCTCAACTCGTTGCGCATCAGATCGGTGATCACTTCTTCGTGGGTCGGGCCCGCGCAGAAATCACGACCGTGGCGGTCTTTGATGCGCAGCAACTCAGGGCCGTATTCTTCCCAGCGCCCCGACTCCTGCCACAGCTCGGCCGGTTGGGTGCTCGGCATCAACACTTCCAGAGAACCGGCAGCGTTCATCTCTTCGCGAACGATGGCTTCGACCTTGCGCATGACTCGCAGGCCCATCGGCAGCCAGGTGTACAGGCCCGAGGCAAGCTTGCGGATCATGCCGGCGCGCAGCATCAGCTGGTGGCTGATCACGACCGCGTCGGAAGGCGTTTCTTTTTGTGTGGCGAGCAAAAATTGACTGGTGCGCATGGTTGGCCGTTGTCGGTTGCTATGACTGGAAATGACGGAGCAGTGTACCGGCGAGTTTTGCTGACGTACAGAAGTGTGGCCGGCGCAGAGGTCCAGCGGCGGGATTCCTCCCGCCACTCGCGAAGCGTCCTACGATTCTTCGGTGACGGGCGTCGGTGCAGGCTCAGGCGTAGGTGTCGGGCCTTCGCGGCGGCGCTCCTGAAACCAGTGCAGCGCAATCAGCACCAGCGTCGGCACGCCGAGCAGCGCAGTAATGAGGAAGAAGCTGTGATAGCCGAACTTCTCGACCAGCACGCCGGAATAACCACCCATCAAGCGCGGCAGCAGCAGCATGATCGAGCTGAGCAAAGCATATTGTGTGGCGGAGAACTTCAGGTTGGTCAGGCTCGACAGATAAGCGACGAACGCCGAGGTCGCCAGGCCCGAGCTGAAGTTGTCGAGGGAAATGGTCACCACCAGCATTTGCAGGTTCGGGCCCATGTCCGCGAGCATCACGAACAGCAGGTTGGTCGCCGCCGAAGCCACGCCGCCGATAAACAGGATCGGCAGAATACCGAAGCGCACGATCAACAGGCCGCCCATGCCGGCGCCGACGAGGGTCATGATCAGGCCGAAGATCTTGCTGACGCTAGCGATCTGATCCTTGGTGAAGCCCTGGTCGATGTAGAACACGTTGGCCATCACGCCCATCACCGTGTCGGACATGCGATAGGTGGCGATCAGGCCCAGCAGCAACAGCGCCTGCCAGCGGTAACGCAGAATGAAGTCATTGACCGGCGTCAGCACCGGCGCCAATCCACGCCGGCCCATGGCCGACAGACACATTCCCGTCAGCAGCGTATAGAGAATGGCGCGAAGGAACGCGCGGTCTTCGAGCAGCAGGTCGAGCGGGCTCATGTCGCCGAACAGCACGCCAGCGAAATCAGTGTTGTACAGCTGGGTGAACATCGCCGGTACGGAAACCAGCAAAACGATCAGCACGAACACCGACATCAGTTGATGCATGAACGTGTAGCGCCCGGCCTGCAACTGCGTGCGCAGCGGCACCGGCGGCTCACGCATGAACAGCGTGGTCAGCAGCGCGGGCACCATCAATGCGCCGAACAGCACATAGGTGCCGGTCCACGCCGCGTGCTTATAGTTGAAACCGGTCGAGCCAAAACCTTCGGCGAAGAACAGCGCACCGGCGGTGGCGAGCAGGGCGGCGACGCGGTAACCGGACATGTAACTGGCGGCAAGGGCGGCCTGGCGGCTGTCATCGGCGATTTCCAGACGATAGGCGTCGACCGCGATGTCTTGCGTGGCTGAGGCAAAAGCGACGACGACGGCAATCGCGATCAGCCAGGACAGATGCTTCTGCGGATCACAGAAACCCATCCCGATCAGGCCGAGAATCACCAGTGCCTGGGACAGCACCAGCCAGGAACGGCGACGGCCGAGTTTGCCCAGCAATGGCAGGCGCCATTGGTCGAGCAGCGGTGACCAGACCCATTTGAACGCATACGCCAGGCCGATCAGGCTGGCATAGCCGATGGTTTCACGGGCTACGCCCGCTTCACGCAGCCACACGGAGAGCGTCGAGAACACCAGCATGTACGGCAGGCCGGCGGCAAAACCGAGCAACAACAGCACGAGCGTCGAAGGACTGGCATAGGCGGCGAGCGCGGCGCGCCAGGTTTTACGGGGCATGGGCTGAAGTCTGCCTCAAAATTGCGAAAACAAAGCGCGCACTCTAACCGCTGTGCTCTACCGGACGCCAGCCATGGCGCCGAATATCCACACGATTGTTCTGGACGGTGATGCCTTCCATGCGCAATCGCGCGCGTTGTTCGTCACCGGAAGGGCTGCCGACCGGCAGGCTGATGCGTCCGCCGGCGCCGAGCACGCGGTGCCAGGGCAGCCTGGTGTCGCCGGGCAACTGGCTCAGGGTGCGCCCGACCCAGCGCGCGGCGCGGCCCAGTCCGGCCAGTTCGGCCAGTTGTCCATAACTGACGACTTTGCCTTCGGGCACTTGCGCGAGTGTCGAGTAGAGCGCCGTGCGTCGGATTTGCGCATCGTTTTCGACGCTGTCGAGCGGGTCTTTCACGTAAGCGGCTCCTGAGCATTGGCGTGACGATGGCGACAAGCGTAATCGCTCGGGGCGCAGTTGAGAAATGAACTCAATTGAAATAGTCCGGTCAGTCCTTGTCATGGGCAAAATCCTACGGATAATGCCGACCCTTTTCGCCAACTCTGAGCCCCCGGTCTGCTTATGTTCCCCAGAACCTTGTTGTGCCTTGCTGTTTTCAGCACGTCCACGCCCCTGCTTGCCGACACCGTCTGGTTGAAAAACGGCGACAAGCTGAGTGGCACTATCACGGTCTTCGACGGCGGCAAGCTGTTGATCCAGACCAAATACGCCGGTGCGGTGGCAATTGACTGGAAAGAGGTCAAGACCCTCGACAGCGATCAGCACTTGCTGGTGAAGCAGGACGCCTATGCCGGCGAAGTGTCGAAATCGCTCACTGCGGCCGACGACGGCAAAGTCACCCTGGCCAATGGCGAGGCGCCCAAGACGGTCGAGCTGGCGAGCATTCAGCAGATACTCAAGCCCAAGCCGATCGTCACCGACCTGGTATGGAAGGGCAACGTCGACCTGGCACTGGACTATCAGCGCGCCGAAAAGGACACCGACGACTACGATGTTGGCTTCAAGACTTCCGCTCGCCATGGTCGCTGGCGGCATATCGCCGAGGGCGAGTACAACCGCGAAGTGCAGGATGCGGAAACCACCACCAACAACTGGCGCGCCGAATACTCCCTCGACCGCTTCCTCACCGATCAGTGGTTCTGGCAAGGGCGCATCAACTACAAGCGTGATCACATCGAAGAGCTGGCGCGTCAGCGTGTGGTCGGTACCGGTCCGGGTTACCAGTTCTGGGACGATGAACTGGGTGCGTTCTCGCTGGGTTCGTTGCTCAACCGTACCGATTACGAATATCGCGATGGCAGCAAGGACAACTTCTATTCCGTCGCGATGAAGTGGGACTACAACCGCTACCTGATCGGCAAGAAGGTCGAGTTCTTCACCAATGGCGAAGTCGGCAAGCCGCTGTCGGGCGTTGCCGATTACGCACTGGATGCCGAGCTGGGCCTGCGCTACAAGGTCACCGAGTGGGCCTCGCTCAACCTCAAGGCCGAGCGCGACATCATCAGCGGCACCAACGATGCCGACTTGAACAAGACCCGTTATACCGCAGGGTTTGGCGTGGCCTGGTAAAAGCTTAAAGCAAAAGATCGTCCGAACGCGGCCCGAGCCTTCGGCAGCTCCTACAGAGGATTGATGTACATCCCGTAGGAGTTGCTGAAGGCTCGGGCCGCGTTCGGACGATCTTTTTTACGCTCAAAAACAAGCGCCCACAAAAAAGCCCCGCTTTTAAGGGCGGGGCTCTTTTCTAAAGAAGCTACAAGTTAGATAACTTGTACTTCTTCAGCTTGCATGCCTTTCTGACCGCGGGTAGCGATGAAAGAAACCTGTTGGCCTTCTTTCAGGCTTTTGAAGCCGTCGGATTGGATAGCTTTGAAGTGAACGAACAGGTCGTCACCGGATTGTGGAGTGATGAAGCCGAAGCCTTTTTCATCGTTGAACCACTTAACGGTACCGGTTTGGCGATTAGACATGGTGTAACTCCTTGAACAAAGATAACTGCGACTCAGGAAGAACCCTGGCCGAGACTGAGTGCAAAGAGCAGGAAAAATTCTTGTAGATGGTTGGATCGAAATTCAACATATCGTGTAGAGATTCTCAGTGACACAAGCAACACAGTGACGCCACCTTAACCCTTTTTCCGGAACGTGCCAATGTTTCTTGCAAAGGATTCTGTGTTTTAGGGATCGGCGGTGCGACTGTTCGTCGCCACATCGCGTAAATACGGGGTGTTCGCCGAGAATTGCGTTGCGCACTTTGATCGCGGCGACGCGCCCGGTAAGATGCCGGACAGAATTTTTCCACCTCGCTATTCAGGACAAACCCGCCATGAGCATCAAATCGGACAAGTGGATTCGCCGCATGGCGCAGGAACACGGCATGATCGAACCGTTCGTCGAGCGCCAGATGCGCGGCAGCGACGACAGCCGGGTGATTTCCTACGGCGTGTCGAGCTACGGTTACGACGTACGTTGCACCAACCACTTCAAGGTGTTCACCAACATCAACTCGGCGATCGTCGATCCGAAGAATTTCGACGCAGGCAGCTTTGTCGACATCCACAGCGATGTCTGCATCATCCCGCCGAACTCCTTCGCCCTGGCCAGCACCGTCGAGTATTTCCGTATTCCGCGCAATGTGCTGACCATCTGCCTCGGTAAAAGCACCTACGCGCGCTGCGGCATCATCGTCAACGTCACCCCACTCGAACCTGAGTGGGAAGGTCACGTGACGCTGGAATTCTCCAACACCACCAACCTGCCGGCGAAAATCTACGCCAACGAAGGCGTGGCGCAGATGCTCTTCCTTGAATCCGACGAGGAATGTGAAGTTTCCTACAAGGATCGTGGCGGCAAGTACCAGGGCCAGCGTGGCGTGACCTTGCCGCGTACCTGATCGACCATCCGACGGATGTCGGGAATTCTTTGGCGGGCAGACACTCTATGGGGTGTACTGCCCGTTTTTGTTACACACAAATCCGGGCCTTCACTGAGGAGTGCCCTATGAAGATCGACCCGCGAATCAGCGCTGAACTGGCAAGGCTTGAGCCCAATCAGATAGGCGTCCTGGCCTGGTCGTTATTGGCGAATCCGTCGTTGAGCCTGGGCGGTGGCGTGCCTGGCCAGCCTGATCCCGATACTCCCAACGAACAACCAACCGAACCAGGTGAACCAACGCTGCCGGACGAACCGCCTCCGGCGCCTGTCGCCTGATCCACTGTCATGAGTATGGCCCGTCAGTCCGATCGATTTGCGATCTAGCTGACGGGCCATATTTCGTTGTCGCCGATCACGAAGACTTTGCAACTGTCGTCGCGCTCGACCTGATAGCCGCCGGTAAACGCACCGAATGCCGGCATCAGGCTGATGCGCTCACCGAGTCTGAAACAAGCCAGGCGCAGGCTCTGCCGACCTTTGCCGTGCAATCGATAAACCGGATGCACGTGGCCCGCGAGCACGTGCCGCTCGGGATGCGGATCGGGCTCATGCTGCAGGGCGAACGGCCCAAGTAACAGCGGCTCTGGCACTACGCGAATATTCAGCGAGGCTGGTGGGTCACCGGCGCGTTTGTCGTGGTTGCCGCGAATCAGTGTCATCGGCAGGTCGGCGTGCCGCGCGCGCCATTCTGCCAGCGCATTCAGTGTGATTGCGACATGGGAGCCAGGCCCATGCAGAAAATCCCCGAGGAAGATCAACTGGCGACACGGCAGCCGCGCCAGCAGCGCGTCGATCACCGCGATATTGCTCGCGGTCGTACCATGCGGCACTGGCTGGCCGAGGCTGCGATAGGCCGCCGCTTTGCCGAAATGCACATCGGCGATCAGCAACGCCTCCTGCGCGGGCCAGTACAGCGCTTTCTCCGGCAGCAACCACAATTCTTCGCCCGCCAGGCGCACCGGGTATGCGCTCACGATGATTTTCCGTTATCAGCGGTTTTTTCCAGGTCACCGACCATTCTTCTGATCCTGTCAGCCAGTTTTTCCGAACTCATGCTTTCGCGCATCCGCTCCACCAGCAGCGGAAAGCCCAGCGGTGTAGGACGTTTAACCTGATGTACGTTCAGTTTCATCTGATTGATGCGCTCCAACGTCTGTTCCAGACGACGAATATCCAGTTCTTCACGTAAGACTTCTTCCCCGGCCTGGGCCAGCAGCAGGTTGTCGGCGTCGTATTGTTTGAACACCTGGAAAAACAAGCCACTCGACGCCTGCACCTGGCGGGTGCTTTTTGGTGCGCCCGGATAGCCGGCGAACACCAGCCCGGCGATCCGTGCGATTTCGCGGAAGCGGCGCAACGCCAGTTCGCCGGCATTGAGACTGGCCAGCACGTCCAGCAACAGGTCATCGGCATTGAACAGTTGCGCGTCCAGATGCGTGGCCCAATCCACCGGCGTGGCGCTGAGCAATTCCAGGCCGTAGTCATTCACCGCGATCGAGAAGGTCACCGGTTGCCGCTGACTGACACGCCACGCCAGCAAGCTCGCCAGTCCCAGATGCACCTGGCGCCCGGCGAACGGATAGAGGAAAAGGTGCCAGCCTTCGCGGGATTTCAGCACCTCCGCCAGCAGATTTTCCGTGGTGGGCAAACCAGACCAGCGTATCTGCGTTTCCAGCAACGGCCGCAGCGCGTGCATCTCCGGGCCGTTGAAATGACCTTGAGCTGCGGCGCTGAAACGCGCCACCACCGCTTCGGCCAGTTCGTTGGATAACGGCATGCGTCCGCCATTCCAGCGTGGCACGGCGGCTTTTTTCGCGGTGCTGCGTTTGACGTAGGCGGTCATGTTTTCTACCCGCACCAGCTCCAGCAAGCGGCCGGCGAAGAGGAAACCATCGCCGGGTTTCAACCGCGCGATAAAGCCTTCCTCGACGCTGCCCAGCTGTTTGCCGCCGCCGCCCTTGCTCCAGAATTTCAGGTTGATGCTCGCGTCGCTGACGATGGTGCCGATGCTCATGCGATGGCGCCGCGCCAGACGCGCATCCGGCACGCGCCAGACGCCGTGTTCATCCGGCTCGACCCGGCGGTAATCCGGATACGCGGTAAGAGACATCCCGCCATGGCGTACGAATGCCAGCGCCCAGGTCCAATCCGCCGCTGTCAGGTCGCGATAAGCCCAGGCGCCGCGGACTTCTTCGTACAAGTCTTCAGGAATAAAGCCACCGCCAAGGGCCATGCTGACCAAATGCTGGACCAGTACATCCAGCGGCTTGTGCGGTGACAGCCGCGGCTCGATGCGCCGTTGCTCGACGGCATCGCGGGCGGCGACCGCTTCGATCAGTTCGAGGCTGTGGGTCGGCACCAGCGTCACCCGCGAGGTGCGCCCCGGCGCGTGGCCGGAGCGCCCGGCACGTTGCATCAAACGCGCGACGCCCTTTGCCGAGCCGATCTGCAGCACGCGCTCGACCGGAAGAAAATCCACGCCCAGATCCAGGCTCGAGGTGCACACCACGGCTTTCAATTGGCCATTTTTCAGTGCCTGTTCGACCCAGTCGCGGGTCTCACGGGACAGTGAGCTGTGGTGCAACGCGATCAATCCGGCCCAGTCCGGCCGCGCCTCCAATAGCGCCTGATACCAGATTTCCGATTGCGCGCGGGTATTGGTGAATACCAGGGTGCTGGCGCAGGCGTCAAGTTCGGCCACCACTTGCGGGAGCATCTTCAGACCGATGTGCCCGGCCCACGGAAAACGCTCGGTGGCGGGTGGGAGCAAAGTGTCGACCTGCAGGGTTTTTTCGCTTTTGCCCTGAACACTGACGGCGCCGCCCTGTGGGATCAGCACTTGCTCGGCGTGGGATTGATTACCGAGGGTGGCGGAAACGCCCCAGACGATCAGTTCCGGCTGCCAGTGACGCAGACGGGCGAGGGCCAGTTGCAGTTGCACGCCGCGTTTGTTGCCGAGCAATTCGTGCCATTCATCAACGACGATCATGCGCAGGGTCGACAACGCCGTGCGCGCATCCGCGCGGGCGAGCAGCAGGGTCAGGCTTTCGGGTGTGGTGATCAGCGTGGTTGGCAGACGCCGGCCCTGACGGGCGCGTTCGCTGCTGCTGGTGTCGCCGGTGCGCAGGCCGATGCTCCACGGAATCTGCAAATCATCCACCGGGCTTTGCAGCGCGCGGGCAGTGTCGGCGGCGAGGGCGCGCATCGGCGTGATCCACAGCACCGTCAGCGGTTCGGCCGGCGGTTTGCGTTTGCGTGGCGTGGCCACGGGCGGCTGCAAGCGGGCGAAGCGATTGAGCGCGGCAAACCACACCGCATAGGTTTTGCCGGCGCCGGTGCTGGCGTGGAGCAAGCCGGATTCGCCGTTTTTCACCGCCGCCCACACCTGTTTCTGAAAGGCGAACGGCTTCCAGGCGCGAGCGCTGAACCAGGTTTTTGCAAAGTCGGGGGATTTCGCCATGCCGGCTGCGTGCGCTCTGGAGGTGTTGTTTCAGAGACCACAGCAACAGACCAAAGGTTTAAAACAACGCGATTCCCTTGTAGGAGCTGACGAGTGAAACGAGGCTGCGATCTTTTGATCTTGGAAGCAGAGTCAAAAGATCGCAGCCTTCGGCAGCTCCTACAGGGAGATGTGTATGGCGTTATTTAAGGTTGCCGCTGAGGAACTGCTTCAGGCGTTCACTCTTGGGATTGCCCAGCACTTCCTCGGGCGCGCCTTCTTCTTCCACCAGACCCTGATGCAGAAACAGCACCTGATTCGACACCTTGCGCGCAAAACTCATCTCATGCGTCACCATGATCATCGTCCGGCCTTCTTCGGCCAGGCCCTGAATCACCTTCAACACTTCACCGACCAGTTCCGGATCGAGCGCCGAGGTCGGTTCGTCGAACAGCATGACTTCCGGCTCCATCGCCAGTGCCCGGGCGATCGCCACGCGCTGTTGCTGGCCGCCGGAGAGAAACGCCGGATATTGATCGGCCACCCGCGCCGGCAAGCCGACCTTGTCCAGATAACGCCGGGCGCGATCCTCGGCCTCCTGCTTGCTGCAACCCAGCACCCGGCGCGGGGCCATGGTGATGTTTTCCAGCACGGTCATGTGGCTCCACAGATTGAAATGCTGGAACACCATCGCCAGCCGTGTGCGCAGGCGTTGCAGTTCGTTGGCGTCGGCGACGTGCATGCCGTGGCGGTCGGTGACCATGCGGATCGCCTGGCCATCGAGGCTCATGGCGCCGTCATTCGGTTGTTCGAGAAAATTGATGCAGCGCAAAAAGGTGCTTTTGCCCGAGCCGCTGGCGCCGATCAGGCTGATCACGTCTCCGGTTCTGGCCTTGAGCGAAACGCCTTTGAGCACCTGATGATCGCCATAGCTTTTGTGCAGGCCTTCAACGGTCAGTTTGTACATGGACGAGCATCCTCAAGGCGAAAGTAGGTAGCCGCTGCGATAGGCTTCGGCGCCCGCGACGTGGGCGATGACCATGCCGGCAGTGGCCATGCGCCGCAGCGAGCGCGCATACAGCAGGCCGGCGGCGGTGCAATGAATGGGGGTGACCTTGTCGTGGATCGGGTCGATGACTTCGGCGATCTGTTGCCCGGCTTCAAGGTATTGACCGGGCGTCGCGCAGTACACCAGCAGGCCGCCGACGGGCGTGGTCACCGGTTCGACACCGGCCAGCGGCGTGGCCGGGTACGGCAGCGGCGGTTGCGGTTTGGTCTCGCCGACGATGGCGTCAAACTGGATCAGGTAATCGATCAATGCCTGACAGTCGCGGCTGGCCAGCGGGTGATTGACGTCACCCTGGCCGCGCAATTCGACGGTCACCGAGAAACTGCCCAGGGGAATCTCGAAGTGCTCGCCGAAGCGCTCGCGCAATTGCCACCAGAGCAGGGTGAAGCATTCGTCGAACGACTGGCCGCCGGAATCGGTAGCGAGCAGGCTGGCCTGCGCTTCGATGTAGCGCGCCAAAGGTTCAACCTGCGGCCATGCCTCGGGCGTGGTGTACAGGTGCACCACCGATTCGAAGTCGCAGTGTAAATCCAGCACCATGTCGGCATCGCAGGCCAGGCGTTGCAGGGTCAGGCGCTGGGACTGCAGCTGCGTGGTTGGCGTCTGGCGGGCGAGGGCGTTGCGCAGGCTGGTGCGAATCAGTTCGAGGTTGTGCTGCGCATCGTCATTCAGTTGGCCTTCGATAGCGTTGCCGATTTCTTCGCTGAGGTCGACAAACCAGCGGTTGAAATTCTGCCCGCTCTCCAGCTCGTAACGGCCCAGCGGCACGTCCATCAGCACTTGTTCGAGGCCGACCGGGTTGGCCACTGGCACCAGGACGATTTCGCTACGCAGGCGGCCAGTGGCTTCCAGCTCGGCCAGACGCTGTTTGAGGTGCCAGGCGACCAGCATGCCCGGCAGTTCATCGGCGTGCAGCGAAGCTTGAATGTAAACCTTGCCCTTGGCCTGCTGTGGGCCGAAGTGGAAGCTGTGAATCTGCCGTGCGGTCCCCGGCAGCGGGGCCAGCAAGTCATGGATCTGGTGGCGCATTTTTCTCTCTTTATCTCTGAACCCGGTGCTAGTGAGTTGGCCCGAGGAAGGCCAGCCAGCGGCGTTCGGCGAGGCGGAACAGGCCGACCAGCGCAAAGGTAATGGTCAGGTAGATCAGCGCGGCGATGCCAAACGACTGAAACGTCAGGAAGGTTGCCGAGTTGGCGTCCCGCGCAACTTTAAGAATATCCGGAATGGTCGCGGTGAACGCCACCGTGGTCGAGTGCAGCATCAGGATCACTTCGTTGCTGTAGTAAGGCAACGAACGGCGCAGGGCTGACGGCATGATCACGTAGGCGTACAACTTCCAGCCGGTCAGACCGTAGGCCTTGGCCGCTTCGACTTCGCCGTGGTTCATGCTGCGAATCGCCCCGGCAAAAATCTCCGTGGTGTAGGCGCAGGTGTTGAGAGCGAAAGCGAGGATCGTGCAGTTCATCGCATCGCGAAAGAAGCTGTCGAGGATCGGCTGTTCGCGCACGGCGGCGAGGCTGTAGATGCCGGTGTAGCAGATCAGCAACTGGATATACAGCGGCGTGCCACGGAACAGGTAGGTGTAGAACTGCACTGGCCAGCGAATATAGAAGTGCGGCGAAACCCGGGCGATCGACAGCGGAATCGAGACGATGAAGCCGATGCCGATCGAGGCGGTCAGCAGCCACATCGTCATCGCCAGCCCGGTGATGTTCTGGCCGTCGGTATAAAGGAAGGCTTTCCAGTATTCCTGCAGGAGTTCGATCATCGTACGGCCTCCCGGGCACCAGCGGCGTAACGGCGTTCGAGCCAGCGCAGGATGAAGTTCGAAGCACTGGTGATCAGCAGATAGATCAGGGCGGCGAGAACCAGGAAGTAGAACAGTTGATAGGTGCTTTTACCGGCGTCCTGGGCGGCCTTGACCAGATCGGCCAGGCCAATGATCGACACCAGCGCGGTGGCCTTGAGCATGACCATCCAGTTGTTGCCGATGCCGGGCAGGGCGAAGCGCATCATTTGCGGAAACACCACGAAGCGAAACCGCTGGCCGCGTTTGAGGCCATAGGCGGTGGCGGCTTCGACCTGACCTCGCGGCACCGCGAGGATCGCGCCCCGGAAGGTCTCGGTGAAATACGCGCCATAAATGAAGCCCAGCGTCAGCACGCCGGCGCTGAACGGGTCGATCTCGATGTATTCCCATTCCATGTAGTCGGTCAGCGAGGTCAACCAGGTTTGCAGGCTGTAGAAGATCAACAGCATCAGCACCAGGTCCGGCACGCCGCGAATCAGGGTGGTGTAGAGCTGCGCGGGCAGGCGCACCAGTTTGACTTTCGACAGTTTGGCACTGGCGCCGAGCAGGCCGAGCAACACGGCCACCAGCAGCGACATCGCCGATAATTTGATGGTCATCCAGGTGCCTTGCAGCAGCAACGGGCCGAAGCCCTGCAGACTGAACGAGGCCAGCCCCAGATTTTGCAGGAGGGTTTCAAACATAAATCAGCAACCTGAGCGGATGGAAAAGGCGCCCATCGAGGATGGGCGCCGGGGCATTATTTGCCGCTGTACAGATTCAGGTCGCCAAAGTGTTTCTTTTGAATCTCGGCGTATTTGCCGTCGTCGTGTAACGCTTTGATACCTTTATCCAAAAGCGCCTTCAGCTCAGTGTTACCTTTCTTGATACCGACAGCCGTTTTGGCGGGCAGCAATTCGCTGTCGACCGGCTGGCTGATTTCGTAATCGGCGCCTTTCGGCGACTTCAGAAAGCCCAGTTCGGCTTGCAGCATGTCCTGGATACCAGCATCGAGACGGCCGGAAGTCAGGTCGGAATACACCTGATCCTGGTTCTGATAGGCCTGGGTTTTCACGCCGGCCTTGTCCAGCACGGCTTTGGCGTAGGCTTCCTGAATGGTGCCTTGCTCATAGCCAACGGTTTTGCCCTTGAGCGAAGCGACGTCGGCGGTGATGCCGGAGCCCTTTTTGAATACGTAAGCGGTCGGGCCGGAAAACAGCTCGCTGGAGAAGTCGATGACCTTCTCGCGGGCCGGGGTCACGGTCATCGACGAGATCACACCGTCGAACTTGTTGGCCTTGAGGCCCGGAATCATGCCGTCGAAATCGCTTTCGACCCACTTGCACTTGACCTTCAGTTCGGCGCAGATCGCGTTGCCCAGGTCGATATCGAACCCGACCAGGCTGCCGTCGGCCGCTTTCGACTCGAACGGTGCGTACGAAGGGTCAACGCCAAAGCGCAGCTCTTTGTATTCCTTGGCCAGCGCCGAGCCGGCGGCCATGCACAACGCCAGTGCAGAAAGGGTCAGCAATGCTTTTTTCATTATTCAATCCCTAAGAACCAATATGAGCGCTTGTGGCGCAGAATTATTGTTACTGCAACGCTTACGACCTATAGAAAGTAGCAATTTCCGAACCAGAGTGCCGAACAGGCGTTTTAAAAGGTTGTAGCACAGGGGCAGGAAAGTATTTGGTGCGGCGGAAAGGTTGACTGAAAATTTCTGCACTGTTTTGGCGCCCGGTTGGCCGCGCGCTACGGATCGTTCCCACGCTCTGCGTGGGAATGCCTCATCGGACGCTCTGCGTTCGGCTTTGCATGGGACGCGGAGCGTCCCTGGCTGCATTCCCACGCAGAGCGGGGTAACGATCCATTGCGTCCAGCGTTGTCTGGGATATGGATTACGCCAACAGATCCTGAAGGGTAGCCAGGCTGTCCGCTTCTTCGACGGTCTTGTCCTTGCGCCAGCGCAGCATTCGCGGGAAGCGCACGGCGATGCCGCTCTTGTGGCGGCGCGACAGGGCGATGCCTTCGAAGCCCAGTTCGAATACCAGACTTGGTTTCACGCTGCTCACCGGGCCGAATTTCTCCACCGTGGTCTTGCGCACGATGCTGTCGACCTGGCGCATCTCTTCATCGGTCAGCCCCGAATACGCCTTGGCGAACGGCACCAGCGAGCGCTGGCTGGATTCGGGCGGGCCGTCCCACACGGCGAAGGTGTAATCGCTGTACAGACTGGCGCGGCGGCCATGTCCGCGCTGAGCGTAAATCAGCACGGCGTCGACGCTGAAAGGATCGACCTTCCACTTCCACCACACGCCCATGTCCTTGGTCCGGCCGACGCCATACAACGAGTCCCGCGCCTTGAGCATCATGCCTTCGACGCCGAGTTTGCGTGACGCCTCGCGCTGGCGGCCGAGGTCGAGCCAGTCTTCGCCGGTGAGTACAGGGGAGGGCAGCAGCACCGGGCTGTTGCAGCGCGCGATGACTTCCTCGAGTTGCGCCCGCCGCTTGACCTGCGGCTGGTTGCGCCAGTCTTCGCCCTGCCATTCCAGCAGGTCGTAGGCCAGCACCACCACCGGCACTTCTTCAAGAATCTTCTTGTCCAGCGTCTTGCGACCGATGCGCTGTTGCAGCAGGGCGAACGGTTGCACCGCTGGCGGCTCATCGGATTGCGGATCGAAGGCATCCTCGGTAGTCGGATGCGTGCTCTTCCATACGACGATTTCGCCGTCGATCACCGTGCCATCGGGCAAGCCGTGCACCAGCACATCGAATTCAGGGAAGCGCTCGGTCACCAGTTCTTCGCCGCGCGACCACACCCACAGCTTGCCGTCACGCTTGACCACTTGCGCGCGAATGCCGTCCCACTTCCATTCCACCTGCCAGTCAGTGGCCGGGCCGAGCAGCGCTTCGAATTCCTCGACCGGTTGCGACAGGGCGTGGGCGAGAAAAAACGGATAGGGCTGGCCGCCGCGCTGGGCATGTTCGTCGGCGGATTCCGGGGCAATCAGTTTCAGATAGCTGGCGGCGCTCGGCCGGTTCGACAGATCGGTGTACCCGACCAGACGCTGAGCCACACGTTTGCTGTCCAGTCCCGCCATTGAGGCGAGGGCGCGGGTGACCAGCAACTTCGACACGCCGACGCGGAAACTGCCGGTGATCAGTTTGATGCACAGCATCAGGCTTGGCCGATCCAGTTGCGCCCACAACATCGGCAGTTGGCGCGCCAGAAACTCCGGCGTTTCGCCACGCAATGGCAGCAGCTTGTCTTCGATCCATTCAGCGAGACCGGCCTCGGAGCTGTGGGAGTTTTCCGGCAGCACCAGAGAAATGGTCTCGGCCAGATCGCCGACGGCTTGATAACTTTCTTCGAACAACCACGGCTCCAGCCCCGAAACTTCCACCGCGAGTTCACGGAGGATGCGCACCGGCACCAGCTGTCGCGGCCGACCCCCGGAGAGGAAATACACTGCCCATGCGGCATCTTCCGGCGCGGCCTGCGCGAAGTAGGCCTGCATTGCCGCCAGCTTGGCGTTGCTCGACGTGGTCGCATCGAGTTCGGCATATAACTCGGCGAAGGCTTTCATGGGGAAGTCTCGACAACGGTGGGTTCGACGGCGATGTCTTCTTCGTCATCGCCGTATTCGGTTGTGAAGCCTTGGGCATCGAGGCCTTGCTCGCGCAAATGGCGCACGAGCACGCCGATCGAGCCGTGGGTGACCATCACCCGTTCGGCGCCGGTCTGGTTGATCGCCCACAGCAGGCCGGGCCAGTCGGCGTGATCGGAGAGGACGAAACCGCGATCGACGCCGCGCCGCCGCCGGGTGCCGCGCAGGCGCATCCAGCCGCTGGCAAAGGCATCGCTGAAATCGCCGAAACGGCGCATCCAGGTACTGCCGCCCGCCGATGGCGGCGCAATGACCAGCGCCTGGCGCATGATTGGATCGCTTTTTTTCACGTCGCCCGCGTAAATCGTCGGCGGCAGGTACACGCCGGCATCGCGGTAGACGCGGTTCAACGGCTCGACCGCGCCGTGGCTGAGGATCGGCCCGAGGGTTTCGTCGATGCCGTGGAGAATGCGCTGGGCCTTGCCGAAGGAATAGCAGAACAGCACGCTGGCCTTGCCGGCGGCGATATTGGCCGCCCACCACTGATTGATCTCATCAAAGATCTGAGCTTGCGGCTGCCAGCGATAGATCGGCAGGCCGAAGGTCGATTCGGTGATGAAAGTGTGGCAGCGTACCGGTTCGAACGGCGTGCAGGTGCCATCCGGCTCGACCTTGTAATCGCCTGACGCAACCCAGACTTCGCCGCCGTATTCCAGGCGCACCTGCGCCGAACCGAGGACATGCCCGGCCGGGTGAAAGCTCAGAGTGACGCCGTGATGGGTCAGACGCTGGCCGTAGTCGAGGGTTTGCAACTGGATATCCTGACCGAGACGCGCGCGCAGAATACCGGCGCTGGCGCTGCTCGACAGGTAATGCTGATTACCGGTGCGCGCGTGATCGCCATGAGCATGGGTGATCACCGAACGCTCGACCGGCCGCCACGGATCGATATAGAAATCCCCGGCGGGGCAGTAGAGACCTTCAGGTCGGGCGATAACAAGATCCATGTCATGACCGCAATGGGGGGCTTGTTAGCTATGAGGCGGGTGTGAGGCTGGAAGTTCGATCGGCTTTGAAGCGCTACCCTCACCCCAGCCCTCTCCCGGAGGGAGAGGGGGCCGACCGAGGTGTATAGCGAGTGATATCGACCTGAAAAACCGAGTCGATTATGGCTTCGGCACGGCAAGAGCCGAGCAAATCCGGATGTGGAAAAACACGAACCGAGCCAGTTCCGGATTCGGCGCTGCACGTTCAGGTCGGCGTAAGTCTGCAGCATCCCCCAATCAGTCCCCTCTCCCTCCGGGAGAGGGCCAGGGTGAGGGGCTGTTGATCTTCGCTCTATTTTCCAGGAGTCAGGGTCAACCGCGTCTTGCCATACACCCGATCAAAATTCTGCGGCTGCATCGGCAAGCCGATGTACTGACCCTTGAGCCAGGCATCGATCCCGTTCAGGTAATTCGGACTCAGCGGATTGCCCGACTGACCCGTTCCGTTCTGCGCCATCAGTGGTTCGCTCTGGCCGAAGTCGACGATAAAACGCATCGACGGCGCACGCGTGGTGACGAAGTCCTGGCCCCAGGCAAACGCCGAGCTGTTCAGCGTGGTGTGATCGCCACCGGCTGCCAGTGGTCCGCGCACAGTCTGACCGTTGCTGTTTGTCCATGCATAGCTGTGCAATTTGCCCCACTGCCAAGCGCGATGATCGCCGCCCAATTGACTGTCGCCGGCAGTTATCGCCGCAGCGAGGCTGCGGGCAAGAATCACGGATTTGTCTTCTTTCTGCGGCGTACGGACATCGTCCCAGAACGGACTGTCCTCACGACCCAGCAGATGATCCGCCTGCGCCGCGTACGACAGATCGCTGCTGGCAACAAAGGCTTTCCACGCCGGGCTCGACTCGGGCCCCAGTTCGTCGAGGAAAATCTGCTTCATGCTTTCCTGCAGAAACAACTCATAAATCGCTGCATCCGCAGAGGTCGGGCTGAGCTTGCCGTCGAACGCCATCAAGCGCGTGAAGGCTTCGCGAGCCTTGCTGCGTTCGGCGTCCGGCAGGGCGTCGATCGCCTGTTTCAGCGGTTGCTTCATCCCCGGTGCTTCGAAGACTTTTTTCAGCTTGGCGGCGAACGTGGTGGTCTGGTCGTACTGCATGGCGATCACGCTGCGGCTGTCGTGCTTGCCGCCTCCCGCCATTTCCGCCAGGCGTTCGCCGCGCTCCGGTGCCGCCCAGGATTTCGACAACTGCATGCCGTAGCCGTCGGGGATCACACGCTGGTTGGCGGTGCCGAGCCAGCCCTGTGCCGGGTCCTGATCGTAGGGGTGCAGCATCGGGTCGGCGTAACCGTCCCAGTCGTAGCGACTGTCCCAACCCGGCGAGGGCAGCAGGCCTTCACCTTCGCGACGGTTGGGGAAACGCCCGGTGACTTGCCAGCCGATATTGCTCGCATCGGCAAACACCAGATTCAGGGTTATGGCACGGATTTCGCGGCTGGCGTCCGAAGCGCGCTCGACATTCTGAGCGCGGGTCAGATCGAAGAAGGCATCCAGCGTTTTGTCGTCGGTGAAGCTTGGCGTCTGCAAGGCGAGGCCGAAACCGCTGCCCTGCGCCGCTGCCTGGGCACTGTTGAGCAGCGCGCCGTGGCGGGTTTCGTAAACGGCTTCGCGAATTGGCCGCTGGCCTTTGACGAAGTAGGTTTCGTTGCGCACGCCCAGCGGCTGCCATTTGCCGTTGACCTCATAGGTCAGGCTGCTGCCCTGACGGCGGATTTTCTCCAGAAACAGGTCCTGATTGTCGCCGAGCACGCTGGTCATGCTCCACGCCACTTTGCCATTGAAGCCACCGAGCACCATCGGCAGACCGGCAATTGTGACGCCGGCGGCCTGATATTTCGGCGCGCGGATCTGCACGAAACTCCACAGCGACGGCGCGGCCAGTGGCCCGTGCGCATCGCTGGCCAGCAGGCTCTTGCCGCTGCGGCTGCGCTGCGGGGCAATCGCCCAGTTGTTCGCAGTCGGCGTGCCGAGCAGGTTCAGCGCCGACAGTTGCTGGCTGGCGCTGCTCAGCTCTGTCAGGCCGGGAATCTGTCCGTTGAGCTTGAGTCCTTGCAGCTTGTCGGCCTCAGCCACGGGCAGATTTTCGTCTGGCGCCGATGGGCTCAGCCAGGCGAGTTTGTCAGTGGTCACGGTTTGCGCGAGCACCAGCGACTGGATTTCCTCCGGCAGGTTGGCCGACTGACTGAAGTTGAGCAGGGCAAAAATCAACGCCGAATCTTCCGGTTTCCAGTATTCCGGCTTGTATCCGCTGGCGGCGAGGTCGCCCGGCAACTTGTCGGCGTAGCGGAACAGGTAGGCATTGACGCCCCGTGCGTACACCTCGAAGAAGCGTTTGAGCCGGGGCGACGAGGCCTTGTACAGCTCGCCGGCGCTCTTCTTCAGATTGACCGCGCGCATGTAGCGGTCGGCATCGAGCATCGACGCGCCGGACATTTCCGCCAGCCGGCCCTGAGCCAACAGGCGCAGGATGACCATCTGGTTGATGCGATCGCTGGCGTGGACGTAGCCCAAACTGAACAGCGCGTCATGAAAGCTGTTGCTCTCGATCAACGGCATGCCCATCGCATTGCGCCGCACCGACACGTTCTGCGCCAGCCCCTTGAGCGGTTGCACGCCCGAGGTCGGCGGCAGGCTGTCCTGGGCGTTCCAGGTCTGGCAACCGGACAAGCCGAGGACACCGGCCACTGCTGCGGCAACGCCGAACCGGGGAAGAAAATGTGTAAGGGCTGGCGAGGCCATGGCGAAGCTCCTGCGGGGGTATAAGGCTGGGGGCGCAATAAAGCCGCTACGTTAGTGACGGCGCGAGGGCCGCGCAAGCGGGGCGAGTGGTTATTTGTGCAGTTGTCGGCTGATCGGTCAGAGCTGTGACAGTTGCTTGTGGGAAAGAGCTGATGTTGAACTGCGGAATGAGTCCCGAGACCTGTCAGGAGAAAGATCGCTATGGAGCTTCAAAGCAACGCTGCGCTGATCATCATCGACCAGCAGAAAGGCATTCTGCATCCGCGTCTGGGGCGGCGGAATAATCCTCAGGCCGAAGAGCGAATGCTTGAGTTATTGGCGCTGTGGCGCCTGCACGGGCGCCCGGTAATCCACGTGCAGCATTTATCGCGCTCACCAGATTCGGTGTTCTGGCCGGAGCAGGACGGGGTGGAGTTTCAAGAGCGATTTGTTCCTCGGGACGGGGAATGGCTGGTGCAGAAACAGGTGCCGGATGCGTTTTGTGTCAGTGGGCTTGAGGCGCAGTTGCGTGAGGCTGGGATCGGGCAACTGATCATCGTTGGTGTGGCGACCAATAACTCTGTTGAGTCGACGGCGCGCACTGCGGGCAACCTGGGGTTCGACGCATGGGTGGCAGAGGATGCGTGTTTTACCTTCGACAAGGCCGATTATTTCGGCACACCGCGTACCGCTGAAGAGGTGCACGGGATGTCGCTGGGGAATCTTGATGGGGAGTATGCGACGGTGGTCGGCTCTTCGCAGATTCTGGCGGCGGGCTGAAGTTTTGTAGTGGAGGCGCCGCCGCCTTCGCGAGCAGGCGATGTGTCAGGCGAAGAAGATCTTCGCCAGTGACATCAAGCGCCGTGGCACTTCTTGAATTTCTTGCCGTTGCCGCAGGGGCAAGGGTCGTTGCGGCCGACGTCTTTCAGGGCGTTGCGCACCGGTTCCTGGTGGGCGTGGCCGCAGTTCGGGCCGTGGACATGGCCATGGTCGTGATCGTGATGGTGGTCATGATCGTGGTTGCAGTCAGGGCCATGGACATGAGGTTGCTGGGTCATCGAGGTCACTCCGGAGTTAGATCGGCGGGGATTATCACGCCATTGCGCTCCAGGTGCACGTAGTGCGCGATGAATAAACCGGTTTCCATTTCGCCCTGCAATCGATAGGGAATCTGCTGATTCGGATTTTTCAGCAGTTTCACCACATGCTTGACCTTCGGCCACAGGTTGGTGCGGATCGGTACTTTGAAGTAAGCGCTGCGCTTGGGCCCCACGGTAAACCAGTGCTCATGCTCGCCCTCGGTGAGCAGCATGTCGGCCAGGTGAATCCGGTATTCCAGGCCGCGCACGGTCAGATCGCTGTCGTTGGGATTGTCGACGCGAAAGTGCAGGATGAATTTCTGTTCGAGCAGCTTGGCCCGCATCACCTCGACTTTCACCAGATGCACGGCAGGCTCGACGCTGTCATCGCTGAACCACGAGGCACAGCCGCCGAGGTTTACGATCAGCATCAACAGCAGGAAATGTAATGTGCGCCGACGACCGAGCATGGTTGTACTCCCTTTGTTGCCAGTCTAGACGCTAAAAGATCGCAGCCTTCGGCAGCTCCTGCAGAGCGACCGCAAATCCTGTGTAGGAGCTGCCGAAGGCTGCGATCTTTTGTTCTTCAGCTCAAGCGCCGAAATAACCCGCACAGCACTTCTTGAACTTTTGCCCGCTGCCGCAAGGGCATCCGTCATTGCGCCCCAGCTTCATCTGCACCGTGGGATCGATGAAATACCAGCGCCCGGCGTTTTGTACAAAGGATGAGCGCTCGCGATGGCTGTGCTCGCCCTGGCTGTCATGCCAGCGCGCGGTGAAGGTCACAAAAGCGTGCTCCGGCTGGCCGCCGAACACTTCCGAGCTTTCAACCTCAAGGCCGAGCCACGTGCTCTGCGCACTCCAGTCACTGATCGATTGTCGGTTCAAACCCTCTTGTTGCGCGGGCAGGGTAGTCGCCACCAGATAGTCGACCAAGCCCAGCACATAAGCGCTGTAGCGCGAGCGCATCAAGGCCTCGGCACACGGTGCCGGGTGGCCGTCATGATAAGGGCCGCAGCAGGCATCCAGCAGATTGCCGCTGCCGCATGGGCAAATGGCTGTACTCATTGCATTACCACCAGTATTTCCCGAAGTTTTCCGGATTGGCCCAGAAGCGTGAGTTGAGCCAGTCGGGGACTTGTTTGTAGTCAAGCAGATCGTAAGTGAACAGGGTCAGCACCTGCGCGTCGCGCTGGAAACGCTCGCTGGCCTGCAGTGCCAGCGAATAGAAATCGGTTTCCTGCCAGCCGCTGGCCGCAAGATCGGCCAGCACCGCGATGCGACTGGCGTTGAGATTGCGGATCCCGCCCAACAGATTCAGGCCATCGCGCTTGGGCAAATGTTCCAGGCAATCGACCACCAGCGCCAGATCGAAACGTTGCGCGGCGAGTTCGGCGGGCAATGCGCCGGGCGCGGCATGGGCGACCATGGTATCTGGATGCGCGTCCTTGAAAGCGCTCAGAGCGGGAAATTCGCTGGCACCGATCAGCAGCAGACGGGCCGGGGCGTAGCGATCCAGCAAAGCGGCCAGCGCCTGTTGTGGCGTGCGCGAAGAAATGGCGACGTTCATCGAAGCTCCTCAGTCAGACCGCCAAGACTAGCCTGCCAGACTGCGGCGGCAAAGCGCCCGGTTGCGTTGGTTTGCGCTGAATGTGGCAAACCCCTGTGAACACGGTCGCAAACAGCGGTGGCCTATTGCTGGCGGAGATTAAAACTCCGGTCTTTACTCCCTGAATCGGTTTTAAGCCGATCCCTCAGGAGAAAACTAGATGAGCATAGTTCGGACAGCATTACCCTTGGTTCTGCTAACCAGTGTGTTGACTGGTTGTGCAGGTTTGCAGAAAACCGACTGGCCGACCTGTGCGGCGGTCGGTGGTGTGGTCGGTGCCGGTCTCGGCGCGACGGAAAGCGCTTCGTGGGCCGGTTATGGTGCGCTGCTGGTCGGCGGTACGGCAGCGGCTTATTGCTGGGTGCACGGTGATGGCGATGAAGACGGCGATGGCGTGCCGGACAGTCGCGACAAGTGCCCGGGTACGCCTAAAGGCGTGCAGGTCGACGCTGACGGTTGCCCGCCACCAACGCCTGCGCCAGTGGTCGAAGAAGCGGTTGTGGTCAAGGAAGAAACCATCGTGATTCGTGATGTGCACTTCGAGTTCGACAAAGCCACGCTGACCGGCCCTGACAAGCAAGTGCTGGACAAGGTCGCCGATCGCCTGAAACAGGAATCCTCCACCGCACAATTGACCGTGACCGGTCACACCGACAGTGTCGGCAGCGATGCCTACAACAAGAAACTCTCGGATCGGCGTGCGCACTCGGTGGTGGAATACCTGATCCAGCAGGGCGTACCGCGTGCCAGCTTCGTTTCGGTGTCGGGCCTTGGTGAAAGCCAGCCTGTCGCTGACAACAAGTCGGCCGATGGTCGCGCGCAGAACCGTCGTACCGAAATCAAAATCGTCCGCTAGCCCCTCTCGCATCCGCGGCTTGTGCAGTCGCGGATGCGGGTCTTTACTCCTGAGTAACCGGTATGGGCCGGTACACAGGAGCGTTCACAAATGCGTGTTTTCTCAAGGTCCGTCTTGCCGGTGCTGCTGCTTGGCAGCTTGCTCACCGGTTGTGCCACTCACAGCGATGGCACCGCCCCCCTCAATCAACGTACGTGGCCGATCTGCAGCCTGCTTGGCGGCCTGGTCGGCGGCGGTCTTGGCGCCATTGAAAGCGCTGGCTGGGCCGGTGGTGGCGCGGCCTTGGGCATCGTCACCGGTGGCCTGATCTGTTACGCCCAGGATGGCGACGAAGACAGCGACGGCGTATTCGACCGCCGCGACCGCTGCCCGGACACCCCGGAAAACACCGAAGTCGATCACCGTGGCTGCCCGCGGCCGCAATATCCCGTCGCAGTAAAACCGGTCGAACCGGCGCCGCAAACCGAAGTGATCACTCTGAGCGATGCTGGCAACGTGTTATTCGATTTCGACAAATCCGATCTGACCCCGGCGGCAAAAGCCCAGCTCGACACCTTGATGGACAAGCTGCGCAATGCCGATGTGGTGAGCATCAAAGTCATCGGACATACCGACAGCAAAGGCTCCGACGCCTATAACCAGGCATTGTCGGAACGCCGCGCGAGCAGTGTCGCCGCGTACCTGCTGAGTCAGGGACTGGCGCCGAACAAGCTCACCAGCGAAGGACGAGGCGAGAGTGAACCGGTGGCCGATAACGCCAGCGATGAAGGCCGCGCGGAAAATCGCCGGGTCGAGCTGCACATCAATCGCTAGGAAAGGTCTGTAGTCCGCAGGCTAGAGCTGCCGGGCCGAAATCATCGGCTCGGCAGCCTTTTACCCGGTGTTTGTAGAAATTTCATTTTTCCCTCTGGCTTATCCCCCGCAGAAGCCGGTACTGTGCGTGCAAAGAATAATTCGCAACACGGGGGAGCGTATGAAGGTGTTCTGGGGGCTGGGGCGTTTGCTGACCCTGCTGTTCTGCTGCGTGGTGCTGGCCAATCAACTGGTGCCGTTCGTCCATCCGCTGCATCTGCTGGTCAATCTGGCCGGCGCTCTGTTGTTGCTGATTCACGTACTCGAAGTGCTGCTGTGCAATCGCAGTCTCAAGGGGCGTCCGCATCCTTGGCGTGATCGTGGGCGCATTCTGTTGTTCGGCGTTTTCCATCAGCAAACCATCCCGGCCCCGGCCGCTCCGGAGGCTTCTTCCCATGCGTAAACTCTGCCTGCTCGCTGCATTCATCAGTCCACTGGCCTGCGCCCAGGTGGTCAACGTGCAAAGCAATTCGCTGATGCGTTTGCCCAATACCACCAGCACTCTGCAACTGGAGAAGCTGGAAGTTGCCGATTACGGCACTTTGCTGATCCCCTCCAACGTGACCGAATTGAACATCGATGAACTGCGCCTTGGCCATGAAGCGCGTATTGCCATCGTTCCGGCTGAACAGGCGCTGGAGCTGAAGGTCAAGCGCGCTGAATTGAGCGACGGCAGCCAGATCACCGCACGCGGCGCCCCCGGCACTTATGAAAAAGCTGCCCGCGCCGGGCGCAATCTGAATCTGCAATTTCAGGCCCTGAGCGCGCCGCAACTGACCGTCGATGCTCGTGGCGGCACCGGAGCGCCGGGTTTCGTCGGGCTCGACGGCGGCAACGGTGAAGATCCGGGCTGCACCTATGGCTCGGCCGGCCACGGGGCCGATGGCAGTGACGGCAGCGATGGCCAGCCAGGCGCGCCGGGTGCGCTGGTGCGCCTGGCCGTGCCACGGGATTTTCCTGCCGAGCTGATCAAGGTCAACGTGGCTGGCGGTGCCGGCGGCCCGGCGGGTATCGGTGGTAAAGCAGGCAAGGGCGGCAAGTCCAAGGGCTGCCTGGTGTACCGCGCCGATGGTGGCAAGAACGGCAAGGCCGGCGCGGATGGCCAGCCAGGGCCGACAGGGGCGGCGGGTTCGGTTACTGTGCAGCGCCTCTAACGGCCAACCCGCTGATTGTTCCCGCGCTCTGCGTGGGAATACAGGCCGTGACGCTCCGCGTCACTGGACGCAGAGCGTCCCTTACGGCATTCCCACGCAGAGCGTGGGAACGATCACGGCCGAGCCGCAGCCACCGCCACCAGTACCAACCCAACCAGCAGATTAAGCCCCACCACCCGCCGAATCCGCCCCAGCACCGCCGCACCCGCCGGCCAATCCTTCGCCTCAACCGCCTTGCGCAACTCCGGCAGCATCAACCCCTGAATGCGGATAAACAGCGCGGTCATCACCACGTACAAACCGATCATCACCTGTACATACTTCGGCGCGGTTTCAAACCCGACCTGCTGCAGATGCAGCATGCCCACGCCGCTGATCGGCAACAGGATCACCGCCACCCAGACCCAACGGAAAAAACCTTGAAACACTTCCGCCCACAGGGTCAGGCGAGCGGGGCCGTCCAGAGCCTTCACAGCCGCAGGGCGCAAGACCATCCAGGCGAAAAACATGCCGCCGACCCACACCAGAGCGGCGAGGACATGCAGGGGATAAACGAGGCTAAAAGGTGTCATTCGGGCACTCCGTTCTGCGCAGGATCGATTAGGCAGGTATGATAGCCGGCGAACCAAACTACTGAAAATTTATCCAGCGTTTTTAGCGCCCGACACTCAATGATCAGCACTGAACTCAAAACCACGATCCAGGGCGCTTATTCGCGTTTTCTAGAGGCCAAGAGCCTCAAGCCGCGTTATGGCCAGCGCCTGATGATCGCCGAAATCGCCAAGGTCCTCGGTGACATCGACACCGACGATGAAGGCCGGCGCAGTGGCGACCCGGCGATTGTCGCGGTGGAAGCCGGCACCGGTACCGGCAAGACGGTGGCCTACAGCCTCGCGGCGATTCCCACGGCGAAACTGGCCGGCAAGCGTCTGGTGATCGCCACCGCGACAGTCGCCCTGCAAGAGCAGATCGTCTACAAGGACTTGCCTGACCTGATGCGCAACAGCGGGCTGAATTTCAGTTTCGCCCTGGCCAAGGGCCGGGGCCGCTACATGTGCCTGTCCAAGCTCGACATGCTGCTGCAGGAAGGCCACGCGCAAACTGCCACAGCGCAGCTGTTCGAAGAAGAAGGCTTCAAGATCGAAGTCGACGAGGCCAGCCAGAAGCTGTTCACCAGCATGATCGAGAAACTCGCCGGCAATAAGTGGGACGGCGATCGCGACAGCTGGCCGAACGCGCTGGAGGACGCCGACTGGGCGCGCCTGACCACCGATCACAGCCAGTGCACCAACCGGCATTGCCCGAACTTCGGCCAGTGCGCCTTCTACAAGGCCCGCGAAGGCATGGGCAAGGTCGACGTGATCGTCACTAACCACGACATGGTCCTGGCTGATCTGGCACTGGGCGGCGGCGCCGTGCTGCCGGACCCGCGCGACACCATCTACGTGTTCGACGAAGGCCATCACCTGCCGGACAAGGCCATCGGCCACTTCGCCCATTACACACGCCTGCGCTCCACCGCCGACTGGCTGGAAACCACCGCGAAGAATCTGACCAAACTGCTCGCTCAGCACCCGTTGCCGGGCGATCTCGGCAAACTGATCGAGCAGGTGCCGGAGCTGGCGCGGGAGATCAAGACCCAGCAGCAGTTCATGTTTACCGCGTGCGAGCAGATCGCCGATTTCAAACCCGGTGAAGATGTCGAAGGCCGTGAGCGTCCGCGTCATCGCTTCGTCGGCGGGGTGATTCCCGAGCACATGCGCGAGATGGGTATCGAGTTGAAGAAGGGCTTTTCCCGTCTCAACGACCTGTTCCAGCGCCTGACCGACCTGCTCAAGGAAGGCATGGATGGCGAGGTCAACATTGGTATCGCCAGCAACCAGGCCGAAGAATGGTATCCGCTGTTCGGCAGCCTGCTGTCCCGGGCTTCCGGCAACTGGGAGCTGTGGACCGCGTTCACCGCCGAAGACCCGGAAGAGAGCCCGCCAATGGCGCGCTGGCTGACCCTGGCCGAAAGCGGCTCGCTGTTCGACATCGAGGTCAACGCCAGCCCGATTCTGGCGGCGGAAACCTTGCGTCGCAGTTTGTGGAACGTCGCTTACGGCTGTCTGGTGACCTCGGCGACGCTGACGGCGCTGGGCACTTTCGACCGCTTCCGCATGCGCGCCGGCCTGCCGAAAAAAGCCGTCACGGCAGTGGTGCCGAGCCCGTTCCATCACGCCGACGCCGGCGTGTTGCGCGTGCCGGATCTGAAAGCCGACCCGCGCGATGCCGCCGCCCATACGGCGGCGATCATTCGCGAACTGCCGGATCTGGTCGAAGGTTCGCGCGGCACGCTGGTGCTGTTCTCCTCGCGCAAGCAGATGCAGGACGTATTCGACGGCCTCGACCGCGACTGGCGCAAACAAGTGTTCATTCAGGGCAACCTGTCGAAGCAGGAAACCCTGAACAAACACAAGGCGCGGGTTGATGGCGGTGATTCCAGCGTGCTGTTCGGGCTGGCCAGTTTTGCCGAGGGTGTCGACTTGCCGGGGGCCTACTGCGAACACGTGGTGATCGCCAAGATTCCGTTCTCGGTGCCCGATGATCCGGTCGAGGCCGCGTTGTCGGAGTGGATCGAGGCGCGCGGCGGCAATCCGTTCATGGAAATCTCCGTGCCCGATGCCTCGCTGAAACTGGTTCAGGCCTGCGGGCGTCTGCTGCGTACCGAAGAAGACCGCGGCACCATCACCTTGCTCGACCGGCGTCTGGTCACCCAGCGCTACGGCAAGGCGATCCTCAATGCGTTGCCTCCTTTCCGTCGTGAAATATCCTGAGACACGGGTGGGCCGATTGGCCCACCGCGTTGTCTATCTCTCTGCCACCGCTTTTCCACTGGCCTTGACTGGTTGTTAGGGAGAACTCCGTTCTTATGATCCGCCGTTCGTTGCCCGCTGTTTTCGCCTTGATCTTTGCCGGGCCGTCGATGGCGGCACCCGCCGGTCAGCAGACGCTGTTCAACTTCGTGCGTCCGGCCGACGTGGTCAAGGTCGCCACGGAAAACGCCGACCTGCCGCAGGCCAATGCCGAACAGACCCCCGAAGGCGAAGTGCTGCGTCGGGTGACGTTCAACCCGGTCGCCAGGCCGACCTTGCGCCTGACGCCACAGACCGGCGCCTGGGACTGGTCGCAGTCCGGCATGATGAGCCTGCGTCTGCAGAGTGCGATGAACTGGGCGGTGACGGTTTATGTGCAGATCCAGAGCAACGATGGCCGCACGCTGGTCAGCCGCGTCGATCTGCCGGCCGGCCCCGCGCAAACCTTGCTGGTGCCGTTGGTGGCTTCGACGCCGCTGAGTCAGGGCATGAAAGCCGGACCGCCGATGCCGACGACCGTTGACGGTCAGCGCATCCTGCTGGCCAGCAGTACGGGCGAGATCGACCGCAGCCAGGTGGTTTCGGTGAGCCTGTCGATGGATCAGCCGAAAGTGGCGCAGAGCCTGTTGCTCGAGCGGTTCGGGGTGCAGGACGGCGAATCGGTGACGCAGGCGGTGTACGGCAATCTGCTCGATGCTTACGGGCAGTCGACCCGCAGCAAATGGCCGGAAAAAGTCAGCAGCGATGAGCAACTGAAAAGCGCCGCTAGCAAAGAACAGCAACAACTGAACAGTTGGCTGGCCGAGCGCGAGAAATCCTCGCTGGATAAATTCGGCGGCTGGAACAAAGGCCCGGCGTTCAAGGCCAGCGGGTTCTTCCGCACAGAAAAACGCGATGGCCGCTGGTATCTGGTAACCCCCGAAGGCCATCCGTTCTACTCGCTGGGTGTCAACACAGTCAGCTCGCAGGTCAACCAGACCTACGTGGCTGGTCGCGAATACATGTTCGAATCACTGCCGAAGAACGACGACCCGCTGGCTGCGCATTTCGGTGAAGGTGACAACCGTGGCGGCAACGGCGCCGATCAGGGCCGTGGCTACGGCAACGGCCGCTGGTACGACTTCTATGGCGCCAATCTGCAACGCCTGTACGGCGAACCGTGCAAGGCGGACAGCGACAACAAGGCCGGGATCGCCGAAGCAGCGAAGGCGGGCGCCGCAGAGGCCAGCTCGGTGCAGGCGGCTGAGTCTGTGGCGGCGCCTGCCGAGCCGAAGTCAGGTATCGCCGAAGCGGCGCAGACCGACGCGGTGCAAACGTCCAGCACGCAAGCCGCTCCGTGTACAGCCACGATTGATGAAGAACGCTGGACCCGGCATACCCTCGACCGCCTGCAAGCCTGGGGTTTCAACACCGTCGGCAACTGGAGCGCGCCGTCGCTGGCAGACGCTGAACGTGTGCCGTACACCTTGCCGCTGTCGATCGTCGGCGATTACGCCAGCATCAGCACCGGTAGCGATTGGTGGGGCGGGATGCCGGATCCGTTCGATCCGCGTTTTGCCATGGCCACTGAGCGCGCCGTAGCCATTGCCGCTCGCGATCACCGTGACGATCCCTGGTTGATCGGTTATTACGCCGACAACGAGCTGGCCTGGGCCGGCCCCGGTGACGATCCGAAGGCTCGCTACGCTTTGGCCTATGGGACGTTGAAAATGACCACCGACGTGCCGGCCAAACGCGCCTTTCTCAAGCAGTTGCGCGACAAGTACCGCAATCAGGCCGGGCTGTCCAAGGCCTGGGGTATCGAGCTACCGGCGTGGGAGTTGATGGAAGACCCGGGCTTCGTGCCCCCGCTGCCCAATCCTGAGCACCCGGAGATCGAAGCGGATTTCAAATACTTCCAGAAGGTCTTCGCCGATACCTATTTCAAGACCATCTCTGATTCGCTGAAATGGCACGCGCCGAACCAGATGCTGCTGGGCGGTCGCTTCGCTATCAGCACGCCTGAGGCCGTGGCGTCCTGCGCGCAGTATTGCGATGTGTTGAGCTTCAACATGTACACGCTCAAGCCGCAGGACGGTTACGACTTCGCCGCGCTGGCAGCGCTGGACAAACCGCTGCTGATCACCGAATTCAACTTCGGCTCGGCCGACCGCGGCCCGTTCTGGGGCGGCGTGACGCAATTGGCCAAGGAAGAAGATCGCGGTCCGGCCTATGCCAATTTCCTCAAACAGGCGCTGAGCGAACCGTCGATTGTCGGCGTGCACTGGTTCCAGTATCTCGACCAACCGGTTACCGGCCGGTTGCTCGACGGCGAGAATGGCCATTTCGGCCTGGTCGGGGTCACCGATCTGCCGTATCAGGGTTTTGTCGAGGCAGTGCGCAAAAGCAACCTGCAAGCGCTGGAGCAGTTGGGCAAGGAGGCGCAGAAAACGCCGAATACCGAGGCTGAAGGCGGGCGCAAGGCTGAGGCTGGCAAAGCGGCGGGGGCTGCGCAAGCGGGCGGGCATTCGGGGAATGGTCACTAGGTTTCAGACCGCGTTATCGTTCTTCGCGAGCAGGCTCGCTCCCACAGGGGATCTCCGCTGCTGTTGAGATTCAGTGTGGGAGCGAGCCTGCTCGCGAAGGGATCAGCACAAATTGCCGATCAACCGTCTGGCCCGCGCCTGTTCCCAAATCCCTCAAGGGCTGGAACAATGCGGACCACTTTGTAGAGCGTTTTCGCGGGGGAGTTGCGGGTGCAGATTCAGGGACATTACGAGCTTCAATTCGAAGCGGTGCGCGAGGCTTTCGCCGCACTGTTCGACGATCCCCAGGAACGCGGCGCAGCCCTGTGCATCAAGGTCGGTGGAGAAACCGTCCTCGACCTCTGGTCTGGTACGGCCGACAAGGATGGCACCGAAGCCTGGCACAGCGACACCATCGCCAATCTGTTCTCCTGCACCAAGACCTTCACCGCCGTCACCGCGCTGCAACTGGTCGCCGAAGGCAAGTTGCAACTCGATGCCCCGGTTGCCCGCTACTGGCCGGAATTCGCCGACGCCGGCAAAGAATCAGTAACTCTGCGCCAATTGCTCTGCCATCAGGCCGGCCTGCCGGCGCTGCGTGAACTGCTCGCCCCTGAAGCCCTTTACGACTGGCAAACCATGGTCGACGCCCTTGCGGCCGAAGCACCGTGGTGGACGCCGGGCACCGGTCACGGTTATGCCGCGATCACCTACGGTTGGCTGGTCGGCGAATTGCTGCGCCGCGCCGACGGGCGTGGGCCGGGCGAGTCGATCGTCGCTCGGGTTGCCAAGCCGTTGGGGCTGGACTTCCATGTGGGCCTGGCCGACGAAGAGTTTCACCGCGTGGCGCACATCGCCCGTGGCAAGGGCAATGCCGGCGACGCCGCGGCTCAGCGCCTGCTGCAAGTGACCATGCGCGAACCGACTGCCATGACTACCCGCGCCTTCACCAATCCGCCGTCGGTGCTGACCAGCACCAACAAGCCGGAATGGCGCCGCATGCAGCAGCCTGCGGCCAATGGCCACGGCAATGCGCGCAGCCTCGCCGGGTTTTACGCCGGCCTGCTCGACGGCAGTCTGCTCGAAAGCGAGATGCTTGAAGAGCTGACCCGCGAGCACAGCCTCGGCGACGACAAGACCTTGCTCACCCGCACCCGTTTCGGCCTCGGCTGCATGCTCGATCAGCCGGACGTGGCCAACGCCACCTACGGCCTCGGCCCGCGCGCCTTCGGCCATCCGGGGGCGGGCGGCTCGATCGGTTTTGCTGATCCCGAGCGCGATGTCGCCTTCGGTTTCGTGACCAATACTTTGGGGCCTTACGTTTTGATGGATCCGCGTGCGCAAAAGCTGGCGCGGGTGCTTGCCACTTGTCTGTAAAGCTTCGACTGAGGTTCCAGGATCGGAACCTCGAAGGGATTTTCGTTTCAAAACGGCTGTTTATCCGGGCGAAAGTGCTCTGATTTTTCATTACTTCATTTTGTGGATTTTCAATGTCATCTAAAAAGACCCTCGCCCTGGCCCTGTGTGTAGCGATCACCGGTTGCGCACAGAACCCGAAAAACGACGCGGACGGCGGCAGCTGGTGGCCGTTCGGTTCTTCCGACAAAGTCGCGGCCAAAGACCCGGCTCCGGCCCCAGCTCCGTTGAAACCGGCGGCGACCGCGCCAGTGGCCAAAGCCGAGAGCAGCAACCCGTGGTACTGGCCGTTCGGTTCCAGCGATGAAGCGGTAAAAGCTGATCTGAAAGCCGAGGTCAAACCTGAAGCCAAACCGGTCGAGGTGGCCAAGGCCGAGGCCGAGTCCAATGGCAAATGGTGGTGGCCGTTCGGCGGTAAGGATCAGCCAACCGCCAAAGCCGTGCCGATGCCGGATCCGAAGGTGACTCAAGCCTGGCTCGACGACTACGAACCGCGTCTGCGTGAAGCGGTGAAGGACAGCAACCTGCAACTCGAACGTCGCGACAACGTGCTGGTGGTGACGGCGCCGGTTGAAGGCTCGTTCAACCCGGACCGCCCGGCGATGCTGCTGCCGGTCACCCTCGGCCCGTTCACTCGCGTGGCGAAAATCCTTGAAGCCGACCCGAAGACTGCAGTGCTGGTGCTCGGTCACAGCGACACCAGCGGTGCCGCGCCGGCCAACATCAAGCTGAGCCAGGAACGTGCGCAATCGGTGGCAGCGATCTTCCGCCTCAGCGGCTTGCAGCGCGATCGCCTGATGTTGCGTGGCATGGGTTCGGAAGCGCCGCGTGCGGCCAACGACAGCGTTGAAGGCCGCGCCTTGAACCGCCGTGTCGAACTGTTGGTGACTCCGCAAAACACCATGGTGGCACTGCTGAGCAAATACAACATGCCAGCGCCGAAGCCGGTAACGATGGTCGCCGCGCAAGACGTCAAGCCAGTGGCCAAACCAGCCACCCCAGCGCCTGCGGCGAAGAAAGCTACTGCCCCGGCGGCGAAAAAGGCGCCAGCCAAGAAAGCTGCCGCCAAGGCTCCAGCCAAAAAGGCTCCGGCCAAAGCTGCGGCGAAAAAGACTGCGCCAGCCAAAGCCGCCGCGACCGACAAGAAAGTCGCCGCAGCCGACGCCGCGAAGAAGTGATCCGCTAACGAAAAGGAATCCGCCATGACCCAGGCTCTGGCCGATATGCGTCGCGATTACACCCGTGACGGTTTGACCGAGGCGCAAGCTCCGGCCGAGCCGTTTGCGTTGTTTCATCAGTGGTTCGCCGATGCGGTGAAAACCGAGCAGGCGCCGGTGGAAGCCAATGCCATGACCCTGGCTACGGTCGATGCCGACGGTCGTCCGCATTGCCGCATTCTGTTGCTCAAGGGCCTGGACGAGCAGGGCTTCACCTTCTTCACCAACTACGACAGCGCCAAGGGCCAGCATCTGGCAGCCAACCCGTTTGCCGCCATGACGTTCTTCTGGCCAACCCTGGAGCGCCAGGTGCGCATCGAAGGGCGGGTGGTGAAGGTCACGCCGCAAGAGTCCGATGCCTATTATCAGGTGCGTCCATTGGGCAGCCGCTTGGGCGCCTGGGCATCACCGCAGAGCCGCGTCATCAACGGTCGTGGCGAGCTGGAAGATTTGCTCAAGGCCACCGAGCAACGCTTCAGCGACAGCCAGCCGCACTGCCCGGAACACTGGGGCGGTTACCGTTTGCTGCCCGAGCGCATCGAGTTCTGGCAGGGCCGTTCGAGCCGCCTGCATGATCGCCTCAACTACCGGCTGCAGGGCGCCGAGTGGATTCTTGAACGTCTGGCACCCTGAGCAGTCTACCGAGCGGGATGAAGGACGATGGCGGATCGGTGATTTCACGCTACTTTAAGTGAACGCTCGCGGGCATCTGTACCCAGCCTGAATGGAAGCCAATTTTATCCGGATGGTGTCGTGACAGACGCCAGGCCACGGAGTTTAATGAACACATGTTCTTTTGGAGTTGATGCTATGCGTAAGTCTGTTCTGCTGGTTGCTTCCTTTTCCACGATGGCGATGTTGCTGACCGGCTGCCAATCGAGCCTCACCGGCGACTCCTACTCCCGTGACGAAGCGCGTCGTGTGCAGACGATTCGCATGGGCACCATCGAATCCCTGCGACCGGTAAAAATCGAAGGCACCAAAACCCCGATCGGCGGCGCAGCAGGCGCAGTGGTCGGCGGCGTCGGCGGCAGCGCCATCGGCGGCGGCAAGGGCAGCATCGTTGCTGCGGTCATCGGCGCAGTGGCTGGCGGCCTGCTCGGTTCGGCCACCGAAGAAGGCCTGACCCGCACCCAGGGCGTGGAAATCACCGTCCGCGAAGACGACGGCAGCATGCGCGCCTATGTGCAGCAGGTTCAGGAGAATGAAGTGTTCCGCGTTGGCGAGCGGGTACGGATTTCCACCGTTGGCGGGACCAGCCGCGTTTCGCACTAAGCGGGAAGAAGCCGGGTAGAGAAAACCCCGATCAGGTGGAAGGAATCGGCGATGTTATGATCGCTGCTTTCGTCCAACCGGTCGGGGTTTTTCATGCCCGTTGCATTCTCATATATCCGTTTCAGCAGTGCAGAACAGGCTCATGGCGACAGCCTCACGCGCCAGCAAGAGTACGTCGCCAAATGGTTGTTGGCTCACGGCGAATACAGTCTGAGTAGCGCGAGCTTCCAAGACCTTGGCATCAGTGGTTACTCCGGTAAGCACCTTGAAAATGGTTTCGGCAAGTTGCTCGCCGCTGTTGAGAACGGCGTTATCAAGTCGACAGATGTTGTGTTGATCGAAGCTATCGACAGGGCAGGGAGGCTTGAGCCATCCGTGATGCTCCACCTGCTCACTGGCATTGTGAATGCGGGTGTAAAGCTGATCACGCTGGACGATGGAATCACCTATAGCAACGACCCCAACAATTCGAACAACCTCTTTCTTCTGGTTGCCAAGGTTCAACAGGCGCATCAGTACAGTGACGCGTTGAGTCGAAGGGTCAAGGATGCGTACACCCGGAAAAGGGAGAAGGCCGCTGCCGGTGATGGTGTCAAACGTCACACACCGATCTGGCTCACTTCTGAAGGCGAACTTGTTGAAGGACTTGCACCGATTATTGTCCAAGTGTTTGAAGACTACGCAGACGGACTTGGAGAGCGTCGAATTCTTTCCCGAATTCGTGGCAAACACCCGTCAGTTGAAACTACTAACCCCACCACATTGAAGCGTTGGTTGCGGAATCCAACTGCGATTGGACGTTGGAACGACATCGAGGATGTTTACCCTCCTGTCATAAGTAAAGAACTCTGGTACAGGGTGCAGAAGCGTTTAGAGGAAGGGTATGTGCCGCGATCCGCTCCGTCGAAGTATCTGTTGTCTGGGTTGGTTCGGTGCGGGCGGTGTGGCACGAATTACTGTGTTGTGGATACGAAGCGTTCGCCGGCTGTGATGCGTTGTTATCGGCGTCATCGTCAGGGTGCTGAGGGTTGTTCGAATGGAAGTTCGATTCCTATGCACGTACTCGATTTTGTCCGTAGCCAGACAATGTACGGTGCGATGCAGCGTGCAGCCCAAAGTCGGAATCTCACGTCAGGCGAAAAGCGTTTGATTGAAATCGAAGGTGAGTTGAGCGAACTACGCCGCCAATCGGATAACGCTGCGGAAGGGTTGGCAAAGTATGGAATGGTTCCTGCGATCACCACTGTCCTCGACAGATTGACGGAGCAAGTCCAGCAACTTGAGCGGGAAAGGGCGTTGCTCAAAGTAGCACCGGCTCCAGCGTCCTTGGATGACATGGTTGACCTCCAGCATACATTGCTGGATGACGATGAAATGAGATTGAACGCCCTACTACAAGGCGTGGGATATGTCATCGTCTGTGACGGTGCCTCAATTACTGTAGATGAGCCACACCTTCAGGCAGGGGGCGAGCGCCAAGTATACGAGTATAAGGGGGCACATCGCTCCACAGAGACTTACAGGCTGATTGAGAACGGCCATACGGAATATGACCTCGATATGCCAAATTCCAAGCGTGTGGCTGCCGCTATAGCCGACTTTGAAGCTACCCCCATAACCCAACACTTACGCTGGAATGGCACTGAGCTTGTTGAGGAAAGCGCTTAAAAGTTTGGAGCATATCGGAAATCTGTCGTCGCATAATCGGCGACAGAAACCCTTTGAAAACCTCCGTAAACCCCAGAATAACCTGCACTGAATTCCTCATGCTCCACCCCCCACCTCCATTCCGCCCAGTGTTTACAGGGCTCATCGGCAGTCTGAACTAAGCAAAGGGCGTTCCTCACCATGAAATCCAGTTTTTAAAAACGCGGCAAACGTAAATGTCAACCATTAATGGTTGCTTTTCGTCTGAATTCGTGTAGTATTACTGGTCTGCCTCCGTAGGCAGAACAGATCGCCGAGAAACCTCTACGTGGCCAGTGCTGAAAATGCACGAAACCGCAGGAGGTTTTTTAACGCCTGATATTTGGCTGATCACCATTTGACGATCACAGCAAGCCATGAGAATCGCCATGACCATTGCAAAGCAAGTGAATACCAACATGAGGTTAACGACATCGAATAGCTAAGTTCCTGCTCCTCCGAGACAGAAGAATGACGAGCCTCCGATGCCGACCTTGAGTCGGTTTTTTATTGCCCATTTTTCGACCAAACGGAGGTAACAAATGCAACAACAAAGCATATATGACGTCACCCGAACTATCCTCGTACTCCCATGCGTTGCCGGACACAGACTCGATTACACCCTCGGGGAAGAATTGCCACTGTTCGGAGCACCGAAGGATAAGAAGTTGACCTACGGCGTCGGCTACAACAGTCGGGATCGACGTAAGGCCATGGGTCTGCCCTACTTCAAGACAGGCAAGGGCACCCCACACAAAACTTGGTCCAACATGATGCGGCGTTCCTACGGCCCCAAGAAGGCCGCTGCCTATGAAGGTTGCAGTGTCTGTATCAAGTGGTGGGACTATCAAGAGTTCGCGGCGTGGTACTCCATGCAGCCCTACGCATTCGAGGCTGACGCCGAGCTGGACAAAGACATTTTAGACCCGCTGAACACAACGTACTCATCCGAGCGTTGCTCGGTGGTTCCGAAGCTGATCAATCAGATTTTCAGGGATACAAGAAGTCGTCGAGGGATACTGCCTATCGGAGTGTCGGTGGCGCCAGGTGGAGTTGGATTTGTGTCTGTGCTTTCGATGCTCGGCAAGCCTGTTGTACTGGGAAAATTCTATGACATCACTGAAGCTTTCGGAGCGTACCAGTCGGCCCATCAGGCGTACTGCAATCAGTTGGCAGATCGCTACGAGTCAAAACTTGATGCACGCGTGATCAATCGGCTACGAACCTGCTCCCGTCACGTTCGGGACTGATTAGCAGACCCAAGCACAACCGCAGGTGCATGCCTGCGGTCATCAAAACCAACGGGGCAAACGCCTATGAAATGAACTGACGAAGGAGAACAAATGACAAGAAGCAAAATCACGCCTACAACTCGCACCAAAGCAATACAGATGCGCACTGAAGGTGATACTTATGCGGAGATCGTCCTAGCCTTGAGCGATGACGGCATAACCCTCAATTGGTGCAAGAAGAATCTGAATTCCGTTGCCGTCTACGATACTCATTTCTTCTTGATGGAACAGCTGACTCCGCTGGCGCTGCGTCCTGAAGGTATATCCCGCCTTGAGTTCCGCACCAAGATCAAAGCTGCGTACGGCATTCCATTTGGAGACATGATCCCTGAATCCATCGAGCGGAAAACCAAGCGAAGTCTTCCCGAGGATGCGTTTGTCCGCCCTGACTGGATGGAGCCTGAAGCGGCCAGATCAAGCCAAGCAGCAATTGTCGAAGCTGCAAGCGTCCTGAGAGACCGACTCGATGAACTACATGGAGAATTTTGTGCAATGTACCCCAACGCTTCCTCTTGGCACGTACGTGATGCGATTCTGTCGATGGTCACAGGCAGCCATCCGGCTGGACCAATCGTTCAAGGACGGCAAATGTCAGACGCTGTGAGTAAGATGGAGGAACGTCTTCCTCAACGATTACAGTTTGAAGAATCTGCCCAAGAAGTGGATCATGAGTACGACCGCCTGTGTTGGTGAACTTTTTGTCCATAAAGACTATACAAGGTTCACTTGTGCACTCTATGCCTAAGGTAGACATCGGAACGAGGTAACCCGCTTCGAAGACTGAAGTTGCATCGTCCCGATTCCGGATCAGTACATCAGTAAAATAAAAGGATCAACACATACCCTAGCTCTTGCTCTTGATCTGCTGCAATGAAGGTAACGTGCGATAACTTTCAGCGAACGTTGACGGGAATACTACCTAATACGTCCCGATTCGATTTTGCACCAATAGACAAGAGTAAGATCAAAATCACAAGCGAAGAGCTGGATTTGTGTGATTTCTGTTTGTTACTGAAGTACATCCGAAGGATCGTCGGCGGTAACGCCATGGCTGAGTTCCGTTGAAAGCTCTCGTTTTCGGTGCAAACACACTGACAGAACCACAGTAGTTGAAATCCTCGATGCGTCGCTTAGATGAATCCGCTACTTCTCAGGATTACCATTTGGATGTTAGATCAGTTTCAACCCAACTGTGTTGTTTCTCACTTCGCACCTTGCTCTCCATGATCTGACTGATTTGCCAGTCAATCTTTCTGTTGTGTGCGTCATTGCTCCGCATGGTAATGCCCCACACCAACAACCATAGACCTCCGGTTAGAACGGTCATGATGATGTGCAGGATGTGATTGGTTTTCTTCTTCTGGGTAGTCAGTACAAACAGTTTTTCGTTCATGTCTTACCCTTATTCGGTCTGAGGTTGGTGCCCCAATGGCTCATTTGATAATGAATCAACGCAGCCAACCATTCGCTGTCATGGCGGTTTTCCCGCTGGGAAGCTGGATCAATGCTGACTTGTCGCCGTCCTTAGGACCTTCGATGAAATTGACCTTGGTAGCTGTTGAGATCGTTCGGCACTTTCCCGAGTCGATCAAGCGTTCAGCCTCATCTTCGTCCTGATCAAGGGACGCCTCCACCATCTTTGTCCAGTCACCAGCCTTGTAGCAAACCATCGAACCAGCAACGAGCGTTCGCTTTGGGTAGGTGTCAGCCATAGCGGCAGCAGACGCGATCAGGGGCAGCAGGCAGAGCAAACGAGTAACGGTGTTCATCAAGCGTTCCTTTGGTGGGCTTCATTTATTTGGATGTGATATTCACAGTATATTGTGAAGACCCGCCGATGCTCAACCATGACAGTGCCCGCTCACTAGCGTGGAGGGATTGCATTGGAGATCGGGGTAGCCTTTGGGCGTGTACTGCGACAGAAAAGACAGGAAGCGAGCCTGACCCAAGAACAGTTAGCACTGGAAGCAGATGTGCAACGCAACTACGTCAGTCTGATCGAAAGGGGCCTCAATCAGCCTACGATTGCAATCCTATTCAAGTTAGCCGGTGCGTTGAAGTGCAGCCCATCCACGCTGATTCTCTTGGTGGAGAAGGAGTTGGGGAGATAGGCGGGGATTTCCTATGATGGCTAGGTTACTAACGGGCAACACCAAAATCAGCGGAACATGGGCATTCAACGGGATTCCATTTGATACCCACAAACACACTGGTGTTACTCCGGGAAGTGGTGTATCTGGTTTACCTACTGCTTAAAATCCGGTGGTGTTTAGTCACCGGACTCTTACAGGATTAGCTAATCAAAACAGGTTTTCAACGTAAGCCTTCAGCTCGCCATTACGTTTTTCAACTACGCGGCTAATGACTGCGCCGTTACCTATTTGGGCGACGTAGTAAATTTTATCCAGCTTTAGGTTTTTATAAGCATCTAGGAGCGGCCTAGCAATATCATTCCTAATATTGGTTAGAGTCTGCTCATCGAGACTTGTATACTTACTGAAATCTTGCAACCAGACGGTATCCACATTTTGTGCCTTTTTCCAACCAGCGTCTTCCAAGGCGCTATAGAACTCAGGTCGGTTATCCTTTGCATTTGTGAGGTCCAGCGACAGCATTACCTTGATCATACGATGCATCCTTTCTCATTGTAGCCTGACTAACCGCGAAGTGCGGTGTGATCAAGGTATGGGGGCAGGATACTGGCTTTTCAATGGCTATGCGCCATTATCGTATTTTTTTTGCTATCAATGGAAGTCTGGATCATGGTCGAAGCTATCAGCGTTGTATTCGTCTATTGCTGACTGTGTATGCCTGACTCCAATCTCGACATTACCCCAGTCTTTAACCATCTTTGCTACACCGTGGAATCCGGGGAAGAGGGTTGAGCCATCAATGCCCATCTTTGAACACAACTCCAACAAGTCCGGTGCTTCACTTAATGGTAGCGTCATTTTGATAAGCGGAGCATAGCCACTCGTTATGTCGTATATCTCTTGAACGTCCTCAAGTGCATCAGTCGTGTATGTATCGTCTACACTGTAATCCTTCGCGTGGTGAGCAGTGAACAAACCAGACTGAGCCGCTTGATTCTGGCTTGTGCCTCCCGGTGGTCGAATGATCTTCACCGTTTTCCAGAAAGGAGCAGAAGTTGTTTCCAACGCCCACACAGCAATCTTTGGCATCCCCATAAAGTCAATCTCAAAGCTCGCTGATGCTGCGGCGAAGTAACATGCAACAAAGCTTCGGTCAGTCCAGTCTAGAAGGCGGGTTGGCACTTCATAGTGCTGAGCTATCGCCATGATTTGGTGCATTTCTTGCTGAGGCCATGGTCTGTGTCCACTCATGAACGAGTGTTGAGCAGTTAGCAATCTGTCTCTAATCTGTTCTGTATATCCGGGCACAATCAATCCAGACCGGTCACACCCATCTAAGAATTTCTTCAGAATGTCTAGTTCAAAGCGGACTTGGCCTGAACTTGATTTGTCGAACATTCTTCGAGGGGAGCCGTACCCAAATGACCCCTCGCCATTACGGCATACAGAAGGGGTTAGCTTGTATTCGTCGCTTGGCTGGCCCCTGAAGACGTATTTGCCGTTTTTCCAAACTTCATTAAGAGGTGAAACGTAGTCAAGCAACTGACGTGCAGTGTCAAAAGGCTTTTCAAAAACGTTTCCCATCACTCACCTTGCTTCGAATTGGTCATGCCTGAGTGTACTGCCCATTCGGCAATGCCACCAACCTCCCAGTGCTTAGGCTCCTGTTGACATGTCCGCACTACAGCCTCAGCCAGCTTCAAGTTGAACTACTATCCTTGCCACCCCTCAAGGATGACCACCCATGGCAGAAAACACAGATGTCCATATAGCTATAGCAGACGTTCTAACACTCCTGCTGCACAACCAGCACGCTTTGGCTTCTGCAATCGAAGAAGTGGCCCTATGGGCTAAAGCCAGTGGCTCAAGCGAAACCCACGAGAACGCCGTCACTGCATTGCAGACTCTCGATGCGAACGCGTCTGCTATCACCATTGGAATTCTCAAGCTCCGGCAATAACCACTATCAAAGCAGTAGACCTATCCGGTAGTGCGGCGGTAGCTCCGTAGTGGCCAGCACAAGCTATCAATAAAGTCTTTAAAATAGCTTAATGATACTTTATCATTGCTCTATCAAATCAAGACTCCAAAGGATAGCCAGCCATGAACGCCCACTTGTACCTCCGAGCATCGACCAAAGATCAAGACGCCAACCGTGCAAAAGTGGCTCTGGAGTTGTTCGCTACCGAGAAGGGTTTGAAAATCGTTGGCGTGTATGCGGAGAACATCAGTGGCACCAAGCTCAACCGTCCTGAGCTGCTTGCATTGCTCGATACTGCCCAGAGTGGAGACGTGCTATTGGTTGAGTCTGTAGACCGTCTGAGTCGCCTCTCACAAGCTGACTGGGACACGCTCAAGGCCACTATCAGGGCGAAGGGGTTGCGTCTGGTTGTGGCTGACCTGCCAACCAGTCACATGCTGGTTGAAGCGAAGGGGATCACCGGTCAAATCATGGACGTGATCAACAACATGCTGATCGACCTCATGGCAACTATGGCTCGACTGGATCAAGAGAAGCGCGTGGAACGCATCAAGCAGGGTTTGGAGAACAAGAAAGCTGCTGAGCCTGAATGGAAGCCATCAGGCAAAGGAAGGAACACTGCCAAATGGGCTGAGGTACAGTCGCTAATGCGGAAGCATCCAACCATGTCTGCCGATGAAATTGCCAAGTTGGCTGAGTGTGGTGTCGCCACGGTGTACAGGATCAAAAAAGAAACGAAGGCGGCGTGACGCTGGTTGCTTCACAGATACTTCTGATCAAGCTATCCGGGGCCAAGTGCCCCCTTATTTTAGAAAAGCTGCGGCTTTCATTTGGCCCCCTCGCACTTGGCTTAGCACCTCGGGCAAAACCACCAGAATTATTTTCCAAGCTCGAAAACCAAACGGTTATCGAAGTGCACCCGAAATTTTGGCGGGGGCAGGGATATTTTCAACACGCCCCCTATCCTCAACACGACTCGATCACCCGCCAAAGACCGTAGGCTCTTCTATCAGTGAAACGCTGTACTCGCCGTAGGTCAGTGTTTGATGCAGTTTGATTTCAGCAGTAGCAACCCATTCACTCCAGATTTGGTCGATGTCATCGGAACATTGCCGCATGAAGTCGATGGTTAGAAAAGCTTCCCAATCGCCACGAAGATCGAAGTCGTCATAGTTAGTCCCTGGCTGAAAGTCCACCGTTTCATCTACCTCGATGGTGTCCGGCTTGCCATGTGCGATGGTGTCACGAAAGCTCTTCAACTCTTTAATGGACGAGTACGGACGCACTGAAAAGTCAGGTTCCAGCCCGAGAGCCTTCAACACAATCTCGACCTTCTTGTCGAACCACCGCCTTTCCTTTAAATCCTCCACCGTCTGTTCGCCAATGAAGTTAAGGCGCGATTCAAAGGTGAACGCCAACATGACGAGACAGGCAGTGATGTCGAGAGCGATACCTTGCCTGTTTCCCGTCGCTTCCATTTCCTCGATACGAGCCTTGAGGTGGTGAGCCGTGTTGGAGATATCGTTGTGTATGTGAATGTTCTTCTTGGCGGTTTTTTGCACCCGAAGTTTCGTCATTAGTTTCTCCCTGACTCGCTCGCAATGATCCCACTACCAACCCTCACCGCCAGTTGCTTATAATAGTATATCCATCGAATATAATCATTTAAAATATAAGGCGCAACACGCCAGCACAGAAAAGGCCATGACAATGAAATCAGCACGACAACGAAACTTGCCTTCCCTAGTACAAAAAATAATAACCCATAAAAAACCCAGAAGCTAAATATCTCCAATAGAGACTTATATCTCAGTATTTTCTTCTCTGCAAATTCGGCCTTTAGTCTTGCTAACTTAAGCTCTTCACTTGCCGCTTCTAGAGGAACGGAATGAACTGCTATATCAACCGTCTCTATCAGCGCGGACACTCGCACCTGCTGTAGCTCCGACTCCAAAATTTTCAGAGCAGTGATCTTAGATATTAAAGGAACAACATAGAAAGCCATTATAAAAGTTACAATAAAAATCCACAGCGGAGCCTTGGTGATCGCATCAAGCAGCGCCTCTGCGAAGTCTGCCGCTGACCCGATCCAAAACTCACTAAAAATTAACTGATAAAACTTGTCTGACCCCACGAGCATTGCAAATACGAAACAAAATATTCGACAAAGCGTGACGTAGCGCGACGCTACGTTATAGACAGACTCAAAAAACTTATCAAAAATCATTTTGTCGGCAAAATATCAATAAACACAAGATCACCACGCACCGGATCGAATGTTTCATGCACAGAAATAGGAGCTGCCCAAATTGCAATATCCTTGTTACTCAAGTTGTGGGCATGCAATTTCAAAACGTCATCATAGTCTTGAATCATTATCTTGCTTTCCTGTCCGGTGACACGACTCCAAAATTTTGCCGCATATTTAAATGCAGCTGTTGTTCCTTGCTGCTCTAGACCTGTGATCTGACCAATATAGACAGCTGGATTATCCAGCCGTTTTGTTGCAACAACTTTGGAAAATCGTGTAGCCCTCATCTCGTCAAACAAATAACTACCGTAGCCTTTGTGTGAATCAACGTCAATTTTCAAAAGTGCACCGGGAGTGGTTCGCACCAATGCTAAAGCGTTATTTATATCCTTCAGCACAGCAGTCCGAGCATATGCCAGCTTTCGACCACCCTCGACCGCAATCAAATCTTCTTGAGTTATTGGATCAACGTTATCGTGGATTACTAAACCCTTACACGCTTGCAAATCGCTCTGCAGAATTTTACTGTGAGAAACTACTTCCTTTGCTGATTTCTCATATGGCTCCGCCATAAACGCATTAAACAGCTCAGGCACTTTAGCTGCCAGATCGCTGACAAAAGGAATCCTAAGAGAGCCCTCTTCAAGCTCATTTACATAAATATCAGCGTAGCCCTGAAGCTCTTTAGGCAGCGAAGTATACTTTCTAATCTCCCCTTTACGCTCGAAGTAAACAATCTTGTCAATCGATCGTTGTATATGAGGCAAGGTATAAGCAAGTGTACGCAATGACACACTATGATTAGGGGCTAAGGTACCATCGAATGTAAGTGTTATTTGATTTTGTAGCACTGCGATATCCATCCATGATCAGTATGGAGCAAATCATAGATCAAACGCTTTCCTGATGCACTACAAAGCGACGCCGAAGAACAAGTCAAGCTTGCTATCACCAGCACTTTCACTTGTCCGATTCGTATCGGCGGGTTAACGATCATCAAGCCTGCACCAGAAGCTCCCGAACCATCCACCCATGTTGCCCCGCCGACACCTCAATAGTGAAAATGCAGTCGGAGCATAGGCAGGAAGATCGCCCACGAATTGAAGACGCTGGACAGGAAAACTGTGTTGATAGAATGCATAGTCCACCTCGACCGCTTCCAGAGTGGAAGGGGCACCCTCTAAAGTCGGAGCCATTATTTTTGGCGGGATTTTGGGAAATTCATTCAGAAGCGTTATCCCGATTTTCGCGGGATTTGGAAATCGCTCCACCAGCTCCCCACCAATCTCGAATCGAGCTACGATCTTCTTTCAACTCAATCAAGGACGACCCAATGAGTGACAGCAACGAAACGATGGCCGACGCATTGGAACTGCTTCTTCTCAACCAACATGCTATCGCTGCCGGGCTTGAGGAAGTGGCGCTGTGGATCGAGGCACGCGGCTCTCTGGATACTCACGATAACATCACCACCGCGCTGGGAACGTTAGATTTGAATGCAGACGCGATAACCACAGCTATAGAGAAGCTGCGTCAAGACCATCAGTAGCTAAAAATCAGATGGCCAGATGTAAAAAACCCCACCGGAGTGGGGTCTGAAGCCGTAACCACCTACCTCAATCGCAGGAGTGCCTCCGCTAGCAAGCCTGTGGATACGCCATCTTTCTTCCACTCAATGGGCGGCTGCTCACCCACCATCACCAGCGCCTCGTAGTTTCGAATCCCTGCGGTACTAGCAGCAAGCGCAACATGCTCTCGCATAATCCTCTCCGCATCGGCTGCGGTCGTGCCCGGAGTAAATTGAACCCTCCAGACAGTGGTCAGCTTGCGTTTGACATAATGATGAGCATCAAGTACACGCTCAAATGTCTTTCTCGCTTCTTCCGGCACATATCCGTTCAAATCAACAGTGAGAATCGCATGACGGGTCATGATTCATTCCCCCCGCGCTTTGTTGGCTTGAGAGACAACCGAACCAGCAAGGGTTTTCGTCTCTTCGCTGTACTTCTCACTCTGAAGCACTCGACCTGCTTTCGCTTCCATCTCAGCACTCGTTTGCTTACCAGTATTGGCTTGGGCCAACGTGCAGGCAGCGAGACTTTTGGCAATTTTAGAGGCATGAGGATCGCGGAGGGTTTCAGAGGCCAGCTTGGCCACCTTCGCGGAGGACTGCTTTGAATTACTAGGCATGACATTTTACCTTTGTAGCAAAGGATAGAATTGTCACCCCCAAGGATTGCCGGCCAGCAGTGAGCTGTTGACGATCACGTCAATGTTTGGCTCAATGCAGTCCCCCTAGGGCTAACATAGTCACTACTGTTTAGCTTTGGTTGGTGCGGGTGGTTGTGAATCGGTCTCGACAACTTAAATCACAACCGCTCGCAGACTTTCCTAAGTACCTCATTCGAGGTCAGCAGCTAACGGCAAACCCCAATATGTAGGGTTGTTTCGCCGCTTACGCCCAGCATATTGCGTTTCATGTGGCGATTGCAACGTACTACCTGTGGATAAACCAGTGCGTAAATGCATTTAAAAATCGGAAATGCCCTGCAAGCCCCGTGCCGACTGGTCTAGTTCGTTTAATATTTTTTCTCAGAAGGTGTGTGATCACCGTACTGGTATCCCATTCGGGCTGTGTCCTGCTCGGTTTGGCGCCGGTACACATTACTCAACGTCCGCTGCAATCGCCCGTGTTCCCCCTTCAATGCAGCAAGCTCGGTGGAGCTGTCCCGGCATATCACAATCAATCCAACGATGTCGCTATGGGCTTTCCGTAGGCAAAGGCGATTAGTGTCCAACTCTGCTTACAACAGGCGGTTGTAGTTCTGGAGCAATTCAACGTGTGTTGGCGCCCCTAGCTTAAAGCCAGGATCATCAATCAGATCGTCAACCAATTAGTCTTTCATTGCAGTCACGCCAAAGGGTGTGCGAACAGTCGAAGCTCTGTCCGTAAAGCTTCAAGGGTTGTGTCCCTCGGATGCGCTAGTCTGGTTGGCTTTCGGGCAGATTACTCGGTTAACATCCGCGAAAATCGGCTGGTACAGGTGAGGGCATGCACACAGAAAACGCAAAGCAGGGTACAGGTTGGAAACTGGCCAAATGGTTTTGGGCTGCGATGCTCTTAACCCGTATTCGGTGTTCCCATTACGAAATTGGCAGAGCGCTACTTCGACGTTGCGTCTTTCAGCACCATGTTCGCAACTGCGGGCGTTTGGCTAGGCCAGACAGTCTCAATTCAGCTGTGGTTGTTTTGGGTTGCAGGGATAGGTGCAACGCTGGCCATCGCTTTCGGAATTTGGTCGCTTTCGGATAAACGTCACGGAGTGATTTTTGCAAAGAATGAGCAGGACAAGGCATTTGCGACAGCGGAGGAGGCTACCTCTAAGCTGAAAATGGCCAACGCCGAGTTGGACAGAACCAAGCTTGAACTGGGTGTAACCCGCAAGGATCTTGATACTGTCAGTTTGGAGCTTGAAGCTGCGTACGCGAAAATTGCAGAGCTGCGTACTCCGGCGTTGCCGCCCATGACAGAAGATCAAGACAAAGTGATCGCCGTTATCGCAACCTATGACAGCGAAGGCAAAGAATGTCCGGCAAAGGAGTTCCCGGGTCGCATTGGGCTGAATCTGTTGGAAGCAGATGGGGCGATGGACGTGCTGGCGGCAAGGAAGTTGATCGAGTTCCAATACTACAATGATCGTCGATACGTCACGTTGACTGCCAAGGGCCGGGCATACGTTTTACACCCTGACTTTTGGATGCCGCAGATGCCTTCCTAGTTCGTTAGTCTATGCTCGTCGGCAGCCGGCAGAACTACAGCGGCGTATAAATATTTCGACTCCGATCACTCCGAGAGAAAAATCCTCCGTCTCACGACTATGAGTGCAGAAAAATCAGCGTATAGCTGGTTGATCCATGTTCTGTTTCTGATCTCGCTTTGGTGCAAAGTGACCAGTCAGAATCCATTCTGTTTCTCATCATAATTTTGCAGATTGTTGCTGACTGGTCGGGGTTTTTCTTTGCTTGTGAGTGGGTCAGTCAGTATTTGGCGCAGGTCCCCATGAAGTATACGAGGCCCTTTGGGAAACTGACGCTGAGCAGATTTTCCAGTGCGGTTACCTGATCCTGAGTCAACAACAACTCGCCGGGTTCCACCTCATCCAAGGGCTTGGACTCAATGAGCTGGGCGACTCTTTCATTCATCTCGCTGCCGGTGATATCCAGCTCGAACTGCAAGGAGTCATCTTGAACTTCGTCAGGGAAGAATCCGGTAATCGAAAGAAAGCGCATGAAGAACTCATCCCGGTTATTTAACTGTAATCAAACGAAATCTGGTAGTCGCAGGTATTCAGAGTGATTTGATGTTGAAAGTACGGCTGAATGCTAGCTACCCACTTTTCGATGACGTTGAAGCCGCCATTATTGATGTTGCCTTCCACCGGAATACTCAGAGCATTCAAAACTGATTCATCGTCCCCCAGATCTTTTGACGATTCCTCGCCCTGAATTTCTAAGGTTGCTGTGTCGTACCACTCCAGCCTCAATACCAGACCCATTTCTTCCTCGCAGATACTTTGATGTTGCTTTTGTTTTTTGTTCTTCACATTGCTCGCTTACGGCTAATCGGGGCCGTTACATGTCAGTTGAAAGTAATAGCGTGAATCTGCGATTGATATCTGCATCAGTTTTTCAAAGGCTTGAACTTGATTCTGATCCAAGTCGTAGCCTTCCCAACCTTGCTGCTTGGTCGTCCAACCCATAATTGATTCAATGTGCTCCTCATACTCTTTGGGTATTTCCGCTACCCATACCTGGTAGTCAGTCTGCTTATCAAAAGCTTCTATCAAAAATCTCAAGGCTCAATGCTCCGTTTTTCCTTTCTTCGAGTTTTTATTCTTTTTTGTAGACGTAGGCTCACCAGTGATTGGATCAAATTCCCCGATGTGGTTTCCCCGAGCATCATATTTTTCAATCGTTCCGTGCATGGAGTCCCATTCGAGAATATGCCCTTTGGGAGTTTTCCATCTTTTGCGTTTTGCACCGCCGCCTTGGACTGCTGTTTTACGGCCTACGATTCTGGCATCTGGAAAGGCCGGCAGTATGTCAGGCGGTTGATGATATTCGTGATCCCCAGCGCGAGTACTGATGACGATGTAAACCGGTTTAACGCCTGAACTTGCCGGAAACACCAGAATGAAATCTTTGTACTCCGGCGGATAAAGCGGATTCACCAGTATCCCGTCCGCCGCTTTCGTCGGCGGATACACCCAGATATGCGGTGCCTGCGGGGCAGCCTCCAGCGCTGGGATGCCGAGGATGTCCGAACCATCCACCGCCGGGGTCCAGAGCAGTTCGATACCTTCGCCCAGATCCGCAATGAACCGGTCGCCGCGTGCAGTGAACTGCACGACATCGACCATTTCCCAATCGCGGTTCTTGCCGGTGTAGAAGCCGTAACCCTTGAGGCTGCCATTGGCCTGTTGCTCGACGCGCAGGCGTACGCGTGTTCTGGCTTGTTTGAGTGTGCTCAGTTGCTCATCGGTGTAGAGCGCGCTGTCGCCCAGGCTTGACGGCATCAGCAGCGCAACCAGCCCGACCAAGGGCGCAGCCACCGCACTGGAGACGAGCGCCGGCAGCGCTTCAAAAGCCGAGCCTGCCAAGGCCAGACTGCCAAACCCGATCGGGATCGCGTTGGCGCTGATTTTCTTGAGTGGAATGCCGCCGCTTGGGTCGGCTTCGCGAGCGCCGAGCAGGATCAGCTCGCCGTAATCCTTGAGGCTGTCGGTCGGCACCATGCCGGAAGGATTGCTGTAATCGATGATCGCATCCGGCAGCTTGCAGGACTTGGCGAATACACAGCCGGCACGCACGGCTTCAGGTTTTTTCGCCGCCACTTCACGGCTGCGCTCGAAAGCTTCCTGCCGCGCCAGCATCGCGTCGTAAGCGTTTTGCCCGGCTTCGCGCTCGGCCAGTTCAGCCGCCGTCATATACCGCCAGGTAACGTGATGTCCGTCGCCCTCCGGTGGGTTTTGCACCCGGGGAATGTCCTTGTTCCGCGCCACTGATCGTCCCTTCGTTCATCGTCGACAGCCCCTGGAAAGGGGCTGCACGACGTTATCGAAGCGGGGAAAGTGTGGCTGTAGGACGCGTCGCTAAAGACGTGGGATTGTTCGCTGCTTAACTGAGAGGCGAGGAATCTGTGGCGAGGGAGCTTGCTCCCGCTGGGGTGCGAAGCGCCCCCAAGAAGTGGGCGTGCTGCGCAGTTCAGCGGGAGCAAGGGTTATTGCAGTTGTGAATTCTTGCGACTCGCCGCCGCCGTCACCGCATAACCAATCAGCGCCGCGAGAATCGAGCCGGTGAGGATGCCCATCCGATCCATTCCTGCGTAATCACTCACGCCCGGTTCGAAGGCCAGCGAGCCGACGAACAGGCTCATGGTGAAGCCGATGCCGCAGAGGATCGCGACGCCGAGGACCTGGCCCCAGTTGGCGCCTTGGGGCAGGGCGGCGATGCCGATCTTGACCGCCAGCCAGGTCAGGCCGAACACGCCGATGGTCTTGCCCAGCAGCAGGCCGATGGCGATGCCCATCGGTACGTCGTGGGTGAAGCTTTCGACGGTGACGCCGCTCAGCGACAGGCCAGCGTTGGCGAAAGCGAACAGCGGCAGGATGCCGTAGGCGACCCACGGGTGCAGCGCGTGTTCGAGGGTCAGCAGTGGCGACGGCTCGGCATTTTTCGTCCGCAATGGGATGCAGAAAGCCAGGGTCACGCCGGCCAATGTGGCGTGGACACCGCTCTTGAGCACGCAGACCCAGAGGATCAGGCCGATGATCATGTACGGCCCGAGCTTGACCACGCCGAGCCGGTTCATCGCCACCAGCGCGGCAATGCAGGCCGCCGCCAGGCCCAGCGAAAGGGTCGACAGTTCGCCAGAGTAGAAAATCGCGATGATGACGATGGCGCCGAGGTCATCGATGATTGCCAGGGTCATCAGGAACAGTTTCAGCGAGACCGGCACGCGCTTGCCGAGCAGCGCCAATACGCCGAGGGCGAAAGCGATGTCGGTGGCGGTCGGAATGGCCCAGCCGCTCAGGGCGGCGGGGTTGTCGCGGTTGAGGAACCAGTAGATCAGCGCCGGCACCAGCATGCCGCCGATCGCCGCAGCGCCGGGCAGGACGATCTGCGAGGGCCTGGACAACTGACCGTCGAGCACTTCGCGTTTGACTTCCAGACCGATCAGCAGGAAGAACAGCGCCATCAGACCGTCGTTGATCCATAGCAGCAGGGGTTTGGCGATTTTCAACGCGCCGATCTGCGCCACCACCGGAGTGTCGAGCAGGCCGGTGTACAGCCACGACAATGGTGAGTTGTTGATGATCAGGGCGAGAATGGCTGCGGCGATCAATAACAGACCGCTGGCAGCTTCCAACTGAAAGAAACGCGTGAAAGTGCTACGCAGAGGCAAGGTCGCTCTCCATCGATTGGTGAAAAAGGTGGGCTACCCTAACCCGTACCGTTAGTTGTTAAAACAAAAGTTATATTCTTTTTTGTTATATGTCGTTACGGGCTGTCTGGCTCGGAAGCATTGAGCCTAGCAGTTGCCTGACACATTGAGACTCAGCTGTATCTTTGCCGTCTGCGGGATATTTCCTAAGCTTGCGCAAGACCTTTTTCAGGGGACCCATCTCCTGTCCGATTCAATGAGAAACGAGACCATGAGCGACAACCGACAGTGGGCCCGCGAAGCCATCCGCATCATTGAGGCGGACTTCCAGCGCAGCGCCGACACCCACCTGATCCCTTTGCCGCTGCCCGGTTTTGCCGGCATCGAGTTGTATTTCAAGGACGAATCCAGCCACCCGACCGGCAGCCTCAAGCATCGCCTCGCCCGTTCGCTGTTCCTTTACGCGCTGTGTAACGGCTGGCTGAAACCCGGCGCGCCGGTGATCGAGGCGTCCAGCGGCTCGACGGCGATTTCCGAAGCGTATTTCGCGCGCATGCTCGGTTTGCCGTTTATCGCGGTGATGCCCGCGACCACCTCGAAAGAGAAGATTGCCCAGATCGCCTTCTACGGCGGCCAGAGCCATCTGGTGCAGGATCCGACGCAGATCTACGCCGAATCCGAGCGCCTGGCGCGTGAGCATGGCGGTCACTTCATCGACCAGTTCACCTACGCCGAACGCGCCACCGACTGGCGGGCGAACAACAACATCGCCGAATCGATCTTCCAGCAGATGCGCTACGAAAAGCACCCTGAGCCGACCTGGCTGATTTCCAGCCCCGGCACCGGCGGCACCACCGCGACACTCGGCCGTTACGTGCGCTATCGCCAGCACTGCACCCGCGTGTTGTGTGCCGATGCCGAGCGTTCGGTGTTCTTCGATTTTTACCAGAGTGGTGATGCGAGCCTGCGCCTGGACTGCGGCTCGCGCATCGAAGGCATTGGCCGGCCACGGGTGGAAGCGTCATTCCTGCCCAAGGTCATCGATGCGATGGTCAAGGTGCCGGACGCCTTGTCGCTGGCGGCCATGCATTATCTGGCGCAGCGTTTGGGGCGGCATGTCGGCGGGTCGAGCGGGACCAATCTGATCGGCGCGCTGATGGCGGCGCAGCAGATGAAAGCGGCGGGGCAGTCGGGGTCGATCGTGGCGATTCTGTGCGATGGCGGCGAGCGGTATGCCGACACGTATTACGATCAGGATTGGCTGCGGGCGCAGGGGTATGAATTGGATGATTTGATTGCAGCGGTGGCGGCGAGTGCCGAGCGCGGAGAGGCGCTGCCGACCTCGGTGCTGCGCGCGAATATCTAAAGCTGAACGCAGAAACCACTGTGGGAGCGAGCCTGCTCGCGAAGGCATTTTTTCATTCAACATCATCGTCGACTGAAATACAGCTTTCGCGAGCAGGCTCGCTCCCACAGGGTTTTGTGTTGTGTCAGCTTATGCGGATCAGGCTTCCAGGCCGAGGATATCGCGAGCCACAGCCTCGGCAATGCGAATCCCGTCGACGCCCGCCGAGAGAATTCCGCCGGCATAACCCGCGCCTTCGCCCGCCGGGAACAGGCCCTTGACGTTCATGCTCTGCAGCGACTCATTGCGGGTAATGCGCAGCGGCGACGAGGTGCGGGTCTCGATCCCGGTCAGCACTGCGTCGTGCAGCGAATAACCGCGAATCTGCTTCTCGAATGCTGGCAAGGCTTCACGGATCGCCTCAATGGCAAAATCCGGCAGCGCCAGAGCCAGATCGCCCAGCGCCACGCCCGGTTTGTACGATGGTTCGACTTCGCCCAGTTCGGTCGACGGCTTGCCGTTGATGAAGTCGCCGACCAGTTGCGCCGGGGCCTTGTAATCGCTGCCGCCGAGGATGAAGGCGTGGGACTCGAGGCGTTCCTGCAACTCGATACCGGCGAGCGGGCCGCCCGGATAATCGACTTCCGGGGTGATGCCGACGACGATGCCGGAGTTGGCATTGCGCTCGTTACGCGAGTACTGGCTCATGCCGTTGGTGACCACACGATTGGGCTCGGACGTCGCCGCGACCACGGTGCCGCCCGGGCACATGCAGAAGCTGTAGACCGAACGGCCATTCCTGGCGTGGTGCACCAGCTTGTAATCGGCAGCGCCGAGTTTCGGGTGGCCGGCGTATTTGCCCAGGCGCGCGCGGTCGATCAGCGATTGCGGGTGTTCGATGCGGAAACCCACCGAGAACGGCTTGGCTTCCATGAACACGCCACGGCTGTGGAGCATGCGGAAGGTGTCGCGGGCGCTGTGGCCGAGGGCCAGAACCACGTGTTTCGACTGCAGGGTTTCGCCGCTGGCCAGTTGCACGCCGACCAGTTGACCGTCTTCGATCAGCACGTCGCTGACGCGCTCCTGGAAGCGCACTTCGCCGCCCAGCTCACGGATCTGCTCGCGCATGTTTTCGACCATGCCGGTCAGACGGAACGTACCGATGTGCGGCTTGCTGACGTAGAGGATTTCTTCCGGCGCGCCGGCCTTGACGAACTCGTGCAGGACTTTGCGGCCGAGGAATTTCGGGTCCTTGATCTGGCTATACAGCTTGCCGTCGGAGAACGTCCCCGCCCCACCTTCGCCAAACTGTACGTTGGACTCGGGATTGAGCACGCTTTTACGCCACAGGCCCCAGGTGTCCTTGGTGCGCTGACGGACTTCGGTGCCGCGTTCGAGAATGATCGGTTTGAAGCCCATCTGCGCCAGCAGCAGGCCGGCGAAGATGCCGCACGGGCCGAAGCCGACGACGATCGGCCGCTGGCCGAGATCGCTCGGTGCCTGGCCGACGAATTTGTAGCTGACATCCGGCGCCACGTTGACGTTACGGTCGTCGGCGAACTTGCCCAACACTCTGGCCTCGTCGCGTACGTTGAGGTCGATGGTGTAGATGAAGCACAGTTCTGAGGACTTTTTGCGCGCGTCATAGCTGCGCTTGAACAAGGTGAAATCGAGCAGATCATCGCTGGCGATGCCCAGACGCTGCACGATGGCGGCGCGCAGGTCTTCTTCGGGATGGTCGATTGGCAGCTTGAGTTCGGTGATTCGTAACATGGCAGGATCCGGATTCGCGGGGCGCACAACTGCGCCAGGGCGTTTGAAGGCGGCGATTATAAGCCGCCGCGAGCGGATCCGTGGCGGAAAAACGATCAGTCGTTACGCGCGCCGCCGAAATAGCCGCAGCCGCGCTGCACCTGACCGTCGATACGCAACTCGGCGCTCATGTGCTGCACGCTGCCGGTGCTGCTGTCGAGGCAGCGCTGCGGCGCGACCCACAGTTCGATGCGCTGGTTGTTGGCTTCGCTGCTGAGATTGAAGCGGCCGTCGCCCAGTTGCTCTTCCACATAGGGCACGGCGAGCGGGGACTGGCCGTCGCGCTCGATGACCATGCCTTTGCCGCTGACCTTGACGTTCCACTCCGGGCCATGGCCGGCGGCGCGCAGGATCAACAGTTTGAAATTCGGGTCATCGCAGGCTGTGCCCGAGCGTTCCGCGCGATACAACTGGCCCAGGTCGAGGCGATCGCCGGAGACCTTGCCGCGCACATCGGCAAACAGCTTGCCCTGTTCGTCGGCGAGGGTGGCGGCCTCTTGCAGGACGCTGGTGCCGCCGATGTCATTGACTACCAGTTGCCGCTGCTCCTGACACGGCTGGAACACCAGCTTGCCGTCGGCGGCGGTCAGTTGCCCCTGCATCCGCGTCTGCCCGGCATGGGAAACACTTTCACGCTGGCCGTCGAACAACTGGCAGGCGGCAAACAACGGCAGCAGGGCAACGAGGATTAACGGACGGGCAACACGCATCTTTGGCTCTCCAGACAAGTGCTGCCACGTTACGCAGCCTGACCCCCAAATGCAAAAGATCGCAGCCTGCGGCAGTTTCTGCAGGGAACCATAAAGTCCTGTGTAGGAGCTGCCGAAGGCTGCGATCTTTTGCTCTTAACCGACGTGAAACGTCTGCCCGGTTTGCAATCCCTCAACACTTTTCGCGTAGGCCAATGCGACGTCCGCTGCAGGAACCGACTTGAAGCCACGGAAATAGGGCGCGTATTTGCCAAGGGCTTCAGTCAGCACGGTCGGGCTGACCGAGTTCACCCGCAGCCCGCGTGGCAGTTCGATGGCGGCGGCGCGGACGAAGCTGTCGAGGGCGCCGTTGACCAGTGCTGCCGAGGCGCCGCTGCGAATCGGGTCGTGGCTGAGCACGCCGGTGGTGAAGGTGAACGAGGCACCGTCATTGGCGAATTCGCGACCGATCAGCAGCAGGTTGACCTGGCCCATCAGCTTGTCTTTCAGACCGAGGGCGAAGCTGTCTTCGGTCATCTCGTCCAGCGCTGCGAAGGTCACGTTGCCCGCGGCGCAGATCAGCGCATCGAACTTGCCGGTCTGTTCGAACAGCTTGCGGATCGACTCGCTGTCGCTGATATCCACCTGCAAGTCTCCGCTGTTGCGGCCGATGCGAATAACTTCGTGACGCTGCGACAACTCTTTGTCCACCGCCGAACCGATGGTGCCGCCGGCGCCTATCAACAGAATCTTCATCGAGCTGTACCCCAAGTGAATGAATGAGGTTTCAGTCTAGAGTGGTTTTTTCAGCGGATAAGCGCACTAATAGGCAACCTTTGGTTTTCAAATGGAAACAATCCATGAGCGAAATGGATGATCTTGCTGCGTTTGCCGTGCTGATCGAGGCCGGTAGTTTTACCCTCGCGGCGCAGCAGTTGGGCTGCAGCAAGGGCCAGTTGTCCAAGCGCATCAGCCAGCTCGAAGCGCAGTTCAGTGTGGTGTTGCTGCAACGCACCACCCGGCGCTTGAGCCTGACGGCGGCGGGGGCCGCGCTGCTGCCGCAGGCGCAGGCACTGGTGGTTCAGGTCGAACGGGCACGGCAGGCGTTGGCGCGTTTGAAGGACGACATGGCCGGCCCCGTGCGCATGACGGTTCCGGTATCGCTCGGCGAGACCTTCTTCGATGGCTTGTTGCTGGAATTTTCCGGGCAATACCCCGAAGTGCAGATCGAGCTGGAGCTGAACAACAGTTATCGCGATCTGTCCCGCGATGGTTTTGATCTGGCGATTCGCGCCGATGTGGCGAATGACGAGCGGCTGGTGGCCAAGCCGCTGTTGGCGTGGCACGAAATGACCTGCGCCAGCCCGGCCTACCTTGAACGTTTCGGCGAACCGCAGACGCCGCAGGCCTTGGCCGAGCATCGTTGCCTGCTCAACAGCCATTACAGCGGGCGCGAAGAATGGCTGTATCACCAGCAGCACGAACTGCTGCGGGTGCGGGTGTCAGGCCCTTTCGCCAGTAACCATTACAGCCTGCTGAAAAAAGCTGCGTTGACCGGCGCCGGCATCGCTCGTTTGCCATCGTACCTGCTGCAAACCGAACTGGCTGAAGGCCGCTTGCGCTGGTTGCTGCGCGATTACCAGACCCGACGGATGCCGATGTATCTGGTGCATCCGTATCAGGGTGGATTGCCGAAACGCACGCAGGTGTTGGCGGATTATCTGATGGGCTGGTTCAAACGCAGTGGCGAGGCGCTGGATCGACTGCAGCGCTGAAAGCAATCCCCTTGTAGGAGTGAGCCTGCTCGCGATCACGGTACATCAGCTACGAATTCATCAACTGACAGTCCGCTATCGCGAGCAGGCTCACTCCTACAATTCAGGTCAGCGTTGGAGGCGGCGGGCAATCAGGTGATCAATCGACAATCTACCCGGCCCCGTCGCCATCAGGTACAGCAACACCGCCGCCCAGGTGCCGTGGGTCGGGTAGGCATCCGGGTAGACAAACAGTTGAATGGTCAGGGTCATGCCGAGCAATGCCAGCGCCGAAAACCGTGTGGCGAAGCCGAGCAGAATCAGCAGCGGGAACACATGCTCGGCGAACGCCGCCATGTGTGCGGCGAGTTCTGGCGACAACAGCGGCAAGTCGTATTCGCTCTGAAACAGCGGAATCGTCGAATCGGCCAAACGCGGCCAGCCCAGTTCAAATGTGCCGTCAAACAAGTCGATCGCCAGCCCCTCGACCTTGGTTTGCCCGGATTTCCAGAACACGGCAGCAATGGAAAAACGCGCGACCAAAGCAATCAGGCTGTGCGGGATTTTTTCGAACAACGCGATGACGCGCAGGATAAAAGCGTTCATGGCAACTCCTTGTAATTCAGCCGGGTGATGGCGTTGTGCGCAATCAACAGTGCGAGGGTTTGGGCGAGATCGAACGGCGGGCTGTTTTCTGCCGCCGCGAGCAATGGCGAGCCCTCGAGCAAATGACGAATAAACACGCTCGCACCCGGTTCAAGAGCAAACACCTCAACGTCGAGACCGTTGCGCAGCACCAGGGCATGCTGGCCTTGATTGAGGCCAATGCCCGCCAGACTTGGCTCCTGCTGATGCGCGGCCCAGATCGCCACTACCGCAAAAGCGGAGTCGAGCAGGCGCAGCGAGGGATGCAGTTCGAAACACAGCTCACTCAGCGACTGCGGATCGGCCAGCGCGGCACTGACTTGTTCAGACCGGATCGGCTGCGCATCAGCGGCGTGGTAGGCGACAGTACGCAAGTGCTCGAGTCGCGCGACATCCGCGACATAAGGCACGCCGGCGATGGGTTCAAACTCTGCGATGAAGTCGGCGAAGTTCTCGCCATAGCGGCTCAGCAACGGACTTTTTGGCGGCTGACTGCGTACGAAAATCGCTGCCATCGCGCGAAAGAATTCCTCACCGACCAATTGCTGCACCACCGGATAACTGTCGGCCAGGGCATTGATCAGCGAGCTCTGCACATTGTTGCGATAGACCGCGAAACGCCGCGACGGATCGGCGCCGTTGCGGCTGCCCAGGCCCTTGGGGCAGGGCAGGTGCACATCGAGCAGGGCGTCGGCGAAGTCCGCTTGCGTGCTCATGCCGCACGCTCCGCTCGACGCAACAGCGTCTCGGCTTGCTGCGCTTCGGCGAGCAACACGTCGAAGGCCGGCACTTGATTGTCGCGTTCGATCAGCGTCGCCACCGGGCCGATACGTTGCAGCACTTGCCGGTACAGATCCCAGACGGCCTGATCAATCGGCGCGCCGTGATCGTCAATCAGCAAGCGATCGCCGAGGTTGTCGCAATCTTCAGCGAAGCCGGCCAGATGAATTTCGCCGACTGCGTGCAGCGGTAACGCATCGAGATAGGCCAGTGGATCGCGTTGATGATTGACGCACGACACATAGACATTGTTGACGTCGAGCAACAAGCCGCAGCCGCTGCGGCGGATCACTTCAGCGATGAACTCGGCTTCGTCGATCGTCGAATGCTCAAACGCCAGATACGTCGCCGGATTCTCCAGCAGCATCGGTCGTTTCAGGGTGTTCTGCACTTGGTCGATGTGCGCGCAGACGCGGTTCAGCGTCGGCGTGTCGTAGGCCAGTGGCAGCAGATCATTGAGGAACACCGGGCCGTGGCTCGACCAGGCCAGATGTTCGGAAAAGGCTTGTGGCTGATAGCGCTCGATCAGCTCGGCGAGGCGTTTGAGGTGCTGGCTGTCCAGCGGGCCTTCGCCACCGATCGACAGTCCCACGCCGTGCAATGACAGCGGGTACTGCTCACGAATCAAACCAAGAAAATGATGAAACGGGCCGCCGGCCACCATGTAGTTTTCGGCGTGGACTTCGAAGAAACCGAGGTCCGGCAAGGAACCGAGCACTTCAAGGAAGTGCCCGGTCTTGAGCCCCAGCCCGGCGCGGGCAGGGAGCTCGGTGCGAGCTGCCTGAGTGCGCGGCAGGGACGGTTCGTGATGACTGAACATGGGCGTCACTCAGGCAGGCCGTGGATCAGGACTTGGCTTTGAAGGCTTCGAGCTGACCGAAACCGGTCGGCGAGGTTTTGCTCTCGGTGGTGGCGCAGGTGCCCTTCGGAACGAGCTTCCAGGCGTTGGCCTGATAGTCCATTTTCGCCGTGCCGGCGCAGGTGGTCCCGGCACCTGCGGCGCAATCATTCTTGCCCTTGAGGGCCACACCGAAGCATTTTTCCATGTTGGCATCGGCGGCCTGGGCGGTGGAGACAGTGGCGATGCTCAGAGCGGAACCGAGGGCCAGAACCAGGGCGGTGGCGGACAGGGTGCGGGTGGTTGCAGTCATGATGTTTCTCCAGATTTATCAGGGTTTCTGCAAGCGGTTTGCGCTTGCTTGTCCCTCTAGAGAACGGGTGGGGGGATGCGTTACACGCGGGGCTCAATTTTTTATAAAAATCTTCAGACCACCGCGTCCCCTGTAGGAGTGAGCCTGCTCGCGATGGCGCTTTGTCAGTCACTGCCGTTGCGACTGATACACCGCTTTCGTGAGCAGGCTCACTCCTACAGGGGATTTGTGGTGGGCATAAAAAAACGGCCCGAAGACCGTTTTTTTGTCCAGCGATAACACTCAACCGCCGAGATACGCCTCGCGTACTTTCGGGTCGGTCAGCAGCGCTTCACCGGTGCCTTGCATGACCACGCGGCCGTTCTCCAGAACGTAGGCGCGGTCGGCGATTTTCAGCGCCTGGTTGGCGTTCTGCTCGACCAGGAACACCGTCACCCCGTCCTTGCGCAGCTGTTCGATGATGTCGAAGATCTGCTGGATGATGATAGGCGCCAGGCCCAGCGACGGCTCGTCGAGCAGCAGCAGCTTGGGCTTGCTCATCAGCGCGCGGCCGATGGCGAGCATCTGCTGTTCGCCGCCGGACATGGTGCCGCCGCGCTGGTTGAAGCGTTCTTTCAGGCGTGGGAAAAGTCCGAGAACCTTGTCCATCTGTTCCTGATAGTCGCCCTTGTCGGTGAAAAATCCGCCCATCGACAGGTTTTCTTCCACGGTCAGACGGGCAAACACCCGACGACCTTCCGGGACCACGGCGATGCTCTTGCGCATGATCTGCGACGAGTCCTGGCCGACCAGTTCCTCACCCATGTAGCGGATGCTGCCGCTGTGCGCCTGCGGCGAACCGCAGAGTGTCATCAGCAGCGTGGATTTCCCGGCACCGTTGGCGCCGATCAGCGTCACGATCTCGCCCTGACGGACTTCGACGTTGACGCTGTGCAGGGCCTGGATCTTGCCGTAGAAGGTGGAAACGTTTTCGAACTGCAGCATTTACGCTTCCCCCAGGTAGGCTTTGATCACTTCAGGATTGTCGCGGATCTGCTCCGGCGTGCCGTCGGCCAGCGGTGTGCCCTGATTGATCACGACGATGTGGTCGGAAATGCTCATGACCAGCTTCATGTCGTGTTCGATCAACAGCACGGTGACGTTGTGCTCTTCGCGCAACACACCGATCAGCGCCTTGAGGTCTTCGGTTTCCTTCGGGTTCAGGCCGGCGGCCGGTTCGTCGAGCATGAGGATCCGTGGGCGGGTCATCATGCAGCGGGCGATTTCCAGGCGCCGTTGCTGGCCGTAGGCGAGGGTGCCGGCGGTGCGGTTGGCGAACTCTTTGAGATTGACCTTTTCCAGCCAGTACTCGGCAAACTCCATGGCCTCGCGCTCGCTTTTGCGGAACGCCGGGGTCTTGAACAGGCCTGACAGGAAGTTGGTGTTCAAGTGACGATGCTGGGCGATCAACAGGTTCTCGACCGCGGTCATGTCCTTGAACAAACGCACGTTCTGGAAAGTACGCACCACGCCCTTGAGGGCGATCTTGTGGCCCGGCAGGCCCTGGATCGGCTCGCCGTCGAGCAGGATGCTGCCGCCGGTAGGCTGATAGAAACCGGTCAGGCAGTTGAACACGGTGGTCTTGCCGGCGCCGTTCGGGCCGATCAGGGCAACTACCTGTTTTTCCTTGACGGTCAGCGCCACGCCGTTGACCGCCAGCAAGCCGCCGAAGCGCATGCTCAGATTTTCGACTTTAAGGATCTCGCGGCTCATTTGCGCAACTCCATGTGTGGGCGTTGCATCGGCAGCAGACCTTGTGGACGCCAGATCATCATCAGCACCATCAGCGCACCGAACATCAACATGCGGTACTCGCTGAACTCACGCATCATTTCCGGCAACAGGATCATCACGATCGCCGCCAGGATCACGCCCAGTTGCGAGCCCATGCCACCCAGCACGACGATGGCGAGGATGATCGCCGACTCGATGAAGGTGAACGACTCCGGGGTCACCAGACCCTGGCGCGCGGCGAAGAAGCTGCCGGCGAAACCGGCGAACGCAGCACCCAGGGTGAACGCGGAAAGCTTGATCACGGTCGGGTTCAGGCCCAACGCGCGGCAGGCGATTTCGTCTTCACGCAGCGCTTCCCACGCGCGACCGATCGGCATGCGCAGCAGACGGTTGATCACGAACAGCGCGGCCAGTGCCAGCAACAGCGCAACCAGGTAAAGGAAGATCACCTTGTTGATCGAGTTGTATTGCAGGCCGAAATACTCGTGGAACGTCTGCAGGCCTTCGGCGGCCTTGCGCTCGAAGGTCAGGCCGAAGAACGTCGGTTTTTCGATATTGCTGATGCCGTTCGGGCCACCGGTGATATCGGTCAGGTTACGCAGGAACAGACGGATGATCTCGCCGAAACCCAAGGTCACGATCGCCAGATAGTCACCGCGCAAACGCAGCACCGGGAAGCCCAGCAGGAAGCCGAACGTCGCCGCCATCAGGCCGGCAATCGGCAGGCAGATCCAGAAACTCAGCCCGTAGTAGTGCGACAGCAGCGCGTAGCTGTAGGCGCCGACGGCGTAGAAACCGACGTAACCGAGGTCGAGCAGACCGGCCAGACCGACGACGATGTTCAGGCCCAGGCCGAGCATCACGTAGATCAGGATCAGCGTTGCGATATCCACCGCGCCACGGGAGCCGAAGAACGGCCAGACCAGGGCGATCAGAATCAGCGCAATGATGAAATAGCGCTGGGTGGTCGGCAGGGTCAGAAAGTTGCTGGCCTTGGCCGGGATCAGCGGCATGCCCGGCGAGGAGCGCCAGGCCTTGCTGATCTGCTGGTTGAACAGCACGCGCAAGAACATCAGTACCGAGCAGATCGCGATGGTCGCGAGGATGGCCGGGCTGGTGTTGTGCACTTCCAGATTGATGCCGACGATGGTCAGTTTCAGTCCGAGTACCGGGTAGGCCACCGCCCACACCAGCAAGGCACTGAACAGTGCCTGTTTAAGATTCCTAGTCATACTTTCTCAACCTCCGGACGGCCCAGAATGCCGGTCGGACGGAACAACAGCACCAGAACCAGCAGGCCGAACGCAACGACGTCCTTGTACTGGTCGCCGAAGATATCGGCACCGAACGCTTCCGCTACACCCAGCACCAGACCGCCGAGCATGGCCCCGGGGATGCTGCCGATGCCGCCCAGTACCGCAGCGGTGAAGGCCTTGAGGCCGACAAGGAAACCGGCGTTCGGGTTGATCACGCCGTATTGCATGCTCAGCAGCACTGCTGCAACAGCTGCCAGCGCAGCACCGATGACGAAGGTCAGGGCGATGATGTTGTTGGTGTTTATGCCGAGCAGGTTGGCCATCTTGATGTCCTCGGCACAGGCACGGCAGGCGCGGCCCAGGCGGGAACGGGAGATGAACAGGGTCAGGCCGAGCATGGCGATCAGGGTCACGACGAACACCACGATCTGCATGTAGGAAATCAGCACTTCTTGTGCGCCACCCGGACCGAAGGCGAAGTTGCCCGGGATCAGGTTGGGGATCGCTTTGTCCTTGGAGTCTTGCGCCAGCAGAACGGTGTTCTGCAGGAAGATCGACATACCGATGGCGGAAATCAGCGGGATCAGACGGTTGCTGCCGCGCAGGGGGCGGTAGGCGATCCGTTCGATGCTGTAACCGTAAGAACTGGTGACGACGATGCTGGCGATGAACGCCGCGGTCATCAACAGCGGGACACTGTCGAGTCCCATCATGGTCAGCCCGGCAATGGCGATGAACGCCACGTAGGAACCGATCATGTACACCTCGCCGTGGGCGAAGTTGATCATTCCAATGATGCCGTAAACCATCGTGTAGCCGATGGCGATCAGGGCATACATGCTGCCAACGTTGAGGCCGTTAACCAGCTGTTGGAAGAAGTGATAGAGGTCAGGCATTACAGCGCTCCTAAAAACCTGTACGCATTTCACTGGTGGAGTCATTTTCCCGCCCGGCCCCGTGGATCTCTATCCACTTCGAATCCGGGTTTTGCCAGCGAACCGCTGATGACGGTTTTGAGATTTTCAGGTGGGCAGACTGGCGGATCACGCCAGCGCGGCCCTTACATTCGCAAAACAAAGCCCACGGCACGCCGTGGGCTTTATTGGCAGTCAGTCGGGCAAGGCCTTACTGAGGCGAAACTTCGGTTTTAGGTTTGCCGTTGTGCCACTCGTACACGACAAATTTGAAGTCCTTCAGGTCGCCCTTGTCGTCGAAGCTCAGGTCACCGGTCGGGGTCTTGAACGAACCGGCGTGGATGGCTTCAGCCACTTTGGTCGCGTCTTCGGACTTGGCCGCCTTGATGCCTTCGGCAATCACGGTCACCGCCGAGTAGGACGGGAACACGAACGGACCGCTCGGATCTTCTTTCTTGGCTTTGAATGCGTCAGCCAGAGCAACGTTGGCCGGATCCTGGTCGAAGGATTTCGGCAGGGTCACCAGCAGACCTTCGGACGCGTCCTTGGCAATCTGGGTGATCGAGTCGTTACCCACGCCTTCCGGACCCATGAAGCGGGCTTTCAGGCCTTTTTCCTGAGCCTGACGCAGGATCAGACCCAGCTCCGGGTGGTAGCCGCCGTAGTAGACGAAGTCGACGTTGGCTTGCTTGAGCTTGGCGATGATTGCGGAGAAGTCCTTGTCGCCAGCGTTGACGCCTTCGAAGACGGCAACCTTGGTGCCTTTCTTCTCGAGGGTCGATTTGACGGCGGTGGCGATGCCTTCACCGTACTGCTGTTTGTCGTGCAGCACGCCAACCACTTTCGGTTTGACGTGATCAGCAATGTAGTTGCCGGCGGCAGGGCCCTGGGCGCTGTCGAGACCGATGGTGCGGAAGATCATTTTGTAGCCACGAGCGGTGATGTCCGGGCTGGTGGCAGCCGGGGTGATCATGATCACGCCTTCGTCTTCGTAGATGTCCGAAGCTGGCTGGGTGGAGCTGGAGCACAGGTGACCGACCACGAACTTGACGCCGTCGTTGACGACCTTGTTCGCTACCGCTACCGCTTGTTTCGGATCGCAGGCATCGTCGTATTCAACGGCTTGCAGTTGCTTGCCGTCGACGCCGCCCTTGGCGTTGATCTGCTCGATGGCCATTTTTGCGCCACTGAACTGCATGTCGCCGTACTGGGCTACTGGACCGGTCTTGGGGCCGGCGATACCGATTTTGATGGTGTCAGCTGCGAACGAATGGCTGGCAACCCCGGCCAGAACCATAGCGGCAAACAGTTTGGAAATCTGCTTAGTAGCCTTAGTCATAGTGCTCCACTCTTACTGTTGTATTTTTTAGAGTTCTGGCGCCGTAGCAGCAGAACCGGGTCAGATATCTTTGCGATACCCTCCGGAAAATGCCCCGGCAACTGTACCGGTACAGTGTAGAGCGCCGCTTGATCAACTGGGAAGCAGGCGCCACGGGGCAAAACTTGAGGGTGTCGCATTTTTGAATGAAAGAGACAGAATTGCGGCGGGGCAATCGGGGGCATATATCCCAAAAGGCAGCATTCCCTGGCCTTCCTGCTTTTTTCGTTCGGTGCAGCGATTTGCAACCGGGTTTTTCTGACGGACCACCGACGTTATCATTCGCGTCGTTTTCTTTTCCGGACAGCTCCCCATGAATCAAGAACCTAGCACCCTCTATGCCAAGCTGCTTGGTGAAACGGCATCAATTACCTGGAAAGAGCTGGAGCCGTTCTTCGCCAAGGGTGCCCTATTGTGGGTCGACCCTGACCTCGATTTGATCGCTGCCGCCGAGGCCGTGGCATCGGATGAGGGCGAGAAAGTCGCGGCCTGGCTGGCCGAGGACAAGGTCGCCAAGCTGTCTGAAATGCGGGCGCTGGATATTTTCGAGCGTGATCCGCAGCTGTGGGCCGTGGTGGTTTCGCCGTGGATTCTGATCCAGGAAAGGGCGGCTGTTTGAGTGGGGGCACCGTTTTGGTGCTTCCATCGCCACCACGCAAGTGTGTAGCGGAGTAGCGTGATGGCACGTTGCCGTAGAGAAACACCACGCATCACGGTGACGTAAACGTAACGGGAACAGTTTATTGAGCGGCCTTAGGGTCGCTTAATTGTTTCTGGATGTTGGGAGGCCTGAGATTTTCGGCGAATTAGCCGGCCCCTTCGCGAGTAAGCTCGCTCCCACAGGGCAATGTATTCCAAATGTGGGAGCGAGCTTGCTCGCGAAGGGGGTTACTCGGTTTTGATCAGACCGAGTAAGTCTTGCCGGTATGGTTATTCAGCGAAATCACCTTGGTCTTGCCAATCCGGTGGCGATAGATCTCGCGCAAATACTTGATCGACTTCTTCACGCAATCACGCGACAGGCGAATGTCATTGATCGAGACGAACTTGTCTTTGTCGTTGATCAGCTCGCGATACTTTTTCTCGTACATCGGTTTGATCGCGTACCAGTTGGTGTCGAGGATCTTCGCCGGGTTTTCGAATTCGTTGAGCAGGTCGTCGATACGCGCTTCGTCGAAATCCTCTTGAATGATGAAGTCGAGAATCGAGTTGTCCAGCGTCTCGTCGAAACGGTACGGGTTCTTGGCAAAGCAGCGCTTGATGAACGCCACGATCAAGGTCAGGAAGTCGTCCGAGAGGCACGGGCTCTTGGCGATCAGGGTGGTCAGCGACAGGTTGGCCGAAGCGCCGATCACCAGCGCGTAGCGCTTGAGCGTGGTGTTGGGGAACAGGCTGTTGAGGTGGGTCTTCAACCGGTTCAGGTCCATGTACGACAGCTTGTAGTCCTTCGGCAGCGAGACGATCGAGACCACCGACGAGCAATTCTTGAAGAAGTGCAGGTCGTGCAGCGCGGCGGCGTCGTAACCGGAGTTCTTGTACTGCTCCAGCGAAGCGCGATAACGCTTGGATTCGATCGGCAGCAGGCTGATGCCTTCGATCGCTTGGGTGACCTTGTTGAAGTGCGGCAGGTCGATCGAACGGAAGAACAGGTCGTCGATGTTCAGGCGCTGCGGCTCTTTATCGAAGACCTTGAACTTGTCGCTGCTCGGCGGCGGGGTTTCCGGGACCACCGATTCGGCGTAGGCAATCGCCACCGGCCCGGCCAGACTCATGAACAGGTCGTTGGCGTCCAGGCGGATGGTTTCGCCGATGTCGATGCCGGCGCGGCGGAAGTAGTTCTGATCGTAGTCAGTGGTGACTGCCTGCGCCGTCAGAATGTTGAAGATCTGCTGGGAGATGTACTGGTTGGCGTGCTTCTCCATGGCATTGACATCAATGTTCTGGATGTTGCCGTCATCGCTCTCTTCGGCGTAACGCATGATGTCGTTGGAGATCAGCATCATCGCGTTCCACGGGCGGATGCGCCCCATGACGCTGGCTTCGCTGCTGTCTTCGTTGGCGAAGTTGTAGGAGAAATCCCATTCCTCCGACAGGTATTTGCACAGCAGGCGCCCGGCGTTGATGTGCAGGGCTTCGGACATTTCGCTGCGGTGATCGGAAATGTTCGGCAGCACGCAGATGCCGCTGGTGAAGATCGGTTCGAACACAAACGAATGACCGCTCTTGCCGTCATGCTCATCCATCGGCTTGGTGTCGAACGTCTTGTTCATGTACGAGTGCTGCTGGGCCAGACCGAACTCCGAGGCCATGCCCGAACCGGTGCCGCCGCCGGCACTGAAGATCGAGAAATACAGGCGCGACTGGTTGGCCTTGATCCCGCAGCTGTCGATCAGGTACGAGTGGATCATTTTCCAGTCCGGGCTGGAGAAGCGCTGGGTGTCCTTGTTGAGGATGATCTTCGCCAGGTACTGGCCGAGGATCGGCGCGTTACCGGCGCCGCCGGCGTGGACTTCGGACAAGTCCATGATCTTCATTTTGCTGTAGTCGCGCAGGAAGCCGCTTTTTTCGCCCTTGCGCGAAAAACGGATGCGCCCGGCGATGTCCTTGTCGAGGTCGCCGAGCATCACCAGCGGTTCGACCAGGAATACCGGTTTGGTCGATTTGCTGGTGCCGATGCGCAGGTTGTTCTTGATCCACTGCGCCGGGCTGTAGCCCTTGTCGGCCAGACGCCGGTCAGCCGGGCGGTCTTCGTTGTTGAATTCGTTGAGGTAGAACTTGCGCGCGTTGTACACCAGCTCCGCCACGTCGAGGGCGATGTTGGAGCCGCAGCGACCGAGGCCGATCAGGCACACCGAAGGGAATTCCTGATCGTTGTGCTGCTCGTTGTCGCCTTCCTGATGCGCCGGGCGCGGGAATACCGAATCGCGCAGGCCGTCGAGATTATCGAGGATGCGGTCAGTGTTGGTTTCGGTGAAGTACAGGTATTGCTGGGTCGACAGCGGACGCGAAGGCGGCGCGGGTCGGGACAGTGACGCGCTGTTCGCGGCGGGGCTCAGGGTCAGATCGGCTGTTGCACTGGCGGGATTGTTTTTGGAGGTCATGGTGCGCCATTTACCTGGACTGGGTTGGCTCGCCGCACAGTGTCGGCGAACCTCACGGAATAAGATCTCGCGTCTTGTGTGCGCGAATACGGCCCGGGCGTCGTGGTGCTGGCTGCTTTGATCGCCGGGCGGAATCCTTTCCTGATCGTTGATGAATCGGCCATGATTCGGTGATCTTTAATGGAAAAGAGGCAAAATGATGTCAACGCTACCTTCGTTGGGGTTTGCCGGAATCGGCCTGATGGGCCTGCCGATGTGCCAGCGTCTGCTGGCCGCGGGTTACCCGCTGACCGTGTGGAACCGCAACCCGGACAAGTGCGCGCCACTGGTCGCTGCCGGCGCCCGACAAGTGACGAGCCCCGCCGAACTCTGCGCACACGCTGACATCGTCATGCTGTGCCTGGCCGACACCGCCGTGGTGCGTGAAGTGGTGTTTGGCGCCGGCGGTATTGCCGAAGGAGCGAAAAGCGGACAGTTGCTGGTGGATTTTTCCAGCCTTGAACCGACCGCGACTCGCGAGATGGCCGCAGCGCTGGCCGAGAAAAGCGCCATGGCCTGGCTCGACTCCCCGGTGTCCGGCGGTGTGGTCGGGGCCGAGGCCGGCAGCCTGGCGATCATGGTCGGTGGTGCGGCGGCGGATCTTCAGCGCGTGCGCCCGGTGCTGCTCGATCTTGGCCAGCGCGTCACGCACATGGGCGGCGTTGGCGCCGGGCAAGTGACCAAGGCCTGCAACCAGATGATCGTCGCCTGCAATGCGCTGGTGATCGCCGAAGTGGTGGCGTTGGCCGAACAGGCCGGGGTCGATGCCAGTCTGATCGCCGAGGCGCTGGCTGGCGGTTTTGCCGATTCGAAGCCGTTGCAGATCCTCGCTCCGCAAATGGCCGAGAGCCGTTTCGAGCCGATCAAGTGGCACGTGCGCACGTTGCTCAAGGATCTTGACACGGCAGTGAAATTTTCTCGTGAGCAGGGCTCGGCGACGCCCATCAGCGGATTGGCCGCACAATTGATGCGCCTGCATGGGGCGCAAGGCTTTTTGGCGCAGGATCCAGCGACGCTGGTGCAAATGTATCGCGGGCCAGACTCAACGGATTGACCCCGAGCACGGGGTTGCGCTGGTTGATTTCATCGAGCACCGCGCGCAATTCGTCTAGCGGCAGCGGGCGGCTGAGCAGATAGCCCTGAATGAAATCGCAGCCTGAACGCTTGAGGAACTCATATTGCTCCAGGCTTTCGACGCCCTCGGTGACCACTTGCAGATGCAGAGTGTGGGCCATGACGATGATCGCCTGGACGATCTCCATGTCCGCCGTGGCGGTGGGGATATCGAGGATGAACGAGCGATCGATCTTCAGAGTATTCAGCGGCAGGCGCTTGAGGTAGGCCAGCGACGAATAGCCGGTGCCGAAATCATCGATCGACAGCGACACGCCGAGGGCACGGATCTGCCGCAGCAGCACCAGGGTGTTGGCGATATTGCCCATCAAGGCGTTTTCGGTGACCTCCAGTTCCAGGCGTTCCGGCGCTACACCGGCGGTGCGCAACGCCTGCTCGATTTCCTCGGCCAGCTCTTCCCGCGCCAGATTCAGGGGCGAGCAGTTCCAGGCGATTTTCACCTCGGCACAACCATGCCGCGACAGCTCGCCAAGATCCTTGCAGGCGCGGCGCAGCACCCAGTTGTCCAGTTCGGCGATCAGACCGTTGTTCTCGGCGATACCGATAAAACGGTCCGGTGTGAGCAAACCGTGGACCGGGTGCTGCCAGCGAATCAGCGCTTCGAGCTTGGTCACGCGCCCGGTTTTCAGTTCGAAGATCGGCTGGTAGTAGAGCATCAGCGCGTTGTCTTCCCGTAGCGCGCTGCGCAATTCTTCTTCCAGTTGCAGCTCGAAACTGGCGCGGGTTTTCAGGCTGGAATTGAAAAAGTGAAGGCCGTTGCGCCCGGCGCCCTTGGATTGGTACAGCGCCAGGTCGGCGTGCTTGAGCAGTTCCTCGCAAGTGGTGCCGTCTTCGGGAAACAGACTGATGCCGATGCTGGTGGTCATCACCATGCGCCGACCGGCCAGTTCAATCGGCTCCTTCATCTTGTGCATGATGCGCTGCGCCATGCCGCGCGCTTCTTCGCGGTCGCGCAGGCTGATGAGGATGCAGAATTCGTCGCCGCCGAACCGCGCGACCACGTCTTCGTGGCTGCGCACCGAGCTTTTGATGTGCTGCGCGATGACTTTGAGCAGCGCGTCGCCAGCGTCATGGCCGAGGCTGTCGTTGATGCGCTTGAAGTGGTCGATGTCGAGAAACATCACCGCGAGCATGCCGCCCTCGCTGGTTTTCTGGCTGAGTTTTTCGGCGAACATCTGGTTGAAGCCACGGCGGTTGATCAGGTTGGTCAGCGCGTCGTAATTGGCCGCTTGCTGGAGGGACATGCGCGCCTGATCGAGCTGACTGAGCAGGGCGTTGACCCGGCGCAGATCGTTTTCCTTGTTCTGCAACTTCTTGTCGGCGAGGGCGGCGCTGATCGCACTGCCGAGGATCAACAGGATGATCAGCGCCACGGTCAGGCCCAGTTGCAGATGCCCGGTATCGCCGCCGCTCGCTGCCAGAGCGCCTTCGGGAAGCACCAGATCCAGCGCAGCCATGCCGGTGAAGTGCATGCTGATGATGCCGGCACCGAGGATCAGCGCCGCGCTGTATTTGAGCAATTGGTGCGCGACGCCGCTGCCTTCGCTCAGATAGCGCGCCACCCACAGCGCGGCGAAACTGGCGCCGATGGCAATCAGCACCGACAGCGCGAACAGCCCTGGCTGATAGTAGGCGGTGGCGCTCGACTTCATCGCTGCCATGCCGACGTAATGCATCCCCGCGATGCCCAAGCCAATGACAAACGCAGTTTTGAGGCAATGCAATGCGCTTGGCTGGACCTCGCTCAGGGTGTGCATGGCCAGCCATGAGGCGAGCAGGGCGATCAGCAATGAGAAGAGGGTGATGCCGAGGTCGTACTGAATGTCGATGGGTGTCTGGAAAGCCAGCATGCCGATGAAGTGCATGGCCCAGATGCCGCCGGCCAGGCAGGTCGCGCCGATCCAGCGCCAGATTCGCCGCGACCCCCGATCTTCGGCATGCACCACGCGCTCAGCCATATCCAGGGTGGCGAAACTGGCCGCGCAGGCGACCAGGTAGGCCACCATCACCAACAGCGGGTTGTGACTGCAATCGAGGAGAATCTGCCCGCTCGCCGGCAGCTCGGCAACAAACTGCAAACCAAGCCACTCCATAGCGTGCCCCGTCTCGGATTCATTTGGCCCGTGCGTCAATCAACGCAGGCGAATGCAGGGAGTATAGAGGCGGTTTTCCGGCTGCAAGGCGTAGTGGCACATTGGTGGTAACGATTTTGCCATTAGCCTCATAGCGATTCGCGCTAAGGCTCAGGCAATGCGCTCCAGCGGCAGGTCGTTCCAGTGTGGCGGCAAGGGTGACAGGCCGTGGGCGGCGCGGGCCTTGTCGCAGTCAGGGTTGTGCTCGCCGTTCTCCCATGACGCCTCGAACTCGCGGCAGGTGCTCGAGCGTTTGTCATAGATCGTGCAGGCCACAGCGCTGCCGACCTCACCCGCCAGAGACGTGCAACGCGTCGGCTTGCGGTCGGTGCCGATCATTGCTACCCGGCTCGGGGTGATCTGTGCGACCAGTTCATCGGGCACCGTCCCGCCAGCGGATGAGCACTCACCCCAGAAAAACGACACGCGAAAATGGGAACAGCAGGCACCGCAATTCAGACACGGACTGGCTTCGGACATGAGCGGGGGTATCAAAGGGATTGATCGGAAGATCCGGACGGATCCGGCGGCCATTCTAGGCTTTGCCATGGCGTTGGGAAGGGGGGCGCGAAACTATTTTTTTGTCGCCGGATTTTGCCGCGAAAGCCCCGTATGGCGGGGGATTCCAGACTTATCAAGGGCTTACGTTTCGTTACAGTGCGATGGGCCGATATCAGGCTGACGAATGATGACAGACAGCCCCCGCGCGGCTGACTAGATTGCAGGTTCCGGGCTCGACGCGCTGGCAGTGAAGCCCTCATAACAATAAAGAGACGGACCCATGCAGAACTCGACCCAAGCGGCGAATGCCTGGCGCATTCTGTTCCTGCTGTTCCTCGCCAACCTGTTCAATTTCTTCGACCGCACCATCCCGGCGATCATCATCGAACCGATCCGCATGGAATGGCACCTCAGTGACTTTCAGTTGGGCATCATCGGCACCGCGTTCACCGTCGTTTATGCGATTGCCGGCCTGCCGCTGGGGCGTATGGCCGACACCGGTTCGCGCAGCAAACTGATGGGCTGGGGCCTGGCGACGTGGAGCGCGCTGACGGCGGTCAACGGTCTGGTCGGCAGTTTCTGGAGCTTCCTGATCGTGCGCATGGGCATCGGCATCGGCGAGGCCAGTTACGCACCCGCGGCCAACTCGCTGATCGGCGACCTGTTCCCGGCACACCGTCGGGCGCGGGCGATGGGCATTTTCATGCTCGGCCTGCCGCTGGGGCTGCTGTTGGCGTTCTTCACCATCGGTGCGATGGTCAAGGCCTTCGACAGCTGGCGCGCGCCGTTCTTCATCGCCGCCGTGCCGGGGCTGATCCTGGCGATTTTCATGTTCTTCATCAAAGAGCCCAAGCGCGGTGCGGCGGAATCCGTGCAGGTTTCGCAAGAGAAAGTCGACAAGCCGATCCGTCGCGTCCTCGCCGTGCCGACGTTCCTGTGGCTGGTGATGGCCGGGCTGTGCTTCAACTTCGCGACCTATGCCTGCAACTCGTTTCTGGTGCCGATGCTGCAGCGCTATTTCCTCATGCCGTTGCAGGAGGCGGCGGTCGCCACCGGATTTATCGTCGGCGTCACCGGGCTGGTCGGGCTGACCCTCGGCGGCTGGATCGCCGACAAGATTCATCAGCGTTTCGCCAGTGGACGCCTGCTGTTTGCGGCGTTCAGTCTGATCATCTCGACCTTGTGCACGGCGTGGGCGCTGCATGCCGGGCGCGTCGAGATCGGCGTGTTCGTTGCGGTGTTCAGCGTCGGCTGGCTGTTCGCCTACAACTTCTACACCTGCGTGTACACGGCGATTCAGGACGTGGTCGAGCCGCGCCTGCGGGCGACGGCGATGGCGTTGTTCTTTGCCGGTCTGTATTTGCTGGGAGGCGGGTTAGGTCCGGTAGTCGTGGGTGGGCTGTCGGATCACTTCGCACACACGGCGATGCTGTCGGCGGGCGCTGAGCAGATGACCGAAGCGTTCAAGGCTGTCGGCCTGCATGACGCGATGTACCTGATCCCGGTGGCACTGTTTTTGACCATGGTCTTTCTGTTTCTCGCGTCGCGCTGTTTCGTGCGGGATGCGCAGCGGATGAAGGAGGGGTTGGTGGCGGTGGTTGAGCCAGAAATTTCTGCGGCGACTGCTTAAGATCAAAAGATCGCAGCCTTCGGCAGCTCCTACAGGAGGAACGCATTCTCCCTGTAGGAGCTGCCGAAGGCTGCGATCTTTTGCTTTTGCTTCTAGAACAAAAAGGCCCGCATCGCTGCGGGCCTTTTCTTTTTCAGCGGTGGAGCGGGGCGGTTAGCCCGCCACCAGCACCCGGATCGCTTCCAGGCGCAACGCCGCTTTATCCAGCATCGCCAGACCTTGCTCACGCTGAGTGCGCAACGCCTCCAGTTCGCTGTCGCGCACGGTCGGGTTGACCGCTTGCAACGCGGTCAGGCGCGCCAGCTCTTCGTCGGTGTCGGCGGCCAGACGGCGGCGTGCTTCGGCCACACGCTCGGCGTGACGCGGGGCGATCTTTTCTTCGCCCGCGTTGATCCGTGGCGTCAGCTGATCGCGCTGGGCCTGGATGAACTTGTTGGCGCTGGCGCGCGGCACGCTTTCCAGCTGGTCGTTGAGGGTTTCGAAGGAAACCCGTGGCGACAAGTCATTGCCGTTGGCGTCGAGCAGGCAACGCAGCGCCGCCGGTGGCAAGTAGCGCCCCAGTTGCAGCGAACGCGGTGCGACCACTTCGCTGACGTAGAGCAATTCGAGCAACACGGTGCCGGGTTTCAGCGCCTTGTTCTTGATCAGCGCGACGGCGGTGTTGCCCATCGAGCCGGACAGCACCAGATCCATGCCGCCCTGCACCATCGGGTGTTCCCAGGTGATGAACTGCATGTCCTCGCGCGACAGCGCCTGGTTGCGGTCGTAGGTGATGGTCACGCCTTCGTCGTCGCCCAGCGGGAAACTGGCGTCGAGCATCTTCTCGCTCGGCTTGAGGATCAAGGCGTTTTCCGAGTGGTCTTCGCTGTCGATGCCGAACGCGTCGAACAGCGTTTCCATGTAGATCGGCAGGGCGAACTGGTCGTCCTGCTCGAGGATCGCTTCTACCAGCGCTTCACCCTCGCCAGCGCCACCGGAGTTGAGTTCCAGCAGACGGTCGCGGCCAGTGTGCAGCTCGGCTTCGAGACGTTCACGCTCGGCGCGCGCTTCGTCGATCAACGCTTGCCACTCGCCGTCATCGGCTTCTTCGAGCAGCGGCAGCAGACGCGGGCCGAACTGATGCTGCAAGGCGTTGCCGGTCGGGCAGGTATTGAGGAATGCGTTGAGCGCTTCGTGATACCACTGGAACAGGCGCTCTTGCGGGCTGGTTTCCAGGTACGGCACGTGCAGTTCGATGATGTGCTTCTGGCCGATCCGGTCGAGACGGCCGATGCGCTGCTCGAGCAGGTCCGGGTGCGCCGGCAGATCGAACAGCACCAGATGGTGAGCGAACTGGAAGTTGCGACCTTCACTGCCGATTTCCGAGCAGATCAGCACCTGCGCGCCAAACTCTTCATCGGCGAAGTAGGCGGCGGCGCGGTCACGCTCAAGGATGTTCATGCCTTCGTGGAACACCGTGGCCGGGATGCCGGAGCGCACGCGCAGGGCGTCTTCCAGATCCATCGCGGTTTCGGCGTGGGCGCAGATCACCAGCACTTTGGTGCGCTTGAGCATTTTCAGCTGATCGATCAGCCACTCGACGCGCGGATCGAATTTCCACCAGCGTTCTTCTTCGCTGGCGTCCGGCTGCGCCTGGAAGCTGACTTCCGGGTACAGCTCGGCGTGTTCGCCCAGCGGCAGTTCGAGGTATTCGTCCGGGCAAGGAAGCGGGTAGGGGTGCAGTTTGCGCTCGGGGAAACCCTGCACGGCGGCGCGGGTGTTGCGAAACAGCACGCGGCCGGTGCCATGGCGATCGAGCAGTTCACGGACGAGGCGGGCACTGGCTTCTGTGTCGCCATCGTTGACGGCAGTGAGCAGGGCTTCGCCTTCGTTGCCGAGAAAACCGTGAATGGTTTTGTGCGCTTCGGCCGAGAGACGGCCCTTGTCGAGCAGTTCCTGCACGGCTTCGGCGACCGGGCGATAGTTGTCGCTCTCGGCGCGGAAGGCGGCCAGGTCGTGGAAACGGTTCGGGTCGAGCAGGCGCAAACGCGCGAAGTGGCTGTCCTGACCGAGTTGTTCCGGGGTGGCGGTGAGCAGCAGCACGCCGGGAATCACTTCGGCCAGTTGCTCGACCAGCGAATATTCCGCGCTGGCCTTGTCTTCGTGCCACACCAGGTGGTGCGCTTCATCGACCACCATCAGATCCCAACCGGCGGCGAACAAGGCGTCCTGCGCCTTTTCATCATCGACCAGCCACTCCAGCGCGACCAGCGCCAGTTGCGTGTCTTCGAACGGGTTGGTGGCATCGCTTTCGATAAAGCGTTCTTCGTCGAACAGCGCGACCTGCAGATTGAAGCGGCGGCGCATCTCCACCAGCCACTGATGCTGAAGGTTTTCCGGAACCAGAATCAGCACGCGATTGGCGCGGCCCGAGAGCAGTTGGCGATGGATCACCAGACCGGCTTCGATGGTTTTACCCAGACCCACTTCGTCCGCCAGCAGTACACGCGGGGCGATACGGTCGGCGACTTCACGGGCGATGTGCAACTGGTGCGCGATCGGCTGCGCACGCACGCCGCCCAGGCCCCACAGCGACGACTGCAACTGGCGGCTGGTGTGTTCAAGGGTGTTGTAGCGCAGGGAGAACCACGGCAGCGGGTCGATTTGCCCGGCGAACAGACGGTCGCTGGCCAGACGGAACTGAATGAAGTTCGACAGCTGGGTTTCCGGCAGGGTGACGACTTCGTTCTGCCCGTTGAGGCCGTGATAGACCATCAGCCCGTCGACGTCGTCGACCTGCTGCACGGTCATCTTCCAGCCTTCGAAATGGGTGATGGAGTCGCCGGGCGAGAACCGCACACGGGTCAGGGGCGCATTCCGTAGCGCGTACTGGCGGGTTTCGCCAGTGGCCGGGTAAAGCACGGTCAACAAGCGGCCGTCCTGTGCCAGAACGGTGCCTAAACCAAGCTCTGCTTCGCTGTCACTGATCCAGCGTTGCCCCGGTTGATACTGCTGCGCCATGCTGCCTGACTCCCACCTTGAAAAAGCGGGCTATCTTAACGGAATGACGGCTTCAGGGCCAAAGATTACTGGCGTAGGAGCCGCCGAAGGCTGCGATCTTTTGATCTGTGGGAACAGTTGGGTTTTGCGTTGTCCCATGAAAGATCGCAGCCTGCGGCAGCTCCTACGGGTGCGAGGTGCATCACACAATTACGACAGGCGGCTCAAGGCGCCTGCACCCCAGCCGATAGCCTGCAGACAGGAGACCTTCATATGTTGCCACCCATGCTCCCCTTGAGCGCTGTGCCGATCACTTCCCAGCAGGATCCGATCCGCCAGCGGCCGGACATTCCGCCGGTGGTGCCGGTGCAGGAGAGCTCCAACGAAAGCACGATCGACCTGCAGAAGCGTGATCCGGAAGAGGATCGGCTGCTGGCGCGAGAAGAACAGCGCCGCCAGCAGGAACGTGATCGTCGGCGCCGCGAGGCGGATGAGGATCCTGAAGAGCATCTCGCCGTGCCGGGCACTGAACTGAACGCCGACAACACTGTGCCGGTGGTGCCGCTGATAGACGATCAGCCGCGTCAGGGCTTGTGGGTCGATATCGAGATTTGAGCTGTGACTGGTCAGCGCGTGCGCCAGGCGGCATGATTGGCGCAATCCTGTCGGTGACGGCAGCTGTGATCTCTTTTGCGATGTGCCGAACGCCATGAGCCAAGACGACAAACTGATCGACCTCAGCACCGAACGCGCCAAGCGTGTGCATGACCTCAACGAAAAGCGCCTGAACGAAGTGCGCCAGGCTTTCGAGCAGGCGATGCCGTTGGGAAAAACCAGGAAAAAGTCGAAGAACAAACCGAAAAAGCGTTGATCTCCCGCCGCATCCATTGATGCAGGTCAGTTATTTCCCCTCCTTTATTTCCCTTCGTTGCGGATATTGATCCTGGTCAATATGTGCGCCTGTGTGTTTGTTAATTTGAGTCCATCGCAGCAAAGCAGGGCCAGGAGGCCAGTCATGTTTTTCGATAACGTGGTGTTTGCCGGGGTTCTGACGGTGGGGCTCATGGTGCTGTTTTTTGCAGGGTTTGGATTTTTTATCTGGAAGGATGCGCATAAGCGGCGCAAGTGAGTTCTTCTGGATTTGATGGGCACGCAAGGCATTTTGGGGCGACTTCGGTTGCCCCTTTTTTTTGTGCCTTGGCGGCCTTTGGGCCGACCAGGCTCTTGGGGGGTTGGGTGAATATCCGTTGCTTCGGTAGCGGCTACTGGCGGTTTCGCCTGACGGCGACTTACTTTTTTACAAGCGCCTAAAAAAGTAAGCAAAAAACGCTAGCTCCTGCGTTCGGCCCTCGCAGGCTCGGGTTCCTTCGCTGCGGGATCGATCCTGGCGCAGCGGCTCCGGTTTGCTTCGCTGCACCTCCTTCCGCTGTGTACGACTGCGTCGTACGGTCGCTGCGCTCCCACGCCCGGATCAATCCCTCCGCTCAGCCTTCCGAAGTCGCCTGTGGATCAAGATCAAAAGCGGTACTCGAGCTTGCGCTCATTGTTTTGAGTGGTGAAAAGCGTGTGGTCTGCTTTGGATCTGTGTTGGGTTCGCCCTCACCCCAGCCCTCTCCCGAGGGAGAGGGGGCCGATTTTTGGGCTTTTCAAAATCTGTGTTCGACGCGGTATCGCACGTCGGCGTACCTCGCCCAAACACCTCGTTCAGTCCCCTCTCCCTTCGGGAGAGGGCTAGGGTGAGGGGGCTTTTGATTTTCTGCATATTTGCATTCGACTCGGTATCTCATGTCGGCGTATTTCGCCTAAACACCTCGGTCAGTCCCCTCTCCCTCCGGGAGAGGGTTAGGGTGAGGGGCTCTTGATCTGGCTTTTGCTTTGCTTCTGCTCTTGATCTTTTGCCCCTTCGGCAGGCTTCGTTACGGGATCGATCCGGGGGTGGGAGCGCAGCGACCGTACGACGCAGTCGTACACAGCGAGTGTAGGTGCAGCGGAGCAAACCGGAGCCGCTGCGTCCGGATCGGTCCCGTAACGAAGGAACCCCGAGCCCCAGCGAGCGGGCCGTACGCCGGGGCAAAGCCTTTTGCTTACTTTTCGGCGTCTGGAAAAGTGAGTCGCTGTAAGAGCGAAACCGCCAGCGGCAGCACCCCCAGAAACGGATATGCCCCCAATCCCAAAACGAAAAAGGCGCGATTCCAAAGAATCGCGCCTCCTTCACAAGCAGCAATCGATCAACTACCCAAAGCCTTCGAAGCCAACCAGAACAACCCGGCCGACAGCGCCACAGTCGCGGGCAGGGTCAACACCCAGGCCAGCAGAATAGTCTTCACCGTGCCACCCTGCAGGCCGCTCTTATTGGCAACCATGGTCCCGGCGACACCCGAAGACAACACGTGAGTGGTCGACACCGGCAGGCTGAAAATGTTGGCCATGCCGATCAGACTGGCCGTGGTGATCTGTGCCGACATGCCCTGCGAATAGGTCATGCCCTGCTTGCCGATCTTCTCGCCAATGGTCAGCACCACACGCTTCCAGCCCACCATGGTGCCCAGACCCAGAGCCAGGGCGACCGCCAGAATCACCCAGAACGGTGCGTATTCGGTGGTGGTGGTCAGGTCTTTGCGCAGCTTGTCCAGGTCAGCCTTTTCACGGGCTTCCAGGCCAGGCAATTTACCGACTTTCTTCGCCGTGTCGTCCAGGCAGAGCAGGTAGCGACGCACTTCGATGCGGCTGTCCGACGACAGCGAATGATAGTCCGCTACACCTTTAAGGGTGTGCAGCAGGGCGGTGATGGTCGGTTCGGTCTGCTGCGGGTTGCAGCGGAATTTCTCCGGCAGGTCACCTTCCACGCTCTTGCCCAAGGCGAGGAACTCACCCAGCGAATCGGCGTTGCGCTGGTAGAACTGGCTCAGGTGCAGGGTCGCGTCGCGGGTGCGTTCGATCTGGTAGGTGGTGCTGTTCAGATCGAGCACGAATTGCGCCGGGACGATACCGATCAGCACCAGCATGATCAGGCCGATGCCTTTCTGGCCGTCGTTGGAACCGTGCACGAAGCTCACGGCCATGGCCGAGATCACCAGGACCAGACGGTTCCAGAACGGCGGGTGTTTCTTGTCGTCGATCTTGCGGCGCTGTTCCGGCGTCTTGTGCATCTTCGACAGCGGGCGCCACCACTTCAGGCCGATCAGCACCAGCGCGGCGATGAGGAAGCCGGCCATCGGCGAGAACACCAGCGAGGCGCCGATGTCGATCGCTTTCTGCCAGTTCACGCCATCTCTCAACGGGATATCGTTGATCAATGCGTTGGCCAGGCCGACACCGAGGATCGAGCCGATCAGGGTGTGCGAGCTGGAAGCCGGGATACCGAAGTACCAGGTGCCCAGATTCCAGGCGATTGCCGCGGCGAGCAACGAAAACACCATCGCCAGGCCATGGCCGGTGTTCACATTGATCAGCAGCTCAACCGGCAGCAGATGGACAATGGCATACGCCACCCCCACGCCGCCCAGCAGCACGCCGAGGAAATTGAACACACCGGAAAAGAACACCGCCAGGTGCGGCGGCATGGCTTTGGTGTAGATAACAGTGGCTACCGCGTTAGCGGTGTCATGAAATCCATTGATGAACTCGAAGGCGAGGACAAACGTCAGGGCGAGCAAGAGGCTCACAAGCACCCAAGCATCCAGTCCGCTGAATAAATCGATCATGAAGGTTTTCTGACCCGGTCGTAAGGGGGCGCGATTATGCCAGAAAAGACAGGAAATCGATGCCCCGTCTGCTCACTGGTCTCACCCTTGTTCGATTTAATTTGTTGCAGGGCGTGAAATCCAGGTGTCACGAAGGGTTTTTCAACTGATTGATTTTTCTAAGGAAAATGGATTTTCAACACCGTTTTCCCGGCGCTTTGGCGCCTCAAACGTTTGTCTGAAATATCTCTGAAACCTGTGGGACGTTCGTTCTTGAGCCACACAATAGCGATGCAGCCGCTGCCCGCGGGTAGCGGGCGCGCGAGGTGTCGTCCTGCCACCGCGCTGATGCTCGGGTGGACGCCGACTCTGGAATGTTCAACAGCCGTGGATCATGGCTCTTCGGCTTTGAGTCCCTTCTCGATCTTTTCGATTTCCTGCTTGAAGACTTGATCCTGAACGGTAGGGCGCTTGCGCCATGCCTTGCGTTCCGGTTCCGGCTGAGCGGCGTAGGTGGTGACTTCCCCGCCGTAAACTTCCTTGTAACGTTGTTCCTGGCGCTCTAGTTCCGCGCGCAGTTCGTCTTTCGTCACGGTGCTACCTGTATGAGTTGAATTGACTATCCGGTGAAACACACTGCAACGAGTCAATTGCGCGCTCCCGCCAGTCATCCACAGCCTTTACAGGCGGGGAAACATTGCAGAGGCGATCAAGACTTCCGTGTTACAGGCGGCTACGGCACCAGATTAAAACTGACGCAGCATCAGTTTCCTGTTTCAGCGAGCGCTGGCGTTGCATGTGTAATGGGCGCCGGGCGCTGGCCGGAGCTGAGACGAAGGGCCTCGTTTCAGCAAGTCGCGGGCTTTTGATTAAAGCGTCGCGATCAGGATGCATTATAGCGGTCGATTCGGGAATGACTATCTTTGCCAAGTTAAAAACGGTTCTGAATGTGTGATGGTTTTGTGGCTGGCAAGTTTCTTCGCTAGTTAAGTGAAAAGACAGCGTTGTAGAACAGGCGTTCTGTTTTTGGCGCCATTAACTCGAACAACTAAGTTGCGCGCAGAATCGATTAAGTCGCCTCAAGGCTGACGAGGAGGGCATCGCGCTGGATTGCGATTATCGGTCGGCGGTTCGATAATCGCCCAATGTTGATGCCCCGGTGCTTGTGCATCGCGTGGCGAGCCGTTTGACTAGGCATTGATGCGTGCCGGACAAGGACAAGAAATGAACGATCAAATGCGCAACTCCTTCACGTCGGTGGCGCCGCCCATCGTCGCCTCGCCGGCCAAGCGCATTCAGGCGCTGACCGGTGATCCGGACTTCATGACCTCGCTGGCCCGTGGCTTGGCGGTGGTGCAGGCATTTCAGGAGCGCAAGCGCCACCTGACCATCGCGCAGATCAGCCATCGCACGGAAATCCCCCGCGCCGCCGTGCGCCGTTGCCTGCATACGCTGATCAAGCTCGGCTACGCCACCACCGACGGTCGCACCTATTCGTTGCTGCCCAAGGTGCTGACCCTCGGCCATGCCTATCTGTCCTCGACGCCACTGGCGGTTTCTGCCCAGCCCTATCTCGACCGCATGAGCGAGCAGCTGCACGAAGCCTGCAACATGGCGACGCTGGAGGGCGACGACATTCTCTATATCGCTCGTTCGGCTACCACTCAACGATTGATCTCGGTCGACCTTTCGGTCGGTGGGCGGCTGCCGGCGTATTGCACGTCAATGGGGCGCATTCTGTTGGCGGCGCTGGACGACACGTCACTGGGCGAATACCTCGACCACGCTGAACTGGTGGCCAAGACCAGTCGCACCATTCACACCCCCGACGCTTTGCTCGAATGCTTGCAGCAGGTGCGTCAGCAGGGTTGGTGCATTGTCGATCAGGAACTGGAACAGGGCCTGCGCTCGATCGCCGTGCCGGTGTACGACGCCTCCGGGCAAGTGGTGGCGGCGCTGAATGTCAGCACCCACGCTGGCCGGGTCAGCCGTGCCGAACTGGAGCAGCGCTTTTTGCCGGGCCTGCTCAGCGCCAGTCGCGACCTCAGTGCGCAGTTGTTTGCCTGATGAACCTGTTCGATAAACGCACAGTGTTGCGTTTATCGAATTGACGCTAAAACCCCCGGATCATTAATGTCGCGGCAGCGTCATCCGGCGCTGATGTGAATGAGCCCGCCGGACTGTCGACCCCATAATAATGACAAGAGGCAACTCATCATGCGCCCGATTTCCGTCTGTCTGTGTTTCACCCGTTGTTGCCGGGTCCCGCGCAACGCCTGATTACAACCTTCTACTCTTGTGACCGTGCCTTGTTCTGGCCGGCCGCCGTTCGACTGCGTTTTTTGCGTGGAATAAAAATAATGAACCAGCCTCAGTCCGCTGTGGGTAACTGCCTCGACGTGCAGACCTTTATCAACGCCCAACCGATCTCGCGCTATCAGTGGCGGGTGGTGATCCTGTGTTTCCTGATCGTATTTCTCGACGGCCTCGACACCGCCGCGATGGGCTTCATCGCCCCGGCGCTGTCACAGGACTGGGGCATCGATCGCGCCAGCCTCGGCCCGGTGATGAGCGCCGCGCTGATCGGCATGGTCTTCGGAGCCCTCGGCTCCGGCCCTCTGGCTGACCGCTTCGGACGAAAAGTCGTACTCGTCGGTGCGGTGATTCTGTTCGGCGGCTTCAGCCTGGCCTCGGCGTACAGCACCAACGTCGAACAACTGCTGGTGTTGCGCTTCCTGACCGGCCTCGGTCTGGGTGCGGGGATGCCCAACGCCACGACACTGCTGTCGGAATACACCCCGGAGCGCAAGAAGTCGCTGCTGGTGACGAGCATGTTCTGCGGCTTCAATCTCGGCATGGCCGGCGGTGGTTTCATCTCGGCAAAACTGATCCCGGCATTCGGCTGGCACGCATTGCTGATGATCGGCGGGATCCTGCCGCTGATCCTGGCTGTGGTGCTGGTGTTCTGGCTGCCGGAATCGGCGCGCTATCTCGTGGTGCGCAACCGTGGCACTGACAAAGTGCGCAAGACCCTGGCGCCGATCGACCCGGTTACCGTCGCCCAGGCTGCGAGCTTCAGCGTGCCGGAACAGAAAACCGTCAAGGCGCGCAATGTCTTCGCGGTGATCTTCTCCGGCACTTACAGTACCGGCACACTGCTGTTGTGGCTGACCTACTTCATGGGTCTGGTGATCGTGTATCTGCTGACCAGTTGGCTGCCGACGCTGATGCGCGACAGTGGCGCGAGCATGGAGCAGGCTGCGTTCATCGGTGCCTTGTTCCAGTTTGGCGGCGTGTTGAGCGCGGTCGGAGTGGGCTGGGCGATGGACCGCTTCAATCCGCACAAGGTCATCGGTATTTTCTACCTGCTCGCCGGGGTGTTTGCCTACGCGGTAGGGCAGAGCCTGGGCAACATCACTCTGCTGGCGACGCTGGTGCTGGTGGCGGGCATGTGCGTCAACGGCGCGCAATCGGCGATGCCGTCGCTGGCAGCGCGCTTTTACCCGACCCAGGGCCGCGCGACCGGGGTGTCGTGGATGCTCGGCATCGGCCGCTTTGGCGCGATTCTCGGCGCGTGGATGGGCGCGACTTTGCTCGGCCTCGGCTGGAATTTCGAGCAGGTGCTGACCGCACTGGTGATCCCGGCCGGTTTGGCCACGGCGGCGGTGCTGATCAAGGGCATGGTCAGTCACGCCGATGCCACCTGATATTTTCATTTAGAGCGAAAAGATCGCAGCCTTCGGTGCTCCTACAGGGGAATGCATTTCAAATGTAGGAGCTGCCGAAGGCTGCGATCTTTTGCAGGCGACACGAACCGATAGGGAAGCAACAATCCGTTCGATAAACGAACACTCAGTCGATTATCGGATTGTTTGGCGATTTTCCCAGGCTTAATCTTCAGTGACTCCGGCGCTGAACCTCGCGCCTTTTTATCACTGGCGATTCCTTACAAGAACAGGAGCCCGCTCCATGGCTGAGATCCTTTCGCTGCACGACGCGGTGAAGCAATTCGTCAACGACGGCGATACCGTCGCCCTCGAAGGCTTTACTCACCTGATCCCTACGGCAGCGGGTCATGAAATCATTCGTCAAGGCAAGAAAGATCTGACGCTGGTGCGGATGACGCCCGACCTGATCTACGACCAACTGATTGGCGCCGGTTGCGCGCGCAAACTGATTTTCTCCTGGGGCGGCAACCCGGGTGTGGGCTCGCTGCACCGTCTGCGTGACGCGGTCGAGAAGCAATGGCCGCACGCGCTGGAAATCGAAGAACACAGTCACGCCGACCTCGCCAATGCCTATGTCGCCGGCGCGTCCGGCCTGCCGTTCGCGGTGCTGCGTGCCTACGCCGGTTCCGACCTGCCGAAGGTCAACCCGCTGATCAAAACCGTGACCTGCCCGTTCACCGGCGAAGTGCTGGCGGCCGTGCCATCGGTACGCCCCGATGTCACCGTGATTCATGCGCAGAGGGCCGACCGCAAAGGCAACGTTCTGCTCTGGGGCATTCTTGGCGTGCAGAAAGAAGCCGCGCTGGCGGCCAAGCGCTGCATCG